>CAZJDA010000008.1:96239-101383 GCA_964544705.1 uncultured Bacteroidales bacterium
GGGTGGCAAGGAACGCAGGCTATTATGTAAGCCTGCTTCAAGCAGGCTTAACAATGGATAGAAATACAATGGAAACATGATTTTTAAACAAGTTAAAATAAAAACAAAAGCAAGCTATAGCAATTAGAATAACACCCGGTTTCAACCGGGTGGCAAGGAACGCAGGCTATTATGTAAGCCTGCTTCAAGCAGGCTTAACAATAAAAACAAATAAAATGCTACACACCCATTCACGAATATGGACCCATCTCATCTGGGCAACAAAAAACAGGGAACGTGTTTTGTTTTCAAAACAAGGAGAACCTTTGTTTGAATTTCTTATTCATAAAAGCAAGGAGATTGGTGTGCCCTTAGAAAAACTAAACATTCAACCGGAACATGTACATGCCTTGATTGATTTACCAACCGACAAAACTATAGCCAACATCATGCAGTATTATAAAGGCAGTTCGGCCAGGTGGCTGAATAAAAACATATTCAAGGCGCATTTTTCGTGGCAAAGGGGGTATGGAGCCTATTCGGTAAGTTCATCGCAATTAGAAAAAGTAAAAAAATACATCGATAACCAAACAGAACACCACAAGCATGTTCTGTTTAGTGAAGAAATTGAAACATGGAGCAAAGAATACGGGATTTTTGATGATTTATAAAAAAAAGCCGGCTAAAGCCGGCTGCTGTAGAACAGCAAACAATAACAACACCCGGCTGAAGCCGGGTGCTAAACTGATAATAAACAACACAAAAACACCATGAAAAAACCTTTCTTTATAATTGCACTTTTTATTATGGTAGCAGCCATCGTATGGCAAGCCTGCGAAAAAGATGATGAAGATAAAAAAGCCCCTGCCGGGCAAAACAACGAGATCATCTTTAACGAACCTGCCGTGGACTCTGTCAGCTACCGTATGGCAAAAATAAGTTTCAAACTTGATAATACCGGCAAAACCAATATTGAATCCATAGGGATTTGCTGGGGGTTAAAAGAGAACCCTACCATTGACAGCAATAAAACCACATTAGAGGAAGGCTACTCCGGCCAAGTAGAAATTACAGGATTGTTGCCAGGAACAGGATATTTCTTCAGGGTGTTTGTGAAAACAAAAAACTGGGCAGCTTACGGGGAGAATAAAACTTTAACAACCAATGCCCTTGGCACACCTATAATTGGAACTCAGCAAGTATCTGGCGTTACTGCCATTTCTGCCGTTTCCGGTGGGATCGTAACCGAAATAAACGGCAGCGAAGTATCCCAATGCGGCGTTTGCTGGAACAAAACCGGGAACCCTTCTGTCAATGATGGTATAACCAAAGATACATTGTCCTCCGGCAACTTTATTTCCCACTTGGAGGATTTGGATATAGGGCAAAAATACTATTTAAAAGCTTATGCTATCAATGAAGCCGGGACATCCTACGGGCAAGAAATATCATTCACCACCAAGGATGGAACGATTTCCCTTACTACCAATGATGCCACAGGGGTAACATATAATTCTGCCACTTGCGGGGGCAATATTACTGATAGTGGCGGTTTGGCCGTTACAGAAAGGGGGCTTTGTTGGAGCAAATCCCAGCAGCCCACCATAGATGACAGTTATTTTAACGAGGGAGCAGGAACCGGCAGTTACTCCCATAACATTGACAGCTTGGATCATGGTACAACCTATTATGTTCGTGCTTATGCTAAAAATTCCAAACCGGGTAAAACAACAAAAGAGAGGGGCCATGAAAGGCAAGACACGAGGACAGGAAGAACAAGCCGTTCATCACAGGTCAAAGCCCGTTCAGTTGTGAACAGGGATTCCCGTTTTTCAAGGAAAGGGCAAAATACAACCAAGGCAATATTTTACGGCGGACAAAAAAGCTTCACTACCAATGGCCTTGCCACTGTTACAACAGCGGCCATAAGCAATATCACCCCCAATACAGCAGTGAGCGGCGGCGAAGTAACAAGCAACGGTGGCGAAGCTGTAACAGCAAGGGGTGTATGCTGGAGCGCTTCACCAAACCCAACCCTTGATGATAATTTCACAACCGATGGTTCCGGCACAGGGGCATTTACAAGCAACATAAGCGGGTTAGACCCCGGGATGAACTACTATGCCCGTGCTTATGCTACCAATGCTGCCGGGACTGCTTATGGCAGCCAGGAAGAATTCCTAACCATCCCGGTGCTCCCTACTGTAACAACTACAGAGATTACAAATATAACGGCAAATTCCGCACAAAGCGGGGGAGATATTACAAATAATGGTGGTGGCAATATTATTGCACGTGGAGTATGTTGGGATATTTCAACGAACCCTACCATAGATGATGATCACACAACAGACGGCACAGGCAGTGGCTCTTTCATATCAAATATCACGGGCCTTGAGCCTGGCACAAGTTATTATGTTAGGGCTTATGCTACTAACACGGAAGGGAAAACACTATACTCCAAATTGAGCAAATTGAACAAGGAAGCAGGAACAGGTTATGGAAACGAGTTAAACTTCAGCACCTTGATCGAGTTGCCCAATGTAACCACTTCTGCTGTAATAAACATCACAGCAAACTCGGCTACCAGTGGAGGTAATGTAACCAACAACGGTGGAGGAATTGTCAGTGCAAGGGGCGTATGCTGGAGCACTTCACCAAACCCTACGCTTGATGATAACTACACGACTGATGGTTCAGGTATTGGATCATTTGTAAGTGATTTAAGCGGTTTGCAACCGGGTACGGGTTATTATTTGTGTGCCTACGCTACCAATGAAACCGGCACAGCCTATGGTGACGAAATAAATTTCACCACGATTGGTTTAGCAGAAGTGACAACAGCCAGCATAACAAACATTGCCGGGACAACAGCAACAGGAGGCGGTGATGTGATCAACAACGGTGGTGGGAATGTGGCTTCAAGGGGTGTTTGTTGGAGTACTTCACCAAACCCAACCATTGATGATGACCATACAAACGATGGTGGCGGTGTAGGAACTTTTACCAGCAATATCACAGGGCTTTTGAACGGCACAACCTATTATGTAAAAGCTTATGCAACCAATGAAGCCGGCACAGCTTACGGGCAAGAAGTTTCTTTTACCACCATAGATTATGCCGGCATCACAACTGATGCAGTAACCAATATAACTTCTACCACGGCAACCGGGGGTGGAAACGTGACAAGCGAAGGCGGTGGGAATGTATCAGCGCGTGGAGTATGCTGGAGCACTTCTCCCAATCCTACAATAAGCGATGATCATACCACAGATGGCAGTGGCACAGGTACTTTTACCAGCAGCATTACCGGGCTGTCACCCGGAACAACCTATTATGTTAGGGCTTATGCAACCAACGAGGCTGGAACAGCTTATGGCAGCGAGGAAAATTTTTCAAGTTTAATTATCCTTCCTGTGGTAACAACCACAAGCGTGACCAATATAACCAATACGACCGCTACATCGGGTGGTATGGTGTCTGAAAATGGTGGAGGCACTGTGAGCGCTCGTGGGGTATGTTGGAGCAGCTCACCCGACCCAACGGTTAATGATGACCATACCATAGATGGCAGTGGCACTGGCAGTTTTACAAGCAACCTTACCGGTTTGCAGCCATTAACAACCTATTACCTGCGTGCTTATGCCACCAATGAGGCTGGCACAGCCTATGGTGATGAAATTACTTTTTCAACCATTGATTTGCCGACAGTGACCACCGATCCTATAACCAACATAGCGGCCACAACCGCAACAGGAGGCGGTGAAGTAACAAGCAATGGGAACGGCACTGTAAGTGCAAGGGGCGTATGCTGGAGCACCTCCCCCAACCCAACACTTGATGATGACTATACCGTTGATGGCAGTGGTGTTGGTAGTTTTGTGAGTGATATTACAGGATTAAGCCCTGCAACAGATTATTATGTGAGGGCTTATGTTACAAATGAAGCTGGGACAACATTTGGAAATGAAATATCGTTTTATACAATCCCAATTGTAACAAACCCAACTACAGGTAAAACATGGATGGACAGGAATTTGGGCGCTTCAAGGGCAGCCATAAGCAGCACGGACACACTGGCTTACGGTGATTTATACCAGTGGGGTAGAGATACAGACGGGCATCAGGTAGTAACATCAAGCATTACATCTACATTAAGCAATAGCGACAGTCCTGGACATAGTTATTTTATAACAACTAGCGACAATCCACACGACTGGCGAAGCCCACAAAATGATAACTTATGGCAAGGTGTAAATGGAATCAACAACCCTTGTCCAAGCGGTTATAGGTTGCCAACAGAAGCGGAATGGGAAGCTGAGCGCCAAAGCTGGGGCAGCAATGATGCAGCAGGGGCTTATGCATCTCCGCTTAAGTTGCCTGTTGCAGGGCGTCGTCTCTATTATAGTGGTTCGCTCTATGAAGTTGGTTCACGTGGTGAATATTGGTCGAGTACTGTTTATAGCACAAATTCGTTGTTTTTGTATTTCTACAGCAACAATGCCGATATAGGCAATAGCCATCGGGCAGGTGGTTTTTCGGTTCGTTGTATAAAAGATGAATAAGCATCAATGATAAATCAAAACAATTATCATGGATTATGTAAACTTAGAAATTGATTTTCAATGACACAGTTAATGGCAAAGGCAAAATTGCTGAATTTGAAATTGATGATTTCAAAAAATTGGTAAGATTATTGGCTGATTATATGATTAAAAATGCAAAAACTAGAAACCAAAAATCCTGAATAAAAAAATAATACTCTTAAGAAACCATCAGCCTAGCACCCGGCTTAAGCCGGGTGCTCAAGGAAAGACGGCAACTCCACCAGCCTGCTTCAAGCAGGCTTTTCCCAATCATTTCCCAAATGAAAACAAACCAAGAAAGCCCGGCTAAAGCCGGCTAATTATGGGGTACAGGCATTTCATGAACCCCCGGATGAATCCGGGGGCTATTCTAATGAATATTGCAAATAAAAAAAGCCGGCTACACGTATCTTTCAAACTTTATAAACTTTTAACTTTTAACTCACAAAGCACACACCCACAAAAGGTTGAATTTACTGGCAGTGCGCAGGATTCCCTCCAGGGATCAAAGGCTGAGCGCGGGAGAAAGGATGAATTGGATTAAGAAATTTTGTTCTTTAAAAATGAAACATCCCACGC
>CAZJDA010000009.1:0-56485 GCA_964544705.1 uncultured Bacteroidales bacterium
TTAGCCAATAATGACCCGGATATCGCTGACAGAACCGATATTAATGGAAATACTGTTGGGAATGTTGTGGGGAGTTATCAGGATGATGAATTTGAAAATCATAATCATGTGTCATTCAGTGGTGCAGATGTCTCATTTGGAAGTGGTGCTACAACAAATTCAGTTAATGGAAATAATAGTGCACAACCAATTGATTATACAGGCGGCAACGAAACCCGCCCAAAAAACGCTTATGTTAACTACATCATCAAATTTTAGTGTTTTTTTGATTGCAATCGCAAAAAAAACGGTATTTTTGCGATTGCAATCAAAATTCCGTCTTATGATAACCAGAAGTATTGAAAATATAATCCAAAACAAGCTTTTTTCAGGTAAAGCAATTATCTTGCTCGGAGCCAGGCAAACAGGAAAAACCACTTTGCTTAAAAAGATTTTTGCAAACAATTCTGATTGCTTATGGTTTAATGCTGATGAACCAGATACCATCGCTTTATTTGAAAATGCAACATCTTCCAGGTTAAAACTGTTTTTTGGAAATAAAAAAATTATTGTAATAGATGAGGCTCAACGAATTGAGAATATTGGGCTCAAACTCAAACTTATAACCGATCAATCAGTAGGTATCCAGGTTATCGCTACTGGCTCATCTGCATTTGAACTTGCCAATAACATCAACGAACCCCTTACTGGCCGCAAATGGGAATACAGGCTATTCCCACTTTCTTTTGGCGAAATGGTTGAACATCATTCTTTTCTGGAGGAAAACCGACTTCTCCCTCATCGAATGAACTATGGGTATTATCCAGAAGTTGTTACAAGTGTTGGGAATGAGAAAGAAGTGCTGAAACAATTGTCAGAAAGCTATTTATTTAAGGATATTTTAATGTGGGAACGTATTAAAAAGCCTGAAAAACTCATCAAATTGTTGCAAGCTCTTGCTTATCAGGTTGGATCAGAGATTTCTTATAACAATTTGGCATCACTTCTGGAAATGGATAACCAGACTGTTGAAAAATATATCCAGCTTTTAGAACAAACATTTATAATTTTCAGGCTTCAGGCATTTAGCAGAAACCACAGGAAAGAATTAAAACGTGGGCGGAAAATTTATTTTTATGATAATGGCATCCGAAATGCTTTAATCGCAAATTTCAATATCCCTGAAATGCGACAAGATATTGGAGCATTATGGGAGAATTTTCTTATTAGTGAACGGATGAAATATCTTCATTATAATAACATTTGGGCAAATTCATATTTTTGGCGAACACGGGATCAGCAAGAAATTGATTATATTGAAGAAAGAGACGGCAAACTTTTTACTTATGAAATAAAGTGGAATCCAAAAAAAGCTTCAAAACTGTCAACAACCTTTGCCAAAACTTACCCTAATCATGAATTTGAAATGATTAACAGAAACAATTATGAAAAATTCATTTATAATCCATAAGACAAAAGCAGGATGAAGAATTTATAGTTATAAAATGCATTTTAATAAAGCAGTGAAAATTTAATTACATTTTAATCATAAAAAACAAGTCATCATGAAAAAAACAATTTTAATTATTGCAGCAATTGTATTTACCAGCAGTGTTTTCGCACAAAAATACTGGGTAGAATCTTCTGTTTCGCCACATCTTGATAAAAACAAAGAGCACAAGGTGGCCATATTGCCCATTACTTCGCCCAGCGAAGAACTGAATGGCAATGATGCACTGAAAAAAATGGCTTATGAAAAGATAGGCCTGCAACTGAGCAGCATCAAGAATTTTGAACCCGTGAGCAAACAAAGGGTGGAAAAAGCGGTACGCATTTTTGCTTTTGGCGGCAGCCACGAGGTAAAAGAAGAAAATTACGGGCAAATTGCTTCCCAGTCTGGAGCCAATATGATATTGCTTTGTAAACTCGTTAAGGAGCAGGTGATGAAAAAAAGCCTGTTCTCGAAGAATGGGATAGAAGTAATAAGGGTAACCATAAAAATCTATGATGCAGAAAACGACAGCAGGGTGGTTTACAATGCCAAAGCACGGTCAAAAAACCCCCTTTCAGACGAAGCCGAGGTAGAGTACGGCGTGGAAAATGCTATGGAGAAATTGAAGAAGGGGATGGAGTAAAAGCTATACCAGGACAAGACAAGGTTTAAAAATGAAGGAGAAATCAAAAAAGGAGAAGGGCTGATAGGTTTGAGCCGTGCATTGCTTTATGCCGGCAGCAAGAACATTATCGTCTCCCTGTGGAAAGTGGCAGACAACTCCACCAAGCAACTGATGGTGGATTTTTACTCCAATTTATTGGAAAATGAAAGCAATACAAACTACTCCGAATCCTTGCGCAAAGCCAAGTTAAAAATGATTTCCGAAGGTAAATACGCTTGCCCGTATTTCTGGAGCCCGTTTATTTTGGTAGGGAAATAGTTATTAATTAGGCATAAAAACAATCGCTGGTTTATAATAGAGGCTAACCACCTCTTCGTGACAAATTACAGGGACAAATCCTTGAGAACCCTTTTAAGAGATCAAGGCGAGGAAGCTGAAAATCGATAAGAGTAAGTTATTTTTAATATTCAGAAACATGTATAAACAAAAAACTAGGTTTACAATTGGGGTGATTTCATTATCGATATTACTCTTTGTATCATGCAGCACAAGTCAATATTCTTATAGGACTGCAAATATTGACAACAAGGATTTAAAAATTTCAGATCAATACATTGTAGATGTAGAAGTTGATCTAGTCAAAGTAATAACAGCCCAGTCAGGAACACATAAAACGATTCAAGCAGCAAAAGATGAAGCATATTACAATGCTATTACTCAAAACAATATTCATATTTTGGTTGATCCTATTTACAAAGTAACAACGATGGGTTCGGGGTCCATAGCTTCTGTTTCTGGTTTTGCAGGGGAATATAAAAATGTACGGAAGATGAGGTCTGAGCTTGAAAAAATAGAAAAAGAGAATTTTGAGATGAGGAAAAAACATATTGAAGAACTTACTAAGATACCGGAATTAAATGATATTAAAACAAAAGTTTACTCCAGTAGGGGTACTTCTTTATTGGAGGTAAAAGAAAAATCATTAATAGATTTATACGAGCAACTGGTTAATGATAGAAATATTCACTTTTTGGACATAAAATAGTAAATGATGAAGAATTTATTATTTTTAACCATAACCATACTATTCTTGTCTTCATGTAATAGTTTAAAACACTCTTACAGGTTGGCTAAAATTGATGATAGCAAACTCATTTCAAATGATTATTATTCTGAAATTGATGTCAATGTTGACAAAATAGTTAAAGGAGAGTCTGGCAAGCATAAAACAGTAGAAGCTGCTAAAGAAGAAGCATATTATAATGCGATTACTCAAAACAACATACATGTTTTGGTTTCTCCAATTTATAAAACAAGAACCACTGATAAAATATTATTCTTTGGTGGGAAAACTACTGTCAGTGTATCAGGATTTCCTGGAACTTATAAAAATGTAAAATCAAAAAGAGCACAGGAAGAGCAAATAACTAAAGAGTTGTTCGCTAATAGAAGCAAAAGGCTCAATGAATTAATAAAATCGGAAGGTGTTCAGCCAACATCTAGTTACTTTTATAGCCTTGATAACTTATGGGAAAAGGATGAGTTGCTGTTTTTTGACTCTACTGAACGCTCTTATATAGATTTATACCAGGAAATCATAAATATAAATCTATTAAATGAGGAGGAAACTTATAGGGAGTTGGAGACAATAGATACAAATGTAGATATTGCTACAACAACTAAAGTAAAAACTAGAACTACAGATAAAGCCAAAGCGAATAAAGAAGAAAAAAATAAAGAACTTGAAAACGCTGATGCTTTATACCCCAAAAAGAAAACTTCGGTTTTTTCTATATTCACACCAAAGGTATATAAAGTAATTGGTATCAATGCAAATCCATTTTATTCGCGCAGGCATACTGTTTATGGAATTAACGTAGGAGGTATCTACAATCACACTGATTATAAAAGCATAGGAATTGTTACTGTTGGGGGCCTTGCACTTGAATCAGGAGGTGTCTCAGGTGGGATTAATGTAGGGGGGCTCTACGCTAAACACAAAGGTAAAGCTATCGGAATAAACATCGCAGGGTTGGTTGGAATTTACGAATCTGATGCTATTGGATTAAATATTGGTGGCATATATAATAAAGTTAAAGGTGTTGCTAAAGGATATTCTTTTGGATTGATAAACCATGCTCATGAGTTGCAAGGGGCACAGTATGGTTTGATAAACATTGCAGAAAAGAATGGTTTGTTACCTGTTATGCCCTTTTTTAATGTTGGATTTGTTAAAAAAAAGAAAAAAACTGACAACTAATTTAAAACGTATTATCATACAAAGATGCATGACGATTTAACTTGTTCATTGCCATGCCTCTTTTATGCTAAATTACTCGAAAATGAAGAAGCTAACATTTGTCATATTCCGAATCCTGGGCTTTTAGCAGAAACCATAGAAAAGAATTGAAAGGGGGGAGAAAAAAATATTTCTATGACAATGGTATTCGAAATGCATTAATTGCAAATTTCAACTTCCCTGGAAACAGGTAGGATATTGGCGCTTTATGGGAAAACTTTGTCATTAGTGAAAGAATGAAATACCTGCACTATAATCATACCTGGGTGAATACATATTTTTGGAGAACGCAAGATCAACAGGAAATAGACTATATTGAAGAAAAGGACAGTAAACTATATGCTTACGAGGAAAAACCATTGATTTGTATTTGTAATTTAACCAAATTACCTGATTTTTGTTAAATAGAATTAACAGAATTCTTTGTAAAATTATAAATTCAATTAACAATGCTAACAGGTATCTTGTTACAATCAAAACAAATAAAAAACCTGGATAACGCATTTATCGTTAAAGACAATATTGAATCGGGATTTGATAATATAATACCTCTTTGGCTCTTTGGTTTTTTGTATTAACCAGGATAACAATACCTACACCTGGACAATATGATTTTTTATTGCATAGCGGACAAGCTCTACGGTGTTTTTCAAGCCCAGCTTTTTTAAGATATTGTACTTATGCGATTCTATCGTTTTTGTACTGATGTTCATGCGATTGGCAATTTCTTTGTAGCTTAGCCCTTCAGAGAAAAGTTTAATGACTTCTATTTCCCTGTCAGAAAGGTTAAAGGCGCTTTCTTCAGAGCATTCGTCCCTTAGAATTTTCTTATAACTCCTATAAATGGTTTCTGAAATCGATTTTCCAAAGTATTCCTCTCCTTCAAATACTTTTTTTATAGCATTAACAAGTTCGCTTTTGGAGGTTTCTTTAGCTAAGTAACCATTAGCCCCGGCTTTTACTGCCGAAACAATAGAAAATTCATCCTTATTGGCTGATAAGATCACGATATCAATGTTTGGGTTTGATTCCTTGATCTCCCTGGTGATTTCTATCCCTGTTTTGCCGGGCATGGCAATATCCAAAAGAAGCATATCGGGTTGATGGTGCAATAATTTTTCCTTTAGCTCTTCGTAACTATTGGCGGTAGCTAAAACCTCTATGTCGTCCACGTCATAAAACAGGGCTTTTAATCCTTCACAAAAAATGTCGTGATCGTCAACAATAATAATGTTAATTTTCATTCGTGTAGATTTTTTGGTGAGGTTCTATTATTTGGTAAAATCTCTATCATGCTTTTTTCTTGTATCAATAATGATCCCATGTATTGCCTGTTTCATGAGTTTATGCTTTTGCCAAGTTAAAACTGAAAATACTACCTTCACCGGGTTTGCTGTCTACCCATATCTTGCTTTTATGTTTTTCAATAAATTCTTTGCAAAGTATAAGCCCAATTCCTGAGCCTTTTTCTTTTGAATGCCCTATAGTTGCCGGGTTAACATCAATTTTAAACAATTTGCCCAGGTCTTTTTCTTCCATGCCCAAGCCTGTATCTTTTACCGATACTACTACCGAATCATCCTGTTGCTTTGATTCAACGATCACTTTTCCATGCTCTTTGTTGAATTTTACCGCGTTTACCAATAAATTGCGAAGAATGGTATTCAACATATTGTGGTCGGCTTTTACTTCAAGGTTTTTATCAACACGGTTTACGAGCAATACATCCTTTTTGCTGGCATTAGCATTCAACAATTCAAAATTTCTTTCAACAGATTCGGCCAGGTTCATGCTTTGCGGGTTAAATTCAAGCCTTCCTGTCTGCGAAGCCGACCATTGCAAAAGGTTTTTTAGCAATTCATATTGCAGGTTTGCCGAGTTATTCATTTTCTTTATTAATCCATGCTTCTTTTCTTCTTCAATTTTATCAAAATTTTCTGAAAGCATATTGGTGATAGACTGAAATGCCAACAAGGGCGATTTAAGATCATGGGCAATAATTGAGAAAAACTTGTCTTTCATGGCCATTAACGCTTCAAGTTTGGAGTTCATTACCTTCAACTGTTTGTTTTTCTTGTTTTTTAATCGATACCTGTTAAATATGACTACCAATAAAATCAATCCTAATACAACCGTGATAAAGAGAAAAATACGCTGATGTTCTGTTTTTTCCAGTTTCAGGCTTTGTATTTTCTTTTCTTTATTGAGCAAGTCAATGGTCTTCTCCTTCTCTTTGGTTTCGAAGCGCGTTTGCAATTCATTGATCTTTTCCGAAGTTTCTATGTTGAGTAAAGAATCTTTTACATCAGTAAATTCCTGGTGATATGCCAAGGCTTTTTTATAATTTCCTAATTCTTCATAAACCTTAGAAATGTTTTCAGCAGTGATGATCTGCCTTTTTAGGTCGCCTATCTCTTTCCCAATTTTATAGCTTTTCTCGTATAGCTTTAAAGCTTTCTCATGATTTCCTAATTCTCTATAACAATTTCCCTGGCTATTAAGTATTAAAGCAAGGCTGGGTTTGTTGCCACTTTCCTTCCTAATCTGGTAAGCTTTGTCAAGGTAATTGAGTGATTTCTTGTATTCCTTAGCATTGAAGTGTATCATCGCGATGTTGATATAATTGGTGGCAATTTTAACAGAATCTTCTAAGTTATCGCGTATTTCTAAGGATAACATGTAGTTTTCTAAAGCTTTGCCTGGTAATTGCAGGTTTTGATAAACGATGCCAATATTGTTATAGCAGGTAGCTTGCCGTTCAAGATAATTCAAGTCTTTATAGGTTTTTAGGGCTCTTTTATAATATAATAATGCTAATGAATCCTTACCTGTGTCTTTATAAATGTTGGCAATATTAAACAGGTTGGTGGCCATACCTATCGTATCCTTTAGTTTTTCTCGAATATTTAGTGATTTAAGATAAAAATTCAAAGCTTCAGGATTTCTTCCAACATAATAATGTACACCTGCAATATTATTATATGCTTTGGCTATATTGGCAGAGTCTTTATTTTTTTTAGAGCGGTTAAGCAAACGATGAAAGTTTGTAAGGGATAATTCAAAGCGGCCTTGCCTGGCAGCTACTATTGCTGATTCATTCAAAGTTTCAATGATGTTAGAATCATCATCTAAATATGTGTATACCTGGAGCGCTTCATCAAATTTCTTATAAGATTCTTCCAAGTCCCTGTTTTTGGAAAAGATCATTCCCAGCCTAAATGTATTGTGAGCGTGTAACTTCCTGTATTTTTTCTTGTCTAATAGCTCATTGGAGCGCTGGTAGTGTTGTAGCGACTTTAAAAACTCGGCTTGGCTGTAATGAAGATCAGCTTTTAAAGATAAGCTAACAGCCTTGTGTTGGGGCTTTCCTAATTTGGTTGATAACGCAATGGCTTTATCTATGTAATATAACGAAGAATCTATATTGCTTTTGATGTAAGCTTTTGATAACTGCTGCAATAATTGTATTTTCTCAACTCCACTTTGGCTTGAGAGGGTGTTATTTAAGCTATCAATATTATTTTGCCCCAAAAAAACTTTTGGCAGATGAAGTACGAACAGCACAATTATTAACAGGATAGTTTTTTTCATCACTTTTACCTACACTTTGAAAACACTAATTATTATCAAAAATAAAAAATCTAATGAACAATATCCAAAACCTGGCTAAAAAAACATTTTTGGAATTGTTGATATTATTTGCCAAAACTATGGGGTATTTGCTTCTATTTTTTTGTACTTTTATCTTGTTAATCCAAAATATAAAACAACTTTTGGGAAGAAAAAATAAAAAATCTTGTATCAGCCTAATATCCAATCTTGAAGGCTTCCTCACTAAGGTAATACAATCTATTTTTGCTCAACCATTTTATATTAAACCCATAAAAGTATTGTTATGACAGAAGAGAACAAAAAGATCTTTGTGCTTGACACAAGCGTAATTTTATACAATCACCAGGCAATACATAGTTTTGATGACAATGATGTGGCCATACCAATCACCGTGTTAGAAGAGCTTGATAATTTTAAGAAAGGCAATGACACCAAGAACTTTGAAGCCAGGGAATTTGTGAGGATCTTGGATAAACTTTCTGAAAATTATACCTTGAGAGACTGGATACCATTGAATGATAAAAGTGAAGGAAAATTTAAGGTAGTGCTTTCGGAAGAGAGCGACCCGGATGCTACCGTGATTTTTGCCAGCAACAAATCCGATCATAGAATACTAAACGCAGCCATAAAACTGCAAAAAGAATATACCAAGCGCAAAGTTGTGTTGGTTACCAAAGATATTAACCTGAGATTGAAAGCCAAATCCTTGCATATTTTATCAGAAGACTTTGAAACGGGTAAAATTAAGGATGTTGAGTCGCTTCAACCCGGCAAAACAGTGATTGAAGGCGTTAAGAAAGAGGCCATTAATTATCTTTACCAAGAAGGGTATTGCGAGCCCGAGGATATTGGCTTGGAAGAACCTATTCCCAATCATTATTTTATCTTGAAAAACGGGAACAGTTCTGCCCTTGCTTATTACGATCCTTTTCTTAACAGGCTCACCAAGCTTGAGAAGCGCCCTGCTTACCGGATCACGCCAAGAAATGCCGAGCAAGTCTTTGCCTTGCATGCCATTATGGAACCGGAGATCAAGTTGGTATCCTTATTAGGCGTTGCAGGAACAGGAAAAACCCTCTTATCATTAGCCGGTGCGCTGGAAACAAAACGTTTGTATAAACAGATTTATCTTGCCAGGCCCATTGTTCCTCTTAGCAATAAAGACATAGGGTATTTGCCGGGCGACATTAAATCCAAGATCAATCCATACATGCAACCGCTTTTTGACAACCTCAAAATGATCCAAAACCAATACGGAGAGAAGGAAAAAGAGCATAAGTTCATTAACGAAGCGCTGGAAAGTGAAAAGCTTGTTATTTCTCCTTTGGCTTACATAAGAGGGCGTAGCCTAAGTAATATTTGTTTTATTGTGGATGAGGCACAAAATCTCACCCCTCATGAGGTAAAAACCATTATTACCAGGGCAGGAGAGAATACCAAGATCATTTTTACCGGCGATATTTACCAGATAGATACTCCATACCTTGATTCCCAGAGTAATGGATTATCCTATCTCGTTGACAGGATCCATCATCACCAAATCTACTCGCACGTGAGGCTGGAAAAAGGTGAGCGCTCGGAATTGGCCAATATTGCCAATGAGCTGTTGTAGGATGAAAAAATGGGGGTGTTATATATTTTTAGCTAATTCACCACAAGCTTAAAACCCCTGCCGTGAATATTCAGTAATTCCACGTTGGGGTCGGCTTTTAGGTATTTCCGGATTTTAGCAACATACACATCCATGCTGCGGGCATTAAAGTAAGAATCATCTTGCCATATTTTTTTCAAAGCTTCGGGCCTTTCAAGTATCTCATTCATATTATCGCACAAAAGTTTTAATAACTCGGCCTCTTTGGATGTGAGTTTATGTTTTTTGTTGTCATAAGATAATTCTTGCCGCTTATAATTGAAGGTGAATATACCAATATTGTAGATGCCATCATCATCTTTTTTTCTTCCTTGTTTTGATCTTCTAAGTACGGCTTCCATACGCATCAAAAGTTCTTCCATGCTAAAAGGCTTGGTAAGGTAATCATCGGCGCCTATTTTAAAACCCTCTATTATGTCTTCTTGCAGCGATTTGGCAGTTAAAAACAGTATGGGGATATTTTTATCATCCTTTCTTATTTCTTTGGCTAATGTAAACCCGTCTTTTACAGGCATCATGATATCCAAGATGCAAAAATCATAAGTATTTTTCTTGAAGGCTTCGTAGGCTTTGTCACCATCTTCAAAAAGGTCGGTATCGTATCCTTTGGCCTTGAGATAAGATTTTAGTATGCTTCCCAGGTTGGCATCGTCCTCTGCAAGTAACACTTTGATTTTTTCTTCTTTCATAATCCCCGTTTATTGCTCATTATACTTTGGTAAATATACTTTTACGGTTGTTCCTTTATTAGGTTCGCTTTCAAGCGAAATATTTCCATCATGCTTTTCCACAATGGTTTTTACATAGCTTAATCCCAATCCAAAACCTTTTACATTGTGGATATTGCCTGTAGAAACCCGGTAAAGCTTTTCAAATATCTTTTTTTGTTCGTTTTTATTGATGCCAATCCCATTATCAGAAACGGCAGCCATCAAATAGCCGTTTTTGCCGTTTTCTAACGTAACCGTTATTTGAGGCTTATCGTGTGAGTATTTTACTGCATTATCAAGCAAGTTATAAAAAACATTGCTAATGTGTACTTTATCTCCAATAATGTGAATGTTTTCCGTTTTGAAGTCCGTTTTTACCACTCCTCCTTTCTTCTCCACCTGTATCTTAACTCCTTTAATAACATCTTGGATGATCTTTTTTACATCCAGCTTATCTTGTTTTAATTTAAAAGATGCTTTATCCATTATGGAAGTTTGAAGCACTTTTTCTGCTAAAATACCCAGCCTTTTGTTTTCATCGCCTATTACATTGATATAATTTTTATAAAGCTCGTCCGATTTTTTTACATCTTCATCATTAAGCGCTTCACACGTAAGTGAGATGGTAGAAATTGGGGTTTTGAACTCATGGGTCATATTGTTGATGAAATCATTTTTCATTTCTGAAAGCTTCTTTTGCCTGAATATTGTGTTGATGGTAAGCACAAAAGACAAGATTATAACGATAATTAGCACTGCCGAGATCAATAAGAGGATCCACATTTGAGTGAGCAGGAATTGTTTTTTATTAGGAAAGTAGAGAAGTAAATAATTGGCAGCATTGAACAAGTCGTTTGGGAACATCACAAAAGAATAGGATTCGTCCATAAGCTCTTTGGTGTATTCGCCGGTTTTTTCATAAACCAAGCTGTTACGCATAGCGCTGAATAGGCCGTATTCAAATTTGGTGCTGATGCCATGGTTTTTTAATTCGGTTCTTATCAATGAATCCAACACACCAGGGTCAACGCGTTTTTCTATGTGCCTTCGTTTGTCCAGGTTCATCATATCATTAAAAATATCTTGAATGATCATGGACCTGTTCCTGATGCTTTGCTGAATTTTTTTGTTTTGCGGAGGGTCGCTTAGGAGTTGTTTTTTTTCTTCTTGTTGTGCTATCGTTTCGGTATGGTATTCTTCGTAAGCGCTACGTTTACCATAATGCTCTATAGTGGTGTCTATTTCTTTTACAACATTGCCTGTGCCCCCATTTTTATAGCCAAATTTTAAGTTTTCCTTAGAGTAGTTATAAATGCTGTCATTGGCATATTGGTTGGAATATTGCCATGAATTGCGGTAATAGATTCCTTCTAATGAATCACCCCCTGGAATAAGTTGTGGTAGTTGGCGATAGAAATCCATTCTTTTTTTCACCAGCGTGGCGGTTTCTATTTTTTCTAACCTGTATATCACATTGGTGATGGCTTCATTTAGGCTTTGCCTGAATCGTGATTCCTTTATCTTTACGGCATTATTGATCCAATAAAGCTGTATTCCTACCAACCCGATAAGGGCGATGGTTATGACAACAATAATGAAATAAATCTTTTTCTTCTTCATTGAATCCTTTTTTACAAAATTAGGTAATGAAAAAAGAACCTGGTAGTTACGTTAACATATTTTAACATTTATTAAACCTTCTTAACATGAAGCAAGTCTAATACTGTGTAAATTTGTATGCAAAATAGCTTAGTGTCATGTCAATTCTAAAATGACGTTTGGAGATTGCTTCGCCGACTGCTGTCGGCTCACAATGAAGTCACTCCGAGGAGGTACAGTCTATCCCGCTATGAGCGGGAACAAAGGAGTCTCCTTACTATTTTATATGTGACATGACACCAGTTATTATGAGATTGGGAGTATTTTTTTTCATTCTATTCTATCTACTTTATTAACTTTGAAGCAAAAATGTCCCTAAAAATAAAAATTCGTGAAATACTACATCCCAAATATTATTACATCACTTAATCTTTTATGCGGTTGTGTTTCAATATTACTGGTGTTCAACAACAATCTGCTGGTAGCTACATTTTTAATACTTATTGCAATGATTTTAGATTACTTGGATGGTTTTATTGCCCGGTTATCTGATGCAATAACAAAGTTTGGGATGCAATTGGATTCTTTTGCAGACTTGGTTAGTTTTGGAATGGCACCTGGTTTTTTAATATTCATGGTTTTGAAAAATTCAAATATAAATGTTTGGGAAGGATACAACTTTATCCTTCCTTATATAGCCCTTATAATACCATTGTTCACAGCTTTCAGGCTGGCATTATTCAATATTTCACAATATAAAGATGATGATTTTAAAGGGCTTCCATCACCAGCTAATGCATTTTTTTATGTTTCATTGGTGATTTACCTTCATTACTCTGAACCCGGTAACTTCTACAAGTTTTTATCGAGCCCATTCTTGCTATTACCTGCAATACTTATATTATCTTTTATAATGATATCGAGTATCAGCATGTTTTCATTGAAGTTTAAAAATTTCAAAATAAAAAACAATAGTACCCGGTATGCATTTATTATTGCCAGTTTAGGTATTATTATTGCGTTTAGATTATCAGCCCTACCATTGATAATACCTTTATACATAGTATTTTCTGTTCTTCACAACGCGTTATTCAAGGAAGAGAAAGGAAAGGGGCAGAAAATTCAATAATTATTTAAATTCTTTTTAAATAGTTGTATATTTTTTTTAAATTAGCTGTTAATTTAAGAAATATAGGACAAATAAAACCACAATAATGGCAGAACAAGATATTCAGGATACTGTGAAACAGATTTTTTCTGCATACCTGGAAAAGAATGGCCACAGGAAAACACCTGAAAGATTTACCATCCTGAAAGAAATTTACCAGGCTAACGGGCATTTTGATGTAGAATCCCTGTATATTAAAATGAAAAACAACAAGTACAGGGTAAGCAGGGCTACATTATACAATACCATTGAATTATTATTGGCCTGCAATCTTTTGGTCAAACATCAATTTGGTAGAAATGTGGCACAATTTGAAAAATCGTTCAAAAACAAGCAACATGACCATATTATTTGTATAGGCTGTGGAAAAATAGAAGAATTTTGCGACCCACGTTTACAACAAATTCAAAATTCAATCAGTAATATTACCCAATATGAACTCACTCACCACTCTTTAACATTTTATGGGAAATGTGGAGATTGTTTAGAAAAAGAAAATCAAAATAATAATTAAAAATCTGCAATAACTTATGAAAGTTGATGTATTATTAGGCCTTCAATGGGGCGATGAAGGAAAAGGAAAAATTGTTGATGTGATAACACCCGGCTATGATGCTATAGCAAGGTTCCAAGGCGGGCCAAATGCTGGGCATACATTAGAGTTTAATGATGAAAAGTATATTTTGCATACCATCCCTTCCGGGATATTTCATAAAAATACCACCAATATTGTTGGAAATGGGGTTGTTATTGACCCGGTGGTAATGGAAAAAGAACTTGAAGTGCTTTCTAAAAACAGGAATTTTAACCTTAAGAATTTAAAGATATCATTAAAAGCCCATCTAATACTACCTACCCACCGTGCTATGGATGCTGCCCAAGAAAAAGCAAAGGGTGAAAAAAAGATCGGCTCAACGCTTAAAGGTATAGGCCCTACTTATACTGATAAATATAGCAGAAATGGTATAAGAATAGGCGACCTCTACGAAAACAACTTCAATGAAAAATACCAAATGCTTAAAGAAAAGCATTTGCAAATTATCAATAATTGCGGCTTCGACTACAAAAATCACAAGATAGACGGTGATGTTTTTGAAGAGTACGAAAAAAAATGGTTTAAATCCCTTGAAACAATTAAAACAATTGAGGCCATAGCAAGCGAATACGAGGTTAATGAATTAATAAACAATAATAAACGAATACTGGCAGAAGGAGCACAAGGAACATTGCTTGATATTGATTTTGGATCATATCCTTATGTAACATCTTCCAATACCATTTGTGCAGGAGTAGGCACAGGGCTTGGCATAGCCCCGGCAAAGATTGGTGAAGTATATGGAATATTCAAAGCTTATTGTACTAGGGTTGGTTCAGGGCCTTTCCCCACAGAACTTAACAATAAAGCCGGGGATAAATTACGAGATGCTGGAAACGAATATGGATCAACTACCGGAAGGCCTAGAAGATGCGGGTGGCTCGATTTGGTTGCCCTAAAATATACCGTGATGTTGAATGGCATTACCAAATTGATTATGACAAAGGCCGATGTACTTAGCAATTTAGGCACATTAAAAATATGTACCCATTATAAACACAAAAATATACTTACAAATAAAATGCCTTTTGATATTGATGGCTCTCAAGTTACACCGGTATACAAAATATTCAAAGGTTGGAAAGCTGATATTTCCCAGGCAAAAACCTTTAAAGAATTCCCAGCCCAGTTGATATCTTATATTGATTTCCTGGAAAAGGAACTCAACGTGCCAATCGAGATTATTTCGGTTGGGCCTAATAGGAATCAAACAGTACTTAAAAACAAAAAATAACCCCAATGGTTGTTTTCCCTAATTGCAAAATAAACCTTGGGTTGCATGTAGTTTCTAAGAGAAAAGACGGGTATCACAACATTGAAACCATATTCTACCCCGTTCCTCTCAAAGATGCCTTGGAGATCATCCCTTCAGAGACAAAAACTATTTTTACAGCCTCGGGGATTCCTATTGATGCTCACCCAGAAAACAACCTTTGCACTAAGGCTTACCAGCTAATGGCAAAATCCTTTCATATTCCACCGGTAAAAATTCATCTTCACAAGCTTATTCCATATGGTGCAGGACTGGGGGGTGGCTCTTCTAATGCTGCTTTTACTATCAATACATTAGACAAAATTTTTGAACTTGGTATACCAACGAAAAAGAAACTTGAAATTGCCTCTAAGATTGGAGCCGACTGCGCTTTCTTTATTCAAAACAAAGCCATAATGGCAAAAGGGATTGGTAACATCTTTTCTGAAGTGTCATTAGACCTAACAGGCTATTATATCGTTATCGTAAAACCTGGTTTTGGAATAAGCACCAAAGAAGCTTATTCAGGAGTTCGCATAAATAAAAAAGCGTTAAACCTTGAAGAAATTATAGCCCACCCGGTTAATCAATGGAAAGAATTGTTAACCAATGATTTTGAGACTCATATCTTGTTAAAATATCCTGGAATCAAAGCCATAAAACAAGAACTTTATAATTGCGGTGCTGTTTATGCTTCGATGAGTGGCAGTGGTTCTGCTGTTTATGGCTTATTTGACAAAAAAATTGATGCAGAAGAATTATTTATAAATGAGGATTATTTTGTTTTCCAGTCATACTTATAGATGGAAACTACCAAGTACTCTAATAATGCAATTTACTCCTAAAAATCAATCGTAAAAATACTAATCCATATTTGATATGTTACCATTTCTTTTCTTGTGGCATTTTTTAATCTTTTTATAAATATCATATTCATTATTTTTAAGAATAAATTGATCGGTAATACCACATTCATCCAAAAAAATTATAAGGCTGTCGTCTTCGTTGATGTGGGTAATCTCTCTAACAGCCTCTAAGCGCAATTTTTTGTTAACCGCATGATATTGATGGATTTTCTTTTTATCCTTGCGCAATTTACGATATTGGCGGGGTTTATCTCCAAAAGCATTATACAGCATGGAAAAAGGGCCGGGAATAGCGATCATCCCTTCATTACTTGCGCTTTTGTATTCAAGAATCTTTCCTTTTGTTAAATAGAAGTCTTTTTTTTGTAATGTTGAATCTTTTTCTACCGGTTTTAAACTTACAAATTCCCTTTTCAGCTTATCGTATGTGACAGGCCACGGCGTAACAATCGTTTCTTCCAATAAAATGGTATCCTTGCTTAAATGAACATCTTTGCGAAATAATTCCGGGATATCTCCGGGAATATAAAAAGCCAACGCTTTGTAACCCATAGATGATACTACCACCACATCAAAAGGTTTTACTTTTAATGAATACTTTCCATTATATGAGGATACTGTCCCGCGGAATGAGCGTTTTACCTTGATATTGGCAAATGGCAAGGGTTTATTCTTCATATTATAAATAGTACCTTCCACGGTAGATAAATCTTCTTGTGGATAAACCTTTACTAATATAGCAAGCATGAATACGGTTAATAGTAATCTTTTCACATCTTTTTTTAGGGTTTTCTTATAAACGCAGGTTTACCGAATAAATTGCCATAGTTGTAGCCAAACAATGGTTGTAAATCATCGAAGACAAATGGCACATTAAAATATTATAAACTACCTAACAGTAAATCAGTGAGATATAAAAAGAATTTAAAGAATGATGTTTTTCGTGCTCTTAAGGCAAAGTTTCAATAAACGCCATATAGCGGTCAATAAAATATTCTCCATCAGGGCTGCCAAGTCCTTTCCATACTTCATCAATTTTTTCTTGCCTGTTCTCGGGTGAAGGGTGAGTACTTAGAAACTCTGGAGGCCGAGGGTATTGCTCAAGCTTTTCAAAGAAACTAGCCAGGGCTTTGGGGTGATAATCTGTTTTTGCCATATATTTTATTGCGTATTCATCGGCTTCGTATTCATCGTTTCTACTAAAAGCTAAGGCTGTGGCACCAGCAGCCATCTGTGCGGCAATCTTGGCAAGGGTACCTGGGTCATTACCTAAAGCAACGCTCAACAATACTTGAACTCCATATACCTTGGTAAGCCGCTCCGTAGAATGCCGTTGTGATACATGGGCCATTTCATGTGCCATAACGCCCGCAAACTGGGCTTCATTATCCAAATACTTGATGAGCCCGGTATAAAAATACATATACCCGCCGGGTGCCGCAAATGCATTAATAACGCTGTCGTCATTAATAATGTAGACTTCCCAGTTGAATTTGTCAACATAATCAACTTCGCCTGTATTCAATAACTCCTCCCTAATCCTGTATAGGTGATCATAGGCTTCGACATTCCCCGATTCCTCAAGCACGGGATATTCTTGTGGGTTGGATTCTATTTCTGCTTTTAATTGCTTACCCAACTCTTTATCATCTTCAAGCGAAAAAATATTGACTCCTTTATCCTTTTTACAGGATGTAATACCTATAACAGATACAATGAATAACGCTGTTAAAATCTTAATATAATGTTTCATGGTAAATGATTTTTTGTGGTAAAATATGAACATAACTCGTAAATCAAAAATATGATAGTAATTTATAATCCATTATTTGAAAACTAAAATTAAAACTTTTTAGCCTCCCGTGCAAATTTGCTTTGTACTATTTTTTTAGAAAATAATGGATTAGTGTTTCATGTTTCTATACATGTATCTCATTATTGGATATCCTATTTCTTTTACCATGAAACCAACAAAGTGTAGTCCCATAGGCAACAAGTCATAGGTCAATATGCTTACTAATGCTTTTCATAGCATTAAGGCTCAATTCAATAAATTCTTGTAAAGGTACCCCAATCTTTTCACATTCCATAATGTTTTCTCGCTTTACCGATGCAGCAAAAGCTTTTTCCTTCATCCGCTTTTTAATGGATTTGGGTTTTACGCTGGTTACCTTTTTATCAGGATAAACAAGGGCGGTGGCTTTTATAAGCCCGGTAATGGTTTCGCCCGCTGCAAGGGCATGTTGGAATTTGGTTGTCCGTTGTTTACCGGTTGCTACTTCATTGTGCATGGTAATAGCATCAATAATATCCTCATCAATACCTTCTTTTTCAAGAATTTGTTTAGCTGCCGGGCCGTGGGTTTTGGGATCGGCGCCAGTAATATCTACGTCTATATCATGTAGCAGGCCTGCAATACCCCATTTTTCTTGATCTTCACCCAATTTTTCAGCCAAAGCCCGCATTACAGCTTCCGATGCTATGCAATGCTGTATCATACGTTGGTCATTAACATGCGTTTCTAAAAGTTTGTACGCTTCTTCTCTTGTCATTTCCATAACATTTTTTACGCTCAAAAATAACACAATTCAAATAAAGAAACCGAGAATGTATAGGATAATTATTAAGAAACATACAAAGTTTGAATGCAAAACACGTTCTTTCAAAGTATTGCTAATTCATAAACACACAAAAAAAAGTGCAAATACGGGTTAGTAAAAGAAAATTGGCAAGAAGAATTTTCTTTGTAGTGATGTGGTATGGCGCTTCAATTTACCAACGAAGCGTCATGCCATAGCTCATGATACCTGTAAAGCTCTATTACATGCTTAACGCGGGGAATCTCACGACTTACAAATTGGAAAAGATTTTTCCTATTGCGTTTTGATGTCCCTTTTATCAGCTTTATCAAGTAAAGCTTGTCATCATCGGTAAGTGTAACACTTAATGAATATTCTTTTTTGGCTTTTGGCAACATTATTAATAGGTTTTAAAAATTTTACACTGGTTTTGCTCTAATAGCCAGGCAGTTACGTCAATAACAATATTTAAAAATTCATAATCAAAAATAAATAACCATGAACAGTTATAAGTTAAATTTTTATTATTTTAACATTAAGTTCTTGAAATTCATATTTATATTAAAATTTCAAAATTACTTTGAAAGAAAATTCTTATAAATGTTAAGACAAATGATATTCAAGAAAATTCAGTTTTCAATATCGTGCAAGGAATTTTATTTTTACCTTTGAATATTTTGTTTTCTCACCTGGACAAAAGCCAGACAGGAAAACGAGATTGCAAATCACTACTCAAAAAAAAAGAAACTTATAACAATGGATGTGAAAAAAAATCTTTTTATTGCTTTTGAAGGCATTGATGGAAGTGGGAAAAGCACGCAAGTGAAACTATTAAGTGAAAAATTGAAAAAAGCAGGGCATAAGGTATATTGCACCTGTGAACCGACTGATAGCCCGATTGGCTCAGTTATTAGGAATATTTTCAAACATAGAATTGAAGCCGATCACAGGACTATTGCAGGACTCTTTGTCGCAGACAGGTTGGATCATTTATTAAATAAAACCAATGGCATTCTTCATAAAATAAAAGAAGGTTATACAGTTATTACAGACCGTTATTATTTTTCTTCTTATGCTTATCATGGTATTCATATGTCTTTAAACTGGGTAATCGAAGCCAACTCTTTGAGCACCAATTTACTTAAGCCAGATCTTAATATATACATTGACATAGCCCCTGGTGAAAGTATGAAGAGAATAACAAACGGAAGAAATACAATGGAGCTTTATGAAACCAATGCAAACTTGAGAAAAGTGAGAAAAAAATATTTTGAAGCCTTTGAACTATTAAAGGATGAAGAAAATTTATTTATTACAGATGGCAGCAAGCCAGAAGACATTGTTGCAGAAAACATTTGGAACGAAGTGAAAAAATTACATTGATTTAAAATTAAGGCTTTACATAATTTTGTTTTTACGAAAAATATTCGTACTTTAAGCTAAATTTTATAATATTTGTAAAAACCAAACCTAAATAACCATGCATACATTAGAGGATATTAAAAGAAAATTTCATAACCACCTTGAAAAAGAGAACTTTAACAGGGTGCCTGTAGAGCTTTATGAACCCATAGAATACCTCATATCCATTGGTGGTAAAAGAGTTAGGCCTATGTTGCTACTTTTAGCATGCGATATGTTTGATGGAAAAATTGAAGACGCTATTCATCCAGCGCTTGGTATAGAAATATTTCATAATTTCACACTTGTTCATGACGATATCATGGATAATGCTCCTATCAGGAGAGGAATGCCCACTTTGCATAAAAAATGGAATACGAATGTTGCCATTCTTTCGGGAGATACCATGTTTGCCCTGGCATATCAATATCTCATCAGAACCAATCATCAAATAGCTCCTGAAATCACTGATGTTTTTACCAAAATGGCCATCGAAGTTTGCGAAGGCCAACAATACGACATGAATTTTGAGACCAAGGAAAACGTCACAATCGATGAATACACCAGGATGATACACCTTAAAACGGCTATCACCATTGCTTCAAGCCTTAAGATAGGCGCAATGATTGCTGGTGCAAATCCATTGAATGCTAAAAATTTATACAACTTTGGCATCAACATAGGAATTGCTTTCCAGGTCATGGATGATTTGCTTGACCTTTATGCTGATAAAGAAAAGCTCGGCAAAGCCATTGGTGGGGATATTATTGCCGATAAAAAAACATTCCTATACATTAAAGGATACGAGTTAGCCAATATCCAGCAGAAACAAGAACTCGACAAATGTTTTAAAGAAAACAAATACAACGATGCCGACAAAGTAAAAAAAGTTAAAGAAATATATGATAATTTAAACTTAAGAAACGTTACTGAAAATATTATGCAGGAATATTATAATAATGCTCTAAAGAAGCTATATGCTATTAATATTCCTGATGAACGCATAAGATACTTAAAAAGTTTTACAGATCATTTAATGAAAAGAGATTTCTAAAGAGGCTACTACAGTGTAGCATACAACAAGGTAAGAAGCAATGAGATGGACTATCCTTCCTATACTGCTTATATTGGTTTCTTTTAATGCTCGTGCAACGCACATGATGGCAGGCGAGATCACTTATGAACATATTGATGGCCTCACCTATAAAGTTACTATAACAACATATACCAATACTTTTGGTACGGATGTTGACAGGTGCGAACTTCACCTGGATTTTGGTGATGGCACTGCAGAAGATGTACAAAGAACCAATGGCCCTCCATGCGGCGATTGCCCTCATTGTGGAGTGATGATCGCTGATTACATAAAAAAGAACATCTACAGCACAACACATACATTCCCGGCAGCCGGCGAATATATTGTTTCTTTTGAAGACCCAACAAGAAACAGCAATATTGCCAATATTGAAAACTCTGTTGAAGTTCCATTTTATGTTCAATCTACCTTGCTTATTAATCCTTTTCTTGGCAGCAATACATCCCCAATTTTGCTTAATCCTCCTGTAGATAATGCATGCGTTAACCTTCCTTACCTCCATAACCCAGGAGCTTATGACCCTGATGGAGATTCTCTATCATATGAAATAGTGCCTTGCAGGGGTTTTAACGGCGAAATAATTCCTTCATACACTTACCCTGAAGCCGAAAATGAATTTAGCATCGACCCGGTTACAGGTACTTTGTTGTGGGATTTCCCTCCACTTACTGAAAGCTACAATGTGGCTATTCTTATCAAAGAATGGAGAAACGGTGTGGTGATAGGAACCGTTACACGCGATATGCAAATAGACGTAATTACCTGTGATAATCAACCCCCACAAATTAGCGAAGTAGCTACCCAATGCGTTGAGGCTGGAGAAACCTTGGAATTTAATATCTCTGCTACCGACCCGGATGATAATTACATGAGCATCAGCGCCACAGGTTACCCAATTGAGACAGAACGCAGCGAGTTAATACAAGTTACCGGCGAACCGGGATTCACAGAATACGAATTTTCCTGGTCAACTTTATGCGAGGATGTGAGGAAGCAACCATACTTTACCAATTTTAAGGTGATGGATGACGATGAAGATTTCAGCGCTTTTGACCTTAAAATCGTTGATATATACGTTATTTGCCCTGCCCCCGAAAATCTCACTGCAGAGCCTAAAGGCAATTATATTGATTTGGCTTGGGATGAAAGTGTTTGCGAGAATATTGAAGGTTACAGGATATACAGGAGTGTGGATTCAACCGGAAATACACCAGGAATTTGTGAAACAGGTATGCCACCGGGCTGGGGATACGAGTTTATTGCAGAGGTAGAAGGCCGAAGTAATACCACTTTTACTGACAACAATAATGGGGCCGGGCTTTTCCATGGACTAAAATATTGTTATCGTGTTCATACCTACTATTCTGACGGGGCTGAAGGATATGTTTCGGCTGAAGCCTGCGCTAAACTGAAAAGAGATGTGCCTATCATCACCAATGTAAGTATTGGGAAAACATCGCAAGACAATGGAAGAGATACGTTAAAATGGATAAAACCCTTAGAAACATACTTGCAACAATACAATCCGCCGTATAGCTATGATATCTACAGGCGTTACGATACCCCGGGAAGCAGTTATAAAAAAATATCCACCAATAATGGTATTGATGATACACTATTTGTAGATAATAATTTGAATACAGAAGATACTTCAATAACCTACAGGATAGAAATGTACGATGGAAATGACAATTTTGTAGGTGCCACTCATACCGCATCCTCCATTTTCCTGAATACACATCCAAGTGACAATACTCTTACCCTTACCTGGAACAATAATATGCCCTGGCAAAATGATACCTTTTATATATATCGTAAAAAGCCCTCAGCAGAAAATTTTGAATATCTTGCAAACACCACTGATACCTTTTATATGGATCATCCATTGGTAAATGGAAACGAGTACTGTTATTACACCATGAGCAAAGGAAGATACACTTTAGAAGGATTACCCAATAATCTTATAAACTTTTCACAGAAAACCTGTGATGAACCCAAAGATACCTCTGCTCCTTTCCCTCCAATACTTAATGCAAAAACTGATTGCGAAAGAATGGAAAATACACTTTATTGGAGAAACATTCAAAATTTTGAAGATATTGTAGCCTATAACTTATATTATACACCAAGTAAAAAACTTGACTATAGCTTGCTAGCATATCTAGCAGAAAAAGAAGATACAAGTTTTATTCATCAAAACATTAACTCTATTGCAGGTTGTTATTACGTTACCGCAATTGATTCTTTTGAAAACGAAAGCCTTCCAAGCAATATTGTATGCATGGATATTGATAGCTGCGAACTGTACCGGCTACCCAATGTTTTCACTCCAAATAATGATACGTACAACGATTATTTCCGGCCTTTTCCTTATGATTACGTAGATAGGATACATATTGAAATTTACAACAGGTGGGGACAACTTGTATATAAGACTGAAAACCCGGACATTATGTGGGATGGGAGGCATCAAGATTCAAATAACGATTGCAGTGAAGGGGTTTATTTTTATATTTGCGAAGTTTACGAGGTACGGCTTACAGGTTTGAAAAAAAGAATCTTGGAAGGCGCTGTACACTTGTATAGGTAGAAAAATAATCATTAAAAATTACATATTATGTTTACAGGAATTGTAGAAACAACAGGAAAAGTCGTTGATATTGAAAAAGACAGGGGCAATATACACGTTACTATCGAAACCCCTATTGCTAAAGAACTAAAGGTTGACCAGAGCATGGCCCATGATGGGATATGCCTTACAGTGGTTAAAGTAATACCCGAAAAAAACCAATACGTCATAACGGCTATACAAGAAACTTTAGACAGGTCGAATTTCAAACAACTTGAAATCGGTACCGAGATCAACCTTGAAAGAAGTATGAAAATTGATGGGAGGCTTGACGGGCACATTGTTCAAGGACATGTTGATCAAACCGCTATTTGCCGCAAAGTTGAAGAAACAGAAGGAAGTTGGAAATTTTATTTTGAATATGACCCAACACTCAACAATATTACTGTTGAAAAAGGATCCGTTTCGGTTAACGGAGTTAGCTTAACGGTGGTTGATTCAGAACCCAACATGTTTTCTGTAGCCATTATCCCGTATACTTATGATATTACAAATTTTCATAACTTCAAGGATGGTACAGTAGTGAACATAGAATTTGATATTATTGGAAAATACGTAGCACGGCTAATGGAGCTTTACAAATAGTAAACAATATTCTTCATAATTTGTTAACTAAAAAGATGGGTATCTATCCATCTTTTTTTATACATTTATACCGATTGGTTCATATATAATGACATATCTTATACCAATGGTAATTATAATAACCTTATAAAAGTTAACAATCATGAAAAAAACAATATTAGTAACAGGAGGAACAGGATATGTGGCCTCTTGGATTATAAAAAAATTGCTTGAAGAAGGAAACAAAGTACATACCACGGTAAGAGATATAAGCAAAAAGGAAAAGTACAATCATTTAACTCGTTTTAATGAAAAGTATCCAGGGGATTTACTCATCTATGAAGCGAACCTCTTAGAAGAAAATTCTTTTGAAGAACCCATGAAAGGCTGCGAAATTGTTATCCATACTGCTTCCCCGTTTTTTATTTCAGGAATCAAGAATCCTCAAAAACAACTTGTTGAACCGGCCCTGAAAGGTACACGGAATGTTCTTGAAACGGTTAATAAAACACCAGAAGTAAAGAAAGTGGTTCTCACTTCAAGTATTGCTGCAATTATGGGTGATAATAATGAAATTCACGACACAGAGAATGGCATCTTTACAGAAGAACATTGGAACAAAACCAGTAGCCTCAACCATCAACCTTATCAATACTCAAAGACGATAGCAGAAAAAGAAGCATGGAAAATTGCTGAAAGCCAAAACAGGTGGAGATTAACAACCATTAACCCAGGTTTTGTTTTAGGCCCCTCACTTACCAAGCGAAAAGATTCTACAAGTATCGATTTCATGCTTTCTCTATTGAACGGCCAATTTAAATCCGGTGTGCCTAAACTTCATTTTGGTATTGTTGATGTGAGAGATGTTGCCACAGCCCATATCAATGCAGCCCTAAAACCCGATGCCAAGGGAAGGCATATTACAGTTTCTGACGATCTCTCTATACTTGAAATAGCCCATGTACTTAAGAAAGAATTTGGTGACAAATATCGCATTCCTAAAAAGGAAGTTCCTAAATTTATGTTTTACTTAGTAGGCCCGTTTATGGGTTTTTCATGGAAATTTACCCGGAAAAATATTGGGCATAAAATTACTTTTAATAACAAATATACCCGCGAAAACCTTGGAATGGAATTCTTACCTGTTGAGCAAACCATAGTAGATCATGCAAAACAGGTCATTGAAGACGGATTACTTGAACAATAAAAATGCGATGAAGATAGAATTACTTTTCTTCACGGGCAAGGATTGTGGTATATGCAGCGCACTAAAGCCCAAGCTTGAAAAAAACATAAAAGATGCGTTCCCACAAATCTTTTTCAAAGAGATTAATTTACAGGAAAATCCTCAAGAATCTGGGAAATTCTTAGTTTTCACTATTCCTGTGATTATCCTTTTAATTGATGGGAGAGAGTATGCACGTTTTGTTCGCTCTTTTTCCATTAAAGAAGTACAAGAAAAATTGCAAGATGTTGTAATGTTTTTAGGAAAAGAAACATAATTTTCAACTCCTTGCCCTTATTGGGCTAAACCATCACAAAACAAGAACTTGTGGACATAAACAGTCACGTCTTTAAAACATCCTATAGAACTTTCTAAGATTTTTTTAGCAATAGTTTATTTTTTTTATCCATTTTTGTATCTTTAATATTTAGTCTAGTGACGCGTCACATTTATTATTGAGAATCTATATTGTTGTAATTGAGCAAATTGCCAAACAGTTGATGCGTCATTTCTTTGTTGACTTAACACTAGAAAATATCTTATGAAGCATTTTTTATCCTTAATCACTTTAATAATTGTCTACCAGGTTATTTCTGCACAAATACCAAACGGATACTATGATGACGCTATTGGGCTTTCCGGGAACGATTTAAAAGACGCTCTTCACATCATCATAGATGATCATAACAACCAATCATACAGTTCGTTATGGACACATTTTGAAACTACGGATGATAAACCCAATGGAAAAGTTTGGGACATGTATTCTGACGTTCCGGGAGGTACACCTCCTTACCAATATGATTTTGGCAGCGACCAATGTGGAACCTACCAACAAGAAGGCGATTGCTACAACAGGGAGCACTCATTTCCAGGAAGTTGGTTTAATGAAGCTTATCCTATGTATACAGATTTGTTTCATCTTATTCCTGCTGATGGCTATGTTAACGGGATGCGAAGCAATTTACCTTATGGTGAAGTAGGTTCTGCGTCTTGGACATCACAAAACGGCAGTAAAAGAGGCTCTTGCTCTTACCCAGGCTACTCCGGGTCTGTATTTGAACCCATTGATGAGTACAAAGGCGACCTTGCAAGAGGTTATTTTTATATGGCTACCCGTTACAAAGACCAATTCAGCAGTTTTAGCAGCCCCATGATCAGTGGTGATGATTTTTCCTCCTGGGCTATAGACCTGTTAATTGATTGGCATCAAGCCGACCCGGTTTCACAAAAAGAAATTGACAGGAATAATGCCATTTACAGCATTCAATATAACCGCAATCCCTATATAGACCACCCGGAATTTGTTGAATGCGTCTGGCTTGGCATCTGCAGTTATGGCCCGCAAATCAATGATGTTGCGTATGTCCCGGTAGCGCCCCAAGCATCAGACCAAGTTACAGTTACCGCCGAAATTACGGATGAAGGAAGTGTTTCATCCGCAACGTTGGTATGGGGTGTCAATGCAACTCCATCAAATGAAATTACCATGAATAACACAACTGGAGATACATACAGCGCAAGTATACCCGCCCAACAAAACGGGGATATGGTCAACTTTTTTATCACAGCTATTGACAATGATGATAATGAAACACAAAGCAACCAATATTCTTATACAGTAGGATTGCAAGAAATTACATTGATTGATGAAGATTTCTCCAATTGCCCTCCTGGCGGATGGATGATGTATAGTGCTTCATGCCCTGACAGGGATTGGGAATGCAGCTCTAACGGCTATATGGAGGTAAATGCTTATGGAGGCTCCGAGCCTGCCGATGAATGGCTTATTACACCAGCATTAAACCTTTACGATTTTATTGATGGAATTCTGAGCTTCGAGACTTGGACTAAATATGAAGATAGTTTTTATCCCCCGTTAACCCTTAAATATTCAACTGATTACCCAGGTGAAGGCAACCCATATTCTGCCACATGGACAGAACTTTCTTTTAATGCAGCACCTGAAAATTCGGAAACATGGACCTATTCCGGTGAAATTGACCTTTCCGGTATCAGCGATAATGAGGTGTATATTGGTTTTCATTATATTTCTTCTGGTAATTTTGGAGGAAACTGCGCCTTGTGGGAAATCGACAATGTATTACTAACGGCATCACCGTCTGATATTAATGAGGTTCAAGGTAGTGACGGGCAGTTTAGAATTTACCCGAATCCAGTTAAAGACAAATTTTTTCTACTGAACAATAATTTAGAAAAAGGAATTGTAAACATCAAGATATTAAACCTATACGGAACTATAATATTACAGCAGAAAATAAAAGTAAATACAAAAAGTTTTAAAAAAGAAATTCACACAAATGGGTTATCTCCTGGTATTTATCTTGTTAAAGTACAATACAATGAATATATCAAAACTGTAAAAATATGGTTACAAGGGAGTTAGTTGCCATTTATAATTATTCAGCATTTAATTAAATCCTTATTGTCAATAAACTTTAATAAATCTGCGGCATATCCCCAGAATTTTTCACAGAATGGTAATAGTTCTCCATTAATTTTCGTGCCGCTTGAAAAGGACTTAGGGAACGATCTAACACCTGTTTTTCAATTTCTTGTGCATTTTGCTGCACGCTAATATTATTGTAGAAATGATTCCTTAGCGTATCATTAATGGTATCATACATCTGGTTTTTGAGTTGGGCTTTCCTCTTATTCTGAAAAACACCATTATTCCTCACCAGGTTAATATAATCTTCAACAAGTTTCCATGCATCTTGTGTACCATCGGGTTTAAGTGATGAAGCTGTTACTACCTTAGGCTTCCAGCCTGTACCTGTGGGTGGAAAAATATTCAAAGCATTTTGGAACTCTACTTTTGTTGCATCTGCTCTTATAATATTTTTTCCGTCGGCTTTATTAATGGCAATTCCATCGGCCATTTCCATAATCCCCCTTTTTATTCCTTGCAGTTCATCGCCAGCACCTGCAAGCATAAGCAACAAGAAAAAATCAACCATAGAATGCACGGCTATTTCACTTTGCCCAACACCAACGGTTTCTATCAATATCACTTCGTAGCCAGCAGCTTCGCATAAAATAATGATCTCCCGTGTTTTTCGTGCAACGCCTCCCAAGGTCCCAGCAGACGGTGAAGGACGGATAAAAGCATTGTCGTTACTAGCCAATGAACTCATCCTTGTTTTATCTCCAAGTATACTCCCTTTAGAGCGATGGCTACTGGGGTCTATAGCAGACACGGCAACTTTTTTACCTTGCTTGGTCAATAATGTACCTAAGGCTTCAATAAAAGTACTCTTCCCTACGCCCGGAACACCTGTAATTCCAACTCTAACGGAATTACCAGAATGAGGAAGGCATTTTTCTATGATCTGCTGTGCTACTACCTGGTGTTTAGATAATGAGCTCTCTACCAAAGTTATTGCTTTACCCAAGATGGTTTTATCACCCTGTAGGATCCCTTCAACATATTTATCTATAGAAACTTTCCTTTTCCCCTTGGATTTAAACTTTTTTATAGCATCTTGGTTCATAAAGCCCGGTTGGTCTACCCCTTTATTAACATGTAATGCAGAAGAATCTTTTCCCTTGTCGTTTTCTGGCATGATAAGCAAATTTTTGTATTATACAAAAAAGTAAAGATACAAAATTAAAAAGAAAAATAACTGCTAAAACATTTATTTCTTCTGAACAATTCCCACGCTTTTGCGTATAAGAACCTGGAAATATCAATCCCGTTATAACGCGTCTTTTTCTTTACTAATTTGTGGATTATTCTTTGTGGATTAAATAATTGAGGAAAAAAAAGCGACAAAAAAGCGGAAAATATTAACCAAAATTATTTTTTTTGTTATTTTTATTTATCTTTGAATTTAGATTTTAACCTATGTTTGGTTCAGAAGAGCAGAAAGTAAGCCCGAAAATTAAGCGCCGCCGCGAAGCGGTATTTATTCTATTTTCAGGACTTTTTCTTGGCTCCCTTGCAATGCTTAATATATTAGGGGTTACACGTCAAATAGACCTATCCTTTTTTCTTTTTGGCTTTGAAATTCCTTCTATTGTCTTTGTAGGTGTGTTGCCATACCCCATAACATTTCTCTGTACTGATTTTATTAGTGAGCTATACGGTAAAAAACGCGCAACGATGGTTGTGTGGGTTGGTTTGCTATTAAATTTTTGGGTAATATTTATTGTATGGCTGGGAGGAGCTCTGCCACCAGCTCCCGAGATATTAAAAGAAACAGGTTTACCTGCTACTAATGACCCCAACTTTGCTTTTTTTAAGGTGAGGTATCTTACCTTCAGCGCAACTATTGCCTCAATGATTGCTTATATTACCGCCCAGTTTGTAGATGTTCATGTTTTTCATTTCCTTAAAAAACTTACTAGAGGAAAACATTTATGGATTAGGAATAATGGTTCTACACTCACCAGCCAATTGGTTGATTCTGTTGCTGTTGTTTTAATTACTTACTACTCAGATGCTATTTATATTGGTGTAGAAGAAAGCGTTTTTGAAATGTTGGTCATTCTTATTGTTTCTAATTACCTTTTTAAAATGGTTTCCGCATTAATTGATACAATCCCATTTTATTTTGGGACAAAGTTTTTCCTTAAATATTTAGAGCTTAAACCAGCTGCAGAATATTATAAAGAAAAAGATTCGTTAAGTCTTAAAAAAGATTTGTTATAAAATATTTTTTTTTCATGGTTGGTGGTGTTTTTTATATCACTAAATTTGTGCAAGAAAAAAGCCAGTTTTATGAATACATTTTACCCATTCATTGATACCAAAGTAGTAACTATTGGAGGCATCCCTCTTGGTGGGCAAAATCCAATTAGGATACAATCAATGACTAATACCAACACTTTAGATACCCAAGCAACCGTAGATCAATGTAAAAAAATTATTGAAGCTGGTGCAGATTACGTAAGGATTACCACCCCAAAGGTAAAAGATGCTGAAAACTTAGTAGAAATAAAAAATCAACTGAGGAAAAACGGGTACAATACACCAATAATTGCAGATATTCATTATAGCTCTGATGTTGCACTTATTGCAGCAAGGAATGCTGAAAAGATTCGCATTAACCCGGGCAATTTTGCTTTTTCCAATGTAAAAAAAGGTAAGAATACCAATGAACTTGAAATTATTCATAAAAATATAGCCCCTTTATTAAACCTATGCAAACAAAATGGAACAGCAATTAGGATAGGGGTTAATCATGGGTCTTTATCGCAGCGTATATTAGAAAAATATGGCAACACACCTATTGGCATTGTTGAGTCGGCAATGGAATTTATTAAAATTTTTGAAGATCATGGGTTTCATAACCTGGTGGTTTCACTCAAATCGAGCAATCCAAAGGTGATGGTCTATGCTAACCGGCTCCTTGTTAAATATATGATGAATAATGGCAATATTTACCCTTTGCACTTAGGTGTTACAGAGGCCGGGGAAGGGGAAGACGGAAGAATTAAGTCGGCTGTGGGTATAGGAACGCTTTTACAAGAAGGCATTGGTGACACCATTCGTGTTTCTCTTACCGAACCGCCTGAAAAAGAAATCCCTGTAGCAAAAAAAATTGCCCATTTATTTAATAAAAGAAAACAAGATAAGGAACGTGCTTTGCAACCCGCCGTAAGTATTTTTCATTATCAAAAAAGGACTACCAAAGAAATTCAGCATATAGGAGGGGAAAACCATCCTGTTGTAATTACTAAATTTAAGAACGCATCAACCCCGGGAAAACTCAGAAAATTAGGGTTTAAAAAACAAGAAGGAAAATGGCAACCCTCAAATTCATCACCGGATTACTTATTGGTAGATAAACCAGAAATGATCAATGCAGGAAACAACTTGCATTACATTGTTGAAAGTTCATTAATCCCTTGGAAAGTTAAAAAACTTTCTTACTTCATTCCCGGTTTAAAGAACTATATAACTTCACAGTTTTTACGTAGTATTATGACTTTTGTAGAGTGCACACGCGAGGATATAGAGAAGATAAAATACTATAGGGATGAATTAAAAAAGGATGAAAATTTAGTGATCGTTTTAGACACAGATGACTTTGGACATTATGCTAAATTGAGAGAATTTTTTGCATTGATACAGGAACTTGGCTTAAAAATACCGGTTATATTAAAAATGAAAGCATCTAGGGTGTCTAACATTCATATAAGCTCATTACTTGGGGGCTTTTTTATTGATGGGCTTGCCAATGGATTGCTATTACATGGCTCAATGGTTCATAAATTAAATACCTTATCCTTTGATCTATTGCAAGCTTGCGGCGCACGTTTGTCAAAAACAGAATACATTTCATGCCCTACATGCGGCAGAACCCAATTTGATATTGATGCAATTTTGCAAGCAGTAAAAAAAAAGACCAAGCATTTGAAAGGATTGAAAATTGCTGTTATGGGATGTATGGTAAACGGCCCCGGCGAAATGGCAGATGCAGATTATGGATACGTGGGCTCTGGTAAAGGCCAGGTTGCATTATACAAAGGGAAGGAAGTAATTAAAAAAAATATTGCCCAAGAAAGAGCTTTGGACGAATTGGTAGAATTGATAAAGATTCATGGAGATTGGATAGAAAGCGAATCGAAATAGTTGAAATAGCCCAATAGCTTCACAAATAACACAAAACACATTCAAAAACTTGATATATAGCCAATTAGACTATCACTTTCACATAATTGCATTTTTTTCCTAAGCCTATAACGTGCCATATCTATACTACGAGGATTTTGAAAGGTAATTGATGCGATTTCTTTTGTAGACATATTCAACTTTAGAAAAGCACAAAGCTTGCGCTCATTAGTAGTTAGGTTAGGATGTTTTTTATTGAGGTTTTGATAAAAATCCTTATACACTTCGTTAAATCGTACTTCAAAATCTTTCCAAAGGGCATTATTCGATATAATCTTGTAATTGCTAATAATTTTCCTGATATGTTCATTACCTTTTCTATTGGTAAATTTAGATAATTCCGAAATATCTTCAATGATCTTTTCGTTCAGTTCGCAGGTTTGAACCAACCGCATGGTTATCCCAGCCAACTCTTTTTTCTGGCTATCCACCATTTTCTTATGCGCCTCTTTCAATTCGGTTATGTCAGTAATAACGCAAATGATTCCTTGTACGTTATTATCATTATCATGAAATACTGCTTTATTAAAAATACAGTGATGAACCGAATTGTCATTAAAGGTCAAATCTGCCTGGTAACTTAAAGGTTCATTTTCCTTTAATAAAATATTGTCTTTTTCATAATGGATATCAACACCATCTTTAATAAATAATGTATAAACACGAAGATTCTCTTCGTTAATCATGCTTTGAGGCATAATTTGCTTAAAACTGTTATTAAATCCCAACACAAGGCCCTTAGGTGAGTAATAAAAAACAGGATGTTGAATGGTGTTATTGAGTTCTTTAAGAAATAGGTTGTTTTGCTTAATCGTTTGATTTTGTTTCTTAATTTCTTTCATCCTTTCTGAGAGCAAGAGCATGGAATTCACCCTTGCAGAAAGCTCAATAGGATCAATAGGTTTTCTAATATAGTCTACGGCGCCTGCATCAAGAGCCGTTTTTAAATTTTCAGAAGTAAGCATAACACCTGTTGACATAATTACTGGAATATGGGCTGTGGCATCATCTTCTTTTAATATTTTAGTAAATTCAATTCCATCCATAATGGGCATATCCCAATCAGATATAATAAGGTCAGGGATTTTGGCTTTAGCTGCTTGGTATGCAATTTCCCCATTATTGGCTTGAAAAAAGGTAAATTCTTTTCCACTGCCCTCTAAAATCTCAAAAATGCTATGAATAATATGTGGCTCATCATCAACAATTAGGATAGAATAGTTCTTCATAGTATGTTATTGTAATTTATGATATAATTTCAACATGATATAGCAGGATGGTAAAGCAACTACCCTTATCATTGTTACTTTCTAACAGGATTTCTCCACCCATTAAATGAACCAGTCTTTTTGAAATCGCTAAACCAAGCCCCGTACCTCCATAAATATAATCAGTAGAAGTTCCTTCTTGCTCAAATGCACCAAAAATTTTTTGTTGGTTCTCTTTTGAGATGCCAATACCTGTATCTTGCACCGCGATTTCCAATTGGATGTAATTGCTATCTATTGGCTTAAAATGAGCTTCAACTTTAATATACCCTTCTTTTGTGAACTTAATGGCGTTATTGATTAAATTAACAAGTACTTGCTTCAAACGTTGTTGGTCTAAGAAAACCTCGCCAGGTATTTTTTTATCTATCTCGAAGATAAGATCAAATCCTTTTTCTTTAACAATAAGTAAAAACATGCTTTCCAGGTTCCGCATCATTTCAGCTAAGTTTGTTTTCACTGGTCTAAGTTCTATTTTATCGGCTTCAATTTTTGAGAAATCAAGTATATCATTAATTAAACCCAATAATGTATTGCCGCTATTGGTAATACTTTCTAAGTAGTAAGCGTTTTTTGGGTCTTCACAATTCTCCAATAACAGGTCAGAAAAGCCAATAATAGCATTAAGGGGAGTTCTTATCTCGTGGCTCATATTGGCAACAAATAAACTTTTTGCCCTGTTGGCCTTATCAGCTTCCTTTTTCTGGTACATAATCTCTTCTTTTTGCTTGATAATCTGCTTATTCTTTTTAAACAATGCGCGATTGAGCTTTTTAAGCCTTGTGATGCTAATAAATAAAACAATCCCTATTAGGATAAAAAACAGGACAATAGCTATAAGTACATAAACTTGGTACCTTCTTTTTTCAATTTCGCGCTTTTGTTTTTCAATCTGGAGTTCCCTCTTTTCAGCTTGGTATTTGGCATTTAGTTCAGAAATTTTGTAATTGCTTTCTTTTTGATACAAAGTTGTTCTAATACCTTGCATGATTTCTAAGTACCTATTTGCTTTTTTGTAATTTTCCAGTTTCGAGTAGGTTTCAGAGAGCGAAACAGAGGCCAATTCTATATAAATATCAATATGACTTTTGTTGGCAAGCTCAAAAGCTTTAATACCATATTCTTTGGCTTTTTGATATTGGCCGGTTTTATTATAAATGTTAGCAATATTTACATAAACATTCGGGAAAATAGTTCCAGGTTTTTCCAGTTTATTTTTTAGCCCTTCAACTTTATTATACAGTGAAAGGGCTTTTTCATATTTACCTAATTCACGATAAGCGGCTCCAAGAATATCGTAGCTATTAACCATAAGCTCATAATTTTCGGCACTTTCACTCATATTGAGCGCCGAATCAGCGTATTTTATCGCTTCATGATAATGCATCACTTGGTATTCTATTGCTGCTAAGCGGTTATAACACCTGGCAATACCTTCACGATCCTTTAATTCATTATATATTGATAAAGCTTCGAATATATAGTTTTTACCGGTTTCAAACTGCATTGTTGCCCTGTTCAATTCGCCCAGCGTTCTGAGGCATTTGGCAATTTCTGCTTTATTGCCGGATTCTTGGAGTTGCTCCAACAAGTCAAGCACAGTCTTTATGGATTTTTCCATTAATCCCATATATTTATAAGACCTGGAAAGAAGCAGTTTTGCATCCACCATTTTTGAGGTTAAACCTTTGCTTTTATAAATAATGTAAGCCTTTTCAGCAAAATAATGCACAGTATCGGGTTTATGAGTGAGGTAATAACTGCCCGTTTCATAATACAAGTCGGCTTTTTTCTTCCCAGGCGGTGTAGTTTTTAATTTGGATAGAAGACTGTCTGGCTGTGGAGGCTCCGACAAAGGAAAATCAATAAAATTAATCAGAAAGAACATTGTAATAATATGCATTTTAGTTATTGACATTTCCATTTTTGGTTTTTTTCTATTTTTCACATAACAACATAAGCTAAATCATGTTTTAATTTTTTTAATTAAATGATCAAAAATCTCACTATTGCAATAAAAAATTGCTTTTTCCATTTCTCCCTTCCATTTTTTCACATCACTATTATCATTTTCATTAACCTGGGCAAGGATCTTTTTTATCTTGGTTACTTCAAAAACATCAGCTTCAATTAATTGGCTATAAAAAGGCGTTAAGATTTTTTTTGCTTCTGTTGTCAATTCATTGCTAGCTTCCTTATTATGAATTGGTTGCCTTTTGATTTGAATGGATTTGGCTTTGTTGAGGGTAAACCAAAAAATAGTTCCTTCGCCTGGTTTAGAGTCAAAATCAATTTTTTGACCATGGGCTTCAATAGCCATACTACAAAATGCTAATCCAATGCCAGTGCTTCTTGCCATACCGGAGTTTTTTGCATACACCTGCCCATACTTATCAAATATAAGGTACTTTTTATGCTTGGGAATGCCGGGGCCATAATCCTTTACATTGACCATGAGCTGTGCTTTATGTTCTTCCACAAAAATCTCAACATTGCCATTTTGTGGCGAATACTTAATGGCATTGGTGAAAAGGTTCACAAGTACTCTTTCCATGATCTCAATATCTACGCTAACGAAGAACTCTTGAACGACTTTATTCACCACGGAGATATTCTTTTCTATTAAAAGATGCTTCACTTGTATAAGCGCCCTATTGATAAGGGTAAGCAAATTATGTTTTCTTATATCTAACCTCAACTCGGTATTTTCATGCTTTTGAACATCAAGAATATCGCTGACTAACCTCAACATCCTATTTGCAGTCTCTTTCATGATTTCTATTTTTCTTTCCATTGAATAGGAAGCGGGAATATTCATAATAATATTAAGATGATTCTTTAAATCATGGATCAGCATGCCTGTTAAACCTTCTTTGAATAATGTTAGCTTTTCTAGGTTTTCATTCGCTGTTTTGAGCGCTTCAGATTGTGAATAGATTTCTTCTTTTTGGGCTAGTATTTCTTTATTTTTACTTCTAAGCAATTCCTTATCCATTTTTTCTTTTCTTTTTCCCCTGAAAAAAACATACGTTAGCAAAATAAACAGCAACAAGGTTATTCCAATTCCTATGGTTATGATTTTTTGTTTTTGCAAGGCCAAAGTTTTTATCTTATTTTGTTTTCGTAAGAGTTTGTTTTCTTTTTCTTTTTGGGCGGTTTTATATTGCATTTCAAGTTTAGCAGAATCTTCTTCAACATGATTCAGTTCATGAACAAGAGAATCCGGTTTGTTTGCTTGTGTGCTAAAAATAAATGTATTGATGAGAAATAAAAAAAGAAGAACAACTCTCTTCATAAAATGGCCTTTTTGAATATTGCTACTAAGATAAATAAATTTATTGACATATAATTTCAATTCATAACAAGTTAAACTTAAAGTAATAAAAATGTATTTGTCCGGTTACAAACATAAACTGTTAGAAATTCTAACAGTCGGAATCCAAAATTATTTTACTTCTAAGAAAAACCATCCACAAAATCAAATACTTACAACAATTGGCACAATATTGACCATTTTTACTACAAACCCATAAAAACAATTATATTATGATCCGCAATTACATAAAAGTTTTTTTTAGAAATTTTAACAAAAACAAGGTGTATTATAGCCTCAATATCTTAGGACTATCAATAGGTTTTGCTTGTAGCATTATTGCAGGTTTATATATAGCAGACCAGGTAGGTTATGACAGGTTTCATAAAGATTACGAGAATATCTACAGGCTTAACTCTCATTTTATCATGGATGGCCGTGCTATGGATAATTCTACTACTTTATTGAATACAGGTGAGAAGTTGCTCAACAAAGTGCCAGAAGTAGAAGATATGACAAGGATAACAGCTTGGCTGCAAGGCGGATCCCTTATCAGGGTTAATGAAGATTACTTTCCTGGTATAAACGCCCTGATTACTGATAGCAACTTTTTAAAAGTATTCTCTTTTGAGCTTATACAAGGGAACCCGGGCAGCTTTCTTAAAGGCAGTAATCAAGTAGCTATTACGGAGTCTATGGCTAAAAAAGTATTTAAAACCCCTGATCCAATAGGCGAAGAACTTTGGTTTAAAGATAAAAAATACGTTGTTTCATGGCTCATGAAAGACCCTCCCCAAAATTCGCATTTACAATTTGACATGCTTTTCCCCTATGATGTTTTTCCCTCCAATTATTATTCCTTGGATATTTTTACTTATATTAAGCTCAACAAACCCCTCAACAGTTATATAGCAAAAAAGGTCAATGCCATAACAGCCGAAACGCTGGAAGAACGATTTAGAGATCATGGCGAAAATTTCAGGGGAAGCCTTATACCCCTTAAAGATATTTATTTAAGCAACGAGGGATGGTTAGGTGTTAGAGGCAACAAAAAATCTTTGTATATCTTTGGTTTTCTTTCCATCTTTATTTTAGTAATAGCCGTGATTAATTTTATCAACCTACTCACTGCCAAATCAGAACATCGTGCCAAAGAAGTAGGTTTGCGCAAAGTTTCTGGAGCCAGTAAAAAAAACCTAAGAGTTCAGTTTATTGGAGAAACCGTTCTTATTTCTTTTATTGCTTTGTTCTTGGGCCTTGTATTTGCCGAATTTTTAACAAAGCCGGTAAATAATCTTCTATCTGTTGATATTGCCATCCTTAATGATACAACCTGGATAATGTGGATTGCAATAATATGTTTCCCCTTGCTAATTGGAGTGCTTTCTGGGATTTATCCTGCTTTTGTTCTTTCAAGATACAAACCCGCTAATGTGATTAAAGGAATATTTACTGTTAAAGGAAATCCTAACTTCCTGAAAATCCTTTTGGTTATTATACAATTTAGTATAGCTACGCTTCTCATTTTTTCAGTATTGATATTCATCTTCCAAATAAACTATTTAAAAACAAAAGACCTGGGTTTTGATGAAAAAAATCTATTAGTAGTTCACAACAACTCTAAACAAGTAACGGAAAGTTACTTATCCTTAAAACATGAGTTGTTGAATAATCCAAACATATCGCATGTAACTGCTTCTCACAGCATACCGGGAAGTAGCGGTAGCGGAATGTTTATCCATTTCAGGGAAAATGACCCAAAAACGGCTATTTCTGTAAATGAATATAAAGTACAAGATGATTTTGTAGAAACTTTTGGTATGCAACTCTTAGCGGGAAGGCCGTTATCAGGAAAAGAATATGGCGACTCAAATGCATTTATAATAAACGAAGCAACTGCAAAACTTTTGGGAGACAAAAATCCTGTTGGTAGGAATGTAAAGGTTCATTTATGGGAGGGTAAAATCGTTGGGTTGGTAAAGGATTTCCATTTTCTTTCGTTACGTAATGAAATTGGTCCGCTGGTTTTATCTAGGTATGCCGATCATGTGTTTAAGATCGTAATAAGAATACATCCAAATGAAAGACAAGAAACCATACAATTTGTCAAAAACAAGTTCATGGAATTTGACCAATCTTTTTTTTGGAATTACCATTTTGTAAATGATATTTTCAAAAAGAAGTATTCTGTTGAGGAACGTATGTTCAAAATTTTGCTTTGGGGCTCCATCATCGCAATTATTCTTTCTTTTCTCGGTTTATTTGCCCTTACCTCTTATACCATTAGCAAAAAATATAAAGAAATTGGAATACGCAAAGTACAGGGCGCTTCAGTGGGGAATATCGTTTATTTATTGAACAGGAACATCCTGCGTTGGGTGCTTCTCACCAATATTATAGCTTGGCCGATAGGATTTTATATCATGAATAATTGGCTCAATAATTTTGCCAACCGCATAAATATTCAAATATGGTTCTTTATTGTGGCCGGCGCTATAAGTTTTGTAATTGCCTGGGCAACTATCGTGACTAGGGCAAGAAAAGCGGCAAGGATGAACCCAGTGGATGCGATCAAGTATGAATAATACCGATATGACTTTCAAATAATTACAATTGGTATAAGTTGAAAATTAGTGTCATGTCACATATGAAAAAGTAAGGAGACTCCTTCGTTCCCGCTCATAGCGGGATAGACTGTACCTCCTCGGAGTGACGTCATTGCGAGCCGACATCAGTCGGCGAAGTAATCTCCAAGCGTCACATTAGAATTGACATGACACTAGAATTTCGCGATCAGTTTAATATTAAACCTCCTGGATGTCAAGTAATTTGGGATAGCCCATTGACGGTCATAAATATCTTTAATCCATAAATAGGAAATGGTGTTGTTGCTCTGCAAAAGATTAAATACTTCAAAAGAAACCCATAAAGATTCAAAATGCCTAAAAATGCTTTTTGAAGAAGTTTTGATATTCTCTCCGGCCAGTTGTTTTGAAAAACCAATATCTACGCGGAAGTATGGAGGCATTCTTAAAGTGTCTTTATAACGTTCAAAGGATGGCGGGCCAAAAGGTAATCCACTACCATAAATAAAATTCAGGTTCATTTTATAAGTAGGGTTGCTTGGTAGGTAGTCTTGAAAAAACATGCTAAAATTAAATCGCCTGTCAGTAGGGCGGGGAATAAAGCCGGGAGTAACACGTGTGCTGTCTACTACTACTTGGTCTTCTGTTTCGCGGGTTATTTCTTTTCCGCTCTCGTTATAATACTTGTAATAATAATCTCCTTCAATATCTTCTTGGGTAAGCATTAATGAAAGGCTAGCCCAAGATTCGATATCATGAACGAACTCACCATTCATTTTCATATCAATACCTGTAGCATATCCATGCGACAAATTATCCGCATAATAGCGTACTCTAACATTATCAATCTCGTAAGGAATCAAGTTATCCAAGTATTTGTAATAGACTTCTGTTGTATATTTAAAAGGGCGTCCCCAAGAAGTAAAGCTATAATCACTACCCAATACAAAGTGCATGGAACTTTGGGCCTTGATGTCTTTGTTAAGGGTTCCGTCAAAATGGCGCAATTCGCGGTAGAAAGCCGGCTGGTGGTATATGCCTGCTGCCACCCTAAAATGGAAATCTCGCTTCCATTTGGGGTCTATAACTAATGACGTCCTGGGGCTAAAAGTAAATTCTTCGTTGAGGTCCCAAAAACTGCTCCTTACACCGGTTGTAAATGAGATATTATGACTGGGATATTTCCAAAGCCATTTATGTTGAATATACCCTGAAAACCTATTGGAAGAAAGAAGGTTTTCTGCTATTAAATGCTCACTTAGCTCTATTTGCCGGCCAGGTTGAAGACTTGGGTCAGTATATCCCACCGAGTCGTGGTGGTGAGGCAAGGAATAACCGGCAGAATCTGTCATCCTCCATTCCCTTAGCTTATCATCAATGCTTTCGCTATTGTATTTAATACCCCAGTTCCAAACGTGCTTTTCGGATGAACGTGTCCCTTTGTGTTCCAAGGTTATTACATCGGCAGTTAAATAATTCCTGGCATGGTCTATATAGGTTCCAATACCAAAATTTTGCTTTTTGTTACCAAAATCATCTTGCCCTAAGCTTGTTTCCACTTCGTCTAACCAGTACTGCCCCATTATATCGTAAGTTTCCGATTCCTGTGTACGAAAAGCTGAAGTGATGAATTTCAAATTCAATTTATTTGAAGGATTATATTTTAAGGTAAAAGCGCCGAGCATGGTTTCAAAATCATCTACTTCTTGGCCGTCAAAATATACCGTTAAGCGGTATGCTTCACTTAGCGTACCGAAGTTTGTTTCACGTTTTTCAGGAACAACTTTATATTGGTTTTTGGAGTAATTTCCAAGAAAGCTTATTTCAAGGTTCTCTGAGACATCATAGCTTGTAAGCATTTGAAAATCAGTAAAAGTTGGTTGGTAATCTCCTTCTGTTTCCAATGAGTTCAACACGTATTGATTAGATTTTCTCCTGATACCTGCAATGTATGTAAAACGTTGATTGGCAGATGCGCCTTCTATATGTGCTGAAGCACCGAGCAAACTAAGGCTTGCAGAACCACCAAATTCATAAGGGACTTTGTATTTGATATCCAAAACCGATGACATTTTATCTCCATATTTGGCATCAAAACCACCGGCTGAGAATGAAATAGAAGAAACGAGTTCGGAATTAATGAAACTTAGGCCTTCTTGTTCGCCTGAGCGTATTAGGAACGGCCTATATACTTGTACATCGTTTACATAAACAAGGTTCTCATCAAAATTACCACCTCTTACGTTGTATTGAGAGCTTAATTCATTGCTCGAAGACACTCCCGGTAACGTTTTTATTAAGGATTCCACCCCACCGGAAAGGGACGGGATTTTATCAGCAGATTTAGGATTTATCTTAACAATATTTCCTGAATTGATATATTTTTCTACCACTTCAAAGTCGGGAAGTTGGGAAGCCCCTTGTTTAAGAGTAACATCAAGTTCTTTTTTTTGCCCGGGCTCGAGTGTAATCAAAAATTCTTTTTTCTTATACCCAATAAAAGAAAAAACCACTTTGTTCTCCTTGTTTGCCGGGATGTAAAAAGAATATTTTCCTTTCCTGTTGGTTATAGTACCGCCGGGTTCACCAAAAATAGTAACATTAACAAGGTCGATAGGTTTGTTGTTTTCATTGGTAACTTCACCATATATCAATGCTTTTTCCTGACTCCAAAGCGATTGTGCAATACAAACAAAAACAAATATAAATATTAATAGTTTCCTCTTCATCCTAATGCCCGGTGGCCATAAATTGAAAGTATGCAAAAATATAATCTTTTTTCAAACTATTTCATTAACGGTACAATTTCAAATTTATTTCCAAGAAACAAAAAACGCTGTTGCAAAAATACAACAGCGTATAACTTTGTTTGCAAAAAATTATTATTCGTACAATCCCTGGGCCTTAGCTTCCCTAATAACTGCACTTATACCTTTTTTATCTATTGTCCTGAGCATAGATGTAGATACCTTCAATTTGATCCACTTTTTCTTTTCAGGGATATAAAATTTTTTCTCCTGCAAATTCGGGTAAAACCTTCTTTTTGTCCTTCTGTTTGAGTGGGATACAGAATTTCCCACCAACATTTTTTTTCCTGATAAATCGCAAACTCGTGCCATGATATATCGTTTTGTAGTTTTTATTTCTCAATTTAGGGCTGCAAATATAGACAAATTATTTTTACCATCAAATTATGGCTAAAGGTTTTTTGAATAATTTTTCATTATATCTTAATCCCAAACACAAGGATATCATCAACTTGTTGATTATCTCCTTTCCAATTATAATAGGCTTCTTCAAGTTTTTGTTTTTGTTGAGAAGGCTGAAGGTGTGAGATTTCATTGAAAAGGTTGATTAATCTTTTTCTCATGAACTTTCGTTTATCGCCTCCACCAAACTGGTCGGAGAAACCGTCGGTAAACAGGTAAATCATATCCCCGGTTTGTAAATTGATTTGGTGGCTTGTAAAATCTCCTTCAGTTTCTGAATCCTTTCCAATAGGTATTAGGTCGCCTTTAATTTTTTTTACTTCTTTATCTCTTATATGTATTAAAGAATGGAAAGCACCGGCAAATTCCAAGATCATATTTTTGGGGTCAAAGTTACAAACACCTATCTCCATGCCGGCTTTAAAAACGCAATTATCGTTATTCCTTTTAATGCTTTTTTTGAATTCCTTACTAATATATTCAAGGATGTCGGCTGGCTTGTGTATATAATGCTCATTTACAGCGCTGTTGAGGAGATTATGGCCTACAATACTCATGAATGCACCGGGAACACCATGCCCTGTACAATCTGCTACGGCAAAATAAGTACGTTCCCAATTGTGGTCTACCCAGTAAAAATCTCCACTAACATAGTCCTTTGGAATATACATAATGAATGATTTAGGTAAAAATCTTAAAATCTTTTCATCCGCTGGCAAAATAGCTTCTTGTATGTTTTGCGCATACCTGAGGCTATCTGTTATTTCCTTGTTCCTTAATGATAATAATTTGTGAGTTTGGGTTAATACTTTATTTTTTTCTTCGATTTCTTTTTTGTGCTTGCCTATTTGATCATTCTTACTTTTAATAGCATCATTATGAGAATGTAACAGCCTGTTGGCTTTTTTAATGGTTTTGTATGAGCGTTGTAAAATCGTTGTAAAGAAAATGATAACTATAACTAATATAACAAGGCTAATAACAATGATTCTTGTCTTTCCAAGTTGAGAGCTTTTCAATTCTTCTTGCTTTTTCACTAGCTCCAGTTCTTTTTCTTTTGTTTTAAACTTGGCCTCAAAATTTTGCATTTGTTTAAGCGCTTCTACATTGGTAATACTATCTTTCAATTGGCTATATTTCCGGGAATATTTCAACGCTTTATTCAAGGCGCCCACATTCTCGTACACTTTTGATAATATTTTATAATTATCAACAATATAATCTAAGTTCTCAATTTCTTTACAGCGTTCTAAACTTTTATAAAGCATTTTTAGGGCTCTACTGTATTGCTGCTGATTGTTATACATACTTCCTAAGTTATGATAATTAAGCGCTAGCCCGTTGATGTCTTGTATGTCTTCTTGAATGTTGATGGATTTTTTATAAAACTCTATAGCTTTTTGGTATTCTTGAATGTGGGCAAATAAATTGCCAATATTTGTATAGCTCAAACTCATTCCATAGTATAACTCGTTTTCTTTCCTAATCCTGAGGGCTTTTTTATGATAATTGAGCGAAAGGGAAAAATATTCGCTTTTTAGAAAGGTGTCAGCAGTATCTGCATATTCATAATATATAAGCCCGATATTGCTATAAATATCGGAAAGAGCTGAAGGCGTAGCATACTCTTTCAAAGTCAAGCATTTATGATAGGCATCAAGGGCAAATTCGTATTTATTGTTCATTTGATACAAAACACCAATATTGTTGAGAACTTTAATATACCCGGGATTATCATTTGTTTCCTCCTTCATCTTTAATGCTTTCTTGTAGCTATCTAAAGAGGCTTTGTAATTCCCCTTGATATCTTGTATCATCCCAATATTGTTAAGTATAGAACCGGCGCTCTCTAAATCGTTAATTTCCAGTTTTATTTTTAACGATTTTTCGTACATGTGAAGGGCAGTATCATAACGACTAAGAAAATAAAAGGCATTGGCCATATTGGTTAAAGCATCGGCTTTTTCGTTTGGTAAATTATTTTTTGATGAAAGATTATACGCTTTAAAAGCATATTCAATAGCTTTGTGAGGCTCTGAAAAACAATAATCCCAACTTAAGTCATTGTACAATTCAATCCTGGAACTGTCAGTCACCAATTTGTCCAATTCATTGAATAAGCTATCCAAATCTCTATCAGCCTTGGAAAAACTCATAAAAGAAACCAAAAACCCAATGGTTAAAATAATTATGTATAGTCTGTTTTTCAATGTATCAAATAATTATTGAATAATTACTTTATTTGTTATCGTTTCATTGGATGAAATAAATTTTACGATGAAGGTTCCTTTTTTATTATTCATATCAATCCTGTAAATACCTTCGGTGTTATCTATATTACCTTTAAAAATTAAATTACCAAGAATGTCGTATACATTAACTTTTCCTCCAACTTTACCGTGTTTGATAAATATGGTGTTACCGTGGTTATAAATTTGTGTTTCCGTGGCTTTTTGATGTTCAGTGCCAATGGTTGAATTTCTTAGTTTCAGAACAAACCTGGTATTTGTTACTCCCGTATTCAATATTGTTGAATAACTGGGTTGTTTTTTTAGGTCTGTAATAATACCGGTTGCCTTGTCATGTAAATATACAAACGGGTATGGTTTAAATTGTTCGATGTTTTTAGCAGCAAAAGTAATATCAACTTCTTCCTTCGATCTCGCTCCAATAGGAATTGCAATATTCTTGCTGTTAAATTTACTATAGCCATTGATAGCTAATTCCTGTCCATCAACCATGCTGTAAATTTCCGGGTGGCCAGTTGAGCCGGCAAACATTTTTTTGGAATCAAAATCATCTAGCACTCCTGAAGCGCCATGGTAAAACCCTATTACCGCCTCATCATTAATTTGGTTGCCTGTGCTAATTTGAAGCCTCAGTATATTGTCTTCACCGGAATTTTTGTAGATACCATGAGGTTTTTGATGAGTCCTGGCTTCATTGGTAATTTGTATTCCGCCACTTTCATAACCCTCTTCTACTTTAATCCAGAAGCCTTGCATATTGGGCACGATTGCCGTGGCATCATTTTGCCCTGTTCCTGTTGTCCAGTTATAGGTTGCAAAAGAGCCGTCTTTGCGGAACCAAACCGTTGGTTCAATATTGGTGAGCGTTATTCCTGTGAGTCCTGGCAAAGTATCTAAATTAACAGGAGAAGGAAACGGGTTCCCGATAAGGTTGTAACCTTTATAAGTAGCTCCCATCGCAGTGAAATTGTTTGAACCGCCATAGTTGCCGGAATTTAACTTGCCTGTGAATTGCTTGGTCGTGGCACCAGTAGTATTTTTCTTATAGGCATAGCCTTGTAAAGGATTTAAAATGGTTTCCGAAATCACTTGATTCCATCCGTGTGTGCCGTTATTGGTTTCGTTCCACCAGTATAATAAATTATCATCATCAGTATCAAAAACTTGGCTGGTTTCACCGGCTACAGGTGAAGAAACATACCACCATCTTTGTGACGTAAGATAAAGGTTCACTATATTTTGGCCGCTTCCGGTTATTTTTCCCTTAGTGATAATGGAAGCTGTTCCGCTTGAGTTAGACTCCAAGGTCAAATTTCCATAATTAACCAAGTCTCCTTCCACTGTGAGGTCATTGGTGGGTGCAATTGTAAGTTCAGCACCATATTCAATCGTAAGAGCATCACAATAATTACCGGTGCTGTTGATAACAGGTGGATTAGCAACCGTAGCAGGAATAATCACTTCCAATGATTTACCCGGCACTTGATCAATATTCCAGTTCTTTTTATTGCTCCAGGAAGTACTTTCATTGCCCGTCCATGTGGCGGCTTTGATATTATCGATATGCATTGTGCGGCATGTTGAATTTGTGTCGCCGGTTAGGTCGTTGTAAACCGTAAAACATACATTATAGGTTCCAGTATCAGTAAATACATGCGTGGGCGCAAAAGCAATGCTATCGATTGTGCCATCGCCAAAATTCCAAATACTCCTGCAAATACTCCTGGATACCGCACCTTTATACTTTGTTTTGTTGTTTTCTTTTTCAAAAACCGGTGGAACAAAATACTTGAAGTCAGTAAAAACCTTTGTAGTATCAGCATTTACATTAATCATTGCAATATAATGATTGGATATATTTTGAACTGTAGTTTTTAAATATACGGTGTACAAACCACTGGAAGAATACTGGTGCGAAGGGTTTGCGTTTGTGTCAATAGAAGAACCATCGCCAAAATCCCAATAATACTCCGTATTTTCATTCCATGCTTTAGAATAAAAATCTACTGTATTGTCATTATCAGGCATGTAATAAAACCCTGGATTAGCATGATTGTTTTCTCCAACCCTGGTGTATTTATGGCTCAAGCCACTAACTCCTTGGGAGGATGTTTTAAGGGTAACATCATAATAACCGCTTTTGGAATAGGTATGAACAAAATTGGTATCAGTTAATTTTATTCCATCTCCAAGGTCCCATTGAAAGGTTGAATTATTAGCAGTTTGCGACCTGTTGAATAAGTAGAGCTTTTCATTTCCAGGATGGTTGTACCATCTATAATCGGCTATATTTGTGTATTGGGAGTTCACTAATAACGGCTTTTTATACGTTCTTACTGTTTCATTTTTCTCTCCTGTTAAAAATCTCACAGTAAGTGTTACATCGTACAATCCCGGGTGATTGTATCTATGCAGCGGTGATTCCTTGTTCGAGGTGGTTCCATCGCCAAAATCCCAAAAATATTTGGTTGCATTGCCTGTGGATTGGTTATTAAATTCCACTTCATTATTTATAGAATCTATAGACTTAATGTTAAAGTATACCCCTGGGAATGTATCGCTAAAAATAATAAACTCTTCTGTATCATCTATCTTGCCCGAAATTGTATCCAGTATTTTTTGCTTGATTACGTAGTTGCCCTTTTCTTCAAAGGTATATTGGGTTCCTTTAGCGCCGGTAACCATTTTATGCTCACCTGTAATCCATTGTGCATAATGAAAACGGCCAGTTGAGGTATCAAACAGTGTAATGGCGGAGTCATTATCTATAGTGTAATCAAACCCTGCCCAACAGGAATTTGCAGAGGTGTCTGTAATGATAACGTCTTGTGTATAAACATCAGTACAGTAAATGATGCCAAGGCTGTCATAAATAGTTAAGGTTACTGTATATCTACCGGGTAGGGCATATTTGTGGGTATGGTTGTTTTTCTCCGTTTCCATGAAAAAATTGCCATCGCCAAAATCCCAGTAATAATGGGACATTCCACCTGAGGATTGGTTAATGAAGTAACAGGTGGTATCAGCATGATTGGGCGTTGCTTTAAACTTAGCACTGCACTGGGCGTTGGCAACCAGGTGGCCAATAGATAAAAAGAAAACCAGTAAAATAATTCTTAATTGAATTGTTAATTGTTGATATATAGACATGCCAGGAATATTAGGTGGTTTAGAAGTTGTAAAGATAGTATAAATAAAGATCAATTGTAAGGGTATTTATACTTAAATTTGACTGGTATATGTCAGGTTTCCAAGCTATTTTAACATGTTCAATTTTTTTATACGTATAAATTGTCCATCTAAAAATATTTTGTAACTTTATCTCTTAATTTTACTAAATGTATTGACCAACGAATGTACTACCATTAAAATAACTACTTATGAAACCAAAACAGAGAATTACATTGAAGTTTGCTGCTATATTTATATTTTTAGCAGGTATCAACCTTGTTCAAGCTCAAAATGATGTTGCAACCGTTTTAAAATCCGGTGTTAATAATGCCTCTGCTTTATCAGAAGCTTATTTGTCGCCAATGGGAAACACAATTGGCGCCGGGATGAACAGTTCATGGTATAACACGGCCAAACCTCATAAATTATTGGGATTTGATGTAACATTCAATACCAATTTTGTGATGGTTCCTGATGTAGCCAAAACCTACAGTTTTGACAAACAGGATGTTACCAACCTTGAGCTTACCGGCACCAAAGATAAAGCCCCAACAGTTTTTGGCAGTAAAGATGATGACTTGGAGGCTATCTATTCAGTAGGTTCTGAAGAGTATACTTTGAATTTACCTCCTGGCTTGGATTTTACTACCGTTCCAATACCTGACATAAGGCTTGGATTAGGCCTTGTTAAAGGAACTGAAGTGAATGCTCGTTTCATGCCTGAATACAAAATCTGGGGTAAATTAGAAGGAAGCGTTAATTATTATGGCTTTGGGCAAAACATGATTTGAAGCAATGGATTCCAGGCATCAAAGCTATCCCAATATTAAACTTGTCTCTCCAGGGAGCTTATTCAAAATTTGCCTTTACTTCAGAGTTTTCCGATCCCATATATCCTGATTATAATAATATGAACTATGACCCGGAGGATTACGAAGGCCAAGGATTGGAATTTGATGCCAATGCTTTTACAGCAAACATGATAGCTTCGGTTGACCTTCCTATTATATCGTTTTATGCTTCTGGAGGTTATAACCATGCTAAAACCAATATGATGTTTAATGGCAACTATGGCTTTCCTGCTCTTGATGACAACAATAACTTGTATATCAATAATATAAAAGACCCGATTGATATAGAGAGCAAACATAATGATTGGCAAGGCAAGCTTGGAATGAAGTTGAAATTGGCAATTATTCATATACACGCCGGGTATACTGTTGCAGAATACCCAGTTATTAGCACTGGGGTTGGGATTAGTTTTAGGTAAACTTATTGCTCATTCTCTGCTATAAAGCTGTTTTGATAAAGCCACCTTGTTTTCATGCCTTTATGACAGCAATATAATTCTATCCTAAGTTGAGCGGTTTGAACGTAGTGAAAAAGCGCTTTCCGCCGGCTGGCGGATAACCCCGATTTAGAAATTGTCGGTTTTCACCAAATAGGTGAGGTGAAAAGCATACAGTTTCTTTATCCCCGACACTTTGTGCACGGGGCAGGCTGTGAGCGAGAACCTTTAGCTCATGACCGAAGGGAATAATCGCTCAATTTGGGTCTATGATTAATTCCGTTTTATTGACACTTGTATACTGTTTAAGTACTTAAATGGTCGGTATTTCTTAAACGAAGAAAATTTTATGAGAAGCAAAGCCTTTTTCCGCCACAGCTACGCAAAGGTGAAGCCCTCAAAGAAGTTAATTTTCCGGGTTAATGGTTATCCCACATAAGCGTATTACTAAAAAAGCATAGCCAGTATGACTATGCTTTTTAATTTATTCAATAATCCAGGTTACTTTAAAATACTGATAAGCTTTTTATATTCCTTATCATTACTACTAATGGTAACAATATAATTACCCGCTTCTAAAGCAGAAATATTGATTGTTGTATTATTGTTGATCTCTTGTTCCAAAACCAGGCTTCCCATTAGGTTATAGATTTTAACGTTAGCATACCCATTTTGCTTAATTTTAAGCATGTCTTTAGCCGGGTTGGGGAAACAATAGATATCCATCATTTGGTTTTCTGCAACACCGTCATCATCTGTTGTAGTAAAGCTTATGGATGTTTCTTCAAATGGAACATCTTCTGTGTTTTCTATTTCCGCTTCAACCGTTAACGTAATTTCAGTTAAAGGTGGAAGATTTTCATCCGGTGTGATGGTAATCTCAGTTTTGTCGGTATTGATGGTTCCTGTGTAAGGAATATCGGTTCCTGCATCTTGCAATAAAACAAAAGAAGGAATATCGCTATCGGTTATTTCGCTATCGTCTATCATACGAACTGCTTGGTTAAAGCTGATGGTGATATTCGCATCAAGGGCAACATCCGTGGCGCCATCGGTGGGGTTGAATGTGGCAGTAAACGCTGTTCCTTCCGTTGAATATGCTGATTGGAATATACTTTTATCTGCTTCGTTTTGTACCAGGACAACGACGGAAAGATCAGACCACTCTTCTATATTTGTACCGGATAAGTCAGCATCATCAAAAGTTAAAGCTTCTGTTGTTCCATCGGTAAATGCAACCGGTGTTCCATTAGCATCAGGGATCATCTTCATCATTACGTTATAGAATTCTGTTTCACCATTGCTGGCAACATTTCCTGTAGTCATATTTTCTACAACTACAATATGCGCCGTAAAATTATCACCGGATAAGTATGGAGTAATATTTGCTGTTACATCAATTACTTGATTAATTGAATCAATTTGATGATTTGCTTCTATTTCCATAAAAGCCGGTTTATTGAGTTCGTAATTAAAAGCTGTGTTCAACCCGCTTGAGTTGGTTTCTGTTTGCTGTCCCCCGGTATATAAGTCGGGAACGTAACTAACTCCATAATAATTTCTTCTAACGCCTCCTTCATCAGTATAATATGGATCACCAGAACCCGGCCAGCTCATTTGATACTTGATAAGCGTATATTCTCCTTCATGTTGAGTAAGGAAAGGATCAAAAGTTCCAGAGTTAAAGCTTGCACAAGGGCCACACGTAGAACTTGTAAATTCTTCAAAAAGAGGTTTATTCGCTACTGTTTGTGAAGCTACATGTATAGTTTTTGAAATTGTATCATTGGTAAGATCATCATCACTACCGGCTCCATTTACATTCGATATCCAAGTTGCAACAACATGATCTCCTGCTGTTGCAGTATAAAGATCGGTACATGTAAATGAATAGGCATCTCCTGTATTTACAGATAAACCGGAAAGGCTGGTTGTGTGCATATCTCCGTCATCTACTTGCCATGTTATATCTATACTGGTCAATGGGTCTATTCCAAGATTGTTAATAACTCCTGATATTTCAACATCAGAGGCTTCAAAATAATTAGGCATAGTCAAAGCACTCATAGCAATATCTGTTTGCTCTGGGGCATATAGAATTATGTCATCAACCCACCAATCATTGATATTGTATGAATCGCCGTCAAAATAAAAACAAAACTGGAAATTGCTTTGCCCTACATCACTATTATTTATCTCGGTATCTATATGTTCTGTTATATTTTGACCGGTTTGTGACCAAACAATATTCCATGTACTTCCGCCATCAGAAGTTGTAGCAAATCCAACCTCCATAGTTCCTCCATAATGATCAATCTGGTGCTTAAATTGAATCCTTAGGTTACTTATCCCGGTTAAATCAACAACAGGAGAAATTAACCTAGAAGTGCCATTAAATTGCGGACTCCAGTGAAATTTAGCTTCTGGTGCTTCACCTCCTGCCATGTTGGTAGAAGCAGCGCTCCAGTTAGACGAATGAACATCAATGACCCAACCTGATGGGGGTACGGTTGCATCATCAAAAGATTGAGAAAGCAATAGTCCTTTTTGGGCATGAACTGTGTATAGAACACCCATACCTAATAAAACTGCTAATAGAATTTTTTTCATAACTACTTAATTTTTTGGTTAATAAATGCTTTTAAGATAAACAAAATCGATTTAGTAACGATCTCTATTACAAAGATAATATATTATCAAAACAAAATAGTTTTATATGTTGATATTTTAAAAAAAAGCAAAGACTATTTGATTGATAGCCTTTGCTTTAATATAATAAGTAAGGTTTAATCCTTACAAGAGATAGATTTTGAAATTTACAATCATTGCTACATGATTACTTCACCCTAGCCTTAAATAAAACAGAAGTCACAAGTTCGATGAGCAAACCGTAAATACCTCCCATAATTGCCGTAGAAACAAGCATCATGGTTGCACTAAATTCCGGGGTAGCTGCCAACATACCACTTAATGAAAGCGGGAGGCTGTAAAGGAAACCGATAAATAAACCATGTAACACCCAATGCATTTTTAGCCTGCTTATACCTATGGTAAAGCCAATTAAAGTCCTGCTTGCAATGATCTGCAAAGCAATAGGGTATGGCAGCTCGCCTGACGAAGAAGCAAAGGCATAGCAAACAAAGCCAAACACTAAGCCTAATAATGTTGCAATAATAATTCTTTTCATAAATTTAAAGTTTTTTTGACAATGCCGTGATTTGGTAAGTATTAACTACCTATAACAATAATAATCACAGGCATGGTCTGTTTCATAAAAATTGAATTTTTTTTAATTGAATATGAAGCAAAAATATAAAGCACGAATGACAACCTTATGTCAACATATATTTTTTGGGTGAAATTTTTTAGTTAATCTAAAACGGTTTCTTATAAAGGACCTCATGCAGGGTATGTCCAACGGCTTTTAAGGTTTTTTTATCAATTCCATCCATATTATCTTTAACGGTATGCCAATGCTCAAAGAATGTTGAACTGCCATCAAGCTGGAGATGCACAATGTCGATGGTTGGAATATTGGCTATGGTATTGATATAAATATGATCATCAATAATCTGGTAAGTTTCTCTTTTAATGAAATAATCGGCGTATCCAAGACTTATACCTGTACTCCATACTTTTTGCACAATATTGGAAGCATAATACATGGAACCTCCCTCCATAGGGAAGGTAGCGTTTTTAGCGCCAACCATATCAAGGAGAATGCCATACCTGGCAAAATAGTTTTCTTTGTGGGGATTCTTAGCCCAGTATTGTGATCCCAGGCACCAGGTGTTTTCTTTTTCGAGCTGTGAAGATTCCGGTTCTCCATAATCTTCTACATCAAAAAAGATAAAGTCTATACCGGCCCCCGGTTGGTATTTTTGCAGGTGCCTTGCTATTTCAAGAAGAACCCCCACACCGCTTGCGCCATCATTAGCGCCATCAATAGGTTTGTTCCTGTTTGCAGGATTGGGGTCATGATCGGCAAAAGGCCTGGTATCCCAATGGGCGGCGAGCAGTATCCGGTTGTTATTACCGGGTTTGTATGATCCGATAATATTTTTCGCGGTAACTACTTTGTTGTTGAATAGCCTCACTTTTCCTTTTTGAATCATAACTTCCGGAAGGTACTCCTCGAGTTTGGATTTCAAGTATTCAGCGCATTCTTCATGTGCTTTAGTGCCTGGCACTCGGGGGCCAAAAGCCACTTGCTTGGCAATGAATGTATAAGCCGAGTCAGCATTGAATTCGGGAACGATAATTGTCTTCTTAGGCTTTGCAGGTTCTTTTGGCTCGGTTGGCTTTTTTTTGTCTTGTTTACAACTGTTCAGTATGGTAATTGAAATTACCAGTATAAAAAATAAGGTATGCTTTCTCATTTGTTTACAATTTTTGGTAATGCTTCTTCTGTTTTTCAGTAATTATCCCAGGTGCTACCTGTTTCATCGCAATTTTGTTGTTAACCCCTATTTTTTAATTTCTCTTCCATTTCTTTCAATTTCTTTTCTGCTATCATTCTTGGTGTGATATCAAAACCAATTTTAACGATCTTAATAACATTGCCTTTATGATCCATCACAGGCGTATAGGTTTCGTTAACCCAATAAGGCTCGTCCAAGTTGGTATAATATTTATGGACGATATTTTCGTGTACTTCTCCTGATATCAATGAATTCCAGAACATGTCATAAATTTTTTGCTGTTCCTCATCCATCTCTATCTTGTAACTATGGTGTTCTCCAAGAATCTCTTCCCTGGAAGCTTTAATACGATCGAGGTAAGCATCATTAATTCCAATGATCTTACCTTCCCTGTTATATTCGGTAACAAAAGCAGTAAGAGACAATGCATTACTTAGCGCATGAACTTCTAATTCTTGGTCTTTCATCTCGTTTTGCGCTTTTTTTAATTCTCCCATTTTCTCTTTTAGCTCTTGCTCTTTTTGCCTTGATTCTTCAATCTGCTCATAATTAGCTACTTCCAGTTCTTTTTGTTCAGTAATATCAATAATAAATGACATGGCTTTATAAATATTGCCGCTTGCATTTTTCACAGGAGTAATGGTTTCTTTTGTCCAAAGCTTCTTTTCAGGGAGTTTGTACTCAAACATTACTGAATGTGTAAAACCTTCTCTCAATCTTCTCCAAAGCTCATCATAGGTTCCATCTTCAATATATTTGGATTGAATAAAATTGATCAATTTTTTATTATTGATATCTCCGTATGTTAAACCAGTAATCTCGTAAAAATTATTGTTTGCATTAATAATGGCTTCATCCATATCAAATTCAAGAATGGCGAGAGAATCATTAATTCCGTTCATCACTCCTTCAATTTCGGCATTTTTCCTTCCCATTTCTTCTTGGGTAGCATGTAGCTCTTCCATATTCTGCCTCATTTCTTCTTCTTGGGCTTTCATCTCTTCTGATTGTTGCTGCGATTGCTCTAATAATTCAGCAGTGCGGATGTTTGTTTTTACAGATGAAACAACGGATGCAACACTTTCACCAACTTCTTTCACAAATTCTATCTCGTAATCTTCAAATTTTTTAAGCGAAGCTATCTCAACAATACCAAAGATTTCTTCATTTAGGATAAGGGGTACTATAAGCAAAGACCTGGGTTTGGATTTCCCTAATCCTGATGCAATATTGATGTAATCATCCGGTATTTCTTCCAAATAAATGGTCTTTTTTTCCAAGTAACATGTACCAATAAGCCCTTCGCCGAGTTCAACTTTCTTATTGATGAATTTTTGGCGGTCATAAGCATAGCAAGCGGCTAATTCTAAGTAATTATGGTCGTTTTCATCGTTATTGACTATAAATAAACCTCCTTGCACGGCATCCAAATATTTTACAATATTGAGTACCACATCAAAAGAAAGCTGGTTGAGGTTATGATGGTTTTTCCTTAAGATTTCACTGAACTTATTCAGCCCATTGTTAACCCAGTAACGCTTTTTGTCTTCTTTTTGCCTTTTCTCCTCCTCTTCTTTAGCTTTTTTAAGACTGTTTTGCATTTCAATAAGAGAATTTCCCAGGATATCGTCATTGCTGAGTGGTTTAAAAGCGCTGTCGAACTTACCTTCGCCAATAAGTTTTGCAAAATTGGCAGTATTTTTCAAACTATCTACCAGGTTATTTACAGCCCTGTTCATCTCACCTATCTCATCTTTAGTTTTTATAGGTAAATATTGGGTTTTTTCTCCTACACCGTTTTCAGATATCTGGGTAAGGGTTTGGGTAGTATTTTTAATAGGTTTAGAAATCGTATTTGCAATTACCCAAATAATGATGGTTAGGATTATAAGCCCAATAATTCCAGTAATTACAGAAATAAACAAACTCTTGCTTGCTTCTTCCATGATCCTGTTAATAGGAACAGTGAGGGCTATAGACCAGGGTTTAGGAGAGCCTCCTATAGCAACAGGTGCATACGAAACATAAACTTTCCCTTCTTCTTTCCCTTCACGGATGTATGTAATATCAGTACCTTTCTCTATTTTCCTTTGAAATTCATTTTTCATTCCAGGGTCAGAGATAAAATCGAACATGGATTTGCCAACCAGGTTGCCTTTAGCATGGGCAACAAAAACGCCATTATTAGCAACCATAAACGCATAGCTCCCTTTAAAGGGCTTAAGGTTTACGATCATCGATTGGTAGCGTTCAAGCAATACATCCACGCCTATTACTCCCGCGTATTCGCCTTCGGGGGTCAATATAGGGATAGCAATACTGGTTACAAGTACCTCGTCTTCCTTCTTTTTTGTATAAGAATCAAAATATGGGTCTGTTACAATTTCTTTTTTTTCGGTTTTCAATTCATAATAAAGGCTGTTAGGATCATCCCCTTGCAGGTTAAGAAACTCTTGTTTCCGTTGTATCTGGTTATTAAGCCTAAAATAAGTGGTACGTCTTCTCCCGTAACTTTTGGTATAATCTTCTTTTATTACTGAAAGTTCCCAATTCAACCAAACAGAAACATATTGTGGATTTTCTTCTATAATTTTAATCAATAGCTTATTAAATATTTTATCCCTGGCCTCAGCGCTATCAAAATGATGGTAGTTTTCCATGGTCTTGCCTAAAGCCCTGCATTTGCCAACATCAATATTAAGTTCAGAAGTGATCTTATTGGCATACTCTTTCGTAACCTTTTGCACCACGCGTTTAGAATAGTTCATAGCTATCCCTCTAGATGTCATGGTTATATATGCTATGGCGGATGCAAAAATGATTGCTGATGTGATTAATATTAATACGATTAGTTTCGTGTTGAGTTTTAGATTCTTAAGGTTGAGCCTGAGAATATTTTTCATCTGCTTAAAATTTTTTGACAATGTTTCGATTTGATACACATTTTAATCATCCTTCTTGCCTGTCTCAATAATTATTTCAGACATTGTCTGTTCATC
>CAZJDA010000009.1:56585-99794 GCA_964544705.1 uncultured Bacteroidales bacterium
TTTAATCATCCTTCTTGCCTGTCTCAATAATTATTTCAGACATTGTCTGTTCATCTGCTTAAAATTTTTTGACAATGTTTCGATTTGGTATACATTTTAATCATCCTTCTTGCCTGTCTCAATAATTATTTCAGACATTGTCTGTTCATCCTTACATAGGAATTTGTTCTTATCAATAACCAAAATTAAATATTTTATTGAAAATAGTTTTATATTTGAAACAAAATATTTATAACGAATATACGTAAACTAATAAACAAAGTTAAATAAAAATACAGGCTATGAAAAAACTAATGATTGCTTTCTTGTTTATTCCTGTGATGTTTTCGTGCAATAACAACCAGGAAAAAATTGAAGAACTAAAAAAAGAGAACCAGGAACTAAAAAAAGTATCAGCAGAAAAGGATTCATCTATCAATGAATTCTTTGAATCCTTTAACGAAATTGAAGAAAACCTAAAAACCATTAAAGAAAAGGAAAGGCTTATCTCAAAATCCACGATGGATAAAACGGAATTTGAAGAAGATATAAAGGAAAAGATCAACAATGATATTGCCTTGATCTATGACTTGATGAAGGAGAACAAGCGTACTATTAGCCGCTTGAACAAACAGCTAAAAAACTCCAACTTGAAAATAGGTGAATTTGAAAAAATGGTTGAAAGGCTCACCAGGCAAATACAACAAAAAGATGAAGAGATTGCATTGCTTAAAGAAGAATTGCAAAACATGAATTTTGCCATAGAAAATTTAAATACCATTATTGACACCCTCTATGAAAATAACGTGGAAAAAGAACAAGTTATTGATAAAAAGACCGATGAACTGAATAAGGCTTATTATGCTTTTGGAACAGAAAAAGAGCTTAAGGAAAAAAATGTGATCACCAAAGAAGGCGGAATAATTGGCATAGGAAGTGTTGAAAAATTAAAAAAAGATTTCAACAAGGATTATTTCACAGAAATTGATATTCGTAAAAAAGACCTTATAGAATTTTCAACCAAAAAGGTAGAGATTATTACATCGCATCCAGATAACAGCTATAAGCTTATTAAGAAAGATAACAAGATTGAAGGGTTAAAGATTACCCAGCCCGAAAAATTTTGGGAAGCATCAAAATACCTTGTTATAGTTGTAAAATAGTTGATAAGTGAATAAAGAAGTTTGGAGAGACATTGATTAAAGATAAGCTGTTGAAATTAAATCCCAGGTCAAAGCTCTTGCATTGGGCAATATTACTTGTACTTGTTTTTACATGGGGAAGTTCTTTTATTCTTATGAAGAGAGGCTTGGTAGCTTTTCCAAGCATGCAGGTGGGGGCGTTAAGAATTACAACCGTGTTTTTTTCTATCGTTCCCTTTGTTATTCATAAGATTAGAGATATTCCCAAAGATAAATGGAAATATTTATTGATTGTTGGCTTAGCCGGCAATGGAGCCCCGGCATTCTTATTTGCTTATGCCCAAACTGCCATTGACAGCTATCTTGCAGGAATACTCAATTCGCTTACACCCTTATTTACTTTGCTGCTTGGCGTATTGTTTTTCCGTGTAAAGTCCACTTGGGTAAAAGTTTTAGGCGTTTTTATAGGGCTTGGTGGTGCAATTGGTTTAATATCGGTTAGCGGCGAGAACACGTTTAATTTTAATATGGGTTACGGCATTTTTATAGTTATTGCAACCATTTGCTATGCAATTAATGTTAATGTTATAAAAACTTACCTCAACGATTTAAAAGCGGTTCATATTACGGGGTTTTCGTATATTTTTACAGGAATTCCTTGCGTAATCTTCCTATTTTTAACCGATTTCCCGCAAAGGCTTGTCACACATGAGTATGGCATGGAAAGTTTTCTATACATATTGATATTAGGAGTTTTTGGGACAGCAGTAGCATTAACACTTTTTAATTATTTAATAAAGCTAACAAGCGCGTTGTTTGCTTCTTCCGTAACTTATATGATACCTATTGTAGCAGTTCTATGGGGTGTTTTTGACGGGGAAGACTTTAAAATTTCTTATTTTATTTGGATCGTTATTATCCTTATTGGCGTTTATATGGTGAACAGGAAAAAATACAGGAAACGTAATGCCCACAAAATATAAATTTTTATTTTTCGATTGGTTTTTATTACAAAAATATTTACTAAATTTGCAGCCCTCAAATCAGGATATTATATAAGAAATTTAAAAAATCGAGATAATGTACGCAATTGTTGACATAGCAGGACAGCAGGTAAAGGTAGAAAAAGACCAAGAGATTACCGTTAACAGCCTTAAAGCCAAAGAAGGCGACAAAGTTGAATTTGACAAAGTGATGTTGATAGATAATGACGGTAAAGTAAAAATTGGCGACCCTGTAATAAAGAATGCCAAGGTAACCGCTAAAGTAATTGAGAATGGCAAAGGCAGCAAAGTAATTGTTTTTAAGAAAAAAAGGAGAAAAGGCTACAAGGTAAAAAACGGCCATCGCCAACACTTATCTACCATTAAGATAGAAGACATACAACAAACGGCAGCTAAGGCAAAGAAGGAGCCAGCAGCCGAGAAAAAAGAAGAAAATAAAGAAGAAAATAACCAATAAAAACGAAATACCATGGCACATAAAAAAGGAGCAGGTAGTTCAAGAAACGGCCGTGAATCGGAAAGCAAACGCTTAGGAGTGAAGATCTATTCCGGCCAGGTGGCTAAATCGGGCAATATTATTGTCCGCCAAAGAGGCACAAAACACAACCCCGGCCAAAACGTAGGGCTTGGTAAAGACCATACGCTTTTTGCCTTGACCGATGGCGAGGTAAAATTCCAGAAAAAAAGGAATAATAAATCCTATGTTTCTGTTCTTCCGGTTAGTGAATAGTATTTTTCATAATATGAATTGCTAAAAAACTCCTGGTTCATACCCGGAGTTTTTTTGTTTTTAACGTATATTTGCAACTCAAAATTAATACGATGCTTGTAGTAAACAATATAAGAGAAAATAAAGATGAAATTATCAGCCAACTCAAAATAAAAAATTTTGATGCTGAAGAACCGATCAATAAGATTATTGAATTAGATAACAATCGAAGGGAATACCAAAAGAAATTGGATGACTCCTTAGCGGAGGTAAAAAAGATCTCTAAAGAAATCGGGGGCTTATATAAATCTGGGAAAGCCGAGGAAGCAAATAAACTAAAACAAAAGACCGCTGATTTAAAATTATCGAATTCTGAGTTGCAAGAAAAACTCAACAATACCAATAATGAGCTTAACAAATTGCTTTTATCAGTGCCTAATATCCCTCACGAGATAGTCCCGCCAGGCAAAGGTGAAGAGGACAACAAGGTTATATTTGAAAATGGTGGAATTCCCAAGAAAGAAGACTTTTTTCAACCTCACTGGGAACTTGCCAAAAAGTATGATATTATTGATTTTGACTTGGGCAATAAGATCACTGGCTCCGGTTTTCCGGTATACAAAGGCAAAGGCGCTAAATTGCAAAGAGCCTTGATTTGGTATTTTCTTGATATGGCAGCCAAAGCAGGTTATGAAGAAATACAGCCTCCATACCTCGTTAATGAAGATTCTGGTTATGGGACAGGACAACTGCCAGACAAAGACGGGCAGATGTATGCACTTAAGGAGAACAATTTTTACCTTATACCAACATCAGAAGTGCCGGTAACCAACATATACAGGGATGTAATATTAAAAGCTGAAGAACTTCCTGTAAAGAATGTTGCATATTCGGCTTGCTTCAGGAGAGAAGCAGGTTCTTATGGCAAAGATGTTAGAGGGCTTAACCGCTTGCACCAGTTCGATAAAGTAGAAATAGTGCAGGTGCAGCATCCTGAAAAGTCTTACGATACCTTGGAAGACATGAAAGATTATATCACCGGTTTACTAAATGAGCTTGAATTACCTTACAGGATCGCTGTTTTATGTGGTGGAGACCTTAGCTTTACTTCCGCTCTTACTTACGACATGGAAGTTTATTCTGTTGCTCAAGAACGCTGGCTTGAAGTAAGTTCTGTATCCAATTTTGAATCCTACCAGGCAAACAGGCTCAAACTGCGCTTTAGAGAAGGCAAAAACAAGCCCCAATTGGCACATACACTTAATGGTAGCGCCCTGGCTCTGCCCAGGATAATGGCAGCAATATTAGAAAACTACCAGGAAAAAGACGGAATTGTTGTTCCAAAAGTCCTTAGGCCTTTTACTGGCTTTGACAAAATAAATTCATAGACAATTTATTGTCTATGGTATAATTATTGAGCTAAATAAGAATTCGGTTTAGCCTTATCCCAAGAGTAAGCATTGACAACAATTAAAAATGAAATTAAACAAAAAGAACACTATTTTTCTCTCGCTAATGCTTTTTTTTCCCTTTATTGCATTATCTCAAAATAATGAAAAAGAGATGCTTGCAGCACAATACTATTCTGACGGGGAATACGAAAAAGCTGTTGTTCTTTACGAAGAGCTCTATAATGAAAAACGGTCAAACATTAATTATAACAATTACTTAGACTGTCTTTTAAAGCTTAAGGATTACAATACAGCCAAAAAGATGGTAAAAAAGGCTGTTAAGTATAACCCGGGCAATCAAAAATATCGTGTTGACCAGGGCTATGTTTATGAAAAAGAAGGGAAAAAATCAAAAGCTGTTAAAGAATATGATGAAGCCATTAAAGAGGTACCTTTAAGAAAAAACGAGATAATAGAACTTGCCAATGCTTTTGAGCATAGGGGAAAGATCAATTTTGCCATTGAAACCTATAAAACGGGCCAAAAAAAACTTAAAAGCCCTACCTTGTTTACTTTTGAATTGGCCGACCTGTATGAAGCAAAAAAAGATTACGAAAGCATGATGCAAACTTACGTGGAGTATTTAGAAAATCCTGCTGCCAATTACAATGAGTTACAAGGTGTTTTGCAACGCAAACTCAAGGATGACCCCAAGAATAAAAAGCATGAAACACTTAGGTATCAGCTTTTAAAAAAGACACAAAAAGACCCAGGTAACACCGCTTTTTCAGAAATGCTGCTTTGGTTGAGCATTCAGCAAAAAGATTTTGATATGGCTTTTGTACAGGCAAGAGCGCTTGATAAGAGAAATGATGAAGATGGGCTAAGACTTTTAAAACTTGCTCAAATATGCAAAGACCATAAAAATTACGATATCGCCATTGATTGCTACGAATACGTGATGGGAAAAGGCGAAGAAAAGGCCTATTATATAAGGGCCTGGGTTGGATTGCTCAATGCAAGTTATTTAAAAGTAACCCAGAGTCTTAATTATACGCAAAAAGACCTGGCAAAGATAGAAAAAAGGTATATCAGCGCTATTGAAGACCTGGGTAAATCCAGGGCTACAGTGCCATTGCTCACTGACTTGGCACATATCCAAGCTTTTTATTTAGACAAAACAGGCAATGCCATCAATATCCTCAAGGAAATACTGGGAATGCCCGGAATACCAGCAAAGGTCAAAGCTCATCCCAAGCTTGAGCTGGCTGATATTTACCTGGTATCGGGAGAACCTTGGGACGCTACATTGCTGTACTCGCAAGTGGAAAAAGATTTTAAACACGAACCCATAGGCCATTTGGCTAAGTTCAAAAATGCAAAGTTTTCTTTTTATATGGGTGAATTCCAGTGGGCTAAGGCTCAACTTGATGTTCTCAAAGCAGCCACTTCCAAACTCATTGCCAACGATGCCATGGACTTGTCTTTGCTCATTAAAGAAAATATTGGGGAAGATAGCTCGGAAGTGCCATTAAAGAAATACGCTTCAGCCGACCTTTTATTTTACAGGAACAAAAATATGCAAGCTATTCAAATCCTCGATTCTGTGAAAACATTATTCCCCAACCATCCTATTAATGATGATGCGCTTTTCAAAAAAGCAAAGATATACCTTAGCATGAATCAATTTGCTAAAGCCGATAGTGTTTTGGCTATTATTGTTGAAGAACATAGCCAAGGCTTACTTGCTGACGATGCACTTTTTACAAGAGCAAGATTGTATGATGAAGAGTTCAAAAACACCGAAAAAGCCAGGGAGTTGTATAAGCAAATACTCCTTTCCTATCCTGCAAGTGTTTATACGATCAAATCGCGCAAACGCTTTAGAGAACTAAGGGGCGACTTTGCCAATTAATTAATGCCGTTATGAGTTACGTTAGGCCTAAAAAACACCTTGGACAACATTTCCTTGCTGATAAAAATATCGCTTGTAAAATAGCAAACAGCCTTACATTCCATCAAAATTATAGGCAAGTCTTGGAAGTAGGCCCCGGAACAGGATTCTTAACAGAACAGTTACTACAACTTGAAAATATTGACCTCTCTGCAATAGAAATTGATAAAGAATCCATACAATTTCTGCACAAAAAACTTGAGGCCCATGACTTGGAGATTATAGAAGCGGATTTTCTTCAATTTAATTTCCATGGTCATTTTAACCGGCCAACAGCAGTTATCGGCAATTTTCCTTACAATATTTCCAGCCAGATCCTTTTTAGGGTTTTGAAATACAGGCAACTTATTCCTGAACTTGTAGGGATGTTTCAAAAAGAAGTGGCCGAACGAATCCATGCAGCCCCGGGAACGAAAACATACGGTATCCTCAGCGTGCTGGTAAAAGCCTTTTATGATGTAGAATACTTATTTTCTGTATCGGAAAAAGTTTTTGTTCCACCACCAAAAGTAAAATCAGCAGTTATCAGGCTGAAAAGGAACAATACCTCGCAGCTTGCATGCGATGAAGAATTATTTTTCGAGGTAGTGAAAACAGCATTTAACCAACGAAGAAAAACCCTTAGAAATGCTTTAAAAAGATTGGGACAAGAAATACCTTGTGACCCGGGCTTGTTATCTTTAAGGGCAGAACAACTAGATGTAAACAAGTTTATTGAGCTTACCCAAGCCATACAAAAAAGGAGAAACCTCTGATGGCTTCCCCGTTTTTCACACAAAATAACTAAACATAAAACGATGTAAAAATTGCTACTGTCATGTCACATATGAAAAAGTAAGGAGACTCCTTTGTTCCCGCTCATAGCGGGATAGACTGTGCCTCCTCGGAGTGACGTCATTGTGAGCCGACAGCAGTCGGCGAAGCAATCTCCAAACGTCATTTTAGAATTGACATGACACTATATGAAGCTATTCGTCTTTAAGGAATTTAAAAAAGGGCTTGTAAAAGGGAGTCGATTTTTTTAATAGGGATAATCTCTATATTGAATTTATTTTGTTGAATGTTTTTAAGACTATAATTTGAAACAAATATTTTCTCAAAACCCAATTTATCAGCTTCTGATATTCTTTGTTCAATGCGGTTTACCGGCCTTATTTCCCCGGAAAGCCCAACTTCGGCAGAAAAGCAAACTTTTTCTGGGATAGAAATATCATTATAAGAGGAGATCACTGCTGCTGCAATACCAAAATCAATGGCAGGGTCGTCTACTTTAATTCCGCCTGTGATATTAAGGAAAACATCTTTTACTCCCAGCTTGAGGCCACTTCTTTTTTCGAGTACGGCAAGAATCATATGCAGTCTCCTTAAATCAAAGCCTGTGGCTGTACGCTGTGGCGTTCCGTAAGTAGCATTTGAGACCAGCGCTTGAGATTCTATTAGTAGCGGCCTTATTCCTTCAATGGTAACATTTACAGAAACTCCACTAAGCTTTTCTTCATTGCCTGTTACCAAAATTTCTGACGGGTTATCTACTTCCCTGAGGCCATTGCCGAGCATTTCGTATATGCCAAGCTCTGAAGTGGAACCGAAGCGATTTTTAACGGAGCGGAGAATTCTATACCCGTAATTTCTATCCCCTTCAAATTGAAGTACCGTGTCTACCATGTGCTCCAGTATTTTTGGCCCGGCCAGTGAGCCCTCTTTGGTAATATGCCCGATCAGAAAAGCAGGTGTTGCAGTTTGTTTAGCGTATTTTATTACATCCGATGCGCATTCCCTTATTTGTGATACTGTGCCTGCCGAAGACTCAATAAGTTCGGTTGTTAGGGTTTGTATTGAGTCGATAATAATCATCCCGGGATTTAAATTATTGAGATGTTGAAAGATTTTTTGGGTTATGGTTTCAGTAAGTATATAGCAATTTTCATTGTTAAGGCCCATTCTTTCGGCGCGCATTTTTACTTGGGTATCACTTTCTTCGCCTGTTATGTATAAAATTTTTAAAGTAGGAATATTAAGCGCTATTTGAAGCATTAACGTAGATTTTCCAATACCGGGGTCTCCTCCAATCAGGATTACTGACCCTGGTACTAAGCCACCGCCTAAAACACGGTTTAACTCGTTATTATGGGTGTTAATCCTTTTTTCTTTTGAGAAATCTATTTCTGAAAGTTTACGAGGGGTGCTATTTTTTATTGCTTCATAGGAAGATTGTGATGATGAGCTTTTTTTCGTTACAACCTCTTCAACAAAAGTATTCCATTCCTGGCAACTGGGGCATTTTCCCATCCATTTAGGGGATTGGGCTCCACAATTCTGACAAAAGAAAACGGTTTTGGTTTTGGCCATTATAGGGTAGGCAGGTTATTCTGCTTTTTCAAACTCGTAATAAATAAAATTGTTCTCCTTATCCCCAAACATTGCAAGTACATTTTCATCAAGTACATCAATAACCCAAACGGTATTGTAAAAACGCTCCCGGTAATCAAACCCTGGTTTTTGTATTTCTTCTCCAAAACCCTTAGCGGCAAGTTCTTTATGGTCTAGTTTAATTTTTACAACATATGTTCCCCGGTCGATTATGGTAACGGAATCTTCGCTGTTGGATTTGGTAATTGTAATGCTGTTGTTTTCAAAAGTCCAGTATTCGTTTACACCTGAACTATCATTAACATTACTGATCTTTATCCTCTTCCATTTACCTTCAAGTTCCTTTTGAACTTTGGACTTGCTGCATGAACCCATTAAAACAATCATGACAAAAGAAATGACTACGTATACTGAAGAAAGAGATGTTTTATTATTTTTCATTTTGAAGAATTTTATAGAGAATTCATTAACAAAAATAACAAATTTAATGTAAAAAAAGGATACTATTTGTTATTTTGTTGTAAAATTTTTTGTTCTATTCCAGATGTCGAATAGCCTTTAAGAATATCAAGGGTTATCACTTCTCCTCCATTTTTTGTTACAACATCATAACCAACAACTTCTTCTGCTTTGTAATCTTTTCCTTTAACCAAAATCCCGGGTTTAACTCTTTTTATTAGCTCTAAAGGCGTTTCATCATCAAACAAAACTACTGCATCAATAAATCGTAATGCGGCAAGTATATGGGAACGAGATTTTTCGGAAGTAATAGGCCTTTTATTACCCTTAATTTTTCTTACAGAAATATCCGAATTAAGCCCAACAATTAGCACATCTCCAAGATCTGCCGCCTTTGCTAAATAATCAATATGCCCGAGATGTAATAAGTCGAAACAACCATTGGTAAAAGCGATCTCCTTGTTCGTAAAATTCCAATAAGCCAATTTTCGATTGAATAACGCTCTATTTTGGGTATTTTCAAAACGAAATATTTTTGAATGGATGATGTCTAACTGTTTCATCTTTTGAGGGTTAGGGTGTTTTTTTGCTTAATGACCAGCAAAATATATGAGATGATTCCAAAAACAATGATCATGGTAATCTGGGAGGTATGGGCAATATATGCAAATGAAGTTGCAGCGCTAGACTCGATGTGATAAATTTCAACCAGGAGGGCAGTAACTATAAAATGATAAGCGCCTATTCCGCCTGGCACTGGTGCAACAATTCCCAAACTTCCAATAGCCATGATTGTAAGCCCGTCAATAGGCGATAAACCGGATGTTTCTTTTAAGGAGAATACACAAACATAAAGCATCAAAAAATACAGCAGCCAAATTATAAAAGTATAAAAAAAGAACCACCATTTTTTGTCATTTTTTAATATGGTCTTTATACCACTAATAAAGCTTACCAATAACCTTTTAAACTTGTAAAAGTACTTGAGTCTTTTAATGAAAGGCAATAGCAACCTGTAAGCTATAAATATAAAAATAACTATTGCAATTAAGATAGAAATCAATAAAACGAGAGTACCCAATTTACCCGTAACTCTTTCGCCAAAAGACCCCAATATATATTCATCCAAAAAATTCCCCAAGGTTCCAACTTGAAAAACAATGGTCATAAAAATTAAAAATAGCAGGGTAATAAGGTCAAATGTCCTTTCGGAGATCACCGTACCAAATAGTAATCCGACGGGAATTTTTTGAGTTTTCCCTAGCACGCCGCATCTTGTAACCTCTCCCAACCTTGGTATGGCCAAATTGGCTAAATAACCAACCATAACAGCATAAAAAGTAGTAGTAACTGTGGTTTTATAACCGGCATAATTAATAAGAATATTCCACCTTAATGACCTAAAAACATGACTTAGTATACCAAGAATTATTGCAAGAACAATCCACCAATAATTAGCGGTTTTGAATTGCTGTGCCATTTTTGCCAAGTCTTGGTCTTTGGTAATAAACCACAATAATCCAATACCAATAAAAAGAAAAAATAAATACTTAATAATATTTACAACTCTCTTTTTCAAAGTTTCTGTAGTTTGTTTTGATTGCCAGGAAAAATAATAGTAGGTTTAAAGATTTTTGCTTCAGTAGGTGTCATTGAGGCATAAGAAATTATAATTATGATATCGCCAACCTGGGCTTTTCTTGATGCAGGGCCATTCATACAAATTGTTCCACTGTTTCTTTCTCCCTTAATCACATATGTGTCCAATCTTTCGCCATTATTGATGTTAACAACTTGTACCTTTTCGTTTTCTATAATACCAGCAGCATCCATTAACTCTTCATCAATGGTTATGCTTCCTATATAATCCAGGTTAGCTTCGGTTACCTTTACCCTGTGGATTTTTGACTTTACTATTTCGATATGCATAGGACACAAAATTAAGAATAAATTTCTAAATTATCTATTAACCTGATATCTCCAAGATAAGCAGCTATAAACAACCTGGCTTTTTCTTGCTCTTTTATTACTTGAACAGGTTCCAGCTCATTTGGTTCTGCTACTTCAAAATATTCTAGTTGAAACCATGAGTTGCTATCAAATCTATCCTGGACATAATTCTTAACATTTTTTACAGGTGTATTACAAAGCAATTGCTCTTTCGCTTCCTTAAGCATGTTATATAAAAAAGAAGCTTCTTTTCTTTCTTTTTCATTTAGTCTCGTATTTCGAGAACTCATTGCCAAACCATCAAATTCCCTAATAATGGGACAACCAATAATTTTTATATTGAGTTTTTCAATTTCAGTTAATTTTTTAATAACTGCCAGTTGTTGGTAATCCTTTTGGCCAAAGTATGCTACATCGGGCTCAACAATATCAAAAAGTCTTTTCACTACTACAGCTACTCCATTAAAATGTCCAGGCCTGAATTGTCCTTCCATAACCGATTCTAAAGACCCAAAATTATATTTGGTATCAATTGGTCGTGGATACATCTCGTTTTCTGAAGGATTGAAAACAATATCACAACCCGAATCTTCAAGCATTTTTATATCTCTCGCCGTATCTCTCGGGTATTTTTCCAAATCTTCTTTATTATTGAACTGGATAGGATTAACAAAAATACTGCATATTGTTACATCATTGTCTTGAACAGACTGTTGAACCAAGGAAATGTGACCATCATGCAACGCACCCATAGTAGGAATAAAACCAATGGATTTCTTTTCTACACGGAGAGTATTTAAATGCTCTTTAAGCTTTTTAATGGTATTAAAAACTAACATCTTGCAAAAAAAATTCTTAAAAGCTACAATGAGCTATTTTTATAGCCCAGGTAATATAAAATCTGCAAAACTAATAGGAATAATTGAAAATATGGAAATTTTTTGTTAATTTTGCAAAATTTTATTGTTGTTCTCAATTTAACTAATATTTTTACCATGGAAAAATCCAGAATACTATTTGTTGAACAGGAAATTACACCCTATATTAAAGAAACACCCATGGGAGAAATAGGACGCTATTTACCCCAAGGTATCCAGGAAAAAGGAAAAGAGATACGTGTATTCATGCCGCGGTTTGGTTGTGTAAATGAAAGGCGAAATCAATTGCACGAGGTAATTCGGCTCTCTGGAATGAACCTCATTATTGATGATAACGACCATCCCCTTATTATTAAAGTTGCTTCTATACAAGCTGCCAGGATGCAAGTATATTTTATAGACAATGAAGATTTCTTTTCGCGCAAAGCCATGTTTTGTGATAAAAATGGCAATTTCTTTAAAGATAATGATGAAAGATCGGTATTTTTTAGCCGCGGTGTAATAGAAACCGTAAATAAATTGGGTTGGTCACCTAATCTTGTTCATTGCCATGGATGGTTTTCTAGCTTGGTGCCTATTTATCTTAAAAAAGCATACCATGATAACCCTATGTTCACCAGTACGAGGGTTGTAATTTCGATCTATGATGATGATTTCGAAGAAAGGTTGAGCGAATCAATCGCTAAGAAAATTAAATCAGATGGAATTTCGGATAAAGACTTAGCAAAATATTCCAAGACAGATTACGTTAATATCATGAAAGCTGCCATTGATTATGCCGATGGTATAATTAAAGGAAGTGAAAATATTAACGCTGAATTGGAGGATTATGCAAAACAATCTAAAAAACCATTTCTTGATTACCAAGATATGGAGAGTTATATAGATGCTTATAATGGATTTTATGACGAAATTTTGGTTAAAGAACCTGTATTGTCATAAATAACAATTAAATTTGCCCTCCAAAATAAAACGCTTTACCTATGAGATATTTCTTATTGGCAATGTTATTTGCCTCTATAATCATCACATCTTGCAAAGAACCGGATGATATCGGGATTGACCTGGTGGAAGAACAACTCAACACGGCAAGTTTTGATACACTCACCTTACAAGCTCATTCTGAACTTGAAGATAGCTTGAGAACTGATGAAACATCTATAAGTCTTTTGGGAAAAATTGAAGATCCAATCTTTGGGCCAACAACCGCCAACCTTTATACTCAATGCTATTTAGAAAGCAGTGAGCCGGACTTTGGTAGCAACCCGGTAGCCGACTCATTAGTGCTGTGCCTCAAAGTGGATAGCTTATATGGGGATAGTACTTTACCACATACTATCAAAATTTATGAAATTAATGAAGAATTTAAATACGATGAGGATTACTATTCTTTCTCTAGTTTAGATTGTAAAGAAACACTATTGGCACAAAAGACTTTTGTCCCATCTGCATCAAAAGATAGCATTATTATTGGAGAAGACACGATACCTTTTCATCACAGGATACAACTGGATATAGACCTTGCACAAGTTTTGCTTAACCAACAAGGAAGCGGCAACTTAGCAGATAATGAAAGTTTTATTGAATATTTTAAAGGCCTTTATGTAAAAACAAGTAATAGCACTGCGGGCAATTCGCTCTTTTATGTTAGCCTTCTTTCAAAATATTCTAAGTTAACACTTTATTATAACGATTCCTTGCAATTTGACTTCCCTATTAATATCAATTGTGCAAGATTTGGCCAATTTGAACATGATTACGAGCAAGGAAACAGTATTTTTAGGCAACAAGTTATATCTGGTGATAATACCCTTGGAGATAGCTTGCTTTATTTGCAGCCTTATGCTGGCGTAATTACAAATGTGAAAATACCTTATATTACCAGTCTCTCAGAAAAGAATATTGCCCTTAATAAAGCAGAACTTATTGTTCCGCCAGACAAAACCTACACTGGCGATGATTATCCTTTGCCTTACAGGCTATACTTGTTAAAGAGGGATGAGAACAATAATTATATTAGAATTATTGATGATGCCTCTGAGGGCACTCTCGGTGGTTACTATTATAATTCAAAAAATTATTATTTATTCAACATTACAAGGCATATTCAAAATTTAATCAATAACGATGAAAACGAATTTGATCTTTACATCATTCCTACCGGAAGAGCTGTATATGCAAACAGGACCGTAATAAGAGGCCCTGGCAGGATTGGAGAAAGGTTGAAATTGAAAATCCATTATACAAAATATTAACGCTTATGTGTGGAATTGTAGCTTATATTGGAAATAGAAAAGCTTACCCAATACTTATTAGGGGACTTAAAAGGCTAGAATACCGAGGGTACGACAGCGCAGGTATTTCCCTTTTAAACGGGGAACTCAAGCTTTACAAGTGCAAAGGCAAAGTGAGTGATCTAGAAGAATTTGTTAAAAACAAAGAAAAAGAAGGAACTTTAGGCATTGCTCATACACGATGGGCTACACATGGTGAGCCTAATGATGTAAATGCCCACCCACATTACTCACAATCAGAATCATTATCCCTCATTCACAATGGAATCATAGAAAACTACGCTTCATTAAAAAAAGAACTTGTTAATAGGGGATATAAGTTTTCCAGTCAAACCGATACCGAGGTACTTGTTAATCTTATTGAAGATATAAAGCAAAATGAAAAAGTAGATTTGGTGAAAGCTGTTCAAATAGCTCTTAGCCAGGTTGTTGGTGCTTATGCAATTGCCATAGCTTCTAAAGACGACCCGGAAAGACTCATATTAGCAAAAAAAGGCAGCCCTTTGGTTATTGGTGTTGGAGACAATGAGTTTTTTGCAGCGTCTGATGCAACACCGCTTATAGAGTACACAAAAAATGTTGTTTACCTTAATGACGAGGAAATCGCCATACTGGACAGAAACAATGGACTTAAAATAAAAACCATCAAAAACCAGGAAAAAACCCCTTATATCCAAAAGTTGGAATGGAACCTCTCGGAGCTTGAAAAAGGCGGTTTTGATCATTTCATGCTTAAAGAGATTTTTGAACAACCGAGATCTATCAAAGATAGCATGAGGGGACGGCTAAACCTGGATAAAGGTATCGTGTCTTTAGGAGGCATTATTGATTATGAGCAAAAAATGATGAATGCCAAGCGCATTATTATTGTTGCTTGTGGAACTTCTTGGCATGCAGGGCTTGTAGGAGAATATATTTTTGAAGAACTTACCCGCATACCCGTTGAAGTGGAATATGCTTCTGAGTTCAGGTACAGGAACCCGGTTATTTACGAGGACGATGTAGTGATAGCCATATCTCAATCCGGCGAAACTGCCGATACCCTCGCTGCAGTTGAGCTAGCTAAATCAAAAGGTGCTACCCTCATAGGTATTTGTAATGTTGTTGGTTCGTCTATTGCAAGAGCTACTCATGCCGGTTCATATACACATGCTGGGCCAGAGATTGGAGTGGCTTCTACAAAAGCATTTACTGCACAAGTTACATTGTTGCACCTGATGGCGCTTAAAATTGCAGGATTAAAAGGCTCTATCTCCAAATCAAAATATCACCAGCTACTTAATGAATTGTTTTTTATTGACAAAAAAGTAGAAAAAACCCTAAAGGTTGATAAAGTAGTTAAGGAAGTATCCTCTTTATTCAAAGATGCCAGGAATTTCCTTTATTTAGGCAGGGGGTATAATTTCCCTGTAGCCTTGGAAGGTGCATTAAAGCTTAAAGAGATATCTTATATTCATGCAGAAGGATATCCTGCAGCAGAGATGAAGCATGGCCCCATCGCCCTTATTGATGAGCAAATGCCTGTTGTTGTAATTGCCACCAATAAAGGTACATACGATAAAGTAATAAGCAATATACAGGAAGTTAAAGCGAGAAAAGGCATAATTATAGCCGTGGTTACCGAAGGAGATATTGCTGTAAAAGAAATGGCCGATTATGTCATTGAGATCCCAGAAGTAGAGGAAATGTTTGTACCTATGCTGGCAACCATCCCTTTACAATTATTGTCATATCATATAGCTGTTATGAGAGATTGCAATGTTGACCAGCCAAGGAATCTAGCCAAGTCGGTTACTGTGGAATAATTTTGTTTACACCCGGTTCAATATTACTCGTTCTTCAAGTATTTAACCGGGTTTTGTTTAGCTGCCAACACCGCTCTTAAAGAAACAGTTATAAAAACAATGATGGATGTTGCAAAAAAAGCAGCAATAAATTCCAATGGGCCGATGGAAATCCTGTAAACAAAACGCTCTAACCATTTTTCCATGAAAAAGTAAGACAAAGGCACTGACAAAACTCCCGCGAAAAAAGTAAGCACCAAGAATTCTTTTGATATCAATTGAACAATATGTTTGATACCTGCGCCTTGCGTTTTTCGAATGGCTATTTCCTTGCGCCTTCTTTCAACTGTAAACAGGGTAAACCCAAACAATCCCAATAGGGCAATGAATATAGCAAAAGCTGAAAAGGTGGTAAAAGCTTTCCTTGAGTCAAATTCACGTTCATACCATTGTTTTAATGAATCATTGAATGAATAATAAGTAAAGTTTTTCCCAGGGTAAACCCTTTTCCATTGTTCTCTTATAAAAGAAATCCCTTGTTTAAAATCTTCTCCTCTTAGTTTTGCAGCGATCATATAATTGTAATCACCATTATAAAGGTATATTACTGTTGGTTTTACTTGCATATGCAAAGTATGGATGTGAAAATCCTTAACAATACCAATGATTCTTTTCCCATTGAATTTACTATTAAGCGCCGTATCTCCCAATTCTAAAACGCTAACTGCTTTTTCATTTATTATAACAGCAAGGCTATCATCGGTTCTGTTTAACGGACTAAAATTCCGGCCCTCTTTTAATTTGATGTTATAAGTATCTAAAAAATCGTAGTCAACATCAAAACCTTCCATTTCAATCTTTTTACTCGGGTTTTTAGGATGTTTGTACAGTTGTAAACCTATTGAATTATCAGGGGGGAGGCTATAAGCTGCTGTTGCATTTAAGATCGATGGGCTGGATTTAATAGCTTTTAAAAATTCTAAGTTCGCCGCGCTATTGTCCCTTTCACCATAGATAATAACAAGGTTTTCTTTGCTTAAACCTAAATCCTTATGAAGCATATAATGAATTTGCCTGGAAATAATAATGACGATTGAAAGCAAAGAAATAAAGATAATCAATTGCAAAGTGATCATGGATTTCCTGAAAAATGACCTTGATGTTCTCATTTGTATGCCCGACCTGAACAAATGAATAGGGTTGAATTTAGCCATATACCCGGCCATATAACTTCCTGCTAATAAGCCTGCACCAATTACCGTAACAAAAAGCGCCAGGATGTAACTTAGGTTGGTTGTATAATTGATCTCCAGTGATTTGTTTAAGTAATTGCTTGCTGATGGCAGCATTAACTCTGTAAGGAGTAACGCATTGGGGAAAGCTATAAAAGCTATTAATAAGGATTCGGATAAAATTTGTCTTGTGATCACTTTTCTTGATGCCCCGGCAACTTTGCGAATGCCAATTTCTTTTATACGGGTGGTTGACTTGGCAAGGTTTAACAAGGAAAAGTTAAAACATGATATAATCAATATTATGAAACCAATTATCGTGTAATACCTTACATTATCCAAGCTTCCATGACGGCAAAAATCATTTCCAATATCCTGGGAATGTAACCGGATTTTTTCCAGGTTCTGCAATGTATATTGCATATTATATTCTTTCCCCTTTGAATGTTGGGTGGCCAATTGATTTATTTTACGCTCAACACTGTCGGTTATAGCTTGGGGGGTGAGCAACAAAAAAGTTGATATATATGTATATTCAATGTTGTTTTTTACTTTTTCAATATCAGGATTGAATTTCTTGATATTAATATAAGAAATATCCTGATGAAACAGGACCCTGGGCCTAAAAGAAGAATGCTTGGGTAAATCTTCAAAAACGGCTTTCACAACAAAAGTCTTTTCCTGGTAATTGTTGATATTGATTCTTATCTCTTTTCCTATGGAATTAACGGTTCCAAAATGCTTTTTTGACGCTGAGCGTGAAATGGCAATATCATTGATAGTTTGCAATGCAGTTGAAACATTTCCATGAAGTATTTTTATATCAAATAGTTTAAAAACACTGGGGCCGGCAGAGAAGGTTCCACGTAGCCAAACCTGCCCGCTAGTGTCAATAGCAGTGGAAGGGATGAAATTAATTTTACAAACTTTTTCTACTTCCGGGATATGTTCCTCAACCAGTTCTGCCAAAAGATAAGACGATCGAGCCCCAGTGTAATTATTGAAATCTTTCTTTATATTCAGTATCCTATAGATTCGGTCACTGTTTTCAAAATGCTTATCGTATTTGAGCTCGTCAGTAACATAAAGCAATACGATAAAACTGCATGCCAATCCAAAAGATAACCCAAGGATATTAATCAATGAGTAAATTTTGTTCCTCCAAAGGAAGCGCAGCGTAACGGTTAAGTGGTTTCTGATAAGGTCTCTCATGGTGCTATATATATTTTTCTTTACTGGAATAATGCAATAACAGTCTTTGGATCTTTTTTCTAAAAGGTTTATTTGAGCGGACAAAAGATTTCAGGTCATTTTTTTGGATATATCCCAACCAATATACATTTAGTTCTTTGATTGGAAGTTTGGCTTCACCGCAAAATGAAATAAAATATTTATCTCGTCTTTTACCTTTTTTGATCAAAAGCAAAAATACACGGTCGTTCTTATCTTTTATTTTGTTACCATATAGTTCTCCCGTCCTTGCTTTTTCAGCGCGATAATATTTGCATTTTCCAATGAAATAGGCGTTTTTCTTTGTCCCTCCGCAGCGTTTTGCAGATTCTAAGTTAATTTCTATCATCTCTTTTATTGCTATTGAGTCTTCTAAAGCAAAGGAGATATAGTACATCTCGTCATCCATCGTATGATACGAACCCAATGGTTTCCCCTTGAAGTCTTTGACTACTTGGGCATGTAAACTACCGCTTATCAGCAGAATAAATAACAAGCTTTTAAATTTTGTTTTCATAATGTATGTTTTTGTTGATAAAAATTTAAGTTCAGGGGCGAAGTGCTGGGAAAAGCTGCTATCTTCTCTTTTCGTCACAGAACCAAACTCCATGCCACCGCCCCAAGACCTTAAAAACCAAGAAAAAAGGCGCTACTTTCTCTAATGAATCGTATCAAAAAGATACACTATCCGTTTAATTTTTATACATTTGTACATTATGCTACAGAAAAGATCAAATATACTAATCGTTGACGACAACCCCGAAGTGTTGCTCGCTATGGAAATGTATCTCAAGAAGCATTTTACTTGTGTTGATGTACTCAAAAACCCTAATTTATTGCTTTCCAAGTTGAATGAAAAAGCTTATGATGCCATCATTTTAGATATGAACTTCTCAGCAGGTGTAAACACCGGCAATGAAGGCATTTATTGGATGCGCAAGATATTGGAAGTAGATCCTGAAGCCATAATAATCCTGATTACTGCCTATGCTGATATAGAACTTGCAGTAAGGGCGGTTAAAGAAGGAGCCATGGATTTTATCCCCAAACCCTGGGATAATGAGAAGCTACTTGCCACGATCCATTCGGCGCTTAAATTGCGAGAGTCAAAACAAAAAGTGCATAAATTGGAATCCAAGCAAAAGCACCTGAGCAAATCCATAAACAGTTCATACCAATTGATTGGTGGGAAATCAGGGAAAATGCAAAAAGCCCTTGATATGGCCAGGAAAGTAGCCAATACCGATGCCAGTGTTTTAATACTCGGGGAAAATGGCACGGGCAAGGAATTACTGGCAAGAGAAATTCACCGAAACTCCGGCCGCTCATCCGATATTTTTGTGGGAGTGGACATGGCATCATTAACCGAATCCCTTTTTGAAAGCGAGATGTTTGGCCATGTTAAAGGCGCTTTTACTGATGCCAAAGAAGGGCGGGAGGGAAGGTTTGAAGTGGCATCAGGTGGAACCTTGTTCATGGACGAGATCGGGAACCTTTCTTCAGCAATGCAAGCAAAATTACTTAAAGCCATTGAAGACGGGCGTATTGTAAAAGTTGGCTCCAACAAAGCCGTTGAGGTGGATGTTAGGTTGATCAGTGCAACAAACAAACCCATCTATGAAATGGTGGAGGAAAATACTTTCCGCGAAGACTTGTTGTATAGGATCAATACCATACAAATTGAAATTCCCCCGCTGAGGGAAAGAGATGAAGATATACCGGTTCTTGTGGATCATTTCTTGGAAAAATTCACCCAAAAATACCGTAAACCAAAACCTTTACTCACAAAACCTGCCATGGAGATGTTACAAAAATGCCCTTGGTATGGGAATATCCGTGAATTAAGGAATACCATTGAAAAAACCGTGATCCTTTGCGATGAAAGAACGCTTAGGCCACAGGATTTTAACCTGGGGAAGATAAAAAAAGCAAAAACAAAACCCATGAGCTTTGACCTTGGTGAGAACGAAATGCACATTATTGGAGAAGCATTAAAAGAATTCAAGGGAAACTATACAGAAGCTGCTAAAGCCCTTGGTATTACACGGGCTACACTTTACCGCAAAATTGGAAAACATGGCATTTAAACGATTTGAAACCAGTATTTTACTTGTCATTTTGCTCATACTAGGGACTTCATTGTTGCTTGCATGGTCTTTTCATTCGGATCATATAAAATTTGGCAGGTTATATTTTTCCATCGCCTTGGTTGCTTTGGGAGTATTGTTGTTTTACATAATTAGCAGGAATAAAAGGAAAATATTCAATTACCTGGAAAACCTTGTGCATGAGGACAGTTTTTCACTGCACAACAAAAGCGGTGATAGCAAAAAACTCAAAAACCTATTGGATGATATTGCACGCCAGTATACCCATGTAAAAACAGAAAAGGAAACGCAGTATCAATATTTTTTGCAAACCATTAAAAATATTGACGTAGGATTATTGGCTTTTAATGAAAAGGGCATTGTTGAACTCCACAACAATATGTTTGAAAAGCTTTTCAACATCAGCGAAATAAGGACAATTGATGAGCTAGGGAGCGTTAAGGATTCTTTGCCGGCTCTGGTAAAAGAATTAAAACCACAAAAGCACCACTTACTCAGGCTCGAAAGAAATAATGAACTGGTGCAAATCTCGGTAACAGCATCGGAGTTTTTTATTGGTGGAAGAAAGGTCAAGCTTGTAAGTTTCCGGGATATTCGCAACGAATTACAACAAGAGCAAATTGAAACCCAGCAAAAGTTGGTGCGTGTGCTGACGCATGAGATTATGAATTCCATCGGGCCTATTACGTCTTTATCGTCAACCATAATAGAAGAGATTGAAGAAGACAAAGAAAAGGTTTATCCTGTAAATATAAAAGCCGGGTTAAACGCCATATATAAGCGCAGCCAAGGCCTCGGCAGATTTGTAAAAGCCTACCGCAGCATCTCTACCCTTCCCAAGCCTGCGCTTGAAGAACATTTGCTTATCAACCTGGTAGAACAGTTAAATTCTTTGTTTGCCAAAGTGTTTCATGAAGAAAATGTTGATTTTGAGGTGGATATAAAAAATAAAGCGCTTATTCTACTGGTAGACGAAAAAATGATCATGCAAGTATTCATTAACATCATTCAAAATGCTGTTGAAGCATTACCAGGGCAAAAGCAAAAGGCCATCCGCTTAACCGCTTATGAGGATTTCAATTCGAGTGTCATTATCAACATAGAAAACAATGGGAACCCCATACCCAATGATATGTTAGATAAAATTTTCCTTCCTTTTTTCACAACAAAAGAAGGCGGATCAGGGATAGGATTAAGTTTATCAAGGCAGATTATGCATTTGCATGGAGGTACAATTAACCTTAAGCCATTAAAGAATAAGGATACATTATTTGAACTGGTATTTTGAAAATGGTTATTCTTCCCCGACTACTTTTTTCTCAATCATAGAAAAATCATGAATTCCAGGTTAAAAAGACTTATTGGTAGAAGGACGTTAGATTACTTTTTTGTAAAATTATTTTTTTCATTAAAATGATGTATTGCGCATTTAGCTGTTATCTCCTGCTTTAATCCTGGAGTGTTAATAACGGAGCCAGGGTAAATTGGTAGAACTTACTTGTGTGTAAATATTTTTAAAAATACTCCAATTTAATGTGTCCCGTTCCTGCTCAATGCCCTTTGGTATCTCCGGGCGTTGATATTATGTTGGGTGAGCGTCCTAGCAAAATTATGATATCCCGAGAAATCAGGTTTGGCACAAAAATACAAATAATTGTGCTTTTCATAATTCAATACTTTGTCAATGGTTACAGGCGATGGCAAGTAAATAGGCCCTGGTGGCAACCCGGGGTATTTATAAGTATTGTAGGGAGAATCATATTCCAAGTGCCTTTTTAAAACCCTTTTAATCGTAAAATCTCCCATAGAATAGATCACTGTTGGGTCAGCTTGCAAGGCCATTCCACGTTTTAGCCTGTTGATGTAGACTCCGGCTATACGTGCCATTTCATCCTGTTTGCTTGTCTCAAGCTGCACGATAGAAGCTAGTATAGCAGCTTTTACCGGTGTTAGTCCTGCTTTTTCAGCTTGTGCAAGGCGATTTTCAGTCCAGAAGGTTTTGTATTCCCTGTGCATTCGTTTAAAGAGTTCATCGGAATTGGTGTTCCAAAAAAACTCGTAGGTGTTGGGAATGAACATCAACCGGGCTGTTTCGCTGCTAAAACCGAATTTTTCCATATAGGCATCATCTTTTAATCTTTTTAGGATGGCAGTGGAGTCAGCTTCCAACTGTTTTGCCAATGTACCTGCCAGTTGGGCATTGGTGCGAATATTATGAAATGTTACTTTTACAGGCGCTTGCTTCCCCGAGCGCAACAGGTTTACCAATTCATTGTTATTCATCTTGTCTGTAATAAGATACCTGCCCGCGTGGATATGATTATGATAGTTTTTTTTAATGGCAAGCCAACGAAAAGAAGAAGTATCTTTCAAGATACCTTGATTGATAATCTTGTTCATCACTTCTTCAAAGCCCGAGCCGCTGGGAATATATAAATATGTGCTTTTATCATCATTAAGATTTACGTTAGGCTGAAATATCTTATCATAAAAACGGTATCCTATTATGGCTGCCCCAACAATTATGATAAGTGTAATTATAAGCGTTGTTTTAAAAACTTTTTTCTTGTTCATGCCAGCTAATTTTTGATCTTTTGCAATAAGTATTCGTCTATAAAACTGTCTCCATTCCTAATCCAGTCTTTTTTGTTTCCTGTAATTTCAAAACCTTTTCCTTGGAAAAGCTTGAGGCTTTTTTCATTACCGGGGCAAATATTGCAATACAACTGGTGTACATCAAGAATGATAAAGGCGTATTCTACCATCAAGTCGATGGCTTCTGTTGCATACCCATTGTTTCTATGTTTTTTATCAATAAGAATCCCAATGCCTGCTCTTTTGTGGTTGGGGTCAAAATCAAACAGGTCTATGCAACCAACAGCTTTTGGGGTGTCACTTTTACTTTCTATCATCAGCCTGAGTTGTTTTGTAGCATATATATCCTGGGGCGCATTGATGTATTGCTCTAAAGTATGCCTGGAAAATGGTGTTTGGGTGTTGCTCACTTTCCAAATTTCAGTGTCGTTCTCCCATTGATAGAGTGCTTCTATATCCGAGGGTTCTAATGCCCTGAGTTTAATGTTTTTTCCATCCATAATTTCTTCGTTAAATTTCGATTTCTCCTTTAAAAATAAAATTTGCCGGCCCTTCTAACCAAATATTACTGAATTTTTCCCTGTTATGTTCATTCACATGCACTTTTAGGAGGCCTCCTTTGGTTTTTACAGGTATTTGAATGATTTGTTTCCCTTGATTTATGATAAAAGCTATGGCTGAAGCTGTAGCTCCTGTGCCACATGAAAGGGTTTCGTTTTCCACACCTCTTTCGTAAGTCCTTACAAATATCCCATCTCTTTTTATTTCAACAAAATTTACATTAATTCCACCCTTTTCTGCAAAAAATGGAGCATGTCTAATTGCCCTTCCTTCTTTTACCACCTCTATGTTATCAACATCTTTCACAAATTCAATATAATGAGGCGACCCGGTATCAATGATATAACCATTATTATGGTGGGTAATATTTTCCACGTTAATCATTTTCAGGTTGACCAATGCCTGGTTTTGCTTTGTTTCGAGTATCTCAGCGTGATGAATTCCGTCAACAGCCTTAAACTGTGTTTGTTTTTTTTTCAACTGGCCTATGCTATGGGCAAAAAAAGTTATACATCTTCCCCCATTCCCACACATTGTAGCTTCTTTACCATCAGGGTTGAAATACCGCATATTGAAGTCATACTTTGCAGAATCCTCGAAAAGCATTAGGCCGTCTGCCCCTATGCCCAAATGCCTATTGCACATATCCTGCAACAAATCCTCATCCACATACTTGTTAAATGCATGATCTCTATTGTCGATAAGGATAAAGTCGTTGCCCGTACCGTGGTATTTATGAAATTGAATTTTCATCCTGTTTCCCTGAATCAAAGTATATGTCCAAAATTAAATTTTATACAAAATTAAACGAACTTTGTAAAATAAACCCTTAAAAGTTGTTAATTTCATTCAAAAACCTGTTACTGCCATTATGTCACCAACAAGGAATATATTATTAACTTTTTTTAACAAATTCATTAGCAACAGGTTGGGCGAAAGCTTCGTTGATAAGATAAAAATAATACCATAAGAAAATCATAGGAATGGATTCCTGGAGGAATAATTTTTGTAAAACGAGTTATTGAATCAATGTTCAACCATAAAAAAACAGTACAATGAAAAAAATATTAAGCATTATTTTAATTGCAAGCATAGGTGGTTTTGTTTCATTGGGAGTAAACCGCTTAATAGATAAAGAATCTCCTAAACCTGGTGCTCAATCGTTTGCTCATGAAAGATTGCCTGTAACATATGCCAATTATATCCCCAAACTATCTATCAATGGGCCAGATTTTAGAAAAGCGGCTGAAAAAACGATTGACGCCGTTGTACATATAAAAACCGAATATGACAGGCGAACCAATACATACAATAATTTTTTCGGTTCTAAAGACCCGTTGTACGAGTTTTTCTGGGGAACACCAAGACAATATCAGCAAAAACCTATTATAGGCTATGGTTCTGGTGTGATTATCACTGATGACGGGTATATTGTAACTAATAACCATGTAGTACAGGATGCTGACAGGGTTGAAGTAACTTTAAATGATAAAAGAACCTTAAAGGCGGATGTAATTGGTACAGACCCTAATACTGATCTTGCACTAATAAAAGTAGACGAAAAAGAATTACCTTTCATTACAATGGGCAATTCGGATAGTATACATATTGGTGAATGGGTGTTGGCAGTGGGCAATCCTTTTAACCTAACCTCTACAGTCACAGCCGGCATTGTAAGCGCCAAAGGAAGAAACATCAATATACTTGGAGGGAGAACTCCTATTGAATCATTTATACAGACCGATGCTGCTGTTAATAAAGGAAACAGCGGTGGTGCATTAGTAAACACCTACGGCGAATTAATAGGCATTAATGCAGCTATTGCCTCAAATACCGGTTCTTACTCGGGTTATGCTTTTGCTATTCCTATCAATATAGTGAAAAAAGTTGTTGATGACTTGCTCGTCTATGGCGAGGTACAAAGGGCTTTCTTAGGAATCACCTTTGTAGAGGTAAACAACGAACTTGCTAAAGAAAAAAATATTGATGAAATAACTGGTATATATGTCGTTTCAGTTAATGAAAACGGTTCTGCTGCTGATGCTGGTATTAAACCCGAGGACATAATTACTAAGATAGAAGGCCAAAAAATTAGCCAATCCTCGCAATTGCTCGAAATAGTGAGCAGGCACAGGCCTGGAGACGAAGTGAGCATTACCTATAAACGTGATGGTAAAAAATACACCGAAGATGTTGTGCTTAAAAACAGGTTGGGAACGACAGACCTTGTAAAACATGCTGAAAAGGCAACCACTCTTGGCGCTACTTTTGAAGAATTGACAAGCCAAGAAAAACAAAAATATAAGTTGGAAGGTGGATTAAAAATCGTGGACATTACCAGGGGAAAACTCAGGCAACAAGGGATACGCGAAGGATTTATCATCACACATATCAATAATAAACCCATTACCTCCATCAAGAGTTTGAAAAAAGTATTGGAAAATACTGATGGCGGGGTTTTAATAGAAGGTATTTATCCTAATGGGATGAAAGCTTATTATGGGTTTGGGTTGTAAGACAAATATTAATCCGTGAATACTTGTAATTCAATATATTAAATAGGCCGCAGATTGAACCCTGCGGCCTATTTAATTCTATCATGAACATTCATTTATGGTGCCTAAAATCCCTTAAAATAAAGACTTTCTCATTTTTTCAAAATATTTTCCTTTCAAATATTTTGATATTACAAAAATTATTATTAATCTTGTGATTGCTTTTTTTGATAATATGAATTGATTAAAATATCTAAATGAATACAAGTATAAATTTAAACTATTTTCTTCAAATTAAAGCCATCCTGATACACGCTACAACAAAAAAGTACCATTACTATTAACTGCACTTCCTATCATAACATAGATTTTTTTGCTGCAACATCTTTACCCAAGTGGTAAACGCTATATAAATCTAAAGTAAACAACCTAATCAATATACCTAAAACCATTTAATATGCGGCAACTCAAAATAACCAAGTCAATTACAAACCGGGAGACTGCTTCCTTGGATAAGTATTTACAAGAGATTAGCAAAGAAGGTTTAATAACAGCAGAGGAAGAAGTAGTATTAGCGCAAAAGATCAAGGCAGGTGATGAAAAGGCACTGGATAAACTGGCTCGTTCCAACCTTAGGTTTGTGGTATCTGTAGCAAAACAGTACCAGAACCAAGGGCTTAGCTTACCCGACTTGATCAATGAAGGGAACCTGGGATTAATCAAGGCCGCTAAAAGATTTGATGAGACAAGGGGTTTTAAATTTATTTCCTATGCAGTTTGGTGGATAAGGCAATCGATATTACAAGCTATTGCCGAGCAATCCAGGATCGTAAGATTGCCATTGAACCAGGTTGGCTCTATCAACAAGATGTCCAAAGAATCTTCACGCTTGGAACAAAAACTTGAAAGAGTACCATCACCTGATGAACTGGCGAATGCATTGGAGAGTACAGCAGAAAAAGTGAACAATGCCAAGAAAATTTCTTCTCGGCATATTTCCGTGGATGCCCCTATGATTGAAGGCGAAGAAGCTAGCTTGTTGGAGGTTTTTGAAAATCACGATTCTCCTAAAGCCGATTCATCTCTTATGAGAGAATCGCTGCGTAAAGAGATACAGAGGTCTTTGTCTACTCTTAGTGAAAAGGAGCGGGACATTATAAACCTCTATTACGGTATTGGGATGAAGCATGGTTTAACACTGGATGAGATCAGCATCAAGTTTGACCTTACCAGGGAACGTGTAAGACAGATCAAGGAAAAAGCGCTTAAAAGGCTAAAACATTCATCTCGCTGTAAACTTCTGAAAGCTTATCTCGGGCAGTCTATGTAAACCGGTTACAAAAAAAGGCGGGGTAATATCCCGCCTTTTTCTTTGCCACGCAAAAGCTCCGTATTGACTAACAAGTTGATTTGCAAGGTATTGTAAGCAGATGGGTTAATCCATCTGCTAATACATCATAATAAGTATTATTTATCCACATTTTGAAAATCCGCAACTTTTACATGTTAAGCATCCTTCTTTATACACCAAACCATCAGGGTCTTGACACTCGGGGCATTGTTTTTCAGCAGCTTCTGTACCATCGGGTATGAATTTCTTCAACGCCCTTTCTACGCCGTTTTTCCACGTATTTATAGAATCACTGTCTAAATTGAGGTTTGAAATAAGGTTAACTACAAATGGCAAGGGCATGCCATGCCTCAAAATGCCGGAAATAAGCTTGGCGTAATTCCAGAATTCCTTGTCAAAAGACCTTGATAAACCTTCAATAGTGACTCTATACCCATCTTTGTCTTGGAATTGAAAATCGTATCTTGTTGTACCTTGTTCAGTTTTATTTTTTATTACCCATCCGTTATCCACCCAAGTAGGTAAATAAAAACCTTCGGCATTACCTGTAAAGATCTCGTATGGTTTGCCTTTTAGTATACCAACCACTGCAATCCATTTTTCGTAGTCATTTTGGAAACGAACCACTTCGGCTTCTAGCTTTTTAGGACGTGGTGGTGCCTTGGTTTCTTTAATGCCCATATCGTCTTCCTTCTTATCATCATTTACCAGAACCCCGGTTCTTGAACCTTCACGATAAACAGTAACACCTTTGCACCCAGCTTCCCAAGCTGTTTGGTATATTTCACCTATGAGGTCTTCATCTACATGATTAGGTACATTTACTGTTACGCTTATGGAATGGTCTACCCATTTTTGGATAGCTCCTTGCATTTTTACTTTGGCTACCCAATCCACGTCATTGGCTGTTGCCTGGTGGTAAGGAGATTTTTCTATAATGGCTTTCAGTTCCTCATCCTTCATCATTTTTACTTTGTCAACATCATAGCCATTAACTTTAAGCCATTTAAGGAATTTGTGGTGAAAAACATTATATTCTTCCCAAGTGTCGCCTGTATCATCAGTAAAATCAACCCTTGCATTTTTATCACCAGGATTCACTTTTCTCCGGCGCTTGTATGCCACCATAAATACGGGTTCAATCCCGGATGTTGTTTGCGACATAATAGATACACTTCCAGTAGGAGCAATGGTGAGTAAAGCAATGTTTCTTCTTCCCGTTCTTATCATGTCGTTATAAAGGCCTGGGTCTTGTTCTTTAAGCCTAAGGATAAAGGGGTTGTTTTCTTCTTTTTGGTAGTCATAAATTTCAAAGCTACCTCTTTCTTTAGCTAAGTTAACGGATGAGCGGTATGCTTCGAGGGCTAGCGTTTTATGTATTCCTACTGAAAAATCAATGGCTTCGTCAGAACCATACTTATAACCTAATGCTGCAAGCATATCTCCTTCTGCTGTTATACCTATCCCGGTTCTTCTTCCTTCAATACACTTTTGCTTGATCTTTTTCCAAAGTCGAGCTTCCCTTCTTTTTACCTCTTCGTTTTCTGGATCTTTAGTTACTTTTTCTAAAATTGCATCAATCTTTTCTATTTCCAAGTCAATGATATCGTCCATCATTCTTTGGGCTGCTACAATATGCTTTTTGAATAAATCCATATCAAAATGTGCATTTTCAGAGAAGGGGTTTTCCACATAAGAATAAAGGTTTATGGCAAGCAGCCTGCAGCTATCGTAAGGGCATAAAGGAATTTCGCCACAAGGATTTGTTGAAACGGTGGTAAATCCTTGGTCTGAATAACAGTCAGCTACCGATTCATTGATCACTGTATCCCAGAAGAGGATACCCGGCTCGGCAGATTTCCAAGCATTATGAACGATCTTTTCCCATAATTCGCGTGCTTTAATAGTTTTTGTAAACTTGGGTTCTCTATCATTAATAGGATATTGCTGGGTAAAAGTTTCATCATTGGCTGAAGCATTCATAAATTCATTGGTAAGTTTAACCGATACATTAGCACCTGTTACTTTTCCCTCTTCCATTTTAGCATCAATAAATTTTTCGGCATCGGGGTGTTTTACTGAGATGCTGAGCATAAGGGCTCCTCTCCTGCCATCTTGTGCAACTTCGCGCGTTGAGTTGGAGTATCTTTGCATAAAAGGGACAACACCGGTAGAGGTAAGAGCGCTGTTCATTACCGGGCTGCCCGATGGACGTATATGAGAGAGGTCGTGTCCTACGCCACCGCGTCTTTTCATCAGTTGAACTTGCTCTTCGTCAACCTGCATAATACCACCATAAGAATCAGACTCTCCTTGGTTGCCTATAACAAAGCAATTGGATAGGGAAGCCACTTGAAAGTTGTTTCCAATACCAGCCATGGGACTCCCTTGTGGGATTATATGCTTAAAATTTTTTATCAATGCATATACATCCTCCTCTGTCATCGGGTTTTTGTATTTCTTTTCTATGCGGGCAATTTCTTTAGCAATGCGCCTGTGCATATCATCGGGTGAAAGCTCGTAAATTTTCCCAAAAGAATCTTTCAAGGCATATTTATTTGCCCATACGCTTGCTGCCAGGCTGTCTCCTCTAAAATACTCGGTAGCTTTTTCTAGTATCTTTTCGTAAGGATAATCCCCTGTTTTCTTTTCTGTCGTTTCTTTTCTCATGTCCGCTTTGCTGTTTTCCTTCTTTTCATTAGTTTCTTTATCTTCGGTAAAAACCTTAGGGCGCTGGCGATTTTTCAATAAGTCGTCATAATGACTCTTTTTTTCATTTTCTTTTGTTTTTGTGTATGCAATATCTTGTTTTTCTTCCATTTGTATGTTAGTATATAAAATGAGTATTAAAAATATAAGCGATAAAAATTTGCTCGAATGAGAGGACTAAGATAAGCAACATGCTTTTACATACCAACCCCTTTTTATTAACAATTAGAGATATTTTTTAACTTTTTTTTTCTTAATGAATCATTAAGAAGTATTTAGAACACATCCTAATATTTTTTTCAACGCAAAAATCTTTCCATTTTGCTGTTAAAGTAGCTGTATAACAATATTTTAGCAGTAAAACCTTGTTTTGCAGATGAGTAATTTTTTTGAATTATATATTTGAAAGTTTTTCTTGTGTAAAAAAAGCAACTAACTGTATAACAAGGTTCTAAATTTATGTAGTGGTTTACACAATTAACAATCACCGGTAAGTTATTAACAATTTTTCCTGGCCTGCCTAATAACAACAAACATAAACAGGTAGTAATTAACAATATAAGAAGTACCAGTTAAATATTGGATTATTGAAACAAATCTACCAGTTTTTTATAATCTTCTGTACATAATTTATGATGAAAACCTGATACTTTGTTCGTTTCCATTACTTCAAGCATTTCTTCCTTGTTATATTCAATATTTATATCCGATAGTCGTACTGGGCAATCTATTGATTTGAAAAAGCTTTCAAGCTTATGGATGGTGTCATCAATATTGTTAATATGGAAAAGGTCATACCCTAGTTTTTGAATTCGCCCGGGTAATCTTTGCTTTTGAAGCTTCAACCATGCAGGATATGCAATAGTTAATGAAGCTCCATGCGGAATATCATACAGTAAAGATAGGATATGGCCAGCAGCGTGCACACCCCAATCACCTGATTTTTTGCCTATGGCAGTCATGCCATTCAAAGCGCATGTAGCTGCATACATAATCTTGGCTCTTAGTTCATAATTGGTTAGGTCTTCTAAAAGCTCAGGGCCGTATTCCATGGCTTCTGTAATAATAGAAATGATAAACCTGTCGCTAAGAGTAGCTTCACCAACCCCAAAATAGGCTTCTAATGCATGAGCTATCAAGTCAGCAATTCCGTATGCAGTATAATGTCTTGGTACAGTAAATGTATTTTGAGGGTCTAAAAATGAGTGCTTTGGATAACAAAATTTATGGCCAAAGCTAATCTTTTGTTGTGTTTTATGGTTTTGAAGTACTGCAATAGGATTCATCTCTGTGCCGGTAGCTGCTAAAGTGAGCACAGCAATCATGGGCAAAGCGGTTTTGGGTTTCTTTTCGCGGGTGTAAAAATTCCATGCATCATGATTGGCAGGAATGGTAAGGGAGATAATTTTTGAAGAATCAATAACACTTCCGCCACCTACACCAAGAACAACATCAACACCTTTTTTTCTACCCAGTAATGATGCTGAGTTAACATCGTCTACTACTGGGTTGGATTTAATACCTGAATATTCATATACTTCAATGCCTGCTTGACCCAGTTGCATTATAATTTTATCGTAAAGGCCCGCTTCTTTTATAGAACCTTTTCCATAAACCAATAATACCTTATTCCCATATTTTTTAATGGTATCGCTTAAATCGTTCATTACATGTTTGCCAAAATGAACTTTTGTGGGATTATATAAAACAAAGTCTTCCATTTTATTTTAATTTTGAGGTTTTCAAGACAAATTTAAAGAGAAAAAACCAGAATTTAAATGCTATAGCTAAAAATAATTATGCGGGTACTTTTTATTTCGTATGATGGAATGACAGATCCATTGGGAGAATCACAGGTTATTCCTTACTTAGCTGCACTATCAAGAAAAGGAGTTGAGTTCACGATTTTAAGTGCAGAAAAAAGGAAAAATTTTTTAAAAAGGAAAAGCAATATTTCGAAGGTACTTTGTGAAAATAATATAAAGTGGAGGCCTATTACATACCATGCCACGCCACCGGTTTTTTCCGCTATTTACGACCTTTTAGCGCTCAAATTTTCAGCCGTAAAGCTCCACAAGAACGAAAACTTTCATATAGTGCATTGCCGTAGTTATATCCCGGCAATGGCCGGTTTGGCTTTAAAGAAAAAATATGGTGTAAAATTTATTTTCGATATGAGGGGGTTTTGGGCTGATGAACGTGTAGAAGGGGGTGTATGGAATATTAAGAATCCATTGTTTAAAAAAATCTACCGTTTTTTTAAACAACAAGAAACAGCCTTGTTTTCCAAAGCTGATTATACTATTAGCCTCACAGAAGAAGGAAAAAAAATCATACATAGCTGGAAGGGCATTGATAATCAGCCTATTCCAATACAGGTTATCCCATGTTGCACAGATTTTAATCATTTCAATAAGAATAATGTAAATGAAAGAAAAAGGAAAAGTATTATTGGGGAACTTGGGCTTCAAGATAAAACTGTGTTAACTTACCTGGGTTCATTGGGAACTTGGTATATGCTCGATGAAATGCTTATGTTCTTTAAAGAATTTTCCAAAACCTATATTAATGCTGTTTTTCTTTTCATAACGAGAGACAGGGAATCACAGATCTTAAAAAGGGCAAAAAGTTTTGGTATTGAAAGCAAAAGAATAATTGTTCGTAGTGCGGAAAGGCGGGATGTACCAACCTATCTAAGCTTGGTTGATTTGGCCATATTTTTTATCAAACCGGTTTTTTCCAAAAAAGCCTCATCACCTACAAAACAAGGAGAAATTATGGGAATGGGTATTCCATTGGTTTGCAATTCTAATGTTGGAGATGTGGATTCTATTATACAAAATTCTGGTACAGGGATCACAGTATCACAATTCAATCAACAAGCTATGGAAAAAGTTGTGAAGAGCTTCAAAGACTTAAAATCTATTCCTAAAGAAACTATCGTTGCTGCAGGCAAACAATATTACGACCTTGACAACGGGGTAAATAAATATTACCAAGTGTATACGCTTGTTTTAAACGATTAAAATTTAATAATTTAGTAACATTTGAATTCATTTATTAGTATAAGCAGATAAATTGCACTATAAAACGTAGTTTTGCATCAAATTTTTTTGTATTTTCGGGGAAGTTAGTAAAGAATAAAATATGCCACCTTTAAGACAACTTGGAGAAAATTTCTTCCGGGTGCTAAATGTTGAGAAACATGAAGAATCTAAGGTAAGGTTCCTTCTTTTTCAGTCCTTTTTTATTGGGATATTTTTTGCCATATATGATATCAGCGCTTCAGCTATATTCTTGAATGCCTTTGAATCTGACATGGTTTCTTATGCTATTTTGATATCAGGTTTAGCCGGCCTATTCATTACATCTTTATACTCCAGGTTATTAAGAAAAATTAAAATATCTAGGCTACTTGTTCTGAACCTCACATTTATAATGGTTTCATTACTATTGATGCGTTTAGGTTTTTATTTTACCAATAGCAAATGGCTGGCTTTTTTGATTTTTATTATGATGGGGCCTTTAAACCTTGTTGCTGTGATTGGTTTTTGGAGTATGGTAGGAAGATTGTTTACTTTAAGACAAGGTAAAAGGCTTTTTGGAATGATAGATTCAGGACAGATTTTCGGTATGATATTGGTCAGTTTTGCAGTTCCTTCATTCCTCCTTAAATTGCTTAATAACCAAACCAAAGACTTGCTATTCATTAGCGCTATAAGTATTTTTATCACTTTGTTCCTCCAGTTCTTCATTACAAAAAAATACAAGTTGGATATAACTGGTATTGAACAAAAGCCAGTTGAGGTTGAGAAAGAAGAAAGAAAAGAAAAGGAAGGAAATTTTTTCTCACTATTTAAAAGTAAATATGTAAGATTAATGGCCGGTTTTATCCTCATGTCAATGGCTATAGCTTTTTTTATCTTGCATTCCTTTTTTGCAGTTTCTGATATGAAATACCCGGATAATGTTGAACTGACAAGTTTCCTTGGATTTTTTACAGCAACTATTATGATCTTTAGTTTTATATTTAAAACTTTTGTATATAGTAAATTTATTAATACTTATGGACTAAAGGCCGGGTTGCTTCTTATGCCAGTTATTTTAGGGATTTTTGCTCTTTTATCATCATTGGTTGGCACCTTTATGGGGTATAAAGGCGAAAGCACAAATTTTATGATATTTTTTATAATGATTGCCCTGGCTAGGTTGTTTTCGGTTTCTTTAAAAAGTTCTATCCAAGATCCTACATTCAAAGTACTTTATCAATCATTAGATATAAAAATTCGACATAGGGTACAAGCCGGTATTGATGGTATAGTAAACGAATCGGCGGCCCTCCTCTCTGGTGCCATTTTAATTGGCTTGGGATTGTTTGCTTTTATTGAGCTGATCCATTATTCATATTTCATGGTGGCCTTTATTTCTTTCTGGATATTTATCACTTTCCAGCTTCACAGAGAATATAAAAAAATGCTGGAAAAGTCTATCCAGGGAGTGCAAAAGCAACAAGAACCTATTCAAGGTAAGAACATCAAAGTTTTGGCAGATAAAGAAGAAACGGATGAAAGGGAAACAATTAAATATTTGGGAATTATTGAAAAACTCAATCCAATAGTTTTTGAATCAAAAATAAAGTATTACTTGGAAGCAAGTAATAGTGAAAAAATACTAGATTATTGCATAGAAAAAATGCAGCATCTAAAGATTTATACCTTAGTTGATAAACTAAGAATGTTACAGGAAAAGCCTAACGTCCCTTTAACTATAAAAGAAAAAGCTAAGGCAGTAATTAGTATTTTTGAAGAAGACTTATCAATTCTTAAAGATGGAAAAACATTAAAATCTTATTTAAACTCTGATGATGAAAAAGAACGTGCTAAAGCTGCACGTTTAATTGGTTTTGCAGGAGACGAAGATTATGCACAAAGCCTAACTGTGCTGCTACGGGATATTGTGCCTGAAGTAAAAATCAATGCTATTAAAGCAGCTTCTATGGTGAAGTCTATAGAACTTTACCCGGTTTTAATAGAATTTTTAAATCACCCCAGGTTCAACAAATATGCTTTTGATTCATTAGTAAAAATAGGTGAACCAGCCCTTAATTCACTGGAACAAGGGTTTTACAAAACAGGTACTTCTGATGATGTACTTGGCAAGATTGTACAAATAATGGGGCATATTGGTGGAAAAAAAGCAATGGAATATTTGTTGGGCAAGCTCAATTACCATAGGAGTTATGTAGTTTTGGAAGCCTTGAAATCGTTGAAAAGATGTAACTTTTCACCAAGCAACGATATTGAAACAAGGATACTTGAACAAGTGCTAAAAACAACTATAAGTATTACAGCATGGAACCTTAATACAAAGAATAATATAAATAAAAACCAAGTTAGTCCACTTCTTATTGATGCCATTGAAGAAGAAATCAAAAGCAATTATAATCTTTTATTCCTTATTTTATCCTTACTTTACGATGCTGGTTCAATTGGGCAGATTAAGAATAACATTGAACAAGGTTCTAGCGAATCTATAAGCTACGCCGTAGAACTTTTGGAATTATTTGTTGATGAAGAAATAAAACCCTACCTTTTTCCTTTGTTAGAAGACATACCAGGGCAGGAAAGAGTTAAGCGTTTATCCAACTATTACCCCTTAAGAAGGATGGAAACCGATGAATTGCTCAAATCAATCATCAATAGGGATATTAACTATTTGTCGAGATGGACTAAAGTTTGTGCAATTTATAGTTACCATTATATAGAACATTTTAAATCAAGTTATACACTTAAAGCTCAAATTTTCAACAAAGATGTTCTCCTAAGAGAAACTACCTCGGCATTATTAGATAAACTGGATAAAAAGACTTTTCTAAATTGCCTGCAAAGATTGGAACCCAAAACATCAAGGCAGTTAAAAAACCTTATTAACGTCTCAAAAAGCAATTATTTACTTTTTGATAAGATAAAATTCCTTAAAGAAACAAGTTTATTTCAGGAGCTTTCCAGCGTAATTTTAGCAGAAATAGCTTTTTTTATAGAAGAGATTGATTACGAAGAAAATGTCTCTGTTTTCCCGGGAGAAAATGATACTTTTTTCCCTTTTTATATTATTGTGGACGGTACAGCAACTGTGATAAAACAAAATCAACCGTCAAAAAATTTTAGTAATGGTGAGGCACTCGATCAATACCTGTTCTCTGATGGAGTTGAATTAGAAGTGAAAACCGTGAAACCCACGAAAATTTTTAAAATTAGGAATGATAATATGATCTATTTATTAAATAAACATAATTCTTTTTCAAAAACAATACTAATGAACTGATTAACTTAATAATAGAAAGAGAGACAACAGGTTTGCTTTTTATTTATTAAATTTTGAATATTGTTATAAAGAAATAATATATAAATTTGTCTAAAAACAATTGAAAAATACTTATATACAAATCATATTTTAAGAAATGAAAAAGCCTACTCCAATATTTAACCAGCTAATTTTCAATATAATAATACCGGTTGTATTAGCACTAATTTTCCTTGCTATACTTAATTATTACAGGACCAACAAATTATTGAAAGAATCTAATCAAACCAAGAGTGAAATTATAACCGATGAGATAAAGCATGTACTTGAATTTCAAGATGTTGCCCTCGGCATGTTAGAAGCAAGAATGAACGAGAGGATGGAAAAATTTAGCAATAATATAGTGGAAGAAGTTGAAACTTACATTTCTAAAGAACAGGATGTAAAAAATCTTGACCTCAATAAGCTAAGAGAAGAATTGGGAATGAAACCCAATTTTGAAGACATATACATTATTAACAGGAAAGGAATTGTTGTAAATACCACCTTTAAAAAAGACCTTCACCTCAATTTTTTTGAATTTGGAGAGGAGCATAAGAAGCTCTTATTGAATATTCTTGATAACAAGAAGTTTGTAAGCGAGCGTTTTGCCATTGAATCCAACACAAGGAGATTAAAAAAATACACCTATCAACCAACCGAAACCGGAAGTTATATTATAGAATTGGGGTTTTATAATGTAAAAGCTGATGATATCACCCAGTTTATCAGGCAAACGCTTTTGAGTATTTCTTCAAAACAAGCCAGTATTTCAGGAGTTGACTTATTCATCGGTGAAGACAATCCTTTTGCCCTGAATAAAGAAATAACCCTTGAAGGAGAACACCAAGAAGTGCTAAAAAGAATTTTTAAAAACAAAGGCAGGGAAACTATTATTGAAAAGAAAGACGGTAGAACCATCTATTATGAATACATTTATATGGGAAGGCAAAAAACCCGTTTATACAAAGGATCGGTTATACGTATTATTAACGACCGGACAGATGAGATAACGATGCTTAGGAACGAGTTAATACAAGTAATCATTATTTTTATCCTGATCATTGTAGTAGTGATATTTCTTATTTACAGGAAAACAAAAGTAATTACAGAACCTATAAGAAACCTTGTAAATCATGTTAATAGGATAACAAACGGGCATTTGGATGAAAGGATTGATATCTTGGGAAGTAAAGAGATCACCAATCTTTCACAGCATTTTAATGTAATGATAGCAACTATCCAGGAATATTATAATGAACTGGAAGAAAAGGTTAGAGAAAGAACTGCAGAAATTTCCAGGCAAAAGGAAAAAATTGAAAAGCAAAACAAGCATATTACAGACAGTATTAACTATGCACAAAATATCCAGAAAGCTGTTCTTCCTCCTTTTGATTATATAAGCAAAAGCCTGCACGATTTCTTTATTCTTTTTAGGCCTCGCGATATTGTAAGTGGCGATTTTTACTGGTTTGCCTCCAAAAACAACCATGTAGTTATTGCAGCCGTTGACTGCACAGGGCATGGCGTGCCAGGTGCTTTTATGAGCATGCTGGGTGTTTCTTTGCTCAACGAGATCGTTAATAAGCTTGAGAAGCTTGATTCTGATGTTATTCTAAATGAATTGCGCTCTAATGTTATTAAATCTTTACGACAAACAGGAAAAGAAGGAGAGGCCAAAGATGGAATGGATATGGCACTTTGTATCATCAATTTTGAGAATCTTAAATTGCAATATTCGGGAGCACATAATCATCTTTATCATTTAAGGGAAAAAGAATTGGAGGTATATAAAGCAGACAGGGTCCCAATTAGTTTCAACCCCTATACCATTGATAAAGAATACACCAAACATGAATTAGATCTAAAGAAGGGCGATACTTTCTATATTTTTTCGGATGGTTACACCGACCAATTCGGGGGGCCAAAGAATAAAAAATTCGGGATAAAAAGGCTCAAGGAACTGTTTGTTAGGATACAAGACAAATCTATGTACGAGCAAAAAACCATTCTTGAACAAAATCTTGATGAATGGAAAAAAGACATGGAGCAAATTGACGATATACTTGTTATTGGATTTAAAATATGAGTGGATGTTAAAATATGGAACACCAAGTATACATAAGCCATTATATTGATAAAGATAAGGTAGATGCCGAATTTGAAGCTTGGGTAAATAACTTTCGTTTGTTTCTATCCTTAGCTCTTGAAAAAATTTGTGGGCTTAAACTAAACATTGTAACATCAAATGATGTTATTTCTCCCAAATTTTCTTTTAGCAAAGCCATAGAAGAATCCGACTGCTATATAATCATTTTCTCCGAAAAACATATTCATTCAATACAAGCCAACAATGAATTGCAGATTATTCTTAACCATTGCAAAAAGAAAGATTTTACGGATTACCCGGTTTTTAAAGTGTTCAAAAACCCCGTTAGCCATGAACATATTCCCGATAAAATTACCGATAAATTTGACTATCCACTATATAAAATTGACCCTGAAACAAACGAGGTCATAGAATTTAATAAGCTGGAAGGCAGTGAAGAAGAAAACCCTTTCTGGTTTAAAATCACAGACCTTTCTTATGATATTATAAGCCTTTTAAAAGGTGTGAATTATAAAAATAAGCATCCCTTAACGGTTTATCTTGCCGAAGCAAGTGAAGACCAGCAATATAACAGGGGCCTTATAAAGCGCGACTTGTTACTCAAAGGGCATAATGTAGTGCCAAGAAAAAAAATCCCATTAAATAATATCAATAAGGTTGAAGAAATCATCTTATCCTATCTTGATTCTTGTGATTTCTCTATCCATATTTTTGGTGATGAAAAAGGTGATGTGATAGAAAATACTGACTTTTCAATTGTGGATTTCCAAAATACCATTGCTTCTAAGTATAATGAAACCTATAAAGAACATCATGAAGGAAAGATTTTTTTTAGGCTTATATGGATATCACCTGATTTGAAGTTATATGACGATAAACAATTATTGAAAATTGAAAAACTAAAACGTAATGCTAAAGAATTAGAAAACACCGAAATAATAGAAACTCCATTAGAAACTTTTCGTTCAATAATAAAAAATAGGGCTGAAAATAAACATAAAGAAATTGAAACCCTCAAAATAAGGAAAAATACGAATGGAAAAACCAATAAAATTTATTTTATCTTTGAAAATAAGGAAAATGAACAAATTAACCATATTATTCAATTTCTTAAAGAAAATGGGTTTGAGGTTCTAATACCAGGATTTAAAAAAGGACAAAAGGAACTTATAAACAAACACAAAGAGAATCTTGTTGAATCCAATGGAATACTCATATTTTATGACTCGAACAAAGAATGGTTGAACGCTAAATTAAAAGATATTAAAAAATCGCCAGGGTATGGTAAAATAAATACATACAATGCAAAAGCTATTTTGTGTTCACAAGATATAAAACCTGATAATGAGCAATTAAATAGCAATAATTTTATAAAAATCTGTTTTAATAAGGACATGGCATTGGAGGATTCACTCAAACCATTCCTGGACAAAATGCATTAAGGCTTTTACGATGGATAACATTATCGTTAACAAGAAGGATACGCAACAAAGGGAAACGGCTATAAGGCCATTATTTAATCCTTTCCCTGGGTTGCGGCCATTTACTATTGAAGAAAGCCATTTGTTTTTTGGCAGGGAAGGACAGAGCGAGGAAATATTATACAACTTATCAAGAAATAAGTTTGTTGCTGTTATCGGATCTTCGGGAAGTGGAAAATCTTCTTTAATGTACTGCGGTGTTGTTCCAACATTGCATGGTGGTTTTATTGCCGAGGCAGGGGCAAAGTGGAGAGTTATTACAACCAAACCAGGAGATGGCCCTATTGAAAACTTAGCCCAAGCCCTTGTGGAAACAGAAAATGAAGAAAATTCGCCACCAGAACAGAATCATTTTATTTACAAGAAAGCTTTAACTGCATCTATTATCAGGAGCAGCTCAGTTGGGCTTGTTGAAGCCTTAAAACAATTGAACTATCCCAAAGATGAGAATATTCTTCTTCTTGTTGACCAATTTGAAGAGTTATTTCGTTTTAAAAGACTCAAGGCTGACTCTACCGCTTTTAACGAATCCCTGGTTTTTGTTAAAAACCTTCTTGAGGCTATCCAACAAAGCGAAATCCCAATCTACATAGTCCTAACCATGCGTTCCGACTTTATTGGCGAGTGCTCCCAATTTCCAGAGTTAACAGAACTTATCAACGAGAGTCACTATCTTATCCCGCAAATGAAAAGGGAAGATTATACCGAAGCCATTATAGGCCCTGTGGCTGTTGGCGGCGGGAAAATATCTCAAAGGCTTCTACACCAGTTGCTTAATGATGTTGGCGATAATCCTGACCAATTGCCTATTATGCAACATGCCTTAATGAGGACATGGGATTATTGGGTGAAACATAAAATAGCCAGTGAACCTATGGACATTGAGCATTACGATGCCATAGGAAGGATGGAAAAAGCCCTTTCAGAGCATGCTAATGAAGCTTACGACGAACTTTCAACCAGGGGAAAAGAAATTTGCGAGATACTTTTTAAATCGCTAACTGAAAAAGGAGCTGATAACAGGGGTATCAGGAGGCCATCCCCGGTATCAGAAATTGCTGAAATTGCTAAGGCTACAGAAGAAGAAATAATTGAAGTGGTTGAAAAATTCAGGGCAGCAGGACGCTCTTTCCTAAGTGTTTCAACAAGAGGGAAAGTAGATAGGGATTCTATCATCGATATCTCTCACGAAAGTTTAATGAGAATTTGGGGAAGGCTAAAAACGTGGGTTGAAGAAGAGTCAACTGCTGTGCAAATGTATCTCAGGCTTTCAGAAGCTGCTGCTATGTATCAACAAGGGCAAACAGGACTTTGGAGGCCGCCTGACCTGGAGCTAGCTATAAACTGGAGAAAAAAGCAACAGCCCAACCTTGCGTGGGCACAAAGGTATGATGCCGCTTTTGAAAGAACAATGGCATACTTAGACACCAGTGAGAAAGACTATAAAGCAGAAGAAGAGAACAAAAGAAGGTTACAAAAGAAACAACTTAGGCGGTCGAGAGTGTTTGCTGTTGTTTTGGGCGCTGCTGCCATTGTTTCACTAGGGCTTATGCTTTACTCTTTTATCCTTCAAAAAGAAGCCAGGACACAAGAGCAAATGGCTAACAAACAAAAAAAATTGGCCGAAGAACAAAAAACCTTTGCTGAAAAAGAATCACAAAGAGCTGAAAAGCAAAAGAAAAAAGCTATTGAAAGTGAGAATGAAGCCATTAAACAAAAAGAATTAGCCGAAAAACGAAAAGAAATAGCAGAAACAGAAAAAAGCAATGCAGTGCTTAGTGCTAAAGAAGCATTAAAACAAAAGGAAATCGCCGACCAAAAAACCCTTGAAGCAAAAAAGCAAAAAGAACTTGCCACAGAAAATGCACAAGAAGCTATAGAGCAAAAAAGAATTGCAGAGGAAGCAACAAAAAGAGCTAAAAACCTAAGGATGCTCTCTATTGCACAATCTATGTCGGTTAAGTCGCTTCAAGTCAGCAATGACAAACACCTAAGAGGTTTAATCGCATACCAGGCTTTCCTTTTCAATAAGGAATTTAACGGAGAGCTTCATAATCCTGATATATACAAAGGTTTATATTTTGCCCATGCACAACTCGCAGGAAAAGATAAATATCTCTATGATGCCCACTCCAATTCCGTTGTCCGCTCTATACAAAGCGACCCACAGAACAATAAGCTTTTCTATAGCTGTGGCTCTGATGGAAAGATACTGAAATGGAATATTGGCAAAACGGAAGATAAACATGAAATCATTGCTAATATCCCCAATACCAATAAAACCATGAATATTAGCCCTGATGGTAATTGGTTAGCCTGTGGTACAAGAAATTCGGGCATACATCTTTTTCATACTACACAATACGAAGAAAAGCATAAAATCCTTGATACCCAAAGCGGGAGCGTACTTTCTCTTGTTTTTTTGCCAAACAACAAGGAACTTATTTCTTGTAGCTCCGAAAACAGTATCATGAAGTGGAATATAGAAAATAATACATCCGAAGTTATTGTAAATTCTGATGAGCGAATAAGGTCGCTCTCCGTTTCACCGAGCGGTGAATTTATGGCAGGCGCATCAGAAGAAGGGAAGTTGTTTTTATGGGATTTAAACACCCAAAACGCTCCCGTTATTCTTTTTGATATGGAAGGCAATTCTCTTTATTCCGTTGAATTTAGTAATAACGGAGAATTGCTTGCTGCTGCAGATATGCAAGGAAATGTTATGGTATGGAATGTTACTTCCCGGAATCTATCTGCTATGCTTACAGGCCACAACGCAAGAGTGTCTGATATCAACTTTAGCCATAATGACCAATATATTGCTTCTTCCAGTTTTGATAAAACCATCAATATATGGGAAACTTCGGATTTCAATAAACAACCTGTTATTTTAAAGGATATTGATTCATGGGTATGGACAATTGCTTTTTCAAAAGACGATAAACATATTTTTGCAGGGTATAATAATGGCTTGATCAAAGCATGGTACACGAAAAGCGGATATATCGCCGACACTATGTGCGATCTTCTTGTTAGAAACATGTCGCAAGACGAATGGGAAACTTATGTGGCAAAAGATAT
>CAZJDA010000010.1:0-71275 GCA_964544705.1 uncultured Bacteroidales bacterium
TTTAGGTTTCAAAAATAATTTATATTTTATGAGTGCAAACATAAGAGGGGTTTCTATGGCACAGTAAAAAGTTCTTAAAGTTTATAAAGTTGAAAGTTAAAAAAACAGCAAGTTATACAAACACTTTATTAAATGTCACCCGGTGAATATCAAGCCAATGCAATAAAAATTTTACATGTGAGGAGCGGTTTATTAGCAATTCACCGGGTGAGTTTAATGTTATTGAATTCTTTTTATTTCTTCCCCTGTTAAGCCGGTAGATTTAATAATCAAATCTATTGAAGCCCCGTTTTTTAAAAGATTTTTAGCTACTTCTATTTTACCTTCTATCCTTCCTTCGTCTTTTGCTGTATCTAATGAATTTTTCATATCCCTGTAGTATTTTAAGCTATCCTCGTAAGACTGGACTTGGTCAGGAGTGAATTTGGCTATCTCTGCCGTCTCGAAAAGCTTCTCAAATATCCGCTCTTTCAGTTTTTCCGGTATCCTATCCAAACGGTTCAAATTTCTTAATACATAGAGCCATTTGTCAAAACGGGTTTCTAATTCATCTACGGTCTTATTGAATTTTGGCATTTCCAGGTAAATGAAAGTCAATTTGTCGTAAAATATCATTTTTGTCTCAATATCTGTGAGCTTAACATCATACCTAAATTTTCCCGGCTCGTGCTTATCCTCATCAAAAACAAAATCTAAAATGGCAATGGTGTAAACCGCTTTTAGCTCATAATTCCAGTCTGCCCGTTTGGCTTGTTCACGAATAGGGAATGTGGAATAATAAACGGTCCTGTCTTTAAAAAAATTCTGCTTGGATTTCTGAAGCTCTACGATGAATTTTTCTCCTTTCTCGTTTTCACAATATAAATCGAATATTGCCTTCCTGTCTATCTCTGAAGTTCCCAGGTGTTCAGATTTAAGATAAGTAAGCTCCTTGATTTGCCCTTGTTCTTCTTTCAACAATTCGTTCAAGAAATCCAGCAATAGGTCTTTGTTTGGCTCTTCACCAAAAAGCTTTTTGAAACCGTAATCGGTAAATGGATTGATATATTTTTCTTCAAACCCAATCATGGTATTTTTTCTTACAAATATACACAATTTTACTGTAATTTTATAGGATGACGATGGAAAAAAGAAAATAGTACGTCATTGTTTAAACCTGTTATGAATTCACAGCAGCGATGGCATAAAGGTTTTTTTACTGCACTGCCTATGACAAAGGAAATGGCTTACTATATGTTGCTAATTGCAAACAATTCCCGCCGATGTAAACTACCTGCAATAAAAATACATTTGCAACTCGGCGGGCGTTTGTCCTTTTTGTTATATTTCTACCAAAATTTCGCCCTTAACAGGGCTTTTGGCTTGCCTGGGATTTTTAACAGCCGTATTACCGCTTGGAGCAATAATACTGGCAAACAATATTTGCGCATGGAAAAGCCAGCAAGGGTTTCGCTTGGAGCGAAGCCCTTGCTAATGCTAATTCTCTGGCATACTTACAACGCCCAAAGCCCCGCCAGGGGCGATATCTTGGTAGCCCTGGGCGCCAGCCCAGAGAAGAAATCCCACAAAATACACACCGCCGAACTGTAATCGTTTATTTATTGTAAACCGTTTGCATCGGCGGAACATGCAGAATACATTAGTAAAAAGTTCTTAAAGTTTATAAAGTTGAAAGTTAAAGAAATAGCAAGCTACACCAACACTTTCAAACTTTACAAACTTTATAAACTTTCCAACTCAATAAAATCAGCAAAGCACCCGGCTTCAGCCGGGTGACAAGGAATGCCGGCTATTTGGCGAGCCTGCTTCGAGCAGGCTTCATCACAAAACAACAAGCAAAAAGCCCGGCTAAAGCCGGCTATATGAGGAATGTAGGCTCTTTATATTCACCGGATGAATCCGGGAGTCACTCTCATAATGCAAGCGAGGGGTTTTCTTGGAATGAAACCCACGCTTAGTTTATGTATGAATAAGAATATCATTAAAATTTTTAAAAACATTTTTTATTCGTAATTTTGTTATATGAATAAACAAGATATTAAAAATACAATTGTAGCGTATTTAAAAGATAAGAATGCGGTAAGAATTTCATTATTCGGTTCATTTGCCCGTAAAGAAAACCACGAATTCAATGATATTGATGTTTTGATCAAGTTCAGGGAGTCATGTTCTTTGTTGCAATTAATCAGCATTGAAAACCAGTTATCAGAAAAATTAGGAATCAAAGTTGACTTAGTCACTGAAGGTTCTTTAAAGAACAATACAATAAAAAGTAGTATTCAAAGAGACATCCGGGTAATATATGAAGCATGAAGGAAGATTTAGCATATATTGAACATATTCTTACTTGCATCAAAAAGATATATGCATTTACAAAGGATATGTCGAAATCTGATTTTGAAAACAACATTATGGCTCAAGATGCTGTAATTCGTAATATTGAAATTATTGGTGAAGCAACAAAAAAAATATCTAAAAATCTCAAAACAATTTACGCTGATATTCCATGGAAAGAAATGGCAGGCATGCGCGATAAACTGATACATGATTATATGGGTGTTGATACGGAAGTTATCTGGAAAACTGTTAATACCGATATTCCGCAACTGGAAATAATGATACGAAATATTGAACTACAACTTTAGTAAAAAATCCCCTTTCTGCCTAATTCCAACTACGCTGTATATTTGGTAGCTTCCGACAAGGGTCGGACACGTGCAGCTACGCTTCTATCGGCGTTTTTTGAAAAACTGGCTGCTTTAGATATCCAGGAAATGGGTTTGTTGGTTTTGGAGCTAATGCCTAAAAATATTACCCGGTAAAAATTTAGGTATAAAGAAAATAATCTTTAACACAGTAAGATTCATCTTTCATTGTATAAAATTGAATGCAATTTTTCTATTATTCCAAAACCCCATTATTTCCTAATATTTAGGATGTTACAAGGGTTATGTTTATCATGCCTTGTTTTCTAATTTACTGATTATCAGTGATAATTTAATTTACCGCCCAATTATTGTGTCATATTATATGTTCGCAAGATACAACCTTCGAACAATTGAAACTTATACAAATATATGAAATTCAATAAATAAGAAGATTGATGGATTAATATTTTGTTTTGTCGCTTTGTATGTTTATATTTGCACTTTAAGATATAATACGACAATTTATAATGGACACTTTGCAAAGCATTGAAAACCTTTTTGTTGAAAAAAAAGTTCTAACCCTTCAAAACCTTTCAGGGTATTTAAATGTTTCGGTGCGAACTATCCAGCGTATGCTTAGTTCATTGGATATTACCAGGAGCTATGATAATAACGGGCGTTATTTTTCGCTTAAAAAGCTGGCAAAGTTTAATTCGATGGGTATCTGGGAGTACAAGAATATTCATTTTTCCAAGTTCGGAACATTGAAAAACACCCTGTCGGCTATCGTTAACAATTCGAGCCAAGGCATGGATGCCTCGCAGATAACAGATGTATTGGGCGTTGATACCAGGAGCTTCCTTTTTCAATATAAAGACGTCAGTGGTATTAAAAGAGAAAAAATTGGCAACCATTACGTGTATTTTAGCAGTGAACAGCAGCGGTTTTCATTGCAATTATCAAACAGGAAACAGGATTTGGCAACTCCTACACAAGCGCCATTGGAAGGTACTGCTGCCATAAGCGTATTGGTGGCAACCATTAAACATCCGGATTTTACCTATGAGCAACTATCAAAACATTTGAGCAAACAAGGCATAAAGACAAAACCGGGAGTCATACAAGATTTTTTTATCTTCCATGGTATTGAAAAAAAAACGCCGGGTTCCAGGTAGTTAATTTATTGCATGAATTGATAAACGAAACGGTAAAAAGCTTGAATCTTGCCAATACGTTTGATTTTGTACCAACACTTCATTTTAAAACCAGCAAGGAGTTTTGCCCGCGATGTCATGCCAGGCTTAAGGTATATCGCACCGACACCAGGAAGGTTTGCCTACTGGATATTGGCCAGTGTAAAGCACATCGAACGTTCATGTCTTGTCCTAGTTGTGAAAGAATTTACCCGGGTGAAGATTTTGAAAAACGGGTGCCACCCTATACTAACGTAGGATACGATGTGATGGGGCTTGCAGGTCGGTTGATATTATGTAAACACCATACGATCGAGGAAACGGTATTGGAATTAAAAAAACGCAACGTCCATATTTCATCTTCACAGGTGTCTTACCTGGTTCAAAGATTTATCGTTTACTTGTCAATTCTCCATCAACAATCGGCATCACTGCTAAAGAAGCACATCGTTGAGAAAGGGGGCTATATCCTGCATATTGACGGCACCTGTGATGGGGATAGCCCTCATTTGATTAGTGCAATTGACGAGGTCAGTAATTTTGTGATAGCTAACATAAAAGTGCCTAGTGAAAGCAAGGATCAACTTGTCCCGTTTCTTCAGCAAATTAAAGAGCAATACGGTGAACCACTGGCTGTGAGTAGTGATATGGGACGTGGTTTACTCACGGGTATTGCAGGGGTTTTTCCTGGTGTGCCACACTTTATTTGTCACTTTCACTTTTTACGGGACATTGGCAAAGACCTGTTGGTGAAAGATTATGCACTCGTTAGAAAAAAGCTCAAAACCTACAAAATATCAGCTAAATTACGCTACCGGGTGCGTTATGAATTTGGAGACAATCTACAAAACATACGTATTAGTGAAATAAATCAAATTGCGCAAGACCTAAAACCAATCGACATGCAGGATACTGCAGCTATAAAAAAATTATGTCATGTTTTGTTGCTTTGGGTTTTAGACGGCAAGAAGTTCGGCAACGGCTTTGGATTTCCCTTTGACCGACCGCATACGGAATTTTATAGGCGTCTGCGCCTGTTGTGGGAACAACTCAACACCCTTCAACACAAATGCATTAATAACAAGACAGCATCAAAATGTATTACAAGGGTCTTAGGCGACCTCTTGCCATTGGTTAATGATAGGCAATGCATGACTGCATTCCAGGAACTTACCAAGAAACAAGGCGTATTTGACAACCTGCGAGATGCCCTCTCCATTGCCCTGCCTGGTTCTAATAAAGGACTTAATGATACGGGTGAAGATATTGATATAAGCACAATCGAAAAAAGAGTAACGCTATTTAAAGACAACCTGGTTAAATCCAAGGGGTATCATAAAAACCTTGAATACCAGGGATTAATTGAACAGATTGACAAATACCGGGAAAAGTTATTTTGTGACCCAGTAAAAGTATCTACTCCTAAAGGCGAAGCTTTTATTCAACCACAAAGAACAAACAACATTTTAGAGCAGTTCTTTAGGGGCATGAAGCGATCACACCGAAGGGCAACGGGCAACAATTCAATGCGCAAAAAACTGCAATCAATTATAGCAGATACCCCATTGGTGAAAAACCTGGATAATCCTGAATATATGGATATTGTTTTCAATGGCAAAGAATCCATAGAAGAGGCATTAGCAGAAATAAGTCACCAGGAAGTCATGAGAAAATGGCATGAAACCAAAAATGATGAAGCCAAAACACCTCGTAAAGTTTTATTGTTGATCCGGCAAAAAGAAACAATGAAAAATTTGTTATATTTGATAGCAAGTTAAAAAATCCAATGGGATTTTGGAATAATAGCAATTTTTTTTGGCAAGTTTTTTTTCAAGCCAACTCTTTCTTAATCCCAACAGGCCTAAAAACAAAATATATTCCAATAAAAGAAATTATCATGGTAATCAAGTAAAAAATAAGGCTTAGCGCTATAGATACACTAATGTTAAGATTTAAAAACTGTGCCCCGAACAAAAAGGTTATTTCCCTTGCGCCTGCTCCTCCAATGGTAAAAGGAAAAACCGCTACAATGGAAGAAATTAAGAATAGCAATAAGTAATTCACAGTATTGTCAGTGCAATCTAATGCATATAATATAAAGAAAGCGCAAATTACTTGCGCTAATTGAACACCAAGCGATTGAAAGGTTGTAATACCAATAACTGCTGAAAGCATATTGAAAAAACGCTTCATGATGAAGTAAAAGAATACTAGTATTATTGGTATCAATACCAAGAAGAGATATTTGTTAATAAAGAAATGAAAAGGTGCGATGCCAAAAAAAATAATAGCAAGGATCAGTAAAGCTATCATGCCGGAAATCCTGTCAATAAGTACTGCGGAAAATATATCCCTGGTTTTTACATTTTTAAAATGTTTGTTTAAAAGGTATATTTTGTATCCATCACCGCCAATACCACCCGGCAGGAAGATGTTGTAGAACATTCCAAGTGAATATAGTTTGAGATTTGTAAGATTATGGATTTGGATGCTAATGCTTTTAAAAAACCGGTTGAGCCTGTAAGATGCTATGAGCTTTGATAAAGCAAAAAATAGGGCAGCACAGGACAGGAGCAAGTAATTTGCTTTTGAAATGGTTTTTAAAACTTCTTGTATGTTGATCTTTGAAAATACAAAATATAAGGCTCCACCAGAAACGGTGATCTTTAACAGAAGTTTTAATACATTCCGGGTTTTATTCTTCATCCTTTTTATGGATATTTCTGATTCGGTAAGGTTTTTTTCTTTGCCCTTCGTAGTAAATACGCATAAGCATTTCTGCTATAATACCGATGGTGATAAGTTGAATTCCGGTCACTAAAAGAATTACACCAAGAATCAGTATAGGTTTGCCCCAAATATCCTGCCCCATGATCTTTAAAACACCAAGGTAAATATTGATAATAACACCTGCTAAAAGCAATAACAACCCAAAATTCCCAAACAAGTGCATGGGTTTCCTAAGGTATTTTTTAAAGAAGATCATCAAAAGCAGGTCGCTAACGACTTTGAAAGTTCTGCCAATGCCATATTTTGATTTGCCAAATTTACGGGCATGGTGCTTCACATCCATTTGTCCCAGTCTTGCCCCGTCTAAATGAGCCAATACCGGGATAAACCGGTGCAATTCCCCATAAAGGCCAAGCCCTTTGGCTGTTTCCGAGGTAAAAACCTTAAGCGTGCAACCGTAGTCTTTCATTTTTACATCCGTAGTTAAACGAATAATAAAATTGGCGATTTTGCTGGGAATTTTCTTGAAAAACATCCCATCTTGACGTTTTTTTCGTATTCCGGCAACAAGGTCAAGTTTTTCATCTTTTAATTTGTTAAGCATTGCCGGTATATCCGATGGGTCATTTTGAAGGTCGCCATCAAGGGTAATAATATATTTTCCTGTTGCGTAATCAATACCTGCAGCCAAAGCCGAACTTTGCCCGTAGTTTTTCCGCAGTTCAATTAGTGTTATGTTCTTATTTTCTAATGATTTGATTTCTTGGATTGTACTGTCGGTTGAACCATCATCTACATAAATGATTTCGTAATCATAGTTTTGCAAGGATTTAGATATCTCTTGCACCAATGGTTTGATGTTTTTTTCCTCGTTGTAAACACAAATGACCAATGAAAGTTTTTCCATAAGTTAATGGCTTTTCATCAAAAATCAATACACCAATCTGCAATATTAACCATTTTATGCTTAATTTGCTTTTAAAATGGGGTAAATATTATTATTCAATAATAAAACTAATGTCATGTCTTATATGAAATAGTAAGGAGACTCCTTTGTTCCCGCTCATAGCGGGATAGACTGTGCCTCCTCGGAGTGACTTCATTGCGAGCCGACATCAGTCGGCGAAGTAATCTCCAAGCATCACATTGGAATTGACATGACACTAATATAAAACAATTACAATGGAAAATGAAATTTGAGGTAATTATTAAAAAAAATATTATCTTTAATTTTGTTTGTTATATATAATTATGGTTGCACGAAAATTTTTTCTAACGGTTTTTCTTTTTAATATTTGGATATTTACCACTGCCCAAGAACCGGTGGTTTATACAAAAGATTCTACTAATACCCTAACATTTCTGGGCTTAAGAAGTTACAAAGGGTTTATCATTATCCATTCAAGGGCAGTTAGGCCAATAAAAGATTCTTATCCTTTTGGCTTTGAACTTGAGCTTAGCAGGCACAAAACCGGGAAAAAGCAATGGGAGCTTTGTAATTGTTACCCAAGAGCAGGAATCTTATTCAATTATTTCAATTTTGATAACCCAAAAATACTGGGAGATGGGTATATCTTTTCCATTTTTATTGAACCGTATTTTGGTTTTAGCCGCAAACTCAGCTTTTCTTCACGTGCAATAGCAGGGCTGGCATTCCTTACGAATCCATATCACAAGCAAACCAATCCCGATAACATGTCGTACAGCACCCATTTAAATGCATACCTTATGCTCAACGGTACTTTAAACTACCGGGTGTCAGAAAAACTGTGGCTCAATCTTGCTGCAAATTACAATCATATTTCTAATGGTGGGATCAAGCAACCCAACAAAGGGATCAATTTTCCAACAGCATCATTGGGAATGAATTATGCACTTGATAATACTGTTAGCATTCAAGAAAGAGAAAAAGTGCCGTTTGATAAAACAAAAAAATACAAGCTTCAAAAAGATGCCACCCTTTTTGGTTTGATGAAGAGTACGATGCATGAAGGCAAAAAACACAGCATTTATGGCGCCCAATTCCGGCTTTCAAAGCAAGTGGGGCGTATCAATAATGCTTTTGCTGGCACGGAATGGATTGTTGATAATGTATTAAAGCAAAAAATCCCGACCCATGAAAAAGAAGGCCTAAGCCATCATAAAGGTGGGTTTTATGCAGGGCATGAGTTTATTATGGGAAGGTTTTTGTTTAGCCAAGCCTTGGGTGTCCATTATTTCATGCCTTACAAAGACATTGACCGCCTTTACCATCGTTATCGTTTGGTACTAAAAGTAACCGACAATTTTTATTTTGGCGGCGGGCTAAAAGCCCACCGCCAAATTGCTGATTTTATGGATGTGAAGGTGGGGGTGGTTTTTTAATCATCAATCCTTGATCAACTTTTTCGTAATCACCGTATCATTGCTTATCACATTGATTACAAACAGTCCTTTGCTCCTAAAAATACGGTTGTTAAGAACAATGGCCTGGTTGCCGTTTTCATTGGCCGTAGATGTCTTCTGGTAGATGCTCACTCCAACAGGGGAAATAACCCGTATATCCAAACGCTCCTGACTATTAAAGCCATATAACTTTATTACAAGGTCTTCACTCTCTATGGGGTTAGGAAGCAATTTTACAATCTTTTTTGCTCCATTATTGCCATTTTCAAAATAATCTACTTTGATGATATCTGAATACTCAAATTTCCCATCAAAATCAACCTGTTTTAACCTGTAATAATTGATGCCTTTAAAAGGTTCTGCATCTGTGGCAGAATAGCTCAGTATTGCATTACTGTTACCTGCCGCCTCAACTTGGGTGAGCTTTTCAAAATCAAAACCGTTAAGCGATCTTTCCACTACAAAATAATCATTATTGATCTCTGAAGTAGTTGCCCATTCTATCATAATGTTTTCCCCTTGTTTATATCCATAGAAATCCAGGATTTCAACAGGAAGCACTGATTGGTCGTCACCGCCTGTTATATCACTAAATGTAGATTGGGCGGTCATGGTTAAAGTATTGGATGAGGTATTGATTGTACCTTCCCTCAACAAAGTTCCTCCAGATATTTTAACAGGTAACATATCGGCTTCCGTGCCGCCGGAATTAAGATCTGCATCATTGTATACAACAGAAATATCATAATCAATAGTACCGGAGAAGCCTGATTGGTTGTACCTCCAATATCTTTCCAAATATGAAATAGCGCCATCAAGGTCTGGGTGTTTATTCGTTATTGTATTAACGTTGATGAAAGCATTGTTAAGGTCTGCTTGGTTGAGCGTAAACGTTAATGGTGTATAATAATCAGCATCACCAACAGGATATGTAAATGCCGGCCTGCTTGCGCCTGCTTCGCTGGCATCTTCAAAAACCTTTCTCACAATACCCGACCCTGTAACCTGGATATAACTTGAAGCGCTACCCCCTGAAATTGATGAAGCTTCGGTAGACAATAATAGGTGATTATCGCCTAGCACGATGTCTCCATCTGTTAATGTCAATGTTCCTTTTACGGAAGTAGTATTGCCCAGGTTAACATTGGAAGCGTTATCAATGGTTAGGCTGTTAAATGCCGTTTGCGATGAACCGCTGAGGGACTGGCTATTGGTACCGTTGAAGATAACAGTTCCTCCATTATCATCAAAACCGACATTGTTGGTCCAGTCGCAGGAAACGTAAAGATCACCGGCCGGGGCAGTCTTCGTTCCTCCTGCTGATAATGTAAGCGCAGCATATTGATTGCCACTTGGCGCTTTTATATCTTGATCGCCATTATTATTGTAATTCACTTCGTTGCATTGTGCAGAAGCAATCAAAGTTCCTGTACCCAGGAGTTCACCGGAAATATTCAATACCGCATCGGCAGCATTCTCAAAAGTTGAATTGGCGTTAGAGCCAGTAATGTTTCCACTTACCGTGATGGTAGACTCATTGGTGAAAGTTGCATCATCCCCTATTGACAAAATGCTATTAATGATATTGATGCCTGTATTGGTGACATCTGCACTATTATCAAGGGAAAGGTTGTAAAAATTACTGTTGTTTTGTATTTCCTGGCTGCTGCTTCCATTGAACAATACCTCTCCTTCGTAAGCTTCAAAAGCGCCAAGGTTTACCCAGTCTCCACCGATGTTTATAGTGTAATCATTGGTGTTATCTATATCAAGATTGCTGTATATTGTTAGATTGCCATTTACATTTATATTTCCTGTAAGAGTTTTTGATCCTGTACCGGCAATAATAAGGTTTCCATAATTCAGGGCTGTAATATCCTGATCCCCTGTCCTAGAGAACCTAACCGTGCCGTTGTTATGGGTAAAAGTGCCGTCATTTAAGATGGTTCCCCTGTCAATGGTAAGTGTATAGCCATTCAGATCAAGGCTTCCTCCTGCAATAATATTCATTGAGCCTGTGGTTTGATCATCTGTAAGGACAACATCGTGTTCAATATCAACAGCCTGGAGCGAGCCAGGTACTTTACCAAGTAACCAAGTTGCAGCGTTGTTATAATCTCCATCTTGTTGGGTAACATGGTTACCAATAATTTTTGTTCCACCTTGTATCATCCCGGTTTGAGGAATAATAGCTTCTTCAGTCATAAGGCCTTCTACATCGGCATATTCTGATCCAAGGAATTTCACTGTGTATAATTCACCTTCAGAAGCGGCAAAATCAAACACAACAAACCATTCTTCCGAAGAAGCTGAATCCACTTGAACCGGTGATGCCGGTGCAAAAGTAAAGCTACCATCAGCATTTACTGTTGCATCATCTATCTCTGTATCAACTCCTACATCATATTCTGCATTGTCATTGGCATCCTTGTACAATCTTGCATCCGCAATAGAACCATTACTTCCTACCGGGTTTCCGGCAAATTCAGTAGCAAATTCAATGGAATTTACAAGAACCGGCTCGGATGCATTGGTTGCAAGTTTCAATGCCAACATTAATACATTGGTTCCGTTTGTTTGCTCATTAGTGAAACCGGCATTATTTGTTCCTTCTTCAATGGATAGCGACCCAACATCACTGATGGTAATAATTCCGGCCGATTGAGGGAATTCCAATCCACCTGCGAAAGTAGGTGTTATAGATTCACTAGTAATTTCGCCTTCAGCATTCACGTAAGATTCCAATTCAAGCGCAACTTGAATGGTTTTCCCATTAGCCGGCGGGTTGGTTTCATCCATGTCGTAATAAACGATCCAACGCTGGGTAGAAGATGTATCGATAGAAACTGCCGGGGCAAAAGACCAAGTAATGGTGCCGTTATTTGAGCTAAATTGCTTTACAGATGAGAAAAGCAACGTATCAGGCCCCCCTGTTTCAACCATGCTGTTTTTATTTACGTCATGATAGAGGTAAACCCCTTCTATATTATCCACATCATGAACTGTTCCTGTACTATGGATTTTAAAAGAATTGATATGGATACCTTCTGATGAACCTGCTTTCAAGTCAAGAATAAAGGTGGTGAAACTGATCTCGCCTGATTCTTTTTTAGCATCGGGTCCAACGATGGACAGTTCGAGCGTGCCTTTTTCTGCAATGGTTTTCAATCCACCTGTAACAGATGATTCGCCTTGAGCCGATAATATTTGCTGACTGGTAAGCCCTTTGGCATTAATAAAGTCTTTTTCTATAGTAGATGCCATAGTTTCACCAGCCGAGGCATTACCAGAAAGATCATAAGCTATCAGCCAATTTTCATTGGTCCCTGCATTAATAATCGATCCACCTGCAATATCAATGGTTACTTTTTCACTACTTATGGTGTTGGTAGTTTCTTCCCATATTCCTCCAACAATGGCCATATTGCTACCACTGGCCGAGGCATCGGTAAGTGTGGAACCGGTACCTTCATTGATGTGCCAGAGTGCAAGCGTATTGGCATCTGCAACAAACTCCGTTTCAGGAACCTGGTATGAAGAGCCTGAATACCTTACCGTGTTACTCAATCTTACTTCATCAATATTTCCGCTAAATGGAGAAGTACATGTTGTGGTTGAGGTGCTTCGGCCTCCAATCTTTATGGGATTGGAGTTTTTTGAAATGGTTCCGGGACGGTTATAAGTTCCTTTCAGTTCTCCATCCATCCATAGCTTGATATTGGAGCCGTCAAATGTAGCTGCTACATGATGCCATTGATCATAAGTAATGGGTGTAGAAATATCCCATGCCCAAGTACCGCCTATATGTATAGCAACGGCAAGGTTATTTCCATTGATCCCTATTTCATAACCATTTTCTTTGTTGATCACAATATCATTTCCTGAGTGGGATACAGGATATATCCATGCTTCCATGGTAAACTGGTCGGAATAATTGTCAATGGGGTCTGATCCGCTGGATGTTGTGTAGGCAAACTCTGTAGAAGAAGCGGAGAAATTCAGGTCATAACCTACAAACCCGGGTGCAGATCCAAGAATTACATCACTTCCTTCATCAACTGTTCCGTTATTATTCTCATCTTTATAAAGAACAATACCGTTTTCCAAGATATCGTCCCTTGGGTCAAAACTACCCGTAGACGTAACAGCAAGTGAATTGATCCTGATATCTTCATCTGTGTTGGCTGCCAGGTTGAACTGTACCATGGAAATGTTCTGGTCGTCGTTTAGAACATAATTTGCAGAAGGATTTTGGCTACCTGTTGATAATGTTAATATACCGGTGGAGCTAACCGTATGAGTATTGCTTGATATTGGCGCTCCCAGCTTAATCGCATCGCTGCCGTCTGTTTGCTTCACAACAAATTGATCATTGCCTTGTATGGAAGCAGAGAAGGTCTCACCTCCCGAAGCATTGCCGCTCAAATTATAAACCAATAAATAATCCTTTGAAGAATTTTGATAAATAGTATCTTCCAGGTCGGTGAAAGTAATTGTACCATTATCAGAAGAATAGACCGAACTGGAGCCCAATTGATAATCCACGCCGATATTCATTTCCCCGTCACTGTTACCATCATGGTAAACATAAGCAGAAATAATATCATCAGGCTCATCAAGAGTTCCGCCGGCATTGAATGTTACCCCATCAAATAGCAGGTCATCGGCGGCAGAAGCGCTGATGTTGAATTGCATCACTACCAGGTTGATTTCACTCTTGCCAAAATCATCAGATAACGGGTTGTTATCTCCAATGGTTAAAGTAGCAGCTCCATCAGAAGATAATGTTTTGGTATTGCCTGTAATTGGCGCTCCCAGGGGGCTAATGTTCTCTGTGCTTGTTGCACCCGTAGCTGTAATGTAGGAATTCAATTCAATACTTGCGATCATTGTTTCCCCATTTGCATTTTGGTCAGAAAGTGAATATAGGACAAGCCAATTTGACGTATTGCCCGACGGCAATAGTTTGCCTGGTCCGCTAAAAAGGAAATGAATGGTGTCATTATCACTATCAAAAGTTTTTATGCCGGTTAAAGTTGTATCTACGCCGGTATCATAAGCACCGTTATTGTTGAGGTCATCAACAAGATATACTTCGCTTATGCCGTCTTGGTCAGTGGCTGTTCCATTGGCTTTAACCGTGAATTTATTGATATAGACATCCTCAGCTTCGCCTGTAATCATTTTTACTTGCAGCATGGGTATATCCTCTTCCAGGTTGGCAACATAACCGGAAGACGGGTTGTTATTGCCTGTTGCAAAAGTTAACACACCTACCTCTGAAATGGTTTGAAGGCCACCGTTCACAGCTTGGGTTATTTGAGGTGTGATGTTTTCTTCAGAAGTAATACCTGTAAGGGTTATATCATCAGCCTCAATAAATCGTGTCCTGTATGAATCGCCATTGCTTCCATTACCATTGAACGACTGTACCAATATCCAATAAGTTGTGGTATTTTTCAGTAAAGTAACTGAATTCAGGTTCAATGTTACTGATCCATTATCAGCGCTATAGGCAGATGCAGTTTGCAAGAACACATCCGTACCATCCAATTGCCCGTTTTCATTGGCATCTTTAAATAATTTGATGCTGTTGGATGTAATATCATTCATATCATGGCCGGAGCCATCTGCATGAAAGCTAATGGAAGAGACTTCAACATCTTCAACATTTGAGGTTTCAAGTTTCAATTGTATCATCGGGGCATCTTCTGTGGTGCCGGAAATACTGTTATCAGGTGGGTTGCTTTCTCCGGCAGTAATGATAACATTTCCGATGTTTTGAACGGTTTTGGTATGGGAGTATATGGGCGAGCCAATAATGTTAACATTTTCTTGTGAAGTAACGCCGGTAGCTTTTACGGAATCATTAGCAGGAACCGAAAATTTGATGGTTTCGTCTTGAGTTGCATTATCAAGGGTCATCACAATAAGATAATTTGTAAAATTACCTTGACCTATCGTATCATTCACATTTTCAAACCTGAAATAAGGGTCGTTCTTAACAGCACCGGTAAGAAATTCATCATTCACATAAGAAAGCTGCCCGTTGTTGTCTTTGTCTTTAAACAGTTTTACAGTATCAATTGAAGAAATATCAATAGTACCTGTTTGTTTTATGGTAATGGTATCTATGGCGATGTTTTCAGAATTGTTTGCTGAGAATTTCATTTGATATACAACAACATCAGTGGCTGAAGGATCAACATTGCCTGATGGTGGTGTATTGTTACCATTTTCAACAGTAAGCTGCCCTAAATTGCTCACTGTTTGTGTGCCGCCATAAATTGGGAAAGAACCTGCTGCAGTTGGGGTTATGGGCTGGACGATTTTTGTACCTGTAACCTCCATGTAGGAATTAAGTTCCATCCTTGCCTGGTAAGTTTCTCCATGTGTGCCTCCGCTGTAGTTGTATGTAATAAGCCAATATTTGGATTCTCCTTTAGGGATGGTCTTATCATCAGTAAAATCATAAGTAGCAATTCCATTATCACTACTAAATGGAGAGGAAGGTATGGAGTCGAGCAAATTATCGATGCCCGGGTCAACATTCCCGTTATTATTCAGGTCGTCCCATAGGTATAACTTTGCTACTATAGAACTTTCATCACCGGAACCATTGCCTTTAATTTTCAGTTTAGAAACGTTTAATGTATCAGCATCAGAAGCTGTAAGCTGTAATCGCATCATAACGGCATTTTCGTCATCCGTGCCAATGGTTCCAGGGTTCGGTCCAAGAGCAGTAAGTGTGAGGCTACCCAGGTCAGAGAATGTCTTTTGGCCTCCTGTAACGTTATTTCCACTAATGTTGATCGCGTTACCGCTTGTTGCGCCTTCAGCAGAAATATCTTCTCTTGAGATGGTTGAATAAACCGTTTCCCCGTCAGAAGCAATACCTGCAAAATCATAGGTGATGATCCAGTTTTTCGATTGCCCTGCTTGTACCACTTGTCCCTCGGTTATCAGATTTAAGCTTCTTGCTGCAAAAGGAGCAGTTGAGGCTATGGAAGAAGGATTGTTAAAGGCCGTAGCATTGTTGTTATTTCCTGAAACATCGTAGAATGTTGTTGAACCGTCTTCTTCGTTAAGATGATAGAGTGCCATGGTATAATTGTCTACACCAAATTCAGCAGATTGAACGGCAAAGTCGTCAGCGTATCTTGCTTTATTGGATATCCGCAGTTCATCAATATAACCATTGAATTCATCTCCAGGGTCTATATCTCTCCTGCCAATATGTAACGGGTTATTGCTTGGCGTAATAGTACCAGCAACAGCATACCCATTATTGTCTTGGGTAATGGTTCCTTTCAAATCGCCATCAACAAAAACCCTGAAATCTGTACCATTAAAAGAAACTGCAACATGTGTCCATTGCCCCACAGGTATAACGGGCTCTACCCCAACCTGGTAACTCCAGAACCAACCTCTTGGCGAAGAAGTTTCAATAGCTACATTAAGCCTGTTCCCACTGGCTATGGCTAATTCATAAGTGTATTCCTTGTTGATGATATATCTCCAATCACTCACTGAAGAAGTAAGATATACCCAACATTCCATGGTCATCTCGCTACCATTGAGGCTTAAGCTTGTACTATTGGGCGCTTCAAGGTATTGTGTGCTTGCATTCTCTAATGAGATGGCTTGGTTTACAAATCCTTGTGAAGATGCGATATAATTATCTATTCCAGCATCATAAGCGCCATTGTTGTTTACATCATCATAAAGATTAATGCCGTAGTTTTCAATGTCTTCCTCTTCATCAATCGTTCCACCTGAACGCAGGGTAATGGTATTTACTTCCACGTTTTCAACCGAAGATGCGGCAATATTCATTTGCAGCATGCTCACTTTTTGTGCATCATTGGTAATATTTCCCGGTCCGGGGTTGGAGCTGCCTTCGCTGAGGTATAGCTGCCCTTCGTTTGTAATGGCCTGGTAATTGCCGAGCAACGGTGCCCCGATGGTATTGGCGTTTTCATCAACACCTACACGTTTAACATTAAAATCATTGTTGCTTTCAATTTTTACCCTGAATGTTTCGCCTGCTGAAGCAGTATTAGCCAGGTTGAAAATAACCAGGTAATGAGCAGTGGTATTAGCGCTTAAAGTGTCGTTTATTTCTTCAAAAGCTAAGGTTCCGTTATCCGAGCTAAAAGTTCTGTATTGGTCGAGTTGCTCATCAACTGTTAGGTCAAGAAGGCCGTTGTCATTCAGGTCTTTATAGATAGCTACCGAAGTAATATCCGTTGCATCATCAATGGTTCCTTGTGCCGTAATAACCAACGAATCAAGAATAAGGTCTTCAGTTCCATTTAAAGATGCTTTGACCTGCATCATTCTAACGCCTTGCGCATCTTTGGTTTGGTTGGCAACCGGGGGATTATCATCACCCAACTCAAAAGTCATGGTTCCAATAGAGGAAACCGTTTTTGTATAAGAAGTTATGGGCGACCCAACCACTGAAATGCTCTCTCCTGAAGTTTCCCCAGTAGCGTTAAAATAGGAGTTCAACTCAACGGAAGAAATAAACGTACTATTATCAGTAGCAGCGCCGGCAAAATCGTAAACTACAAGCCAATGAATGGTACTCCCTGCTTCAATGGTATAATCCTCAGCAAAATCGAATTTAATGGTATCATTGTCATTATCAAAAGCTGTTCCGGCCGACAATATAAGGGTATCAACCCCATCATCGAGCGTACCATTATTGTTGATATCGAGGTATAAATGGATGTCTGCTATATCGGTATTATCATCACCTGTACCCGAGGCTTTCAATGTAGCATCAGAAACCTGTATATTTTCTGATTCAGAAGCCACCAATCGCAATTGCATCATAACCACTTCTTGGTCATCATTGGCAATGGTGCTGTTTACAGGCGTATTAGCTCCTAAAGCTAAGGATAGTGAGCCAATGCTATTAATGGTTCTCAGGCTTCCATTAATAACTCCTTCTGGTAGGCTGATGGTGGCATCTTCCGAAGAAGTAACACCAACAGCATCAATATCCGTATCTTCGAGTATTCTTGCCCTGAAGGTGTTCCCATCAACAGGTGTGCCATTAAAATCATAAGTAAGCAACCAATATTCTGATTCATTTTTATGTATGATCCTGTTATTGGTACTAACCGTAACTGTGCCGTTGTCCGCGTTATAGGCTTTGCCATTACCGATGAAGATGTCAATTTCACTCTGGTAAGCGCCGTCATTGTTCACATCCTTGTATAGATTAATGGTTCCGGTGTCAATAGCAGTAACATCATTCCCGGTACCTTGGGCTGTGAAGGTAAAAGTATTTGTCTCAATATCTTCAACATCCGAACCGGTAATTTTTATTTGCATCATGGGCACTTCGTCAGAGCCGGCAACAATATTTCCATCAACAGGGTTATTATCACCGGGCACCATAGTTAGTGTGCCGATATTTTTTACTGTAATGAGCGTACCAGTGACAGGTGCACCAATAACATCAGCGTAAAGCCCGGAATTTTTGCCTATAGCTTTAACACTGTCATTCAATGGAATTTCGAATTGTATGGTTTTATTTTCGGGTGCGCTTCCATTTAAAGTAGCTACAACCAGGTAATTTTTGGATTGGTTGGGTTCAATTTCCTGGCCTAAAGAAGTAAACCTGAAATTATTCCCGATGCGTGTTCCTTCGCCAAGGTCAATATCATTAACAAAATCGAGCAAACCGTTGTTGTCGCCATCCAAGTAAATGCTGACCTCTGTAAATGCCGTAGATTCATCCACAGTTCCTTTTTCTGCAATGCTCAAAGTATCTATCAGGATGGTATCAGCAGGATTGGCTGTGAATTTGGCTTGGAGGAATACATGGTACTCTGCGGTATTTTCCACGGTAGTAGTAGAAGGGTTGTCATCACCAACTTCCATAACAAGTTGACCAATGGTTTTTACAGTTTGCACTCCACCTCTAATCGCTGTGCCGCCAGGCAATGAAGGGGTGATAGAACTCCCGGTTGTTGCTCCTTCAGCAGTAACGTAAGATGATAATTCGATACCTGTCTGGAATTGGTCATTATTTGCAGCAGTGCCGGCAAAATCATAAGCAACGATCCATTGCTCATTTGACTCGGCATCAATAACTTCCGGGGTAGTGAAAGCTTCGGTTATGATCCCGTCATTCGTACTAAAATCTGCTCCTGATGTAATTAGCCTATCAATACCTATATCAATCACATTGTTTTTGTTGAGGTCTTCCCAAATCTCAATAGAGTCAATGGCAGTAGCATCGTTACCTGATCCTGAAGCCTTGAATTGGAATTCGGATATTTCAACATCTTCTGCGTTACCGGCAGTAAGGATTAAAACAAGCATAGGTTGTTGCTGGGAGCTTTTTGAGATATTACCGGCAGAAGGGCCATTTCCGCTAAGCGTTAAGCTTCCGCTATTGCTGAATGTTTGTGTGCCGCCGCTAACAGAAGTCCCATCTACATCAATATTATTCTCCGTGGAAACACCTGTTGCAGAAACATCGTTTGATGATATGGTGATGTTAGCATCTTCTCCAACAGTTGCATTACCATTGAAGCTAAGCCTTGCTATCCAGTTTTCAGAGCTTCCTTGGTCAATGATCTGCCCGGTTGTTTCTATCGATACCGTGTTGGAAGAAAATCCCGCGGTGCTTTCTACCCTGTCTGCTGTACCGTTAAGGGTTCCGTTATTGTTGTTGGTTGATTTATCAAGGACGGCTGTGCCGGATTTCTCATCAAAAGAATATAAAGCGATGGTGTTTACATCTGAATTATAAGCCGTTGTAGGAACTGTATATGAATCGCCCGTGTACCTTGCTATATCAGATAACCGAATATCATCAATTTTTCCCTGGAAATAGGATCCGCCACCTAGTGGCCTCCTGGCTATCATTAAGGAATTAACTGAAGGGTCAATATCACCCCCTGTGTTAGTGGTTGTAGTTGAGCCTAAAGTCCCGTCAAGGTATACTCTTATTGCAGTGCCATCATAAGTTACAGCAAAGTGATGCCATGTATTGGCTGTAACTTCCGGGCCAGATGTCCAGAACCAAGCATTTCCATGAGTGGTTTCCACAGCAGCTTGAAGCTCTCCGTTATTAACGGCAACTTCATATGTACGTTCCTTATTCACGATGATATTTGAGCCTGAAGTTCTTTCTGCATAAAACCATCCTTCCATAGTAAGCCCTGATCCATCAAGGTTAAGGCTTGAAGAATGGGGAACTTCAACATATCCTGTGCTGCCGTCAAAATCAATGGCATAGCTGCCAAACTTTTCTGCTGAGCTAATAAACTCATCCACGCCATCATCAATTGTACCATTGTTGTTCATGTCCTGATAGAGTTCTATGCCATAAGCCGCAACATCATCTTTAGGAGAGAAGCTACCGCCGGCACGCAGCACTATATTGTTAACAGCAATATTCTCTGCCGAGGAAGCCGTTAATTTCACTTGCGCCATTGGAACACTTTCTGCATCAATGGTTATGTTAGAGGGCTGTATATTGTAATCCCCTTCGCTGAGGGTTAATGAACCGCTATTGGTAATGGTTTTATAATTTCCATAAATGGGAGCGCCAGTAATGGTTACATCATGCTCGGAGCCGTTTAATCCTTTAGCAATGACCTTGGTATTATTGGTGATTTTTGTCCTGAAAGTTGAGTCAGGGCCACTAACACCTGCCATATTATAAATAACAAGGTAATCGGCAAAGGAACCTGCTGTTAGTGTATCGTTAATTGTTGTGAATGTGATGGTTCCATTATCAGAGCTAAAAAATCTTGTGGAGTCGGATTGAGGATCGATGGTTAAGTCCAATTCTCCATTATTATTGAGATCTTTGAAAAGTTGTACGCTTGTAACGGAGTTGTTCTCAATGAGGGTGCCTTCAGAGCCAATTATAACACTGTCAACTCTTATATCTTCAGCATCAGAAGCGCTTAGCCTGAATACCATCATAACAACACCTTGGGCATCATTGGTCTCATTGCTAGCAGAGGGATTGGTAGAAGGCAATGTTAAAGTTAAAGTCCCGATAGAAGATATGGTTTTAATTGCTCCTTCAACGGCAGCACCTGTAACAGGAAGTTGTTGAGTTGTATTAATCCCATAAGCTTCAATGTAATTGTTTAATTCAACGGTTGCTTTGAAGGTTTCATTATCGGTGGCACTGGTGTCCATATCATAAGAGAGGAGCACATTGGTAATGGAATTGGCTTCCAGGTAAAGGCTGTCGCCATCAAAATCATAGATAACGAGGCCATTGTCGGCAGTGTAGTTGCCAAGGTCAAGAAGGGTATCGATATCTTGCTCAAGTTCACCGTTATCATTCAGGTCATGCCATAATTCAACGCTGTCGGCAACAATGTCGGCAGTATCATCGCCCGTGCCGGATGCTTTGAATTTTAAGGTTTTGATATAAGCTGCTTCTGCTGCAGAAGTTTGCAATTGGAGCTGCATCATTTCCACGTTTATTGCATCATTGGTGATATAGCTATCATCCGGTGAAAGATTGCCAAGGGAAATGGTAATACTTCCTAAAGTAGAAATAGTTAGAGTTCCTCCAATTAAGGCAGATCCTGAAGGTGTGATATTCTGCCCTGAATTGGAGCCCGTAGCGCTAAAATCAGAAGGGCTTAGAACGCGTGTTGTGAATGTTAAACCACTGTCAGCGGTATTGTTATAATTTTGAACGACCAACCAATGCTCTGTTGTTGAAGCAGCTATTCTTCTGTTAGAAGCAGAAAGTATGGCTGCTCCATCGTTTTCGTCGTAAACCCCTTGCCCTAAAAATTGGTCGATCCCATTATCATAAAGGCCGTTTGCATTGGCATCTACGTATAGCTCTATACCGGCGGTAGCATTTAAATTATCAACATCATGCCCTGTTCCTATGGTATTCACTTCTAGTGTTGCAATATCAATAGCTTCAGTTGAAGAGGTTGTTATCTTTATTTGTAGCATGGACACTTTTTGTGCGTCCTTGGTAATGGTCTTAGGTCCTGGATTGTTATCGCCAACATCAATGGTAAAACTTCCGGTTTCTGCTATGGTTTTTGTATTGCCGGTGGCAGGAGCTCCAAGCGTTTTTACCGGCTGCCCGGATGTTTGGCCTGTAGCTGTAATATCAGCGTTAGCATTGATCTTTGCCCTGAAAGTCTCACCAGCCTCGGCATTACCATTTAGATCGTAAACCAGGATATAATCTTTATCTTCTGTAGCAGCAATAGTTTCGCTTAAACCGGAAAAATTGGCTTTAACGGAGAACTCATCGTTAACAGTAAAAGAAGGAGAATTCTGTGTAGTCCCGTCATTGTTGTTAGAACTTGCATCGCTCACCGAAGCGCCCCCGGATTCATTAAAATGGTATAATGCCAATGTGTTTGCATCTGCTGAAAATGGTGCTGTGGGTTTGTCAAAATCGGTTGTATAGCGTGCAATATCGGATATCCTGACTTCATCAATATATCCATCAAAATAATAAGAAGTACTCCAATAGTTTTCAAAACCAATGGTAACTTCTTTATCATTAACTTGCGGTATTTTTGACAGCACCTCGGTAGAATCAATTTTTATACCGTTTCTGAAGAGCCGCATATAATTGCCATCATAAGTTGCACTAATGACTTGCCATTCATCTACTGTTAATGGGCTAAAATCAGTTAAAACTTGAAATAAGTCATCATTACCATCTCTGAAAAAGAAACGAATATCTTCATCTTCTATCCTTAATTCATAATTTGGTTCATTATTTCCTGACTCATCTCTTTTAGCTATTATCACTTGGTTTCCGCTTAAAGTTTTTGGATATATCCAAGCTTCAATGGTAAAACTGCCTGAAATATCCAAAGAATTATCATCAGGAATAGAAACATATTGGTCAGAACCATTTAAGGTAATTGCGTTTCCGAAATCAGCACCAAAATCTGTTGTTGTTCCGATGATGGGATCACCCGGGTCAACAAGCCCATTGCCATTGATATCCCTATGTAACCTTGCTTCAGTTACGTCTGTTGTGATATCTGCTGAGCCTGCATCTTTAAAGCTCATACCTGTAATATTTATACCTTCAGAGGCTCCGGCAGCAAAATTGAATTGTGCCATGTTTAGGTTTGTGGCATCGGCAGCTTCGTTACTCGAACCAATGGTGTTGTCTCCTACAGAAAGCGTTAGGTTACCAATAGTTGAAATGGTCTTTTCATTTCCGTCTATAGATGCCCCCGTAACATTTACCGGTGAAGCGCTTGAAACACCTGTTGCTTCAACGTATTCATCCAAAGGAATAGATACAGAAAATGCTTCACCATTAGAAGGATTGGTGTTATAATCGTAAACAATGAGCCAGTGCTCTGTTGAACTGGCAGTTAACGTGTAATCGATATAAATCCTTAATGAATCATCATCACCAATAAAGGGGCCTCCGGCTGCAATTCTTGTATCCACGAGGTCATTATAAATACCGTTTTTATTTTCGTCTTTATAAATATAAATGCTATCGATATCGGTATTATCATCTCCAGTACCATCAGATTTAATGCCCAGGTAATTTACTGTAATATCTTCAGCCGAGGAAGCAGTAACCCTCATTTGCATCATGGCAACACCTTGTGCCCCGGAGTTAACAGACGAAGCATTAGGGTTGTTAGTACCTTCGGCTATGGTTAAATTACCGGTATTTGACAAAGTTATTGTTCCACCGGTAACCGGGTATGAACCGTTAGGAGTAATCGTACTGCTGCTGGTTTGTCCAACAGCCGAGACATCCAATGCTCTCGTAACTTTTGTTGTATAATCTTCACCATTGTCACCGTTTCCATTATAATCATAGATTAGAAGCCAGTCTGCTGAACTCCCTGCGCTAATTACCTGCCCGGTTGTGTTAATACTAACGAGTTTATCTGCAATAGGGCTTGTGGAAGTAACCCATGAAGCGGAGTTTTGCAATGTTCCATCATTCTGGTAAACAGATGCATCTGTGGCTGTTGTGCCTGAGCCTTCATCAAAGTGTAATAAGAGGGCTGTCTGTTGATCTGGAGTATAAGGGAATGTAGGTGTTGTGAAATCTTCTGTGTATCGCACAGCATCGCTGAGGTGCAATTCATCAATCTCCCCGTCAAAATGATGGCCACTTGGCCTTCTGCCTATATTTACATTGGAAGTAGAGTTGATAATTGTACCTGCAATCGGCGTACCCGAACCATCTTTTCTAATCGTGTAAAGTAATTCTCCATCTTGAAAAACTCTATAAGCATTTCCATCAAAAGTGACAGCTACATGATACCATTGATCCGCAACCATCTGTGGAAGTTCATCAACAGCTTCGGCCACTCTCCCGAGGGATGTATTATAATAGTTAAATTCATTTTTTGGATCTCCGGTAAGGCCGCTTCCTGTTAATATATTCGAATAACCTCCTGTACACCAAAACCATGCACCAGAAGCATTGGTCTCAATGGCAGCATCAAGATAGCCATTTCTAACTGCGATTTCATAAGTGCTTTCTTTATTAAGAATTTGCATATCTCCCCCGGGTATAGAAGCCGGTTTCACCCATGCTTCTATAGTTAGTTGGTTGGTAAGGTCTAAACTGCTATGGTCAGGTACCAGAACATATTGATTACTTGATCTTTCAAGCGTTAAAGCTTGGGATTCGAATTTTTTCCCAATGCCTATCAGTTGGTCATCTACAGCGTCATAAACGCCGTCTCCATTATCTTTGTATAACTCAATGGAGTTTTCAGTAATATCATCAGAAAAGCTTCCAGTTCCAGTACCCCTGAAAGTAATGGAGTTAACAGCAATATCTTCTGCCGAGGATGCGGCGAGGTTGACCGAAATGGCCCCTACTTCCACAGCATCATTGATCTCTGTCCGGGAAACCGGGTTATTTTCTGAGGCAGAAATGGTTAATGTACCATAGGATGAAATGGTCATGTTGTTACCTGATAACGGCATGCCGGTTACTTCTGCCGAACCGCTTGTTAATCCAGTTATGCCAACATCCACGTTGGTTGAAACAGAAACGGAAAAATTGCTTCCTGCAGGAGCTTTGCCATTTAAATTATAAACAACAAGAATATATTTTATTTCATTCAATTCCAAGGTATCGTTTAGGCTGGAAAAAGTGGTAACATTGGAAGAGAATGATTGGCTATTACCAATTTTAGGCTCATTGGCAAGGTCAATGCTACCGTTGCCATTCACATCGTGGTATAACTCCACTGAAGTTACGGTAGTATCAGCATCCATAGAGCCTATAGCTGTGAGTTTTATAGACTCCAAGGCAATTTTTTCTATGTTATTATTTTGAAGTTTTAGCTGCAACATAGAAATATTCTGGGCGGCATTGCTTACATTAGAAGCTCCGGGGTTATTAGAGCCCAGGGAGACCGCCAGTGTACCGGCAGAAGCAACGGTAAATGTGTTCCCATTAATAGGCAGACCCGTAATATCAGTTCCTGCTGATGTTAAATCACCAGCATTTATTGACGCGGTATAGTTGTCGCCATTAGATGCTCCTGAAATTGAATAAACAATTAAAAAGTTCTTTGCTGTTGCAACAGGCACCCTGTAGGATGATGAAGGCGTGAGAGAAATTGGTGACGAGGATGGATCAACAGACTTAGCAACAAGGCTATCAACACCATCATCAAAACTGCCATTGGAATTTTTATCAAGTATAAGCCTCACGGAATCAATTGTAGCATCTATATCGGCTGTACCATTTTCTCTTATGGTAAAGTCGCTGATATCCACGTAGCTTGCGCTACTGGCTTCTGCTGTAAATTGCATAACAACAAGGCTACTGTCAGTTGCCTGTATGTTTTGTGATGCGGGATTATCAGCTCCAAGATATATATCCAAACTAGGTGTAGAAGAAATGGTTTTTGTATTGCTTGTAAGCGTTGAGCCAACAGGGTTAATATCATCAGATGATTCATCGTTTGCGTTTATATCTGCTGGAATAAGTGAAGCAATAAAAGTTTCACCATTAGAAGCAGGAGTAGCAGCTCCATCAAGGTTATAAGCCAATAGCCAAACTTGGCTTGTCCCGGAATTGACCACAGCGCCAATATTAACAGAAGCTTTGCCATTATCTGATGCGGGAGGGCTGCCTGTACCAATAAGGTCATCAGAAATATCGATAACACCATTATTGTTGTTATCCCTGTATACTTTAACTCCGCCGGTACTAATAGCTACTGATTCATCTGCTGTACCGGAATTGGAGAATGAAATAGAATTGATCGTGATATCAGAAGCTGTCGTTGCAAAAAGCTCAAATTGAAGAATAGGAATATTACTGGCATCATTGGCTTCATTACTGGCCTCGGGTGTAAAATCGCCCATGCTAAGTTGTAATGCAAATAAATTGTTGGATGTTAAAGTGATATCCCCTTGCTTGTATAAAATGTTGCTTTGTGATGATTTATCAGATACTTCAGAATAAGTACCGGTAATATTAAAATGGTAAAGGGCTACCGTATTGGCATCAGACATGAATTCAGAAGTGGGGACGCTGTTGATGCTCCTACCTGTTGTGCTCAAACGTATTTCATCTAAATACCCATTAAAATGAGCAGTAGTCTTATCAGAACCTATCAAAAGGGAGTCGGTATTTGAAAGATCGGAAGTATTATCCGTTTCAGAATCCACTTCTTCCCCATCAATATAGAGTTTGATCGTGTTTCCTGCATCCCTTGCAAAAGCATAATAATGCCAAAGCCCATCGTTGTATATAGACATGCTTTTTACCGTATCAGAATTTGTTCCATCAGAAACAATACCATGCAAGTAGCCGTTGTCAATATACAATGCATAGCCTGTTCCACTGTTATTTTTTCTTAAGATGGTTTGCACTCCTGTAGATGTGGATGTATTAAACCACCCTTCAAAGGTAAAATCATCAGAAGCACCGAAATTGATACTTGCGTCATCACCAACGCTAAAATATTTTTGTGTGCCATCGAATCGCACAGCATTGCCACTATGTATTTCAAGGTCTGCATCTGAAGTAGCAAGGGTTGGACTATTTAGCATTGCTAAGTCATGGTGATAGGAAGAAGCATCCCTAATGCTGTCTACATTGGTTTGGTTCATATCCCAATAGCCAACAGTATTCTCATCAACAATAAAAGGCGTTTCGTTAGAAGAGAAATTGGATGTATAACGGGCGACATTGGAAATCCTAACTTCATCAATTTCCCCATCAAAAGGGAATGAGTAGCCGCCTCCATTCACTGTATTCCCGATGGAAAAAGGCGATGAAACAACATCAGGTGTGATGGTGGCTTTTTCTGAAGCTCTTAATTGCCCATTGATAAAGATCATCATGGTAGAATCACTGATATCAAAAACCCCTGCAACATGATTCCATGAATTGTTTGTAATCGTTGGGGCAGCATCAACAACTTGTTGCAGTCCACCAACTCCGTTAAGCCTTCTGAAAAAGAAAAACAGTTTTCCTTCCCTAAACCTGAGGGAATAGTTTGCATAAGGGCCAGCAAGACTAAAATCCCTTTTTGCAATAATGGTTTGCTCGCTAGTAGTATAATCATTGGTGTTGATCCATGCTTCTACGGTAAAGCTTTGATTGCCAAAACTGAGGTCTTCGGAATGAGGAGCCCTCAGTACTCTACTTCCGCTACCTGTAAAGGCAGCAGCATTACCAGGCCCATCCGAAAGGTTCTGTGCATTAAAGTGCATTGAATTGACCAATATCAAACTTAAAATTAGCAGGCGTTTCATTGTATTTTGTTTTATATTGTTAGCAAATAGTGGATTTTTGCTTTTATTTCGATGTTTGTAATTCATTCGGCAAATATATTTATATTTTTATATACAAAAAGTATTTCATTGTAAAAATCTATTCACTTACAGGAGGTTATAAAAATCTACTCTTTTAATTATTTGGGAATTAGAGAGATAGAATTTGACAACATATACAAAAATATTTTAATAGGAGCAATTTTTCAGTTGGTATTAACACTTAATATGGTTTGTGGAAAACCCTTAGTGGTAGAGAATTAATTTGAAGAAAATTAATGATTTTTTGCTATTGACAGAACTTTATTCATAATGAAATTTTCGCATACTATGAGCAAAGCATTAGGCCATTTATTATTGATTAATGATTATTGATTATTTCTTGAACATCTAACTTTCAAGAAGAAATTAACAGATTCCGGATACCAGATTCCGGATGAAGTCACTGCCAAGCTTCTAACCTTTATCTCTTGCCCTTAGCTCTATGATTCAAACTTCATACTTCATACTCCTGCATTCTATATTTTACCCGCCATTTACCTATTCAATCATCCAATCATTCTCTCATTACCACATCAACACATCAACCAAATCATCACACATTCACCTCACCTATCTTATCCTCTATAGACTTGATTTTCCCTTCAAGCCGGTTATCTTTTCCTTTACGGATATCAAACTTCAAAGAAGAATAGATCCTGTTGCAGTCGGGTTCCAGTTGTTTGTATGCTTGCTCAATAATACCAAGAGCTTCTTTCATTGTTGTGGTTTCTATAATTGTGCCCATAGGTGTTAACTTATAAGGATAGCCGCTTTCTCTAATAGTTTTTATAATGCGGCTCACATATGGACTGGCGCTTTCGCCTTTGTCTGTCGGGAACATTGCAAATTCTAGTAATACTGACATGGTAATTTATTATTTATTAGTTATTATTGATTATTTCATTAAAGCCAATTTCGCAAAAGCAACAAACAGATGCTGGATTCCTGATTCCTGATACCAGATTCCTGATACCTGATTCCTGATACCTGATTCCTGATACCTGATTCCTGATACCGGATGAAGTCCCTGCCAAACTTCTAACTTTTATCTCTTGCCCTTAGCTCTAAGATTCAAACCTCAAACCTCAAACCTCAAACCTCATACTTCCTCCTCCTGTATTCAGCCTCTCCCATCCACTCATCCACTCAACCACTCATCCACTCATCCTTACAATTTACTATTTATTAGTTATTATTGATTATTTCGCTATAGCCAATTTCGCCCAAGCAACAAACAAATGGCTGATGACAGTTACCGGATTCCAGATTCCAGATTCCAGATTCCTGATGCAGGATGCTGGATGAACGCCCTGCCAAGTTTCTGAATTCTATATTCTATATTCTGCTCACTCTCTCCACATCCACTCATTTACTCATTCATTAACAGAGTAACAGGGTCACAAAGTAACAAAGTAACCAATCACTCTCACGTTCTCTTGTTCAGTCGTTCTTTCGTTCTTTCGTTCTTTCTTTCTCTTACTCCCAATCAACCAATTAACCACTCAACCACTCAACCACTCAATCGCTCCATCGCTCTTTCGTTCCATCGCTCAATCGTTCCATCGCACTTTCGCTTATTCCCATTCCCCCAATCAACAAATTAACAAATCTACAAATCAACAATTCATCCATGCTTTCGTTCCATCGCTCAATCGTTCCATCGTTCATTCGCTTATTCCCCAATTCCCCACTCAACCACTCAACCACTCAACCAATCAACCAATCAACCAATCATCCTCGCATTATCAAACCAACCAACCAGCCAACAATCCTACACAGACAGCAGAAACTCAACCGTATCAATCCCATCGGCGTAATCCCATAATTCAGGTTGTTGGCTTTTTCCCAGAGGTAGAGCGTTTTTTATTTTCCCTGTGGAAGAAACAATGCATTGAATGTTTTCTTTATAGTTTTGTAACAACTTGTTAATTTCGTTAATATCTTGATAATACTCGTAATAAACCGTAGAAACAGGTGATGAAAATGCTTGGATCTCTTTTAAAAGAACAAAGCCATTATCCAAGTGATGCTCAGTGTTTACCAAGAAAATGGATTTATAGTATTCGTAATTATTTGCATATTTATTATGATGAATGATATTTTTGTATTTCTCAAAAGCTTGAAACAAAGGTTCAAAATTATAGTTAACCGGGATAAAGAGCTTGGTTATATTTCTGCATCCAAGCCCAAAATACATGAATATATCATCAGCGATAGCTTCCAGTTCAACTTGGGTTTCATTACCGGTTAATACCGCCACGGATGTCCTGTTCTTTCTTATGATGTGGGGATATTTCCCAAAATAATACTCAAAATACCTGGAAGTATTATTGCTTCCTGTAGCTATAAATGCTTCCGCACCTTTTATTCGTTCCTTTGTAAACACCGCATTCTCTTTTAAACCAGGAGCAATAATTGATAATATTTCGTGCAAAGCAGGTAATAGCTTGTTATCTTGTGACGAAAGTTTTGCTAAAGCGATATTCCCTGTAATTAAAGTACATAAATAATCATGAAACCCAACCATTGGAATATTACCTGCCATTACAATCCCGATTGTTTTTGGTTTATGATTTTTTTGTAAGGCCTCATGATATTTTGATAACCATTTTTCCAGTTTATCTTTTTGCAACATGTAGGCTATTGAATCGACTGCATAATCAACGTTTTTCTTGGTAAACCAGGGGTTATAGAGATGGCTCTCGGCAATTAATGTATTGAAATATTGAATCTTTTCCTGGGTTTGGCTGCTTTTTTGATTTATATAATCTTTATCATACCTATTTTGCAGGATATCACCAAGTTCTGCAAAAGGTTTTACCGTATCATTCACATTCATGTTACTATATTTCTTAATTTTGTAGTGCATTTTAAAACTGTAAAAATAATAAAACTACTTAAAAATCGTACTATATTTATAACAACAAGCCTATGTTAAAAAGCAAGCATCTTTTTTTACTGATCATACTGTTTATCACAGACCTTGGTTTTTCGCAAGATATGGCTTTGTTGTCAAAATACGAGGATACGCTTTATACCTTAGGACAAAGGGTTATGCATAGCCAACACGATTTCGAGAAATACAATGCCAATGAAAAGTTTGTTGATGTGCTAAAGGATGCCCTCGATTGTTCTGAATCCTTTGAATACCCGTTTGATTCTTTAAATATGATAGCTCGCCTTAAGCCTGATGACGAAAGATTTAGAATATTTAATTGGCATTTAAAAAGGAATGATGGAACTTACGAATATTTTGGTATCATACAAGCCTATCACACACGAAGAAAAGAATACCGGGTTTATGAATTAATTGACAAATCAAGCGAAATTGAAAACCCAGAAGATGAGATCCTTCAGATGGATGAGTGGTACGGTGCGCATTACTATAAAGTGATAGAAGTTAAAAAGAAAAGAAAAAAATACTATACATTATTAGGTTGGGATGGAAATAATACTGTTTCAACCAAAAAAGTGATCGATGTAATGCGATTGTTCACTAGTGGCAGGCCTAGGTTTGGCTCATACCTTTTTAGGCATGACAGAAGTATGAAAAAACGGGTTATTTTTGAGTATTCTTCTAAAACCTCTATGTCTTTAAAATATGAAAAACATTTGTTAGACCCATCAAAGCTACCGGGCAAAAATACCAGGACGCTTAAAAAGATTATCCCTTTTGTTGAGTGGTTTAAAGACTGGAAAGAAAAGAATAGAAAAAAACGTTTCATGCGTAAAAAGAAAGACAGGGACATCAGGAAAAGAAAAAAGCTTATGGAAAAACGTCAAAAACAAAAGAACAGGACGAGAAAAACAAGAAGGACAAAGCTTTTTAATACACCTAACAAGGAAAACGTGAAAAAAAAGAAGATGAACATGATCGTTTTTGACCGTATTGCACCCATGGAGCAAGGATTAGAAGGTCTGTATCAATTCTATGTACCACAGGCCTATGCTTTTGATGCTTATGTTTTTTACGATGGTAAATGGAGATTCGTTGAAGATGTTGATGCGCGTAACTGGGATATGGAAAGCCCACCCCACGGAAAAATCCCGGTAACTTACGAACTTATGCCTAACCAGGAGCAACAAGAGAAAAATAACACCAACAAGGATAATAATTAAAGATTTTTGGATCTTTTTATCATATAATTGAAAAATATTTTGCAAATTGCGGGTACTTTTTTAGAAATACTATATTATTAATTAAAAAAATATTTTTAACGCTATGAAAAAACATAATTTTTACGCCGGCCCTTCAATATTACCGGAATTCACTATTGAAGAAACAAGTAAAGCTGTTAAAGACCTTTGGGGTACTGGTTTGTCCATTATGGAGATTTCCCACAGGAGTAAAGAATTTGATTCAGTGATAAACGAAGCACAAACCTTATTTAAAGAATTGCTTCATATTCCTGATGGGTATCAAGTATTATTTCTCGGTGGAGGAGCAAGTACACAGTTTTGTATGATTCCATATAACTTAATGAACAAGAAATCAGCTTACTTGAATACAGGCTCATGGGCTACCAAAGCGCTTAAAGAAGCTCACCTGTTTGGCGAAGCTGTTGAAGTGGCTTCTTCAAAAGATAAAAACTTTAGCTATATCCCGAAAAATTACACCATTCCAAAAGATGCCGACTATTTCCATATCACAACCAATAACACCATTTACGGGACAGAGATCAAGAAAGATATTGATTCGCCAGTAACTTTAGTGGCAGATATGTCATCAGATATCTTTAGCCGCACAATGGATGTTTCTAAGTATGGATTGATTTATGGCGGTGCACAAAAGAATCTTGCTCCTGCAGGTGTTACTTTCGTAATTATCAAAGAAGATATCCTTGGAAAAGTTGAGCGCCAAATCCCTACAATGCTCAATTATCAAACTCATATTGGAAAAGGCTCCATGTTCAACACGCCTCCATGCCTCCCTATTTATGCAGCCCTACAAACACTTAAATGGCTCAAGAATAATGGTGGTATAGAAGCTATGGAAAAAGTTAATAAAGAAAAAGCGAATATGCTTTACGAAGAGATTGAAAGAAATAAGCTTTTCAGGCCTACTGTTGAAGATAAGAATGACCGCTCTTTAATGAATATTTGTTTTGTTATGACGGATGAATACCACGAACTGGAAAAAGATTTCTTTGATTATGCTTCTTCAAAAGGGATGGTTGGAATAAAAGGCCACCGCTCAGTGGGTGGATTCAGGGCTTCTACCTATAATGCTCTTCCTAAAGAAAGTGTTACTGCCCTTATCGATGTTATGAAGGATTATGAAAAAATGAAAGCTTAATAACAAACCAAAAATACAACAGACATGAAAAAAGTATTAGTAGCTACAGTAAAACCTTTTGCCCCAGCGGCAATAGATAATATGAAAGACCTATTCAATAAAGCAGGTTATGAATTGGTTTTGTTGGAAAAATATGACGGCCAACAAGCGCTTATTGATGCAGTTAAAGATGTTGATGCACTAGTAATAAGAAGCGACAAAGTTACCAAGGAAGTAATTGATGCGGCAGAAAACCTTAAGATCGTTGTTAGGGGCGGTGCCGGGTACGATAATGTTGACCTTGATGCAGCCACTAAAAAAGATATCGTGGTTATGAATACTCCCGGGCAAAACTCTAATGCCGTTGCCGAATTGGCTTTGGGAATGATGGTTTACCTTGCCCGCAACAAGTTTAATGGTAAAGCCGGTACAGAATTGCGTGGCAAAAAACTTGGAATACATGCTTATGGTAATGTTGGGAAATATGTTGCCCAAATCGCTAAAGGCTTTGGTATGGAGCTGTTTGCTTTTGACCCATTTGTTGATAAATCATACATTGAAAATGATGGCGTTAATAGTGTTGACTCTGCCGAAGAACTTTATAGCAAGTGTAATTATGTATCACTGCATATTCCATCTAATGAGAAAACCAAGGGTTCTATCGGGTATGAGTTGCTTTCTAAAATGCCTTCCAAGGCTGTTTTGGTGAATACTGCCCGCAAAGAAGTTATTAATGAAAAAGAATTGTTAAAAACTTTTGAAGCAAGGGACGATTTTGCTTATATTTCTGATATCGCACCGGATTGCAAAGACGAGATAGAACAAAAATACGAAGGCAGATGTTTCTTCACGCCTAAGAAAATGGGTGCACAAACAGCAGAAGCCAATATTAACGCAGGTATTGCAGCAGCAAACCAAATCGTTAATTTCTTTGAAAAAGGAGATACTACGTTTAAAGTAAATTAATGTTATACTATAAAAATCAATAGATTATGGCGATACTTAAAGCATTTAAGGGTATAAGGCCGGTAAAAGACAAAGCCAAACAGATTGCATCAAGGCCTTATGATGTCCTTAACAAAGAAGAAGCAAGAGAAGAAGCAGGAGATAATAAGTACTCTTACCTGCATGTGATAAAACCGGAAATTGACCTTCCTGATGATATTGACCCTTATTCTGACAGGGTATATGACAAAGGAAAAGAGAATTTCCAAAAGCTAATGGATGAAAAGGTGTTGGTACAAGATGATAAGGAATATCTTTATATCTATGCTCAAACCATGAACGGCAAAATCCAGTATGGTATTGTGGGTTGCGCAGGTGTAGAAGATTATATGAATAATGTGATTAAAAAACATGAGCTCACTCGTCCTGACAAGGAAGAAGACAGGATGAACCATGTTAGGGTAAGTGGTATGAATTATGAACCCGTGTTTTTTACTTATCCTGCGAAGCCGGAGATTGATGATATCGTTAATAATGTTGTGCAAAATAATAAGCCAGAATACGATTTCACTGCAGAAGACGGTATAAGCCATCATTTTTGGGTGATAAGAGACCAGGAGAAAATTGACCGTATTATTGAATTGTTTGGTGAAATGCCTGCAACCTATGTAGCCGACGGCCATCATAGAACGGCTGCTGCTGCCCTGGTAGGTAATGAAAGAAAAAAGAATAACCCCAACCATAAAGGGGATGAGGAATACAATTATTTCCTTGCTGTGCATTTTCCTGATAATCAGCTATCAATAATCGATTACAATAGAGTGGTAAAAGACCTAAACGGTTTTTCCGAAGCTGATTTTGTAGACAAATTAAGGCAGGATTTTGAAATAGAAGACCTTGGTGGCAGGGAATACAAGCCCCAAAAAGTACACGAATTTAGCATGTACCTTGACGGAAAATGGTACAAGCTTACTGCCAAAGAAGGCCGTTACGACGATGATGATCCTATTGGATGCTTGGATGTTACGGTTCTTTCCAATCATGTACTTGAAAAACTTCTCGATATCAAAGACCTACGTAAATCAAAACGTATTGATTTTGTAGGCGGAATACGAGGTATAGGAGAGCTAAAAAGAAGAGTAGACAATGGTGAAATGGCTGTAGCTTTTGCGCTTTATCCTGTTACCATGGAACAGCTTATCCGTATTGCTGATACAGGAAGTATTATGCCACCAAAAACCACGTGGTTCGAGCCTAAATTGAGGAGCGGACTGGTGGTGCATTCGCTTGATGATGAAACTTAAATTTGATTCTTTTCATATAGGCCCCGGGTTTGACCGGGGTTTTTTTATGATAAAATCAGCCTTTATTCCAAAAACTAATATGTCATCTACCTGCTGGAAATTCCCTTTCCACCGGATATGTTCATCATCAAGGAGCTCTTTTTGTTCTTCCATGGGGAGATTACATATCCTGGAAAGGAAATTTTTGAATTTCCGTTTCATATATTTCCTGCCATGAATGCCACCAAATTGGTCTGAATACCCATCGGAGAATAAGTAAACAATATCTCCTTTCTCAAGTTGAAAATGATGGTTTTTATATGTATTGATCTCTTCTTCCATAAAAGCACCGATTGGGCTAATATTGCCTTTGATTTCAATAAGTTTTGAATCTCTTAAAATAAATAAGGTATTATTAGCGCCAGCATATTGCAACACACCGGTCTTCCTGTTAAAGGCGCAAACGCCAATAGCCATTCCATCCCTAATGGTAGACCTGGCTTTTTTCTGTTTTAAAGTGTATGTCATGCCAACATTTAAGAGGTTCAAAATATCTGCCGGAGTTTCTGTTTCAGTAGAATAAAAAGCATTATTCAGTTGGTGGAATCCTACAATTGATATAAACGCACCTGGAACCCCGTGCCCTGTACAATCTATACCTGCAGCATAGAACAAGCCGTTTTTTTCGTTGATCCAATAAAAATCACCACTTACTATATCTTTGGGCTTATAATAAATAAAATAATCTGGGAAATAATGAGAAAGCATAGCTGATGATGGCAAAATGGCGTTCTGGATGCTTTTTGCATAATGTATGCTATCTGTTAAGTTTTGCTTTTGCTTCCGCAGTTTCTCGTAAGCTTTCTCAAGTTTGTATTTTTGCCTGGAAAGCAACTCACTTTTTTCAGATAAATTGTTTTTTTGGTTTTCAATTTCTGTTTTTTGCTGTATAATTTTATTGGTTCTTTCTTTTACCTTTTCTTCCAGTTTTTCATAGTATCGTTTAATCCTGTCAAGCATAAGGTTAAAATGTTCCGAAAAAACGGCTATTTCATTGTTGCCAATAATTTCTGCCCGTTCGGTGAAAATACCTTTCTTTATAAGTTGTACTTTGGCTAACAGTTTTTTTATAGGGTAGGTAAGCCGCTTGGCATTATGATGCACAATAAAGAAAATGAGCACAATGGCTAAAATAAAGAATAATATGAGTTTGATAAGTTCGTTGAAGAGTATGCTATTCCCATAACGATTATCAAAAATAATCTGAATTACTGATTGCTTGTAAAGGTTGGTATTTTCCCTTTCCATGTAAAAATACTCGTAAGTATTGTTTTTTTTATTGATTTTATAGTTTTCCTTTTTCTTAAATATTGTCTCCAGGATCTTCTTGGTGTCTTTTGATATGGGGTTGCTCTCTTTGTTGAAGGAAAATAATACATCGCCACCTATAAATAGATTAACCGATTCAACACCTAAGTGTTGGTTCGATAATTGTTTTAATATGGCTGAAACTTGGCCTACTATGCTATCAGCTTGCTCTGAATAGCTTCCAATTTCAATGATATGCTTTTTATCGCTGCTTAGGTAATAAGTGAACTTTCTTAATCGTTTGGTTTTAGATTCCATGGTAAACCTTTCGCTCACAAACTTTTCTCCTTTAAATATCCGTTCTAACATCCTCCTGTGGTTTTCACCGAAAGAACTGATATTCAAACCCAAGTCTTTTTCAAAGGTAGTGTTTATGATCTCCCCTTTCCTGTTGATGATATAAATGTCATATTGGGTGGTGTCTTCAAATATTTGTTGGCTAATTTGTTTTAGGTCTTTATTTTTTAGGTCAGCGCTTTCTTTTAAATACTCCTGATCTAACGATTTACTCACCAATTTCATTTTTTGCTCCAAGAGTTTTTCTATACCAGAAAAGGCAATATCCTGAACTTTTAAAATATTTTTTATCTCTTCGGTAATGAGATAGGTTTTATTTTCATGCGATTCTTTTAATATTTTCCTTGTTTGGAGATAATTCAAGACCGCAAGTATAAAAAGAATGCCTACAACAGGCAAAATGATCATCTGCTGCATCTGTTTAAATATAGATACAACTTTCTTTACCGAATGAATATTTTTTTTCTTATTAGGCACAATTAAACCCTTACTTTATTCTCCACGAATATAATTTGTATTCACTTTGTATTTTAGCGTTGTTTTACCCATTTTTTTTTGTTGTTTAGTTTTTCAACATAAGTAAAAACACCCAAAAATGTCTCAAGTGTATTAACAAAAATATTGATACAAATAACCGAAATTGGATTTAAGATAATAATTGCTTTACGAAATCAGTTTTTTGCAAAATGTTTAAACATTAACAAAGAAATGAATTCTATAGACATTCAAACTCGTTTTAAAGGTTTTAAGCTGAGGAGAAGAGAATTACTTGTGGAGTATTATAATAGTTAGGTTTTTTGGTTTATTTAAAAGACATTAGCCATGCCCATTTGGTTAGGCATGGCTAATAGCAGATATTATTTCTTGATCAACTTCATGGATTGATTGGCTCGGTTATTGGAAGCTTTTAATAAATAAATACCTTTTCGCAAATTGTTTAATTTATTGTTGATTTGTTGATTGTACTTGTGGTTATTTATCCACAGTATAAATATTTGTTTGCCTGTAATATCGTATAGTTCTAATTTTATAGGCTTATCCAAGGTATTATCCTGTAATGTGAACTCCACGTTTTTTCTAAAAGGATTGGGTTTTACGGTAAAAAACTCGCTTGTTTTTTCCTTAGCATCTTCAATAGAGAAAATATCATCATATGCAATATATGCTCCTTCTTCAGTACAAGCTACCAGGTTATATGTATCAATAAGTGGATTGTTCACTACTTTATTTACGTTTAAATTGGGGAGATCATTATTTAGGGAGATAAATTCCTGGTTCTCATTATTCCAAACATTTACCCCTTTTTCATCAGCACCACTATAATACCAGCTTCCGAAAATATGGTCATAGCGCAATAAAATTGAACTCATGTCTACAGTATTATGGAGTGCTGTGAAAGATTGGCTAAAGTCATGGGAAACATAAACCCCGGAACTATCGTCATTACCTCCCAGGATCATATATACGCTTCCATCATACTCAATATCTACCACGGGTAAAGAAGAAAGTTGCGAACCATACACCCAAGTTACACCACCATCATCTGTACTGTTGATATAAGTTCCGTCATCCGAAATAAACGCCAGCCAGTTATCTCCATCAATTGCTACATCCACAACGTTACCAATTTCGTAATATTCATCCCAATTGGTACCATCTGTGGAATAATATAAGCGTTCGGCTGACCCAATAAAATATTGGCCATCTTGGTGATGGATAAAATTGGGAAGGCCTATCCACTCTAACAGGCGGAATTTGTAATCATTTAATGAAAATGAGTAAACGCCATCGCTGGTGCTACTATCCTTCAACGTTACAAGTATTGAGGTGTCGTTAAGTGAAGCTGCATCAATAACGGGTAAAATGAGTTCATTATATATTTCCCAACTCGTTGCACCGGTTTTTACAGCAAGCCCTTGGTTGGTACATAAAAATTCTGTACCCGTGTATTCATCTACAAAAAATGTATTAACATTCAGCGTGTCAGGGCTTATAGGTTCCCACTCTTGTGTTATGGCTAATAAGGGAAATAATCCGATTACAAGTAATAGTGTTTTCTTCATGGCATTGAATTTTTAGCATTTAACATTACAAAGTAATTTTGCAATTTATATGCCATTAAAGGTAAGCTATGTTTTGTTGAAACTAATAATTGCTAACGCTTCTGCTTTTTTGAAATCAGCTTTTTGATCTCGTTTAGTTTCATAAGCGCTTCAACAGGAGTTAATGTGTTGATATCCGTACTAAGTATATCCGATTTTATTTTTTCTAAAAGAGGGTCTTCTAGTTGAATAAAGCTTAGCTGGTAATCTTGTTCTTTGGATGGGATGTTTTGGACATCCGCATCAACAGCTTTTAATCCATCGCTGCTATGAGATGCCTCCAGCGACCTTAGAATTTCATTGGCACGGTCAATTACGATATTGGGGATACCGGCCATTTTGGCTACATGAATACCAAAACTATGTTCACTGCCACCTTTTACCAGTTTTCTCAGGAATATCACTTTATTTCGTATTTCCTTAACAGATACATTGTAGTTTTTAATTCTTTGCATGGTTTTAGACATCTCGTTAAGCTCGTGGTAGTGTGTAGCGAATAGGGTTTTAGGCCTAAAAAGCGGGTGCTCGTGGAGAAACTCCGCAATTGCCCATGCTATAGATATACCATCATATGTGCTTGTTCCCCGGCCTATCTCGTCAAGTAGGATCAGGCTGCGGTTGGAGATATTATTGAGAATGCTGGCCGTTTCGTTCATTTCAACCATGAATGTTGACTCTCCTGATGAAATATTATCTGAAGCCCCAACACGTGTAAATATCTTATCAACTAAACCTATTTCAGCGCTTTTGGCAGGAACATAACAACCCATTTGTGCCATTAGTGTTATTAAGGCTGTTTGTCTTAAAAGCGCTGATTTACCGGACATATTAGGCCCGGTTATAATTAGGATCTGTTGGTTTTGGTCGTCTATAAATACATCATTGGCAATGTATTGTTCATCAATGGGTAATTCTTGCTCAATAACGGCGTGCCTGCCTTGTTTGATATCAATTATATAGTCTTCTTTTAATAAAGGCCTTGTATAGCGATTCTTGATAGAGGTCTCGGCAAAGGACATAAGGCAATCTAGTCGAGCTAATAAAGAAGCGTTAAGTTGTATCGGCCTGATGTAATCTGTGAGCGCTATGGCCAATTCATCAAACAAGCGTGTTTCAATAGTTAGTATTTTTTCTTCTGCTCCAAGGATTTTTTCTTCATATTCCTTTAGCTCTTCTGTGATATAACGTTCGGAATTGACCAAAGTTTGTTTTCTATGCCAAGTATCGGGTACCTTATTCTTATGCGTATTGGTAACTTCCAAGTAATAACCGAATACATTGTTATAATTAATCTTAAGCGAAGGGATGCCTGTTTTTTCTATTTCCCTGTCCTTGATTTGTTTTATATAATCTTTCCCGGATACAAGTATATCCCTGAGTTCATCCAAATCATTATCAACACCTTCGTTAAATACATTTCCCTTGCTTACTGTAGCAGGAGGTTCGGTAGTAATTTCTTGCTCTATGCGCGAACGTATCTGTTCACAATGGTTTAGCTGCTCGGCTATTTTCTTTAAAGCTTTTTCTTTAGAAGCGGCACATGTATGTTTTATTTCTTCTATAGCATAAAGCGCCCTTTTTAATTGCACTACTTCTCTTGGATTTATTTTACCCACGGCTACCCTTGATATCAAACGTTCTAAGTCGCCAATTAACTCCATTTTTTGGGCGAGAAACTCGCTTAACTCCCTGTTTTTTATGAGGTATTCTACAATATTAAGCCTTTCTTCAATAGGCTGTTTATTTTTTAGGGGAAAAACGATCCATCGTTTCAATAACCTGGATCCCATTGGTGAGATGGTGTTGTCTAATACATCAAGCAATGTGGTTGCTTTTTCGTTCGGAGACGTTGTTAGCTCAAGGTTCCTAATGGTGAAGCGGTCAAGCCAAACATAGTTTTCTTCTTCTATGCGCGAGATTTTTGTTATATGCTTAACCTTGTCGTGCTGGGTTTCAGCTAAATAATGCAATGCTGCACCGGCTGCTACAATGGCATAATCCAGGTCTTCTATTCCAAAACCTTTTAAAGAAGTGGTCTCAAAATGTTTTAGTAATAATTCTGTTGAGAATTCATCTGTAAAAACCCAATCTTCAAAGGTATGGGTAAAAAAGTTATCACCAAAAAGTTCAGTGAATTTATTCTTTTTGCTTCTTTCCAGGATTAATTCACTTGGATTGAAACTTTGTAGCAATTTGCCAATATATTCGTTATTGCCTTCTGTGGCATAGAATTCTCCTGTAGAGATGTCTAAGAAAGAAACACCGGTAGTTTTTTCACCCAGGTGAAGGCTCGCCAAGAAATTGTTTTTTTTATGGTCTAATACTTTTTCATTATAGGAGAGTCCCGGGGTTACAACTTCTGTGATTCCTCTTTTCACGATTTTCTTTGCCAGTTTTGGGTCTTCCAGTTGGTCGCATATAGCCACCCGTTGTCCTGCTTTAACAAGTTTTGGTAAGTAAGTATCCAGGGCATGGTGGGGAAAACCGGCAAGGTCTACATAAGAAGCAGCGCCATTGGCTCTTTTTGTTAAAACGATTCCCAAAATATTGGCTGTTTTGCGGGCATCTTCACCAAAAGTTTCGTAGAAATCACCAACCCTGAACAACAGCAGCGCATCAGGGTACTTGGCCTTGATGCTATTGTATTGTTTCATTAATGGGGTTTCAACAGTTTTATTGCCTTTTTTCTTTTTTGTTGACTGTTCTGCCAAGGTTACGGATTTTTATTATGAAACACAAAAATAAGCAGATTTGCGTTCTTTTGTGTCTCATATTCTTTATACTTTTGAACAATTTTAAGAAATAATAAACAATAGTAATGAGAAAACTTGCTAATAGCGAATTAGGACGCATGACAGTAGAGGAGTTCAAGTTGGCCGATAAAATTCCCTTAATTGTTGTTTTAGATAACGTAAGGAGTATGAACAACATAGGTTCTGTTTTTCGTACCTCGGATGGATTCAGGGTTGAAGCTATTTATTTATGTGGCATCACAGCCACCCCACCGCACCGCGATATCCAAAAAACCGCATTAGGATCAACAGAATCAATGCATTGGAAATACTTTGAAAGCACAAAAGAAGCTTTAGCAGAACTCAAAAATCAACAATACCGGCTTATTGCCATTGAACAAGCTGAGAAAAGTACCATGCTGAATGATTTTGATGTAAGGAAAAATGAAAAACTGGCAGTTATATTTGGTAACGAGATAAAAGGCGTAGGTGATAATGTTATGAAAATGATTGATGAGTGTATAGAGATTCCACAATATGGCACAAAGCATTCGTTGAATATTTCGGTAAGCGCTGGAATTGTTATTTGGGAATTGTTTAATAAATTGAACCAATAATTTATTGTATAGACATCCATTCAACGGTTTGATGGTGAATTAAGTAAGAACAATTAAATTTTAAAAAATATACACGTGAATAAAGAAGCAGCAAAATTAATTAAAGTATTAGGGTTAAAAGAACATCCCGAGGGTGGGTATTATAAGGAAACATTCCGCTCTAATGAATTGTTAAACAAAGAAATCCTTCCTGGAAGGTTTAAAGGAAATAGAAATTGTTATGCATCCATTTACTTTTTGATGCAAGAAGACGATTATTCAGCATTTCACAAGATACAACAAGATGAAGTATGGCATTTTTATAAAGGCTGTGCTATTCATATCCATACAATTTCGCCAAATGGCCATTACAAAGTTTTGAAATTAGGACTGGAAGTAGAAATGGAAGAAAATTTCCAGGTTTGTATTCCTCACGGTACTTGGATGGCAGCCGAACCGATGGATAAATCCTCCTATGCCTTAGTGGGATGCACTACTGCTCCTGCATTTGAGTTTGAAGATTTTGAAATGATGGACAAAAACAAGGCCATCGAGCAATTTCCTCAGCACAAAGAAATTATTGAAAGGTTTTGAAGCCACTAATAAAAAACCACCGCAGAAATAGATATTAGTGCAAGAATAATAGAAGGCCATCGCTATAGACTATTAAACAAAACCGGGTGCAAAAATTCCGTACAATTGGTGCTTATTGCTATCAAAAACAATATCGTGAATATTACACGTTAAAAACACTTGCTAAAACTGTTTTATTGATTTTAAAATAAAGTCCAAATAAGTATTTTTACTCTTTCATGAACTTAGTTTCATATTTATTTTTGTATATTTATATTAAAATCTTATCATTATGAGCCTCAGAACAAAGTTGATATCCATTTTAATTGCTTCAAGCGTCCTTATCGTTATAACAGGTATAGTGATTTCTTCTATTAAGTTAAATTCTAGTGGTAAACAAGCATTAGAAGAAAAAAGTGAAGCTATCCTTTCGCGCATGGAAGCTGTAAGAAGCTATGTTGCCAGCCAAAGTTTTTTAGATAATTTAATCGAGGATTTGAAAGAAAAGTATCCTAATGGAGACATCCCCCAATTTGAAAAAGAAAAAATCCTTAACCTTGTTCCTATTGTCGCGTCGTGGAGAGTGGGTGCAAAAAACGCAGAACAAGACCATTATAAATTTAAGGTGGTATCAACCCAACCCCGAAACCCTGGACATAAAGCAAATCAAAAGGAAGAGCGTTTTTTAAATACCTTTGCTGCTGAAGGCGACAAAACCATAGCCCATATTGACGAAGAAAGCAATTCTTTATGGGTAATGCGCCCGGTTTTTTTAGACGGAAAGCAAGGTTGCATGAAATGCCATGGCGATCCATCCAGGAGCCCATGGAACAACGGCAAAGATATCCTCGGTTATGATATGGAAAATTGGGATACTGGTGATCTAAGAGGTATGTTTATGATCATTTCCGATATGGAACCCGTCCAAAAAAGGGTTAATTCGGCCATTTTTAGTATTAGTGGTTGGGGAATTGTAATAGCGGTACTGGCTATTTTCATTTCTTTAATCGTGATTAGGAAGATCGTTAACGTGATCCATCAAATAATTGGGGTAAGCAAAAATGTTGCTAATGGCGACCTTACAAGCGTAGTAAGTATTCAAACCAATGATGAATTGGGAGATTTGGCAAAACATATTAATAAAATGACTGGCGCGCTGAACCAGATATTATTGAAAGTAAACTCCACTACAGAAAGCCTTGCTCTTTCAACCAAAGAGATATCATCCAATGCCAATATGATTTCCGATGGCGCCCAAGGCCAGGCTGCACAATTCGAGGAGCTCACAGCCTCAGTTGATAGTACTGCCGAAAGCACTTCACAAGCCGATCCCATTATTAAAGAAGCTTCTAAGAACGCTGGTATTACAGGTAAAAGCATGAAAAGCTCTAAGGAAGCTATGCAAAAAATACAAGAAAGCTCTGGTAAGATTGTTGAGGCTGTTAGCCTTATTGAAGATATAGCTGCCCAAACCAACCTGCTTGCCATTAATGCAGGGATTGAAGCCTCTAGGGCAGGTACTTATGGGAAGGGCTTTGCTGTAGTTGCCACAGAAATAAAACAATTGGCCAATAAAAGCGCAGAATCCGCTAAAGAAATTTCTGAAGTGATAAAGCAAAACAGGCAATTCATTGAGCAAGGCGTTGAACTGTCTAATGATGCATCAGACAAGATCAACCAAATCGTGGATGGTGTAAATAAAACAGCCGAGGAACTCCAACAGATCAACCTGGCAACAGGAGAGCAATCTGAGGCAATGAAAAAGAATACGGATATCACAAACTCCAATGCCAGCTCTGCCGAAGAACTTGCCGCTGCCTCTGATTCTCTTGCTGCACAAGCAGATGAACTAAAGGGAATGGTAAACGAGTTTAAATTGAAAGATGAATAATCTAATCTTAGAATTGAATAACAAAATTTCCAGACAAGTGTTAACACAAATAGGATATGAAAAAGATTCTGAATTTGAAAAATTCTAAAGTTCTTCCTTAGTGCCACTTTTCCGGTTCATAAAGTGGTATCCTTAGTTTGCCCGTTGGCTTTTGCCGGCGGGCTTTTTTAATTCAAGAAAGAACCTATGTATATCTCTCAATATGAGCTATATTCATGATAAAAAAGAAAAAGAGAAAATGAGTAAAAATGTTTTAAAAAATAATAACAATGGCGTGAAAATTGAATTAGGTGATGAGAAAGACGTTGAATTTGAAAAATTTTAATAAGCTTCCTTAGTATCACTTTTTCCGGTTCATAAAAGTGGTATCCTTAGTTGCCCGTTGGCTTTTGCCGGCGGGCTTTTTTGTTTTGTTGCATATCATATAAATGTTATAAAACACATTTGAATACCTTCCAGCTTTTACTAAACGATAATAACTACATTTCAAGCGTTTGAAAAATATATAATAAACACTATGTTTTATATAGATAAATCGATAACAGCCAATGATTTGTGTCATTATTTGTATGCTTGGTTTGCCATCCAATAGGTGTTTTTACCCATGTGTTTTTATGCTCTTAACTAAACGAATTTGGCTTTTAAGTATAGTTTTGCCTTTTTTGTCGAAAATAGTTATTCTGTCGAAATTTATGAATACTTGGTTTTACGCCATTTTACTACTGTTTTGGGCTATCCCATATATTAACTTTGTTGGAAAACTATGCATAAAGAAATCTACTGTTAAGTCAACAAAGAAATGACGCATCAACTGTTTGGCAATTTGCTCAATTACAACAATATAGATTCTCAATAATAAATGTGACGCGTCACTACTTGCAACAATTAATAATTTTCAACCAGTATCCAACAATTAAAACATATTATTATGAAACTGAATAACATAAAAATCGGAACAAGGCTGAATATAATTCTAAGCAGTGTTTTTATTATTATATTCCTGTCTTTGGCTATTTACGTTGTGCAGACACAAAAGGAAAAAATCATTCGTGATACTGACCTTAGAATGTCTGAACAAGTAAATGACCTCGTTAAAATGATCAAACTCCAAATTCATGCAAACCAAGAAAAGGTGAATAGCGATTTAAAAGTTGCCAATCACTATTTCCACTCATTGGGAGAATTGAAAGAATATGAAGATGAATATGTAACAATGACGGCTGTTAACCAAATAACTGGCAATAGCAGAAGGGTTCAACTAAACAAATGGCATATTGATAGCCAACCTGTTCATGGTAAAAATGAAATTGTTGATAAACTAAAATACCTAACGGGTTCTACAGCCACCATCTTTCAAAAAATTGATGGAGGCTATTTAAGAATTTCAACCAATGTAAGGAAATATGATGGGTCAAGGGCAATTGGCACTTATATTCCCAATTCCTCGCCTGTTATACAAACTATAGAAAATGGCGGCACCTATCAAGGTAGGGCTTTTGTTGTGAATGATTGGTATTTAACCGCCTATGAGCCTATAAGGATTGACGGGGATATTAAAGGTATTTTATATGTTGGGGTAAAAGAAAAAAATCTTCCAAAGTTAAAGGAGATTTTTAATTCCAAATCCTACTTTGAAAGTGGATACCCCTTTATGGTAGATAAAGAAGGAAATTTCATTATTCATCCTGATAATGAAGGAGAAAATTTTGCTGATGCTGAGTTTTTCAAACAATTGAAAAATGCTGGATCAGAATCCGGTAAAACCTATTACAAATGGAATGGTAGGCAAAAATACCAATATTTTGAATATGTTGATGCTATCGAATCTTATGTATCTGTATCTATTTATGAAGATGAGCTTATGGGGATTGTTACAAAAGTTAGAAATGCCATGATCATTGCTATAATTCTTGGTGTTGGCCTGTTTATCTTTGTTAATTACTTGATAAGCCGCTCAATATCAAGGGGGTTGAACAAGGGAGTAGATTTTGCAGAGAAGGTTGCTGATGGTGACCTTACCGTAAATATAGATATTGATCAAAAAGATGAGGTTGGAAAACTGGCTGTTGCACTAAACAAAATGCTTGATAAATTGCGGGATGTTGTTTATAATGTAAAGAGCAGCTCAAATTATATCGCATCAGCCAGCCAAGAAATGAGTTCCAGCTCACAAGTACTTTCACAAGGAGCTTCAGAACAGGCTTCGTCTGCCGAAGAAGTGTCGTCCTCTATGGAAGAAATGTCATCCAATATTGAACAGAACACCGATAATGCATTGCAAACCGAGAAGATTGCAGTGAAAGCTGCGGGTGATGTTGAAAAGAGCAACGAATCCGTTGAAGGTACTGTTAAATCAATGAAAAACATTGCTGATAAAATATCTATCATTAGCGAGATAGCAAGGCAAACCAATATCTTAGCGTTAAATGCTGCCGTTGAAGCGGCAAGGGCAGGAGAGTATGGTAAAGGTTTTGCTGTTGTGGCGGCGGAGGTTAGAAAACTTGCCGAACGAAGCAGGGTGGCTGCAGAAGAGATCAATGACCTTTCCAATACCACCGTAAACGATGCAGAAAAATCAGGTGCGTTGCTATCGCAAATCGTCCCGGATATTAATAAAACAGCTAAACTCATACAAGAAATAGCTGCTGCCGGCACTGAGCAGAAGTCAGGCGCTGAGCAAGTTAACGGCGCAATACAGCAGCTTAACCAAGTTACCCAACAAAATGCAGCCGCCTCAGAAGAACTGGCTACAAGCTCAGAAGAACTTGCCAGCCAAGCCGACCATCTGAAAGACATTATTGCTTATTTCCAAATTGATGATGCTTCTCAAAATACAGTCTCGCATAAAACTGGAACGCAAGACCATCAATCATTCTCACAAAAAGAGAACTCAAGCAATACCAATGTAAATGATAAGAATGACCGGTTAATAAACAAGCAAACGGCTCAAAAAGGAAATCAAAATGACAAGGGTATTAACTTGGATATGGGCGATAATAAGGATTCTGAATTTGAGAAATACTAAATATTCTCTTTATAGCTTTTTCCAGTTCATAAAGTGATTCAATGTTGCCCGTCAATACTCATTTGGCGGGCTTTTTAATGGATAAGTATTTTTGCCCCCCCATATACCTCAGAAATCAGGTGTATTTACTCGTTTATTTACAATTGCTGTGTATTAATTTTGTTATTCAATTATTCAATTATTCAAATGCAAAAATATAGAATTATGAATTGGAAAAATCTTAAGTTACGGACAAAATTTATGATCGCTTTTGGCTCAATGATCGCTTTATTGATAGTTGTTGCTTACTGGGCGAATAACGGTATAGGAAACATTGTAAAAGATGCAGGGCAGGTTGTTGAAGGTAATAATTTGCGCAGCACATTAGAAAAGAGGTATATTGACCATCTTCTTTGGTCAAATGACCTCAATGAATTGATTTCGGATGATGATGTAACCAAACTTACCGTAGAAACAGACCACCATCTTTGCGCTTTTGGAAAATGGTATTATGGAGATGGAAGGAAGCATGCCGAAGATATAGCTCCCGAACTAAAACCACTTTTTGATAAATTTGAAGACCCCCATGCAAAACTTCATCAAAGCGCTAAACAGATACAAGGTATTTTTATCCAGGGAAACAGGGCTTTGAGTACAAACCTCAGGAAATTAGAGAATAAGCAATTGAAGTGGATACATGGCATTGAGACGGCCCTTCTTAATGGAGAAAGCAATATAAATACTATGAGTGAAAAAGGCATTAGTAGTGATTTCCAAGAATGGCTTCATTCTGATGAAGTGGCACAATTAAAGCAAAATAATTCAAATCTCAGGGATGAATTGAATACAATAGAAAACAAATTTAATGAATTGAAAAGTGGGATGAATAATATTGAGCAATATATAGAACAAGGGAATATAAGTGCAGCAAAACAATATTATAAAAATTCAATATTACCTGTGGCAGCAAATTTACAAACCAGCATGGAAGGAATCATTCATAAAAACGATGAAAAACTGGAAAGAATGGATAAAGCTACCCATATTTATCATTCCGAAACACAATCTCATTTATCCCATATGGGGGAATTGTTTAATCAAGCTATAGAAGAATCCAAACTTCACACTATGACAGATGAGGTTTTGTTGGAAGATGCTAATAATACGAGGGTTGGAGTAATAATCTTTAGCGTTTTAGCTGCTATCATTGGTGTTATATTGGCCGTTGTTATTGCAAGAGGAATCATTATTCCTATTAAAAAGGGTGTTGCTTTTGCCAAAGAAGTAGCAGGGGGTAATTTAACATCTACGGTTGATGTTGATCAAAAGGATGAGATAGGTGATTTGGCTAATGCGCTGAAAAATATGGTGAATAAGCTGAGGGAAATCGTAGAGAACGTGGTTTCAGGCGCTACAAATATTGCCTCGGCCAGTGAACAAATGAGTTCAACTTCGCAGGAGATGTCGCAAGGGGCTAATGAGCAAGCTTCATCTGTTGAAGAGGTATCATCATCTATGGAAGAAATGGCTGCTAATATTCAACAGAACACTGACAATGCTCAACAAACGGAGAAGATAGCTAATAAATCGGCTGACGATGTGCAAGAAGGCAATAAATCCGTTAGTATTACTGTAGAATCTATGAAAAATATTGCCGATAAGATAACCATTGTAAGTGAAATTGCACGCCAAACAAACATCCTTGCCCTAAATGCTGCTGTAGAAGCAGCACGTGCCGGTGAGCATGGAAAAGGTTTTGCTGTTGTTGCTGCGGAGGTTAGAAAGCTGGCAGAGAGAAGCCAAAAGGCTGCTAACGAAATAGAAGAAGTTTCAAAATCCAGTGTTATTGATGCAGAAAAATCGGGCAAAATACTTTCAGAGATTGTTCCGCATATTCAAAACAATGCAAAATTGATGCAAGAGATCAGTGCAGCAAGCCTTGAGCAAAAATCCGGCGCTGACCAGATCAATAATGCAATTCAACAATTGAATAATGTAACCCAGCAAAATGCTGCGGCTTCAGAAGAACTTGCAACCAGCTCCGAAGAGTTGTCAAGCCAAGCAGAACAGCTCAAAGAAATTATAGCATTTTTCAAAATTGATGGAGAGCAAAAAAGCGGGAAAGAAGTAGCTTCTAAGAAAAACAATGGATTAAATCTACAAAATTATAATGATATTGAGCTCGTGAATAGTAATAACGGCAATAATGGGAATAATGGAGAGGGTAAAGAAAAGATTTCTTCAAGTAAAAAGCAAAAGTATGAGCCTGTTTACGAGAAATATTAATTTTGCAAAACTACTTTAAAATTTTTCCGGTTCATAAAGTGGTATCCTTAGTAAGCCCGTTAGGCAATGCCTCTCGGGCTTTTTTAAACATAATTTTATACATTATAATTGAGATTGGTCACAAAATTTGTAGTTTTGTTTATTGTTCATTTTTTTTTCTTGTTTAAAAAAATTTGATTAGATTTATCATTCATTTTTGATTTAAAATTTGGCGCCTGTGAGGAAAACAACTATATTCAAACAGCTTGTATTCAATGTTTTAATTCCTGTCTTAATTGCACTTATTATTCTTGCTTTTTATAATTATTTAAATAGCAAGGATATGTTAACGGATTTCAATACTGAAAAAAACAAGGTCATCTCCAACCAAGTAGTTCGCCTTCTCCAGTTCCAGGACGTGGCACTGGATGTTTTAGAAGATAATATTGAAAAAAGAATGAAGGAATACAGCAGCCAGGTCATCAAGATGTTTGAAGATTCACCTGATAGTCTTGCCACAGCTAATTTAGGAAAAGTAAGTAATGAAATAGGCATGAACCCGTATTTCGAAGATATTTACATCATCAACAAAAACGGGATTGTTGTGAATACTACTTTTGAAAAAGACTTGAACCTGGACTTTTTTGAATTTGGAGAAAAACATAAAAAGATGCTTTTGAATGTATTTAAAAGTGGAAAGTTCAAAAGCGACAGGTTTGCCATAGAAGCTACCACCAAACGTTTTAAGAAATACTCCTACCAAGCCACAAAAAACGGCAATTATATTGTTGAGATTGGTATATATTCTCAAAAAGCCGATGAAATAATCAGTTTTATTAAGAACAACCTGAAAGAAATAGAAGATAACCAAGAAAGTATTACTTCCATTGATCTTTTTATTGGAGAAGACAATCCTTTTCCGCTCAATAAGTCAACCAGCATTGAAAAAAGTCACAAGCAACATTTAAAATCCGTTTTCAACACTAAGGAGATGAAAAGTTTTATAGAAGAGAAAGGAAATAAAAGAATCCATTATGATTACATATACATGGGGCGGGAAAAAACTGACCTTTATGAAAGGTCTGTTATTAGGATCGCCAGCGATATGACCGTGGAAATGGCCTTATTGCGCCAACAACTTTACAGGTCGCTTATCATATTTGGGTTAGCTATCGTATTAATATTGCTTTTGTTTTATTTTAAGATTAAGGTAATTACAAAACCTATACAAAATCTTGTTGAAAGTGTTAAGAATATTACCGGTGGAAAACTAAAAGAAAGGGTTCCTGTTACAGGGAAAAATGAAATTGCAGACCTTTCCGTGTTGTTTAACCGTATGCTCGACCGCTTAGAAGGGTATTACAATGATTTGAAAGAGGCCAAAGAAAAGGCAGAGGAGGCCGATAAGCTGAAATCGGCTTTCTTGGCCAATATGTCGCACGAAATAAGAACGCCAATGAATTCTATTATTGGCTTTTCTGATTTATTGATTTCCCAGGAACAAGCACCTGATGATAGGAAAGAATTCCTTGACTTGATAAACGAGAATGCTAAAAGCTTAATGAACCTTATCAACGATATTATTGATATCGCCAAAATGGAATCAGAACAACTTAAAATATTTGAAAACGAATGCAATATCAATAAAGTATTAAAGGATATTCACAAATCTTTTGAACAGGAAAAAGAAAGACGAAATAAACAAAACCTCAGGATCAAGGTAAGAAGTCAAATTGAAGACGAGGATTTTAAGATTATTATTGACGAGCAGCGGTTTAAGCAAATTATGTTCAATTTGTTGAATAATTCGCTTAAATTTACGAAAGACGGGTTTATTGAGTTTGGAATGAGTTTGAAAGACCAATTTAATATCGAGTTTTATGTTAAAGATACTGGTGTGGGTATTGACCGCAAGGCACAAAAGATAATTTTTGACCGGTTTAGGCAAGCAGATGACTCACATACCCGCGAATATGGAGGTACTGGACTGGGATTGGCTATAACAAAAAACTTGGTGGAGCTTTTAGGAGGTAATATTTGGGTAGAATCACAAAAAGGACATGGTTCAACATTCTATTTTACTTTACCCTTAAAAACATCAAAAGGGAAAAAGTTTGAAGGGAAATTTGATATTTCTGCTTTTTCTAAAGTAAAAGACCTTGATTGGTCTGACAAAAGAATCCTCATTGCTGAAGATGAAGATGTGAACTATAAGCTTCTTATCGCCATCTTGGGTGAGACCAATGCAGAGTTCATAAGGGTTAATGATGGACAACAAGCAGTTGATGCTGTGAAAAAAGACGGGAAATTTGATATCATTCTTATGGATATTAAAATGCCAAAAATGAATGGATACGAAGCTGCCAAGATTATTAAAAAAGTGAAACCATCTATTCCAATAATAGCTCAAACGGCATATGCTATGGCAAGCGAAAAACAAGATATCCTTAATTCAGGTTTTGATGCTTACTTGGCAAAGCCTATAAAAGCAGATCAGTTAATTAGTACAGTTAGCAGTTTCCTAAACAGCTAATTAAAAGGCTACATTTTCCGGGGTACTTCTACACCCAATAAACCCATACCCGATTTTATGACATTGGCGGTAAACTCGCTCAAGCGCAATCTCATGACCATTTGTACTGATACGCCCTCTTGTTGTTTAAGTATTGGAACCGATTGATAAAAATGATTATATAGTTTGGCTATTTCATAAATATAATTAGCAATCTCTGCCGGGCTGGTTTCTTTTGCAGCTTCTTCGATAATAGCAGGATATTGATGCAAAGCTTTTACCAGTTCCTTTTCTTTTTCTTCAAAGATTATATTATGATTAACATAATTGCTATCAAATTTTATATTTTTATCCCGGGCTTTTCTTAATACCGAGCATATCCTGGCATGCGTATATTGAATAAATGGGCCGGTATTCCCGTTAAAGTCTATTGATTCTTTAGGATTGAAAAGCATTTCCTTTTTGGGATCAACCTTTAGAATAAAATATTTAAGTGCCCCAAGACTTATCGTATTGTATAGTGTTTGCTTTTCTTCTTCATTAAAATCCCCTGTTTTTCCTAATTCTTCTGTAGTTTCGGCAGCAGTCCTGAACATTTCATCCATTAAGTCATCAGCATCAACAACCTTACCTTCCCGTGATTTCATCTTTCCCTCGGGCAAACGAACCATGCCATAAGAAAAATGGAAGATCTTATCAGCCCAATCTTTTCCTAGTTTTTTTAAAATAATTTTCAGCACATTAAAATGATATTCCTGTTCATTTCCAACCACATAAACCATTTTGCAGGGAGCATATTCATCGTGGCGAAGTTGTGCTGTTCCAAGGTCTTGAGTCATATATACAGAAGTTCCGTCAGCCCTTAACAACAATTTCTCATCCAATCCTTCTTCTTTTAAGCTAACCCATACAGAACCATCATCCTTTTTATAAAAAACACCTTTTTCTAATCCCTCTTCAACAATTTTTTTCCCTTGTAAATAAGTTTCGGATTCCAGGTCAATGCTGTCAAAATCAACAGCCATCCTGTTATATGTTAATTCAAAGCCTTGCATAGCCCAAGAATTCATCTTTTCCCATAATTCCACTACTTTCTCTTCTCCATTTTCCCATTTAATCAGTAATTCCCTTGCTTCTTTCATAAGTTGGGTTTGCATAGGCGCCTTATCTCTTGGAAAGCCTTGCTCAATAAGCTTTTTGGCTTCCTCCATGTTTTTTTTCTCAAACAATACATAGTATTCTCCAACAAAATGATCCCCTTTTTTATTTTCTGATCCTGGTGTTGTTTGGTTTCCCCACTTCATCCAAGCAAGCATGGATTTACAAATATGAATCCCCCTGTTATTCACAAGGTTCACCTTTTTAGTAATACGACCGCTTGCCTTATAAATTTCCGCTATTGACCAACCCAGGAGATTATTCCTAATATGGCCCAAATGCAAAGGTTTGTTGGTGTTGGGTGATGAATACTCTATTACTACAGGAGCTTCAATCGCATTGTTTTTTACACCAAAACCGGGATTGTTGTAATCTTGATCTAAAAAACTTGTCCAATATTTATCACGAATTGACAAGTTTAAAAAACCCTTGATAACATTATAATCTTCAATATATCCTACTTCTTTTTTAAGGGCCTCGGCAATTTCTTCTGCCACTTCACCAGGCTTCTTTTTGGCCATTTTTAAAAAAGGAAACACGACCAAAGTTATATCTCCTGTAAAATCTTTGCGGGTTTGTTGCAAAGGTATCTTATCAGCATTTACTTCTGCATTGTAAAGTTGTTTTAATGCTTTGGAAGTGTTTTCTGCAATGATCTTATAAATATTCTCCATTTTTTCCCTATTTTAAGGCAACAAAAGTAACAATTCTTTATAATAATGACATATTCTGTCCACTTTTGAACATTCTTGTTTCCTTGTGAACAACTTTAAATTCTTTTTAATGAAATTGTCTTCCTTAACCCCTGTTTATCAATATATTGCAATGTTTGGCATGTTTATGGTTAACCAATTACCAGATTATGATTGTAACTTAATAAATTTTGAAAACGTCATAAAAATAAATAAAAAATTAAAGTATAAACCTCAAAACTATAAGATCATGAAAACAAAAATTATTGCATTATTCGTAGTAGCATTTTTGCTCGTAGGTACAGCAGTTAAAGCTGACAGTTACAAAAAAGAAGTTATCAATAAAGTAAAGAAAGAAATGGTTTATCCTGACATTGCTATCCAGGATAATATACAAGGCGATGTTTGGGTTGCATTCAGGGTTGATGACAATGGTAAATTCCAGGTTTTCCAAGCCAATTCAACTGACGAAGACTTAAAAGCACTCGTGGTTGAAAAATTAGAAAAAATTAATCCACCAGCAGCCGGTATTGCACCCAATGAACTGTACTATATGAAGTTTTCTTTCAAACTTAGATAAAGATAGCATTCATACAGAAAATAGAAGAGGCTTGCATTGCGAGCCTCTTTTTTTATGCTAAATTGCATCAAAAATTTTTGCATTCACCAATCCCTTTATTATCAAAACTTACAAGAACCTCCTTAAAATATTGCTTTTAAAATGATTGAAAATATTACTTAAACATATATCTTTGCTGAAATTTTCAATAAATATTACTAACACAAAAAATATAAATACAATGAAAAAGAAAGTTGTAATAATCGGGGCTGCTGGAAGAGACTTCCACAATTTTAACACGTATTTTAGAGGCAACGCAGATTATGATGTGGTTGCTTTTACTGCTGCTCAGATTCCTGACATTGACGACAGGAAATATCCTAAGGAACTGGCCGGTGACCTTTACCCGGATGGTATTCCAATTCTTGCCGAAGAAGAACTTACTCAAATTATAAAAGATAAAGAAGTTGACGATTGCGTTTTTTCTTATAGCGATGTGCCTTACCAGCATGTTATGAAAATGAGCGCTATTGTTAACGCTGCAGGAGCAAATTTTAGGCTTCTCGGCCCTAAAGATACAATGATCAAGAGTACCAAGCCTGTTATTGCTGTTGGTGCTGTTAGAACAGGTTGCGGTAAAAGCCAGACTTCAAGGAAAATCATTGAAATCCTTATGGAGCAAGGGTTGAAAGTGGTTGCTATTCGCCACCCTATGCCTTATGGCGACCTTAATGCACAAAAAGTTCAGCGTTTTGCTACTGTGGATGATTTGAAAAAACATAATTGCACCATTGAAGAGATGGAAGAATACGAACCACACGTATCACGTGGTAATGTTATTTATGCCGGTGTTGATTATGAAGCCATTGTTCGTGAAGCAGAAAATGACCCTGACGGTTGTGATGTTATTCTTTGGGATGGTGGAAATAACGATTTCCCATTCTATAAGCCAGACCTTATGGTTACTGTTGCTGACCCACACAGGCCAGGACACGAAGTATGTTACTACCCTGGCGAAGTTACAGCAAGAATTGCTGACGCCATTGTTATGAACAAGATGGAAACTGCCGGCCCGGAAGGAATTCAAATAGTTAGGGAAAACATTGCTAAGATTAATCCTAATGCCGCTGTTATTGATGGCGCTTCACCTATTACTGTTGATAATCCTGAACTTATTAAAGGCAAGAGGGTATTAGTTGTAGAAGATGGCCCAACATTAACACACGGTGAAATGAAAATTGGTGCCGGTATTGTGGCAGCACAAAAATTTGGTGCAGCCGAGATCGTTGACCCAAGAGAATATGCAGTTGGTAGATTGGCCGATACTTTTAAAACCTATCCTAACATTGGTACTTTGCTTCCAGCTATGGGATATGGCGAAGAACAAATGAGAGACCTTGAAAAAACCATCAACAGCGTTCCTTGCGATTCAGTTATTATTGGTACTCCAATAGACCTTAACAGGATTGTGAAAATTGACAAACCAAACACGAGGGTGGGATACGACCTCCAAGAAATTGGAAGCCCCAACCTTACTGAAATAGTTGGAGAATTTATCAAAAAACACAACTTAAAATAATTTTCTAGGGCGGCTTTTTAAGCCGCCTTTTTTTTGATTTTTTTTTATCTTTGATAAAATAATTGTTGAACCCAAAGTGTTTCGTAGTGGATCCGCCCATACCTGTTATATTTAGTAAACACAAATGAATCAAGATAAGGAGAATTCCAGATTGTACATTGACAATAAAATTTAAACACATGAAAAACAAAAGCCTTGTTTCTATCAATGATTACTCCAGGGATGAACAAAACCATATTTTAGACCTGGCCGAAAAATTTGAAAAAAAACCTGTGCAAAACATCCTTGACCAGCATGTTATAGCCTCGCTCTTTTTTGAGCCTTCAACACGTACCCGGCTCAGCTTTGAAAGCGCTATTAACAGGTTGGGAGGAAAAATTGTTGGTTTTACCGATGCTTCTAGCTCCAGTGTTAAAAAAGGAGAATCTTTAAGGGATACTATACAAACCGTAGCCAATTATTCTGACCTTATTGTTATGCGCCATCCAATAGAAGGCAGCGCTAGGTTTGCTAGTGAGGTAGCTAATGTACCTATCATAAATGCAGGTGATGGAGCTAACCAGCACCCCACACAATGTATGCTCGACCTTTATTCCATTAGGAAAACCCAAGGCACACTTGATAACCTTGAAGTAGCTTTTGTTGGCGATCTCAAATACGGGCGTACTGTACACTCATTGGTTATTGCCCTTACACAATATAATACAACTTTTCACCTTGTTTCTCCTGTTGAACTGAAACTCCCTAGCGCTGTGAAGCAATACATTAAGGACAAAAAGCTTACATATCATCAATATACCAATATAGCAGAAGTCCTTGACAAGAAGGTTGATATCCTTTACATGACAAGGATACAACAAGAACGTTTTGCCGACCCTATTGAGTACGAGAAAGTAAAAGATTCTTATGTGTTGAATAATGATATGCTGGGAGAAACAAAAGATAACTTCAGGATATTGCACCCTATGCCTCGTGTAAACGAGATATCAGAAGATGTTGACACCAATCCAAAAGCCTATTACTTTACCCAAGCGCTTAATGGTGTTTTTGTTAGGCAAGCACTTCTAACATCTATTTTAGGACTTGAAGATAAAATCCAATAAAAACCGGGAAAAATCGATCAACAATGGAAAAACCGACAAAAAAAGAACTTAAAGTATCAGCCATAGATCAAGGAACAGTGATTGACCATATCAGTCATGGACAAGTTTTGCTCGTATTAAAAATTTTAAACCTGGAAAGCTTTGGCGACCAAATATATGTAGGTGCCAACTTGGAAAGTAAAAAATACGGGCAGAAAGGTATCATTAAAGTCCGGAACCGTTTTTTTGAACCCTTCGAGATCAACAAAATTGCCCTTGTGTCTCCAACGGCTACAATTATTGAAATAAGAGATTATGAAGTGGTTAAAAAAACCCGTGTTGAAATACCGGATCATATAAGTAATATTGTAAAATGCTTTAATCCAAAATGTATTACCAATTTACAAAATGTTCCAACAAAGTTCGAGGTGATCAATAAGGAAGACCTTAAGCTTCATTGCCATTATTGTGAAAAAAACACGGCAAGAAAGAATATGACGTTTTTGTAAATTGTGTTTTTTACAAAAATTAACTATGTGAAGTTAGAAGAACCTGTTAAGCAAATAAAAGCATTCATTCGGACTTGCCTTCACTTGACGGAAATTGGGCTATTACTTTTGGCTTTAGGAGCAATTTTGATAATATGTTCAGGTTTTAAGTTCAATGATACTTATACGAAGTTGTCTGTCTCTATATTTATTTCATCTACAAATATGAATCTACTACCACGGATGAATAAACATTGAAATTTTTACAAAGGTGTACAAAAACCACTGCTATTACATATGATGAACATGCGCATGCTTGCTGAATGTTTTTAATAAAAGAACTGTTTTAACGGAAGTTTTTTTATTTTAAATGCATAAACACCTAATAAACAACTTTTTGTTGAATTTTAGCTTTGAAATTTCTTAGCTACAAATATTTTGGCATTTTAATATTTAATCTTTCAAAAATACCTGTTTGATGTTCATGAAATTTTGTTGTGGCCACTTCGAAAGGTTAGAAATAATACGGTGCTTAACTTTCCCATCAACCCTGTAACTTTCCATTAGGACCGTGGAAGTATAGGTCTTATTTTTTGTTTTCTTATATAATCTCTGTATAAACATACTGGGTCACAAATATTATGCCAAAATAATCATAACGCAATGATAAATAGTGTTTTAAGTTGAAATTGGGGGCAATTATAAAGCTCCGATAACCCCCCAAATTATTATGTATAAAAATTGTATGCTTTTATCGTTTACTGCAAATCCTAAAGTGTTGTGCTAGCTTTATCTTTTCATTGGTTTACAAAGTACATATCAATAGCCCCAACATTTTTGGCTTTTATTTTCCCACGGTAATCGCAATTGAAATGGTCTTTAACCATTTTATAAGTAGCTTCGGATATATTCACCTTTCCGGGTTCACAAGCAGTTTCCATCCTGCTGGCTATGTTAACGGTATTTCCCCAAATATCATAAGCGAATTTCTTTTTGCCTACTACACCAGAAATTATCTCGCCGGTATGGATACCAACCCTTAGTTCCCAAAAAACTTGATTTTGCTGCATCCTTTTTTGTTTTAACTTTTCCATGAATTGTTGCATTTCAAGCCCTGCTTTTACAACATTTAGTGGGTGAGAACTGTTTTCTGATGGTAGCCCACCTGCACACATGTATGCATCTCCTATGGTTTTGATTTTTTCCAAATGATGCTTTGATATGATCTCGTCAAATTTTTTAAAATACATGTGGAGTTCTTCTACTACCTGGGTTGGTGTTAGCCCTGCACATGATTTGGTGAAACCTTTAAAATCAGTAAATAACACCGATACAGATTGATAGAACCTAGTAGTGGCTTTGCCTTTTAACTTTAGTTCCTCTGCAGTCTCTAAGGGAAGGATATTTAGCAGCAGCTCATCCGATTTTTGCTTTTCAAGCGTGATTTCTTTCTTTTGCTCCAGTATCTGTATGTTTTGACGGTTCAGTTGGATATTTGCCCTTCTTTTTTGCCTGAACATCCTCAAAACAATAATAGAGAATCCTGATACCATCAAAAAACCAAGGATCGAGGCAATAAGTATGGTTCTTTGTTTTCGCATTTCCTCTTGGTTTTTCTCTATTTCCAAGTTTTTTATCGCTAGTTCTTTCGCATGTGCCACACTATCTGCAGCAGCCTGTTTTTCATATTCAAACTGGTAATATTTTTGTTGCATCAATTTATAGTCTTCCTCTTTTTCCAGGCTATCGCGCATGGCAATTTTTTCTTTATGGAATTTATAGGCCATTTTATAACTTCTTTTTTCAAAATATGTTTTTTCCAATACATCAGCCGCTTCTTTAATATTTTTTAAATATCCAAGTTTTTTCGAGATTCTATAAGCCTGTCTTGCATTTTTCAATGCTTGGTTATATTTCCCTTGCATCCTCAGTATCATTGAAATGCTCGTGAGTGCGTGAGCTATATTCCTTTTGTTGTCAAATTCTTTGTTCATAGCAAGGCTTTGGCTAAGGTATTTCATTGCCTTTTCCCTGAACGCTGTTTTTTCAGGATCAAGTAGCGATGGATTACTGCTTTTCTCTATGTATATGTTTCCCAGGTTCAATAATGTGGTTGCTATGCCGCTTTTATCGCCTATTTCCTCTTTCATTGCCAGACTTTCATTATAATATTTCAAAGCTTCATTATACAGCGAATCAGCTTCGGTAGTATTATTTTGGCTTTGCTCGTTAATCCCTTTGCCATAATAAATAGCCCCAATGTTATGCAAAAGATATGAGATGCGCCTTTTATCTTTGAGTTCTCTAAATATATCAAGGCTTCTATGATTATATTCAAGAGCTTTGTCTTTATCTTCCTGGATATTATAAAGCAAAGCTATATTTGCAAGTACATTGGCTTGTTGCTTTTTCTTGCCAAGCGATTCAAGAAAATCAAGGCTTTTTTCGTAATATCCCATGGCCCTGCTAATGTCTCCTTTATCCTTCAAAACAATTCCAATCCTGTTATAGGTATTGGCAATACTGGATTTTACTCCCAACTCCTTATACAATTCTAAACTCCTACGATAGCATTGCATAGCTGAATCCACTTCACCGATATCAGCAAGCAGCATTCCCAGGTTATCAAGGGAGCCGGCTATGGATTTTTTGTCTTTGCTTTTTTTCCTATATTCTAAAGATTTATGATAATAAAACAGCGAACTGTCAATTGATCCTTTATAAGAATAAACAATGCCCATGTTGTTATAAGTTGCTCCTAAGCCCTTAATATCATTGATTGCTTCTCGAATTTTGATGGATGACTGGTACTTTTTCATGGCTTCATCAAAATTTCCCAACCCAAGATATATGTTGCCTTGTTTATGGATTGCAAGTGCTTCAAGATTTTTGTCTTGTTCATGGGCCAGTTTCTGAGCTTGTGAATAAAGCATGAGTGAAGAATCCACGTTGGCGAATCCAATCATGTTTGCCCATTCAATCAAGGCTTCAATTCTTTTGTTGTTGGATTGTTCCTTTTGAATAACAGATATTAAAGAGTCGATTTTGCTTTGTGAAAATAATTTATACCCAAGCAATGTGATGAAAATAAGAGGTAAAATATATTGAGCAATTTTTTTCATTAACAGATCATATTTTTGAACCCAAATATAGTTGTATTATATTAAAAATTGAAAAAAATGTTTTATAATAAAAAAGTGTTAAATCTTTTATTAACTTGCAAAAATATCTTGATAGAGAAATTGCACCAATCTGTAATCATCGGTTTTACATAACCAATGAATTTTCGGTGCTAGCACTTCTCTTTTGAAATGGAAAATAAGTCACAATTAAACCTTGTGAGAATAATTTTGTCTTAAAATTAGTTTGTTTGATAATCCAGGTAATTCCTGGGATGATCAATTTAGAGATACCACCAAAAATTAAACGGATAAAAAATGTTAGATAGCCTGGTAAAATATTCTGTAAAAAACAAGCTGGTAATTGGTTTGCTTGTTTCTGCTTTAATAGGTTGGGGCATTTATTCCATGATGAATATTCCCATTGATGCGGTTCCTGATATAACAAACAATCAAGTTCAAGTAGTTACTGTTTCGCCGTCATTGGCTGCACCGGAAGTAGAACAGTTCATTACGTATCCCATAGAGATGTCTATGGCCAACGTGCAGGATGTGAAAGAGATACGTTCAATTTCCAGGTATGGTTTATCTGTTGTTACCATCGTTTTCGAGGAGAAAGTCCCTGTGCTGGATGCCCGGCAGCTCGTGGGCCAGCAACTACAATTGGCAAGAGAAGAAATCCCCGAGGGCTATGGTGAGCCTTCATTAATGCCCATTACCACTGGCCTTGGAGAAATTTACCAATACACCCTAAAAGTTGATTCTGCCTATAAAGATGAATATTCTAATACTGAATTGCGGACCATCCACGACTGGATCGTAAAAAGGCAGCTCAACGGAATACCCGGGATAGTTGAAATAAGCAGTTTTGGAGGATACCTTAAACAATACCAGGTGGCCGTTGATCCGCAGCTTTTAAGAAGCTTTAATATTAGCTTGCTTGATGTGAATGAAGCGCTCAGGAAAAACAACCAGAATACCGGTGGGAGTTATATCCAAAAAGGGCCTTATGCTTACTATATAAGAGCTAATGGACTCATTCAAAACATGGAGGACATCCAAAACATTGTTGTGGCCAATAGGAACAATGTTCCAATCCTTGTTAGGGATGTGGCTGAAGTAGAAATAGGGCATCCGCCCAGGTTTGGCGCCATGACAAAAGACGGGGAAGGCGAAGTGGTAGGTGGTATAACGCTTATGTTGAGAGGAGGAAACGCCAATAAAGTAATTGCAGATGTTAAAGAACGAATTGCTGAAGTACAAAACTCATTGCCCGAGGGAGTTAGTATCGATCCTTATCTCGACAGGTCTGATCTTGTTGGAGAGGTCATTGGCACGGTAAGCACAAACCTCATAGAAGGGGGATTGATCGTAATTTTTATCTTGGTCTTGTTATTGGGCAATTTTCGTTCGGGATTGATCGTGGCTTCTGTTATTCCCTTATCCATGTTATTTGCTTTTGCCATGATGCGCCTCTTTGGAGTTACTGCCAGTGTTATGTCGCTGGGCGCTATAGATTTTGGACTTATTGTTGATGCTACGGTAATTATTGTTGAAAGCATTATTCACCGGCTTGAGAAATTTAAGGAAGACAAACGGCTTGGCAGTAAGCAAATGGATGAGCTGGTTATTAATTCAACTTTAAAAATTAAAAATTCAGCAGCTTTTGGGGCAATCATTATTTTAATTGTTTATTTCCCTATCCTTACCCTTACAGGCATAGAAGGCAAGATGTTCAGGCCTATGGCGCTTACCGTGAGTTTTGCTATAATTGGTGCATTGATCCTGTCTTTCACATATGTTCCAATGGTTTCAGCATTGTTCTTGGGAAAAAAGAAAAGCAGCAAAAAGACCATTGCCGACCGTATAATGGCATTCTTGTATACTACATACAAACCTGTATTTAACCTGGCGCTAAGGTTCAAACCGGTAGTTATTTTTCTTGCCATCCTTTTTTTCGCAGCCAGCATATTTATTTTTAACAAGTTGGGAGCCGAGTTTTTGCCTGACCTGGACGAGGGTGACCTGGCCATGCAAATGGCCATTCCACCTGGCAGTTCGCTTAACGAAAGCATCAAATCAAGCACAAAAGCTGAGAAAGTTCTTTTACAAAGTTTCCCGGAAGTAAAAACGGTAGTGTCCAAGATAGGTACAGCAGAAGTTCCCACCGATCCTATGGCTATTGAAGATGCTGATATCATGATCATCTTGAAGCCGCAAGATGAATGGGTTAGCGCTGATAACAGGGAAGAGCTGGTAAACAAGATGAAAGAAGAATTGGATGTGGTTGCCGGGGCTAGTTTCGAGTTTACTCAACCCATACAACTCAGGTTCAATGAACTTCTTACCGGCGCAAAAGCTGATGTAGTGCTGAAAATATACGGGGAAAACCTCGGTACTTTATTTAACAAAGCCAATGAAGCAGCTAAGGTAATATCAACAGTAGAAGGAGCAGCAGACATAAAAGTAGAGCAAGTGGAAGGCCTTCCACAACTTGTAATCGATTATGACAGGCAGCAAATAGCCAAATACGGCCTTAATATAGAAGAGATCAATACGATGGTGAGAACAGCTCTTGCCGGTGAAACTGCAGGTGTTATTTTTGAAGGAGAAAGAAAATTTGACCTGGTTGTGAGATTACAAGATAAATACCGTAACAACCTGGAGAATTTTAACAATCTTTTTGTAAAATCTCCACAAGGCACACAAATCCCCTTGTCTGAGCTGGCTGATATTTATTTTAAGGAAACCCCCATGCAAATTTCGCGCGACAACACCCAAAGAAGAATCTCCATAGGTATTAATGTAAGAAACAGGGATGTGCAAAGCCTCGTGAACGAGATACAAGAAAAACTCGACAAAGGATTTCAATTGCCTCCCGGGTATTATATTGAATACGGCGGGAAATTTGAAAACCTTCAATCTGCTGTTGACAGGCTACTGGTAGTGGTTCCCATAGCGCTTATCCTTATCTTCATACTTTTGTATTTTGCTTTTAAAAGCTTGCGGCAAGCGTTCATTATTTTCACAACCATACCTTTGTCTATTATCGGTGGTGTTATTGCTTTATGGATAAGAGGGTTGCCATTTAGTATCTCTGCAGGCATAGGCTTCATTGCCCTTTTTGGTGTTGCAGTCCTCGATGGAATTGTTTTGATCAATCACCTCAACGATTTAAAAGCCGGTGGGATGAAAGATATTACACAACGCTTGCGTGAAGGGACAAAGGACAGGCTCAGGCCGGTTATGATTACCTCTGCTGTGGCTTCCCTGGGATTTTTACCAATGGCTATTGCTACCTCTACAGGCGCCGAAGTGCAAAGACCATTGGCTACCGTTGTGATAGGAGGAATCATTACATCTACCTTTTTAACCATGATTATTTTACCAATTGTCTATTATTATTTTGAAACAATGAGTAAACCCAAAATCAACAATAAAGGGATAAAGATTACGGCGCTTTTTTGCTTACTTGCTTTTATACCCGCTGTAGGATTTGGACAAGAAAAGAAACCCGTGGCAATATCGCTTGATGAGGCCAAAAATAAGATGATACAACAACATCCCTTAATGAAAAATGAAGGTATCAAAATCCGTCAAAACCAAACGCTTAAAGCTTCCACTTTTGACCTGGGTGTTACGGATATCGATTACGAATATGGGAATATCAATTCAAGCATCAATGATTATCATTTTTCAGTTATGCAAAATTTTGGCAATCCGCTTGAAAACGCTGCCATGAAAAAATTCTATAAAGCTTCAGTTTCCCAGGCAGAAAATAAAAAAGACGCATTAACCAACAAAATGGTTTTAGAGTTGTCTATAGCATATTATGAATGCGTATTTCAGCAGCAAATGCACAACCTATTGAGAAGTTATATGGCTATTTACGACAGCGTGGAAATCATCGCGGAAGCAAAATATAAACATGGAGATATAAGCTACCTTTCAAAGGTTAGCCTTGAGAATGAGAAGCAAAAACTCAAAATGAAACTGTTGTCATTTGAAAATGAATTGCAATCGGCTTTGCTTTATTTTAATGAATTGATTGCTGACACCACTTTGTTTTATACTCCGGGTGATGATACGATTAAAATTTTATCATTAAAGAAAAATGACATAAACATTGAACAATCTCCCTACTACCAACTGCAAAACAGCAATTTGGATAAAACATTACAGGAAGTGAAGTTGGAAAGCTCGGGGTATTTCCCGGAATTACGTGTAGGATATTTTATACAGCAGATTGAAAATACGGGTGGTTTTGCCGGTTGGCAGGCTGGAATATCTATGCCTTTATGGTTTTTGAGCAGGCAAAAGAATGTACAAGTCTCCAAAATGGAAGCCCAACAAGCAGAAAATAAGCTGTACTATACCAAAGTGCAATTACAAAATGCTTATAAGAAAAAACTCAATACATATAAAACTTTTTCCAAACAATTGGAGCTGTTTAAAGCAAGCCACCTGGAGCAAGCTCAATTGATTAAAGAGAATGCTTATTCACGGTTTAAACAAGGCGAGATCAATTATATAGAATATACCAACGCTATGGAAAACACCTTGGAAATTTGGATGGATTATTACATTCTGATCAATAAAATGAATAAAACCATATTATTCTTGAACAACTTTAATACTTATACGCCATGATACAAATACAAACAATTATACTGGTAGTTTCTACAACTTTTTTATTAGGATCATGTAAACCTGTTACAGGCGATGATACCGATGCTTCATCAACAAAAGACCCTAATACCATTGTTTTTTCTGAAGAAAAGATGGAAGTTGCCGGGATAAAAACATCTCCTTTGCAAAAAAAAGTGATAGCCAACAATGTATTTGTGAAAGGCAGGTTGTTGGCCAACCCTGGTAATATTGCAAAAGTGTCTTTTTATACCGATGGGTATGTTCGGTCTATCAATATTGAGAAAGGCGATCTTATACAAAAAGGAACAGTGTTAGCCACTATCGAGTACCCTGCCTTGTTAGACCTTCAAAGCGATTATATGAAGGAAATGAGCCAAAATGAGTTGCTCGAAAAGGAATACCAGCGTCAGAAAGTCCTTAACAAGCAAAATGCCAGCGCAACAAAAGTCTTTCAAGAAGCTAAGGCAGCATATTTGCAATCTAACGCTGAATTAGCAAGACTCAAAATGAAACTCAAGATGTTAGGCTTGCCTTTAGAACCGTTGAAAGAAGGAAAAATGTTTTCAAAAGTAAATGTTTATGCCCCCATCTCTGGATATATTGATGGTATAAACATTACCAAGGGAGAATACATCCAGCCGGAAGATATATTATTTGAGATCACCAATAATAATGGATTTTATCTTGAATTACAGGTGTTTGAAAAGGATATCAACAAAATTGCCATAGGGCAGGAGGTTGTATTCAATTGCTCTAACCCCGAAAGCAAGGACAAAAAATTAATAGCAAACATAAAATCTATTGGGCAACGTGTTGATGAAACCACCAAGACCTTTCAAGTAATTGCCAAACCAGGAAAAACGATGCCGGGCATGCGGCATGGTATTTTTATCAATGCTGTGATTCATACCAATGAAGATTCGGCTTATGTTTTGCCTGCCGAAGCTTTAGTTCAAAGCGGGGAAAAATATTTTGCTTTTATAGAAGAAGAACCCGGTACATTTAAAAAAATTCCTGTAAAAACAGGAATTCGTTCTGGCGATTTTGTGGCATTAAGAAAGAGCTCTCCCACGATGAAAACGATGAAATTCGTGGTTTCCGGCGCCAACTATCTTGAGGCAGAAATGAATAAAGAGGAGTAAGAAAAATATTCATTTCGAAATTTTTCAGTATTTTTGCTGCTAAATACTACAATAATCATATTCATTTATAATATAATAAAACTATGAGTACAACATTAGAGAAATTTGATGAGAACATGCCTTATAAGATCAAGGATATCAGTCTTGCGGAATGGGGCAGGAAGGAGATGGAAATTGCAGAGCACGAAATGCCGGGTTTGATGGCGTTAAGAGAAAAGTACAAAGGAAAAAAACCGTTGGAAGGTGCCCGCATAACCGGTTCACTTCATATGACCATCCAAACAGCCGTTTTGATCGAGACATTGGTTGAGCTTGGAGCAGATGTTAGATGGGCCAGTTGCAATATCTTCTCAACACAAGATGAGGCTGCCGCTGCTATTGCCAAAACTGGAGTACCTGTATTTGCGTGGAAAGGTGAAACACTTGATGAATATTGGTGGTGCACGGCTCAAGCATTATCTTTCCCGGGAGGTAAAGGGCCAAATCTTATTGTTGATGACGGTGGAGATGCTACCATGATGGTACACGTTGGCTACAAAGCTGAGAAAGATCCTTCTATATTGGAAGATGCTCCCGAAGCGGGTGATGAAAAAGCCCTTTTTGCCAGGTTAAAGGAGATTATAAAAGAAAATCCCACCAAATGGCAAAACGCTATAAAAGACATGAAAGGTGTTTCAGAAGAAACAACAACAGGTGTTCACAGGCTTTATCAACTGCATGAAAAAGGAGAGCTGCCTTTCCCGGCTATTAACGTGAATGATTCGGTTACAAAATCCAAGTTCGATAATCTTTATGGTTGCCGCGAATCGCTTGTAGACGGTATTAAAAGAGCTACTGATGTGATGATTGCAGGAAAAGTTGCAGTAGTGTGTGGTTATGGTGATGTTGGAAAAGGATCGGCACAATCGCTTCGTTCATACGGCGCAAGGGTTATCGTTACAGAAATTGACCCTATCTGTGCTTTACAAGCTGCTATGGCAGGTTATGAAGTAAAAACCCTTGAAGAAGTGATTGGTGAAGGTGATATCTTTGTCACTACAACAGGTAACAAAGATGTGATCCGTATTGACCATATGGAAAAAATGAAATCTCATGCCATTGTTTGTAATATAGGGCATTTTGATAACGAGATACAAGTAGAGAAACTGTTTGAATACCCTGGCATCAAGAGAGTGAATATAAAGCCACAAGTTGATGAATTTGTTTTCCCCGATGGGCACAGCATCTTCTTGCTTGCCGAAGGACGCCTTGTGAACCTGGGCTGTGCTACTGGACACCCGTCTTTTGTGATGAGTAACTCTTTTTCTAACCAGGTTATGGCTCAAATCGACCTCTGGAGCGATGAAAAAGAATTGGGTGTTTACCGCCTCGATAAAAAGCTGGATGAAGAAGTTGCAATGGCGCATTTACACCAGCTTGGCGTGAATTTAACCAAACTTACCAAGGAACAAGCCGATTATATTGGTGTTTCTTTAGACGGGCCATTTAAACCCGAACATTACAGGTATTGATATTGTTTTATCATTATTACAATGAAAAAAGGGGATGCTATTAATAACATCCCTTTTTTATACAAAAAAATGAAACAAAAAAACTTTAAGAATAAGAGATAAAATTAAATGGTAATTCAATAATGTCTGAATACTCTTCACCGGCATCCAACATGTCTTCATCCACATCTTTATAATGCCAATTTATCGTTAGTTCAGTACCTTTTTCTTGGAGTTTATAGAGCCTGTCTAATATTTCCAAGATCATTTTTGATGATGCGGTGTTGAAATAAGTAAATTTAAAATCTACTTTTATTTTTTCTTTCGGGTTTTCTATATATTTTTCCAACCATTCAACCACCGGTTGAAAAACTGCTTTTGCATCATCTGGGAAAGCTTTCCCCTGGAATTCAAAATGTCCTTTTTCGGGGTCTAATTTAATTTCTGGTGTATCTTCTGTTTTTTGTAATGCTAATACTTCCATTCTCGATTCTTTAATGATTTAGTTTTCAATTTCAATAAAATTGAAGGGTAATCCGGTGATGTTTGAGAAATAGGTCCCTTCGTCCATCATATCTTCATCTTCTTCTAGGTGATACCAGTTGATGGAAACTTTTTTCCCGGTACGGAAAATTTCAGCCAGTCTTTCTAAAATACCGAGTATCATTTTTGAAGAAGCTGTATTAAAATACATGAAGTTGAAATTCATTTCAGTAACTTCATTGGGCGAATTTTTGTACTCATCAAACCACTCAAGGATAGGGGCGTAAAACTTTAGTGCATTTTCCGGATGCGACTTTCCTTCTATCTTGAATACGCCTTCTCCTGCATCCAGCTTTACACTTGGTGTGTTCTCTTTTTCCTGTATATCTATTACTTTCATATAGTAAAAAGTTTCTGTTATTTTTGTAAAGATAGCAAAATATTTATTAAAACAAAATTAAAAAAATCACACACAAAGATAAAAAAAACCTTTAATTGTTTATATTGTTTTTTTGTGTTTCTACAAATTCAAAAGGCATGCCAATCATTTCCGAGAAATATTCTCCTTCGTCTTTCATATCTTCGTCAACATTTAGATAATACCATTTTATAATGATCTTTTTACCAGCAAAGTCAAGTTTTAAAAGCCTGTCTAATATTTCCAAGATCATTTTTGAGGAGGCCGTATTAAAATATTTAAACCTGAATCTTACCTCAATCGTGTCATTTGGCAGTTTATGAGCTTCATCAAGCCACCTCAATATCGGGTCATAAAATTTTACCACGTTCTCTGGCAGCGACCGTCCCGAAAAATCAAAAACTCCGTTCACTACGTCAAATTTTACTGCCGGTGTGTCAAAAGTACCCTGTATATTAATCTCTTGCATATTTGTGTAAAAATAATAATAATTATAAAAATATTCCTTTTTTTTTCAAAAATAATAATTTTTTGAAATTTCAATGATATTAAAGCTCTTTTTTTATCTAAAACCCTATTCTTATAATACTAAATTTTTTTTAGTCTTCTTGAATGATTTTGTTAAGTATTTGCCTGTTTTTTAGCTTAATAAGTTTGTTTTGTATATCTATCACACCCCTTTCTTTTAAGTCGTTCAAAGCCCTGCCCAGCGAGGGCCTAGTAACCCCAAAAAGCTCTGCCAGCTCTTTTTGCCCACCGGGTATTTCTACAAAATTATATTTTTCTCCTGCTTTGTCCAATAAATAATAGATGATTTTTTGCTTTAAAGTTTTAAATGACAAAAATTTAATTTTTCCCGACAAAAATACAGCCCTGTCAGAAATTACTCCCAAGAAATTTTGCAATACCTGTTGGTATTTGCTAAACATGTTCAATAAGACAGGCTTAGGTATAAATAGGATTTCCGAGTTTTTTATTGCAATAATATTTACCGGTAACTTATTCTCTGAACCAAACAAAAATGCCTGCGCAATTGTCCTGGGTGGGGAAATATTTTCAATTTTGATGGTTTTCCCTGAAAGATCTACCATTTCACCTTTTATTTCGCCTTTTACCAATATCATCAAGTGTTGAATTTCTTCCCCGGCCATAGCAATCATTTCTCCCTTAGTAAATGTTCGCGATTGGTAATGAATGGTGTTCAAAATTTGAAACACCTCACCTTTGCTCAACCCCTTAAATATTTTACATTCCAATAAAACATTCAATTTTTCCATTACCAGTATTTTTTTTAAGAGGTCAAATATAAAGATATATTTTTGGATTCTTGGCTTATTAGAGGAAATTAACAGATACGGGAGTTTTTAATTGAATATTGAATATTGATTATTTCTTGGATTGCCAACTTACCAGGAAACACCAACAGATACCTGATGCCGGATACCTGATGCCGGATGAAGACCCTGCCAAGCTCCAGGCTTCTGAGTTCTTACTCCTGAATCCTGACTCCTGACTCAGACTTCTGACTCTCTCATTCACTCATCCACCAATCCACAAATTAACCAATTAACTAATTCCCAATCCACAAATCCACCAAATTACCACATTCCCTCATTCCTTCCATCGTTCTTTCGCTCCATCGTTCTTTCGCTAATTCCCGATTCCCATTTCCCCAATTAACCAATCAACCAATCAACCAATCAACCAATCAACCAATTAACCAATTAACCAATCACCACATTCCCTCATTCCTACCATCGTTCTTTCGCTCCATCGTTCTTTCGCTAATTCCCGATTCCCATTTCCCCA
>CAZJDA010000010.1:71375-97451 GCA_964544705.1 uncultured Bacteroidales bacterium
ATTAACCAATCAACCAATCAACCAATTAACCAATTAACCAATTAACCAATCACCACATTCCCTCAATCGTTCCATCGCTCTTTCCTTCCATCGTTCTCTCGCTAATTCCCAATTCCCCATTCAACCATTCAACCATTCACCAATTAACAAATTACCACATCCATCCAAAATCCGTATAAACCCCTATTGCACACCTCCAAATATTTTGTTACTTTTAAAAAATAACGGGAAAACAGGTGTACCGCCTTTAATTTAACACATTATTCACTTAAACTTAAACTTTAACAAGTTTGAGCATTTATTCTATAAATAAGCAAGATAAATTGATTTTTTCAGCAATTAAGTTGATAAAATTTTATATTTTTGCGGTACGAAATGGTGTATACAGTATGGATTTAGCGAAAAAAAATCCAATGTATAACCATTTTATATAGTTTGCGTATAAACAAGCACATATAAAAATAAAACCCGAGCCCGATGAAAAAAAACCATACCAAACACCAATATATCATGAGGCACAACTCTATGAAGCGCTTTTTAGCCCTATTGTTTTTTGCATTCTTTGTTTTGAGCTTTTCCAACCAGGCACATGCCCAATTTTGGGATATATTTAAATCGAAAAAAGATGATGGTCAAAAAGCAACACCTGTTGTTAAAATTAATTTTCAGCTTAATCCACCTCCAATTACGGTATGTCCAGCAGACTCCATTCAGTTATTTGGCTCAATGAATGGTTGTAGTGGCACTGTATCATATCCATCTCCTGTTTGGAGCTATACAGGGCCGGGGAATTTAAATTTGTTAACACCAGATGGAATTTCTACTTGGATTAAACATCAAAACTCAGATGAAGGCACATATACTGTGACATGTACAATTGAATGTGATGGAACTCCATACACAAATACAATTGATATAATTGTTTCATCAGCAGACACCCTTTATATAACGCGCCCTTCGATAGATACTACTTTCTGTGCCGGCGGTATAGTCGATTTAAGAGCTGAAGGTACAGATTTTTATGAATGGTATCGTGATGGTTCTAGCATAGGCACGGATCAATATACAACGGACACTTTGAATTCAGCAGGTACATACACTTATTTTGTTGAAGGTACAAATACTTATGGATGTTTCTCCAATCCTAAGAAAGACACTGTGATTGTTAATGTTGATGAAGCGCCTACAGTGGATGCAGGAGGTCCTTATGAAATTTGTCAATACGAAAGAGTCACTCTGAATGGTTCAGTTGGAGGGGCTGCAATCCCCAATCAATGCTCATGGAGTACATCCGGAGACGGCACTTTTGTTGACGGCTCTGATAATCCCGATACGGACTTTCCAGATGCAATAGAATATATACCGGGTAGTAATGATATTACCAATGGAGAAGTATACTTAACCCTCACAACCAATGCTTCTGGTTCCTGTTCTGCTGCATCAGATACAGATACCGCAACTGTCAACGCCCAGCCCACAGCAACAATCACTCCCAACAACAACCCCACTTGCGAGGGCAATACCCTAGAACTTACAGGTACAGCAGGCATGGCTTCATGGGATTGGACTTTGCCCGACGCCTCAACAGCCAATGGACAAGTCCTGACAATCGACCCCGTTGATATGTCCCACGATGGGATATACGAACTTATAGTTACAGACAACAACGGCTGTAGCGACACAACTACACTCGATGTGGAAATTACCCCTGCAATCGATAATAACACCATCAACTCACCGGCTTCACCGGCAACATACTGTGTTACCGACCCTGTCACTACCATTGACATTGACGCCACAACACCTACCGGTGGTTCTGGCGCTTATGAATACGACTGGCAATCAAGCACAGATGGAATCAATTTTGCATCAACCGGTGTTACTACCGAAGATTATAACGGCCTCAGCTTTCCAGCAGATGGTACATTTTATTACCGTAGGGTGGTTACTTCAACAGGTACGGATTGTAGCTCAAGCATTAGCGACACCTTGCAAGTAACTGTTGTGCCGGCTGTTACAAACAACACCATTGACCTTGGCGGCGAAGTGACTGATACAGTCTGCCAAGCGTCTGACCCCGGTGTAATTACAGGAACATTGCCAACAGGCGGCGGTGGAGCCCCATACAATTATACATGGCAACAAAGTACTACGGGCCCTACTTCCGGTTATGCGGATATAGGCGGCGCTGCAAGCCAGGACTATGACGTTCCAGGGCTTGCACAAACTACCTGGATTAGGAGATTGGTACAAGGAGACGCTTCCTGCGATGAAGATACCAGTAACGTAATAGAGATCATCGTGAACGATCCTATCGCCAATAATACCATCAATGATGTAGCCAATAACCCCATCTGTAACGGTGAAGCGCCCGGTTTATTCGATGCCACAACACCCACGGGAGGTAGCGGCAACTATACTTATGAATGGGAATTAAGTACAGACCAAGTGGCATGGACACCCATACCAAGTTCCGATGTTGAAGACCTGGACTATACCACAGCATTAACACAAACCACTTGGTTTAGGAGATCAGTAACATCGCCACCTTGCCCTGCTGTTACAAGCAATGAATTCCAGGTTGTGGTGAACGAACTCCCGGAAGCTACCATCAGCGGAGATACTTCCGTATGCGAAAACACAACTTACAACGCGACCATAACAGTGGACTTCACTGCCGGAACAGCGCCTTATGACATTGTAGTTGATGTATCAACCGGTGGGCAGTTAACGTTTAATAACGTAAATGCTGATCCATTCACATTCACGGTTAACCCTGCTTCAACAACCACTTACACCATTGCAAGCATTTCCGATGCCAATGGTTGTTCCGGCGCAGGCAATGGCTCTGCAACAGTAACGGTATATGCAGCGCCATCAGCAAGCGCTTCTCTTGTTACCAACCCGGTTTGTGAAGGCGAAGATATTGACTTACATGCCGAACCATCAGGCATGGTTACTTACGAATGGTCGCACCAAACCGATCCTTATACTGCAACCGTTGGTGTTCAAGATCACACCATTCCTAATGCAGCAGCCAATTACGAAGGCTGGTTCCAAGTGATTGTAACCGATGGAGCAGGTTGTTCAGATACTGCACAAACTGCCGCCTTGGTTGTTACTGATACAGCAGTATCGCCCACAACCATTGTTGCCAGCGCCGGAGCCAACGTTTGCCCCGGCGACAATTTTGACCTCACTGTCACAGACGGCGACCTTGGTGAAGATGCAGAATGGTACTGGTATTCTGAAAGTTGCGGTGGAACATTTATACAATCGGGAACAAACACCATCAACCTTACTTTAAATACACCCGGTGTTTACGATTATTATGTGAGGGCAGAAGGTTCGTGTAATACAACCGAATGTGCCCATATTCAAATACAAGTGGATACGCTTTCTACGGATCCTGTTGCCCTTAACACCCGTTATGGCGATATTTGTGCCGGCGCTACCGACACCCTCACCGTTGATGGCGGCAGCTTAGGTACTGGCGGCGAATGGGTTCTTTACGAAGGAGGATGCGGACCGTTAGGAATTGAAATCGACAGGAATACAACCGGTGTTTTTACGGTTTCCCCGGCAGTTACGACCGATTATTTTGTAAGGGCAGAAGATAATTGTGGCAACACAGCTTGTGTAAGCGCTACGGTTAATGTAATTCCTCCTCCAACCCCACCTACCACAGCATCAGCTAACCCGGATGAATTTTGTATTGGTTCTGTTAGTGATGTTGATCTTTCCGCTACAGGTGGAACAGGAGATTCTTTGGCTTGGTTTACCGGCTCTTGCGGCGGTACTTTGGTAGGAATAGTTGCCAATGGAGATTTACTTACACTTACCGGCGCTGATGTACCTACAACCACCACAACGTATTATGCAAGGACAGAATCAGAAACGTGCCCTTCCAGCTCATGCGCTGATGTTACAGTAGTTGTAAACCCATTGCCCGAGGCTACAATTAACACAACCGGCCCGGCCTTGATATGCGAAGGAGACACTACCCAGATCACCGTGAACTTTACAGTAGGTGTACAACCTTTTGATGTAAGCATAAGAGACAACAATTCGACTTTTGATACCACAATAACCAATATTAATGCCGGTTCAATCACATTGGATGTAAACCCGCTTGTTGATGCGGAATATGTGGTTTACAGCCTAAGCGATGGCAATGGGTGTAATAATACTTCCATCTTTGGGCCTGCTATCGTAAATGTAAATGCATTGCCTGGCGTTGTTGCATCAAGCCAAGATTCTGTTTGTGAAGGCCTTGATGTAACTTTGAACTCATTACCCAATGGAATGAGTACCTATTATTGGGAAGGCCCTAATGGGTTTGAATCATTTAGTCAAGATACTACCTTAAACAACGTTAGTTTAGCTGATACGGGTTACTATAAAGTAACGGTTTCAGATGCTGCTGGTTGTACCAATTCTGACTCCACTTTTGTTTTTATTTTTGAGAAACCGACTGCTCTTGCTGGTATTGACAAAGCGGTTTGTTGGTCAGGTCAAGGAGATGATAGTGTTACAATTGGAGAAGGACCACCTCCAGCTACAGGAGGGCAAGCCCCATATAATATAATTTGGAATTCTACTTACTTCCCTTCTGGATCAAGTACAGCAGAAAACCCAAATGTTTTGTTTCCAGCACCCAATTCTTATGATTTTGAATTAATTGTCACAGATGCAAATGGTTGCGCAGATGTTGATTCTGTTACAGTGGGTTCTTCAGGGCTACTTTTTGCTTCAGCCGGCCCAGCTCAATCAAGATGTCACCCAAATAATGAAAATCCCGATTCTGTTGAATTAGGAGGCTCACCTACAGCTCAATCTATTATCCCGGAATATCCATCAGATTATCCATGGAGTTATCTGTGGACTGCTAATCCACCTGATCCAACGTTAACTGCAGATACTCTTTCTAATCCTAAAGTTTTACCCATTGAAAGTGTAGACTATACAGTAAGAATTATAGATACGAATGGTTGTTTTGCTGAAGATATAACAACAGTATCAATAAATGATGAAATTTTTGTAAATGCTGCACCAGCGGACACTGTTTATGTTTGCTATAATGAGGATATTACATTAGGGGGAAGCCCGACATCATCTGATCCAACAGTAACAGGCGGTACAGGCCCTTTTTATTATATTTGGAGAGAGTATCCATCCAATAATTTTGTTTCTTCTGATGAGCACCCAGTAGTTTCGCCTACAGATACAACAATATATACCATTTGGGTAAGAGATCTTGCACCAGGGGTTCTTGATTGCGAAGAAACAGATACCGTAGTCGTTATCCCAAATGCAGAAATTTTTGTAGACGTTGGCCCACCATCTGTTGATATATGCAATGGGGCCAATGGTGGAAGTATTCTAATTGGAGATGCTTCCGTAGGAGGTGGAACACCAGGATATACCTATCAATGGACCACTGATGTTAGTTACGATTGGGAACCTGGGCAAGATAACCTGGCGGAAGTGGAAGTTAGCCCATTGCAAACAACCATGTTTACGCTTACAGTAACAGATGGTACCGGAACCTGTACTGCAGAAGACAGCATCCTTGTCAATGTTAACGATTCTGTTGTTGCGTTGGCCGCAGACCCCGGCATAGATACATTGTACTCTTGTCACCCCAATAATTCTACGGATAGTGTTCAATTAGGAGGCTCCCCTGCTGTTACGGGAGGTGATGGCTCATATACTTATGAATGGATTGCCAGCCCAGCTTATTCATGGGCGGCGGGACAAGACGCATTGGCCAATCCGAAAGTGAGGCCGGCAGTTACTACAACTTTCACATTGGTAGGTTCCGATGGGCAAGGTTGTACCGATACTTCTTCTGTAGTCGTTGAACCAAATCAAGAATTTATTATTTCAGCAAACCGTTTGTTCAGCGGAACCATTTGCCCGGGCATTAATGGCGGGTACGATACCATAAACGTTAATTTCGTTTCAGGAGGCATCATGCCTATCGATAGCCTTGCATGGACAGCCAGTCCAGCAGCGCCGGGATTCCCAACATCAGAAACAACCATTGGTGTCAACCCGGATGCCAGCACAACCTATACTGTTGTTGCTATTGACGGTGCAGGTTGCCCTGATACAAGCACCGTTGATGTGAACGTATACCCGGTTATCAGCTCTGATGTGCCGTTTACGGATTCAACCACTTGTAGTTATGATTCTGTTCAGTTGGGTGTAACACCTATCAATTTCCAAGATGCACCCAATGCAACTTATGCATGGACAGAAGTACCAGACCTTGGAACATTGAGTGATCCAACTTTACAAAATCCAACCGTATTACCACCGGTTGGGTCAAGCATCACATATTATGTAACATTAACAGACACAACAGGCTGTACAACCATGGACAGCATCATGGTTTCTGCCAGCCAAAGCGTTGATGCAGAAATTGCTGATGACACGGCTTTTGCTTGCCATAGCAACAATGTTTCCGGCGAAGGAGTCCACCTTGGAGAAACTTTATCCGTGAGTGGTGGAGTACCTTTTACTGGGCCTTCGTATAATTATTCCTGGGAAGAAAGTGGAACTGCAAACACACTTGCAGGCCAAGAAACACTTGAAAACCCGGAAGTATTCCCGGATACAACAACATTCTACTACTTGACTGTTACCGATAGTTTAGGCTGTGAAGGAAGAGATACAATCGTTGTTGAAGTTGCCGAAGAATTTGTTATCCTGGCTTCTGCAGACGATACCATTTGTACCGCTTTTAATGGTGGCTCATTTACATTGGATTACGATACCATTAGCGGTGGTTTTGAACCTTATGACAGCCTTGTTTGGACTTCCAACCCAGCTGGTTTTACAAGCTATGAAGCAAACCCATTTGTTCAACCATCTTCAACTACTTCATATTATCTTTTTATTCGTGATAATAATGGATGTATTGTAAGAGATACAACGACCCTTGATTTGTATGATGTTATAAATGTAAATATTCTTCCAGATGTAACGGATACAACCATCTGCCATGGAAATAATAATGGAGGCAGCTTACAATTATTTGCAGACCATGATAGTACTGAAGCGCCATTTAATTATCTTTGGTATTCTCCCGATGATCCTACCTTGAATACAACCATTCAAGATCCAATAGGACAACCGCAAGATACAACCTATTATACTGTTACCGTAACGGACAACAATGGTTGTTACCAAAGCGATTCTATTGTGGTGAATGTATTAGGCGAGATCACATCCATACCACAACCACCGGGATGGGGAGATACAATTTATAGTTGTAATATGGCCAACCAAGATACTTTGATCCAATTGGGTGGAGACCCACCTTATATTTATGGATTGGGTAGCGCAAAAACGCTAGAATTCCATTGGACTTCCAACCCAACGGGTTTTGAAAGTTTTGAGCAACGTCCATTTGTTGCACCAGATACCAGTACTTGGTATTATCTTACAGTAACTGACACAATTACGGGTTGCGGGCATACAGATTCCGTGTTTGTCAAACTATACGATCAATTGTATGCTACTGCGCACACTTCTGGAGATACCAATATTTGTTATGGTGATTCCATCCAGCTTGGAGGTGCTCCAACCGCAATTGGCGGCGCCAGTGGCGTTTATTCTTATGAATGGTATATTGAAGGCGATCCTGCTATTTATTCAACGGATGCTAATCCATTTACTACACCGTTAACATCTACAACAAATTACGTGGTATTTGTACAAGATTCGGTAGGTTGTTATGTTTATGATACCACTTCAATCAATGTAGCGCCGCAGTTATTTGCAGATGCCGGCCCAACGGATACCAGTTTATGCTTGGGCTCTGATTCATTGCAAATAGGGGGTAACCCAACAGCTTCAGGCGGCTTGCCTTTCAGCGGAAGCAATGGATATATATATGATTGGGCTCCTTTACCTGCCAAGCTTTATAAACCCGATAGTATTGCAAACCCAATGGTTTATCCTGATACTACAGTCTTGTATCAATTAACAGTTATGGACTCAATAGGTTGTATGGGTACGGATGACATTTTTGTTGAAGTGCATGATACTTTTGCCTTGGATTTTGGAAAACCTAGTGATACCATATGCCAGGGAGATGTTCTCGCTTGGAATGCTGATACATTGGTTACTATGGGCGGTACTACACCATTTGTATATGAATGGGTTAAAAATGGAAACCCGGAGGGAAATACACAATTCTATACCGATGCACCGGCTACTGACGCCCTTTATAAATTAAGCATTACCGACCAAAATTATTGCCAAGCAACAGACAGCATCGATATAACTGTGAACTCAATACTTTATGCAGTCATTGACAGTATTGTAACTCCCGATTCATGTGGAGGATTCAGTGGAGCGGTTTATGCCCATTCAGAAGGAGGCGGGGATATTTCTGAACACCAATATTTTTGGTATGTTGGAACTCCTCCTTTCTCTGGGCTTCCAATAAGCAATAATGATAGCTTGTTTAACGTATCCAGCGGGGTTTACACCTTGGTTGTGGATGATGGATATTGTAATGATACTGTTTCTGTTGCTATAGATGACCCATTTGCTCCGCAATTTTTATTAACAGGCGATCCTGCTATCTGCGAAGGAGAAGAATATACCTTAACCGCTGTAGGTAGCGAAAACGTGAATTACTTGTTTGTCCTAAACAACGACACCATCCAAGATTGGAGTACCAATGACTTTATAACTACTGATACTTTGGCTCCACCCGCAGCATATTTTACAGTATATGCAGATAGCGCCGGTTGTTTTAATGTTGAGGATACAACCATTGGTGTGAATCCATTACCCGTTGCAAATCTTCAACCAACCGATACTATTCTTTGTTTAGGCGATTCGGTAGAGTTGAGTACACCTGCCGGCTTGAATTATTCATATGATTGGGGTTCATTACCCTTAGACCCGAATTTGAGCCAGGATGTCCCAGCGCAATGGGTTAGTCCAAGTGCCACAACGCTTTATAGCGTGAGGGTCAGGGATTTTTCAACACCTTTAGGATGTGCAACACAAAGCGATACTGTTATTGTTGAGATCCATGACCGGCCGGATGTTGATTTTGGAACACCATTCAGCGCTATTGGCCTTTGCGATGGGGAAACAGATACCATCGGCGTAGCGCCTGTTGCCGGTTATGCATACCAGTGGTACACATCCCCGGCATATACCGGGCTTGATACCAATGGTTCAGTACAGGTTATCAACCCTACAGAGGATACTTGGTTCTACCAAATCGTTACGGATACTACTGATATGTATCAATGCGATGCTATAGACTCGTTGTTTGTGAATGTATCTACAACACCTTACTTCACAATGAATGAAGATACAACCGTATGCGCGGGACAACCCGTGCAAATAGGTGTTACAGCGCCCGATACATTAAGTTATTATTACTGGTATTCCGATCCTGCTTACCCAATTCAGGACTCATTGGTTCGAGAGATTTGGGTGACTCCAAGCGAGACAATCGATTATATTCTTCAAGCTCATAACGGGATACCCCCGGCAAGCTGTTATGACCAAGATACGGTTCATATAGATGTAATTCCAGTGCCGGAGGTGAACTTTGGTACCAATGAAGATACCTTATCCATTTGCGAAGGCGATACGGTTCATATAGGAGCGCCGCCTTTGGTTGACCATATTTACATGTGGGCGTCTACACCATCTTATACCGGATTGGAACCAGGCGCTTCCGAACAGGATGTATCTCCAGTGACAGATACTTGGTTTACATTAACCGTTGATGATACTACAACAGACGGTTGCCCGGGTATAGACTCCATTTTCATTGAAGTAAACGAGATACCCTTTGCTTATGCAGGCAATGACAGTACGATTTGCCAGGGAGATTCCATACAAATTGGCCCTGATGCAATTATACCAGGTCTTTCTTATCAGTGGACATCCGTGCCCAATGATCCTTTATTAAATGCTACTACTCCTGTTCAATGGGTAACGCCAACTTCCACGATTGATACCATACATTATATATTAGAGGTATTCGACGGGGGTTGTTCTTCAACAGATACGATTGAGGTTGTAGTAGACCATATACCCGAACCTTATTTAATTGCATCAAGGGATTCGATATGCTGGGGTTCGTCAGTAACACTAACAACGATAGATAGTGTGATTTACACCTATGATTGGGACTCTGATCCATTTTATCCGCCATTACAGGATGATGTGTTTACACAAACAGTATCACCAACCACAAGTATGTACTTTTACATAACCCTTGATGACACCTTGAATGGCGTTGGGTGTACTGCAACAGATTCGGTTTTGATCTATACCAATTCATTGCCAAATGCTAATGCAGGTTCTATAGCCGATCCAATATGTAGAGGAGATAATGCATTTGTTGGTACAGATATTACACCACCAAGTGATTACGTTTTCTATTGGTCATCAGAACCCAACCCAGGAGGTTTATACCCCAATGATCCAGGCATGTGGGTAAATCCTTCACAAACAACAACATATTATCTTAATGTAGTGGATACAATCCCTCAAAGTTTAATGTGTGAAAACTTTGATACAGTGACGGTTGAGGTTTTCCAACCTATAGAAAATCCATTTAATTTGCAAGATAGTACTGTATGCTATGGAACATCTTTAACGTTAGGTCCTGATCAAGGTAGCAGCTTTAGTTGGAGGTTTGCAACAAGCCAAGATACGATACTTTCTAATTTGCAAAATCCAACGTATCTTTTCATTGATACTACAAATGTGAGGCTTAGCTATATTGATTCAAATGGATGTGATTTTGATGATAATGTTATTATTGACCTTTACCCATCAATGATCCATTTTAACCAGGATACGACAGAAATTTGTGAAGGAGAAACGATTTCTATACTTGCAGACTTCACTGCATTAGGAAGCTACGATGTTTGGTGGGAATGGCAGGGCAATATTTTGTCAGAAGATTCACTCATTACTGTATCACCGGATTACATTAATACCCAGTATTCTTTCCATATGGTGGATAGCGTATGTGATTTAGAAAAGACCAAATACTTACATATCGATATACCTGTAGTTTATGCAGGTGAAGATACTACGGTATGTTCAGGGAGTATAGTTAGTATTGGTAATACGCAATCCGATACTACAAACTTTTACCATTGGAAATGGAATGGCAAAACAAGTGAAATGTTGGTTTATAATGAATTTCCATATTATGTATTGCCTTATGATACAACCCGTTATATTTTAGAAGCGACAAGCCTTAATAATTGTAAAAGCCGTGACTCAATTACTGTTAATACTTTACCTTTACCTGAAATATCTGTAGAGGCAGATGCTAAGAAATATGGTGAAGATTATCTTACAATATTTAAGGATTACAATCCATTGGTTGATACTGTAATTAATGATAGCATCATATATGATATTTACGAAGTTATTAAGGGGCAAACAGTTGAAATTAGCGTAATTCCAGATACCAATTATGAATATTCATTTTACAGAATTGTGAATAGTCAAGATGAACAAAATGCTGATACAAGCTTGATCTATTCTGGCGGTAATCCTATAGTAGAGACTTTTGTTCCACCTAACCTCAGTTCAGCGGATTTTGATGTATATGTAGAAGATCAAAATGGATGTATATCACAAGAATACTTGTCATTGCTTACTGTAGTAAATTTACCTAATGCGTTTACACCGTTAACAAAAGACGGTAAGAATGACTTGTTCTTGAAGGGCGTGCCAGTTAAGATACTGAATAGATGGGGGCAAACAATATACGAAGGCCGAGAAGGTTGGGACGGTACATTTAATGGAAGAAATGTTTCACCGGGGACCTATTTCTATATCGTGGAAATAAAAGACGGTGAACGGACCTATACCATGAAAGGAACAGTACTTGTAGTAGAACAGTAAAAAATGAATATGAAGAAAATAATCATCATATTGCTCTTAGTATCCTGGGTTTTGCCACAGGCAGGAATTGCACAGTCTGCAACTTCTAAAGCAAATCAATATTTTGAGAAGAAGCAATACCAAAGCGCTATTAAAGAATATGAAAAATTGCTGAAAAAAGATAAGGTTCCTGACCCGGCAAAGCCGGAGGTATACTATAAACTTGGCGAGTGCTACCGCCTTGACGTACTTGATTACACAGAGGCCAAAAAATGGTACGAGAAAGCTTATGACGCTGGGTATAGCGACCCGGTTATATATTTACGATTGGGTGATGTTACTCTTAAAGCAGGTGAGTATGAGAAAGCCAAGCCATTTATTGAAAAATACCTTACTTATAATCCAAATGATTCGGTAGGTTTGAATAAATTGAAATCTGCTGAGTTTGCAAGCCGAAATATGAAAAAAATACCGGATTATAATATCAAAAATGAAAAATCCCTCAATACGAAAAATTCAGAATATAGTGCAACATACTTGCCTTCTAACGTGGTTTTGCGCGAGACTGTGAAAGAATCGGAAAAGCAGTATGATAAGGTGCCCGAGTTTTATTACGAGAATAATTTTTATTGGGCCATGATCAACCAAACCCCGAAAGCAAGGCTCGTTTTTACTTCCAACAGGGAGGAAAACAAGAATAGAAACGTGGATTTTGCTGTTAGCGACCAGATCTATGAAGTTACTTTCGATAAGAAAAGTGGCTCCTGGGAAGAGCCAATAAAGCTTAAAGGCGGGGTAAATACAAGGATCAATAACAACGGTATTTTTAGTTATAACGACGAAAATAAGATTGCGTATTTTCAACGGTGCAACAGCCCAACGGCGAAGAAACGATACTGCAATATTCATTATTCCATCTATGATAATAATACCAACACATGGAGCGAATCGGAAAAATTCCAATTCTCAACAGATGATTATGTTATAGGCCATCCAAATCTTTCTAACGATGCCAGCACCTTGTTTTTTGCTTCCAACAAACCTGGAGGTTATGGAGGCGCTGATTTGTATATGACACAAAAGGACACAAGTGGGGAATGGAGTGAGCCTGTTAACTTAGGCCCCAAAATTAACACACGCTTTGATGAAACATTTCCTTTCATTAAAGGGGATTCTGTTTTGTATTTCTCTTCTAGCGGCCATATTGGCATGGGAGGAGATGATATTTTTTACTCAAAAGTAGATGATAATTGGAACTTTTCCAAACCCGTTAACATGGGCTATCCTATTAACTCTACAGCAGATGACTTTGCTATAATTTTCACCAATCCAACAGATGGGTTTTTCTGTAGCAACAGGGAAATAAAAGAAGCTGTGGGGAGTGATGACATTTACTCTTTCCGTAGAAAACCAAAGGCATTTATGATAAAGGGAAATGTTAAGGACCAATATAACAGGAATTTTGATAAACTCACAGTAGTGCTTACCGGTAGCGACGGTTCAAAATTTGAAGCAACCACCGATTCTTTAGGAAATTACGTTTTTGATGATGAAAAACTAGACCCTGATGTTCAATATGAAGTGGAAGTGAAACACGATGACTACCTAAGTGAAAAAAACAGGGTAAATACAGATGAAGAAACTATGAAAGATTCTGTTACAGAGGAAGCCGATACAGTGAGAGTTGCAGATAACACCAATATCAATGTGATGGAATACAACAGGGGTAAGGAAACGGAGATAAAAAATATTTATTGGGATTTTGACAAATGGGATCTTAGGGCATTATCTGAGCGTGAACTTGATAAACTTGCTTCTATCCTCAATGGAGACCCTTCTAATTATATCATCATCAATTCCTATGCAGATGAGCAAGGCACTTTTAAATACAATAAATTGCTTTCCCATAAACGCGCTAAAGCTGTTGTGAATTATTTGATAGCGAAAGGAGTAGATAAAAACCGGATTATTGGAAGAGGCTACGGCGAATCACAGCCTGTAGTTAAAAGGGCCAATACCCCCGCAGAACACCAAAAAAACAGGCGCACAACTTTTGAAGTTAAAACAAGGGATGAATTTATTGAATATCTTTCTTATGCAGGTGTTTATGGGCATGGAAGCAAAAAATATTCAAGATACCTAACTTACTATGGAGACCTATCCGCCAATGTTGATTTTGGTTCTGCTAATGATATAGAATTTAGGGTTCAGTTTATTGCTACTAGGGAACCCATAGAACCTGGGTTTTACAGGAAGATTGAGCGCAATATTCCCAACGAGCCCATAAATTCATCACATGATCCTGATGGGTATTATAGATACTCGGTAGGAAAGTATATTGACATTGACGAAGCATATAAAACAAGGAATAAACTAAAGAGCTTAGGATATAACACCTATATTGTTGCTTTTAATAACGGCAGGAAAATTAGTGTAAAACTTGCTCAAAAACTCTTGAATGAAAGTTTGAATGGAGCGAATAATTAAGGAATTATTAATTGAATCTAAATAGGTTTCTTTTACGTATAATGCATTGAAAAACTTAATATTATGAAATACAGATTTTTACTATTTATCATCATACTTTTTGCTCCTATTATTTTAGTTGCACAAAATGAGCCACAGTTTACGCAGCACCGTAATAATGAGATTATGTTTAATCCCGGCGCTATGGGCAATGCCAATAAAATCAATGTGGCGCTCTTGGCAAGAAAACAATGGTATGGTTTTGACGGCTCTCCCATGACTGAATTACTTACGGCTGATACTTATATCAGTAAAATATACGGTAGCGTTGGTTTAACTATATATAACGATCAATTGGGCGAGGAACAAACGCAAAATTTGAGAGCCATGTATGCCTATCATGTTGATATAACTTCTCAGCATCTATTAACACTGGGCTTGGGGGTTGGGTTCATTAATAAATCTATTAATGGTTCAAACCTTGTTTATGAAGATATTACCGACCAAAATGCACTATATAGTAATGTGAATAAATTTAGGCCTGATTTTGCTTTTGGAGCTGAACTTAATAGCCCCCAGGGATATACAGCTGGATTAGCTGCAACACACCTGGATAGATCTGTAAAAGGTTCTACAACCTTGGAAAACCCAAGGCATTATTACATGTATGGAAAATACACCGTGGAAATTGATGAAAATATTAATATTATTCCATATCTTCTTTTAAAAAGTACTTTGTATACTACCCAGTTTGAATTAAGCGCTATAGGTACTTTTGACCGCAATACATGGTGGGCAGGACTGGCTTACCGCTACCAAGATGCACTTTCATTGATTACAGGGGTAAATATTGAACGTACAGGCCTTATTGACCAAGACTTAAGAGTTGGTTACTCTTATGATTTTGGCGTTGGTGGAATACGAACTTATAGTAGCGGTTCACACGAAATTATGATTGTTGCCACGTTTGATGGGCTTAATAAAACCCGTGTTAAGCCTCGTACACCAAGATTATTCTAAGTTTTTAGTTTTTTCTTCTTAGCAGCAGGGAAAAGCACATTGTTTAATATCAACCTATATCCGGCAGAATTCGGGTGCAAATCTAACTCGGTTGGCGGGTCGCCAACATAATGACGGTAATCTGCAGGGTCATGTCCTCCATAAAAAGTCCAAGTTCCTTTGCCATATTCTCCGTGGATATACCTTGCCTCATTAAGCGATTTTGTTTCTCCCATAATTAGTACCCCTGGCTTAATATAGCGCTTATCAAAAGCAGTGGTTTGTCCCATAAAGCCTTTAACGATGGTTTTATGATTTTGGCAAAGCATCGTTGGAATGGGATCCCACTTAGCAGAAAACTCAAATAGTGTGAAATAGTCATTTTGTTCACTAACTCCTCTTCTTGGCGGAACATCGATAGATGATATTTCATATTCATAAGGGTTTTTGCTCAAAGAAAAATCAGTGAAAGCAAAACAGTTATCATAATTGAGCTTCTGTTGCATTTGTGGGTCAGCCGGGTCTCCATCAAACATAGGCATACAAATGTCAACACCTTCGGCAGCAAGGGCAACATCAAAACTATCCGTAGCTGAACACATGGCAAATAAATAGCCTCCACCTGCTGTAAAATCACGTATTTTTTTTGCTACAGCAAGCTTTAATTGAGAAACCTTGTCAAACCCAAGTTTTTTTGCACGTCGCTCTTCATCCTTAACATCATCAATATACCATTTTTGATTCTTATAGCGCGCCCAAAATTTCCCATATTGCCCTGTAAAATCTTCGTGGTGCAGATGTAACCAATCATACTTGGGTAGAGTGCCGCTTAGTACTTCCTCGTCATATACCACATCATAAGGAATCTCGGCATAAGTTAGGGCTAAAGTCACCGCATCGTCCCATGGTTTCTTGTTCTTTGGAGAATAAACAGCGATTTTTGGAGGTTTATGCAGTTTTATATTCTCCATGTTTACTTCAGGGCTTGAAATTTTATTCAATAATGATTGGAATTGCACATCGGCAATAATTTCGTAAGAAATACCGCGAATAATGCATTCATTTTCCAAAATGCTATGGTGCTTAAACATAAAACTGCCGCCTTTATAATTCAATAGCCAGCTTACTTCAACATCGTGCTGCAATGCCCAATAGGCTATGCCGTATGATTTTAAGTGGTTTTTTTGGGTTTCGTCCATGGGGATGAAAACATAGGCAGCATGCAAGTATATTGAAGTTATTAATAATAAAAGGGTTATAGTGAGTCTTTTCATATTAAATTCATTTACATAATTATATCTATCAATTATACAAAGATACGAAGTATTTAGCGCAAGAGAATAATTAAACGGGAATTTTTGGGTTTTTAGTATTAGAATGCTTTTGAAATGGTTGGTTGGTTGATTGGTTAATTGGTTGATTGATTGGTTGATTGGTTGGTTGGTTAATTGGTTGATTGGTTAATTGGTTAATTGGTTGATTGGTTGATTGGTTGATTGGTTGATTGAGGGATTGGTTGATTGGGGGATTGGGAATAGGCGAAAGAACGAATGAACGAAAGAATGATAGAACGATGGAATGAATGAAGGAATGTGTTAATTTGTTAATGAGGGAATGTGTTAATGGTTACTCTGTCACTCTGTTACCCTGTTATTTTGTCACTCTGTTACCCTGTTACTGAATGAGAGAATGATTGGATGGATAGAAGTCAGAAGCTTGGCAGGGACTTTATCCGGTATCAGGAATCTGGCATCAGGCATCTAGTAATTTCTTCTATGTAGCTATTAATCAAAAAGTAATCATTTCACTAGCATGGAGATCGCTTCGTTATACTTCCTCGCGATGACGATGAAAAGCTGGCTCCGGCATCTGGCATCTGGCATCAGGTATCTGGGTATGTTTACTTGTAAGTTGGCAAGCCAAAGAATAATCAATAATCAATAATCAATCAAAACGGTACTACTTCGTCATCATCTGCCATATCATTCATTCTTGATTGCATAGTATAGGTTGGTGGACCGTTATTTTCATCAAATTCATTGGACTGCGGCATATTATCATCTGGAAAATGATTGTCATCCATATCAGAAAACTTGGCATACCTGTCAATAAATCGCAGTTTGATATCTTTAAGGGCTCCATTTCTATGTTTAGCAATAATAAGTTCGGCCATCCCTGTAGTAGGATTGCCTTCTTCATCTACCTCAATTTTATAATATTCAGGCCTGTAAATAAATAACACCATATCAGCATCTTGCTCAATAGCGCCAGATTCTCTAAGGTCAGAAAGAAGGGGGCGTTTTGAACCTCCTCTTGTTTCTACTGCCCGGCTCAACTGTGATAAGGCAATAATGGGAATGTTCAATTCTTTGGCAAGGCTTTTTAATGACCTGGAAATATTGCTAATCTCTTGTTCCCTGTTGCCTTTATTGTTTTCAGTATGAGAAGTCATCAATTGTAAATAATCAATAATAGCAAGTTGTATGTCGTGCTGTGCTTTTAGTCGCCGGCATTTGGCCCTGAGTTCAAAGATTGAAAGCGCCGGGGTATCATCTATAAACAATGATGCTTCTGTTAAAGCGCTGATCTTGGCATTTAATTTTTCCCATTCGTGATTCTCTAAGGCTCCTTTTTTAAGCTTATCAGCAGGGATTTGTGATTCTGACGATATTAGCCTGGTAACAAGTTGTATGGAAGACATCTCCAAAGAAAACATGGCGATGGGCTTTTGAAAATCAACCACCATATTTCTTGCCATAGAGAGTACAAAAGCTGTTTTTCCCATACCAGGCCTGGCAGCAAGGATGACAAGGTCGGACTTTTGCCAACCTGAGGTTACCCTGTCAAGGTTAGTAAAACCAGAAGGCACACCGCTGATGTTTCCTTCTTGGTTCCTGGCGGTTTCAATTTGTTTAACAGCTTCTCGTATCAAAGAGCGCATGTCGTCAAAACTCCTGCGCAGGTTGGTCTCGCTAACAGAAAAAAGATTTTGCTCGGCTTTGTCAAGCAATTCAAAAACATCGGTGCTGTCTTCATAAGCATCTTTAATAATATCAGAAGATATCCTAATGAGCTCTCTTTGAATAAATTTTTGTAAGATGATACGGGAATGATACTCAATATTGGCAGAAGAAGCCACCCTGTTAGTGAGTTGTGTGATGTAATATGCACCACCCACAACCTCAAGATCATTGCTGCTTTTTAATTCATTGGTAACCGTGAGTATGTCGACGGGTTCGGAGCGTGAGAATAAGCGTTGAATCGCCTCAAAGATTTTCTGGTGCGCTTCTTTATAAAATACGTTGGGATGCAAAATGTCGATAACGGTAGTTAATGCATTTTGCTCCAGCATTATAGCTCCAAGTACTGCTTGCTCAAGGTCTAATGCCTGTGGTGGTACACGTCCACTATCAGGAAAAAATTGACTTATACTTTTTACTTTTGCAGTATGTTCGTTTGATTTCTGGGGGTTTAGGTTTTCCACTTAGATCAGGTTTTAAAATGTTTCCAGGCAATTTTTGTGAGACAAAAGTAAAAATGTCAAAGCCGGATTCAAAGTATAAGAGCTCTTTTTTTTATGAACAAAATTTACTTCCTTATTTCCAGTCAGTATAATAGTTTATCAACAGCTTATAAACAATTATACATAAACTATGACAAATCATTGACAAATCAAAAAATCACTGGGTAATAAAAAACCCCGTTGCCGTTTTGGCAGCCGGGGTTTTACAAAAATCATGAAAAAACTACTTTTTACTGTCATCAACTTCTTCAAAATCCACATCTGTTACTTCATCATCACTGGATTTTTGTTCTTGGCCTTCTTGTTGCCCGCCTTGTTGCTGCTGTTCTGCGCCGGGCTGCCCTTGTTGTTGCTGGGCATTGTACATTTCCTGGCTGGCAGCTTGCCATTTGGCGTTTAAGTCGGCCATAGCTTTATCTATTGCTTCAACATCCTGGCTCTTATGCGCTTCTTTTAATTCATTAAGCGCTTTCTCAATAGGTTCTTTCTTTTCAGCAGGAATCTTGTCGCCATATTCTTTAAGCTGTTTTTCTGTTTGGAATACTAAAGCATCCGCGTTATTCAGCTTATCGATTTTTTCTTTTTCTTTTTGGTCTGCCTCTGCATTAGCCTTAGCTTCTTCTTTCATTTTCTTGATCTCATCCTCCGATAATCCTGAAGAAGCTTCGATACGGATTTTTTGAGATTTACCTGTAGCTTTGTCTTTAGCAGAAACATTCATAATACCGTTAGCATCAATGTCAAAAGCGACTTCAATTTGTGGTACTCCTCTTGGAGCAGGTGGTATCCCATCAAGGTGGAATCTGCCAATTGTCCTGTTATCTTTCGCCATTGGCCTTTCGCCTTGCAATACATGAATCTCTACGGAAGTTTGGTTATCTGCTGCTGTAGAGAAAGTTTCTGTTTTCTTGGTTGGTATAGTAGTGTTGGATTCGATTAACTTTGTCATCACACCACCAAGTGTTTCAATACCAAGAGAAAGCGGCGTTACGTCAAGTAAGAGCACATCTTTAACCTCTCCAGTAAGTACACCACCTTGAATAGCAGCGCCAATGGCAACAACTTCGTCAGGGTTTACTCCTTTAGAAGGCTTTTTGCCGAAAAAGTCTTCTACAACTTTTTGTATTGATGGCATACGTGTAGAACCACCAACCAGTATTACTTCGTTAATGTCTGAAGAAGTCCAACCTGCATCGCTAAGCGCTTTTTTGCAAGGTGCCTTGGTTTGATCTACCAAATCTTCTGTAAGTTGGTCAAATTTAGACCTGGAAAGTGTTTTTACAAGGTGTTTAGGTATGCCATCTACGGGCATAATATAAGGCAAATTAATCTCTGTAGAAGTAGAGCTGGAAAGTTCAATCTTAGCTTTCTCAGCGGCTTCTTTAAGCCTTTGTAATGCCATTGGGTCTTTTTTGAGGTCAATACCTTCATCTTTTTTAAACTCTTCAGCAAGCCAATCAATAACTTTCTGATCAAAGTCATCACCACCAAGGTGTGTGTCGCCATTTGTTGATTTTACTTCAAACACGCCATCACCAAGTTCCAGTAGTGAAATGTCGAAAGTACCGCCACCAAGGTCAAATACAGCCACTTTAATGTCTTTATTTTTCTTGTCTAAGCCGTAAGCAAGTGAAGCTGCAGTAGGTTCGTTAATGATCCTTTTAACTTTAAGTCCTGCAATTTCGCCGGCTTCTTTAGTAGCTTGACGCTGGGAGTCACTAAAATATGCAGGTACCGTAATAACCGCTTCTTGCACTTCTTGTCCAAGGTAGTCTTCAGCCGTTTTTTTCATTTTCTGAAGCACCATAGCAGATATTTCCTGTGGTGTATACTTCCTGTCTTTGATTTCAATTCTTGGGGTATTATTTTCGCCTTTTACAACTTTGTAAGAAACCCTGTTGACTTCTTTGGACATGTTGTCGTAGGTTTCCCCCATGAATCTTTTTATAGAAAATATCGTGTTTTGCGAGTTCGTGATAGCCTGTCTTTTAGCGGGGTCACCAACTTTGCGCTCCCCATTTTCAGTAAATGCAACAATAGAAGGTGTGGTTCTACGGCCTTCGCTATTGGGAATAACTACAGGCTCGTTACCTTCCATTACTGATACACATGAGTTTGTGGTTCCTAAATCAATTCCTATTATTTTACTCATTTTTCTCCTTTTATTTATGTTATACTTGAATTTAGTTCTAATTTTGTTCACATATCGACAATCATTATGCCATTATCTTTTTTTCTTGTAATTATGATATTATGGCATATTTTGTTTGAAGGATTCTTTTTTTTTGTGACAATAGAATGACAAAACGGCATATTTTGCATAACAATAAACACCAATGGTATACTTAGCAGGAGAGTCGCTTTATGACATCATTTTTAAAAATGGCTTGGTGAAGGAAGCCAAACCCGGAGGCTCAGTCTTGAATGCTTCAGTGACATTAGGCCGATGAAGATATAGCAGCCATTTGCCATGCCAAAAACCACAAAGAAGCTTACGAATGGGTAAAACAAGCGGGATGCGAAACCCTAATATATACCTGCAACAAAGAAGGTGTATGGTTATTAACCGGTCAATATGAGTTGTTTTTCAAAGTTCCTACAACAAATGTGGCAAGTACAATAGGCGCCGGTGATAGCTTTAATGCCGGGGCTATTTTTTCAATAATTGCGAATGAAATTAAAAAGGATGACCTAAACACTTTGAGCGCGGATGCATGGAAAGGTATTATTGAAAACGCAATAACTATTGCCACGGAAGTTTGTAAAACTTACGATAATTATTTACCGCAAGAATTCGCAAACAAAATGGTCAAGAAACAATAAAATCAAAATTCTTTAGCTTTTTCATTTCTTTTGATGATTGTACCTCAGAAACATCGATTGTGAAAGCAATTATTTTATGATAATCGCCTTTACGATTTTTAACCGGTGTAAAAAGCTCGTAATATACTTTGTCTTGGTTCTTGTATTTGCAAAATGTTTTAAAAGATACACCATTACTCAAGTTTAAGAAATTTTTATTATAGAGTTGCAATTCATTGGATGTTAATTGAAGCAATTGTTTGTGCACCTTACCTTTAAGTTTCTCCAAAGGCATGTTTACAATAGACAAGTATTTATTATTTGCTTGGAGAAAATTCCCGTTCATATCCAATTTAAAAGCTGCCAAGGAATTATTGATGGCAGATGTAATTCCATTGAATTCGGTCTCTTTGCGTTCCATTTCTTCACGTGTTGCTTGCAATTCTTCCACGTTTTGCCTCAACTCTTCCTCTTGCTGTGTTAACTCCCTTGTTTGTTCCTGTAATTCCTTTACCATAACATTGGTTTTTTCGTTAACACGAATATTGGAAATGGATGAGGCTATGCTTTCACTGAGTTTTTCAACAAATTCTATTTTGTAACCTGCAAATTCTTCAAAAGAGGCCAGCTCTATTACTCCATATAATACATCGTTCAGTATTAATGGCAACAAGAGCAGGCTTCCGGGTTTCTTACCTCCAAGTCCTGAGGTTATTCTCAGGTAATTTTCCGGTAAATTTGTCATGTAAATGGTTTTCTTCTCATTGGCGCATCTGCCTATCAATCCTTCTTGAAATTCTACTCGTTTGTGCAAAAATTTATTCCTGTCATAAGCGTAAGCTGCTTTCAACAGGAAGTACGGGTTATTTTGTTTGTCTTCATAGCATATAAACAACCCACCTTGGTTGATTTCCAGGTACTTGATGAGTTCGCTGATGAAGCTGTAAGAAAGATTGTCCAAGTTATTGCTGTTATTCCTAAGCAATTCACCGAATTTTGCAATTCCTTCCACGTGCCAATTCCTTATTTTCTCCTCTTTTTGGCGTTTTTCCCTTTCAACATCTACTTTTAGGAGTCTTTTACGCATGTCAACAAGACTTTTGCCCAAGTCTCCCTTGTTATTGAAAACATTGATCTCGGTTTTGAAGTTGCCATTGCCTACCTCTATAGCAAAATTCCTGGTGTTTTTAAGATTTTGAGTAAGGTTATTAACCGATTCTATCATATCCGATATCTCGTCGTTGGAAGTTTTTTGTATCTTTCCCGGTAGTTCTCCATTACCAAGCCGTGTAATATAGGCTTTTAAGTATTTTACCGATGTAATGATACTTGCTGCCAATCGAAATATTATTAATATAATCACAAGCGAAAATATTCCTATCAGGATCAGCAAGGTACTTATTGCCCTATTGATCTCTTGTTCGGATTCTTCTGAAATAATGGCATTCACCTGGTTCACGATGGGTGTGATCTCATCGCTGTTCTCCTTTAAAGCTTTCATCAAAGCATGTTCTTCATCGGCTCCTATTTCCGATTCTTTGGCTATGACTTTAAAAAAGATGGATTGATAATTGTGTAAGGCGGCGATAAGCTGTTTTATGAGGGCTGTGTCCAGTTGGTTGTCCGCTTTTAATTCTTGAATAAAACCTAAATTAGTACCCATGAATTTGTCTTTATACTTCACATCCTTTCTAAGTAGGTAGTCTTTTTCATGCCTTCTTAGCATGAGCATATTATCCTTGTAGTGATCTAATTTCGGGTTTGCATTGATTATATCTTCTACGTAATGGATTCTTTCACGCATTTTTCCAATAAGTCCGTAATCTTTAAACCCACGTTGCAAAGTAAGTTGGGTGATCTTTTGAAAAATATTTTTGTATTGAAAAAAGTAATCCGAAATTTCAGCCAATTTGTTATTCAGCTCCAGCTCCTGTATGATGTTATTAGACTGCAATTGAGATAGTTTTTTATAAAGCTGGGTAGATAAATGACTAAATCTTTCCAGGTAAGCGCTTTTACCTGTTGCATAAAAATCAGGATTAATGGTTTCTATAAGCATAAAGTTTTTCTCAGCCCTCCGCAATTCCGATTGCAGATAGGCCAATTCTTTTACATTGGTTAAAAGATAATGATACCCGGAGGTCTTTTTGATATAATGATTGGTAAAATAGGCCATTAAAACCAATATAGCAAGAATTCCAAAAGCCGTGGAATAAAACTTGGTTCGTAGTGAGAACCTTTTGAAATAAAACTTCTTTTGTTTCTTTTGCATTTGCGTAAAAATTATTTGTGGATATAGCAAATACAATATTAAACAATTAAAATTGCCGGAATTTTAAACAAATATTAAATTAATGTTAAGGTGTAATTTCCCAATTATGAACGGTTTTAAGTGTTTTACCCTAATTTATTGGCACAATGAATTGGCCAGGTTAATAAATGAAGCCATATTTTTGTAATTGGCTTTAGAGATGGTTTTGTCTATTTGCGAGATCTTTTTTACCATCAATTTCTCCAAGTGACTCATTCGTTCAAAATTAAATTCGCCTCCAAAATAACCTTTGGCAAAGGCTTTTTGCAGCAGTTCTTCAGGAAAGGCTTCTTGCATATAGATCTTTGCCTTTTCTATTTCGTCCATACATGAAATAAAGAATCCTATATGTTTTTTTTCCAGTTCATCGCAATTTTTTTCAGCATATTCACTTACCAATTGGTTCATTTTGCCAACATGTATTGAGCCGCCAATTATAACGGTATCGTATGGTTCTAAGTTTTTGCTCTTTTCTTTTTTCAAGTTCATAAGTTCTACTTCTCCTTCAATTCCACCGGCAAGAATTTCTGCTGCTTTTTCGGTGAAACCGTGTTTAGAAGCATAAACAATAAGTGTTCTCATTCGATAATATTTTTTGTAATGTTTCTATTTGGCACATAATTTAATGATTGCTGTATTGTTTCTCAATAATAATTCCAGGCATTGCCTGTTAGACACGTTTAAATATTTTTGTAATGTTTCTATTTGGCACATAATTTAATAATTGCTGTATTGTTTCTCAATAATAATTCCAGGCATTGCCTGTTTTTCATGGTTGTATAATTATTTCGTTTGTAATATTACGGCAGTGTATCTTTTTAACAATCTTTACAGGGATAGGTTTAACAAAAAGCCCTGAAATTTTCGCCTTTTATTGAAATTTCTTGTCTGCGAACAAAACATAGAACGCAAGGAAGAGAATATCCAGGGTTAAAACCTTCCATTTTAGTATAAAAATTTTGAGATTTTTTTCCATTTGTAAATAAAAAAAGCCGTTGACGAATTCATTTTTTTTATTTTTGCAGGGGTATAAAAATGTTAAGCTTGAACGGTTAAAAATAATAGAACAATTACTGATCAAGGCAAATAAATGTTTCAAATAAAAATTAGAATGATGGTAAAAAAACTTTTTTTAATGGCAATTTTAGCGGCTTTTTTTGTTTCCTGCGGCAATAATGCAAAAGAAAACAACAAAGAAGAAAAACAAGCAATGAAAGTAGCAGACTTCTTAAAGAAACAATCGGAGCTTGTGGGCAAAGATGTTCTTATAGAAGGCACTGTAACGCATACTTGTGCGCATGGTGGCAAGAAACTGTTTATTATGGGCGAAGACCCTGAAAAAACGGTAAAAATAACTGCCGGTGAAGGCATTGCCACATTTGACAAAGAATTGGAAGGCAGCATGATCAAGATCAAAGGAACGGTTGAAGAATTGAAAGTAGACGAAGCTTACTTGGCAGAATGGGAAGCAGAATTGGCAGAAGCCGATACAACCCATGCAGATACCACCGAACACGAGCACAAAAGCGGTACGAAGAGTGAAGATTTTCATCATGGCGAAGGCAACAAACAAATTGAAGGCATGAGGAAGAAATTGGAAGAAAGCGGGAAAGACCACTTGTCTTTCTATTCCGTTAAATGCACAAAATATGATGTTGTAGAAGAAGAGGAAAAAGAAGAAAAAGAGTAAAAGCATTTTGATCTTCTAGGTGAGCGTCATTTCAATCCTTACATTTAGGGAAGAAATGACGCTTTTTTTATTGCGTTTTGTTTATCAACACTAATACCAAGTTGTCTTCAAAGATACAAAGTAGAATTTTGAACCCATACAGGAATAATATGGCTTCTCATAAAATCCCAACAGCAATAAAATTAGTAAAGCAAAGGCACAAGAAAAAAAGAGCCGTAGGCTCGAAAATATGGTATACGAGGCCAAAGCAATTCACAATCTCTTTATGAACCAAGGTTGTCTTTTGAGCTGTTAAGGATACAAAAAACTCATTTTTGAATAAAGAAATAATTTCCCAAAAAGTTATCAATAAGTTAGTAGGTTTAATATCAATAATTTACCTCCCGCTCA
>CAZJDA010000011.1:0-95562 GCA_964544705.1 uncultured Bacteroidales bacterium
CGATAATTTATAAATTTGCGACATGATAAACTACGATAGGTCAGGAGTTCTGAATTTCATGAATAATAGAGGTTAATGTATCGCTACCTCCGTTAACGTTTCATAATTAACTAATTGATTACAATCTCAAAGTTAATATTTATTGAAATGATTTCCTGAAATTGAATTATTTTTGGACACTATTGTTTCATCATATTTAAGAACTTATATTACTTTTGCCCTTAATTATAGCCGGACCTTTTATGCAATCAGAAAACCTTGTTGCAGCATACTGATTAACAATAATAATACATGGTTTTTGAACAGGGGGGCAATTTAGGAAGGTACTGAACTATTTTACACGTAAAAATATAATCAATCCCTAATGAAGAATTCATACATATGTATATTGTTGCCGCTTATTTTCTTGTTTGCTTTTTCTTTTTATGCTTTTGGGCAACAAGATGACACACTACTAAAAATCCTGGAAAACGAATTAAATAGGGAGATGAGGTACTTTAAAAAAATTGATAATCCACCTTACTATATCGATTACCAAGTAAATGATATTTACACAGTTTCTATATCTTCTGACATGGGAAGCCTGGTAAGCTCGGATGATTTTCATATTCGCTATTTCAGTAATAACGTTAGGGTAGGAGACTATGATTTTGATAACACCCATACACAAAAAGCCGGGTATTTCAACATTAACATTCCTTCTCATTCTTTTGCATTCATCCCAACGGAAAATAATCCATTGGCAATAAGCCAGATCATTTGGGATAAAACAGAAGGAGCCTACAAACAAGCGCTTAGAACATATTTATCCAAAAAAGAAAACCCAAACAAAAAAAAGCAAGATTTTCCTGATTTTAGTAAAGAAGAACCTAATGTTTACATTGAACCCGTGGACAAAAATAGGTTTTCTTTTGATTTGGCTTCATGGGAAAAGCGTTTGAAGTCGTACACAGCGCCTTTTCTTGAGGATACAAGCGTTTTTCATGCCAATGCCCAGCTTACGTATTATGCGCAGAGAAAATATTTTCTTTCTACCGAAAAATCTAAGATCGTGCAAAACGGTTCTTACATTAACCTGGATATTTCAGCACGTATAAAATCTATTGATGATAATATTGTGCCATACAACATTTCTTATTTTGCAGAGGACACAAGTGGTTTGCCCCCGCACGATTCAATTATGAAAGAGATCAAAACCTTTAGGAAAAAACTCTATGCTTTAGCCAAAGCGCCTGTTGCTGAAGCATACACAGGCCCTGCAATACTTTCATCTCAAGCTACGGGAGTGTTTTTTCACGAGATTTTCGGGCACCGGGTGGAAGGCCATAGGCTCAAAGATGATTCTGATGGGCACACCTTTAAAGACAAGATTAATACGAAAGTACTTCCCAAATACATTAATCTTGCCTTTGACCCAACAAAAAAAATGTTTGGAAGCACCCAACTCATAGGCGCATATAAATATGACGACCAAGGAGTGAAAGCTCAAAAGGTTCAAGTAATAGAGGACGGTATACTAAAAAGATACCTCATGTCCAGGACACCTAACGAGATGTTTCATCAATCCAACGGCCATGGCCGTTCTGCAGGCACTTTGCCGGCTGTTTCCCGCCAGTCAAACATGTTCATTGAAACCGAAAAACCCAAATCTTTTGAATACTTAAGAAAAAAACTTATTAAAGAATGTAAAAAGCAGGGCAAAGAATACGGCTATTATTTTAAGGAAGTAACCGGTGGTTTTACCAATACCTCGCGATACAGGCCCGATGTTTTTAATATTCAACCAATGGAAGTTTACAGGATCTATGTTGATGGCCGCCCCGATGAACTGGTAAGAGGCGTTAGCTTGATTGGAACACCATTGCTCATGTTTTCGGAAATCGAAGCTACAGGAAGCAATTATGGAGTTTTTAACGGCATTTGTGGCGCCGAATCGGGTGGCGTTCCCGTTAGCGCTATAGCACCACCCATCCTGGTAAGAAAAATAGAAACACAAAAAGAACCTGTTTCAGATGTTAGTTTGCCCATTTTGGAGGATCCATACTATCAAGAAATCCTGGAAAAAGCAAAGAAAACTAAGAAAATTAAAAATTAAAAAATACCAGGGATATTATCGATAAGAATATATATGATGAATAATTTAAAAAACGATAATTTGTTTTCTTAACTTTGTAAAAAAAGGCGTTATATGAGAGCAATCGAGATTAATTCTAAAACGGATAAAAAAGGGAATCTAAAAATTGATTATCAGCTTGAGAAATCTGAAAAAAAGGTTAGGGTAATCATTCTTCTTGATGATAATGATGATTCCGAAAAGAATGATGAGAAATTATGGACGGATTCAATTTCAAATAATCCTGCTTTCGAATATTTATTTGATGAGTCGGAAGACGTCTATTCGATAAATGATGGAGAACCCTTCAATGATTAAAAATTCCATAGTTTTGGTCTCATTTCCATTTGATGATTTATCCAATTCAAAAGTTCGACCTGCATTATGCCTAACTGGAGAGATAGGTAAATATAATCATGTTATAATCACTTTTATATCGAGTAAGATTCCAGGAAATGCCATTGATAGTGATTTTGTTATAAAGAAAAACTCGAATGAGTCGATTGGAACCGGATTAGCTGTTGATTCTGTTATCCGCCTACACAAGATTGTAACCATACCTAAAACGTTAATAAAGAGAAGACTTGGAGCTATAAATGATTCAGTAAAAGCAAAAATTGATAAAAAAGTCAAAAAATTATTTGAATTAGAGTAGAGCATCATCAAAAGCCCTTTCATTGTATATGTGGGGTGATATGGTTTTTGAAAGGAGTGACTTGAAATCTGAAATGATACAATGAGTAGCATAATAGCAACAAGAAAAGTAAGCATACGAATCAATGGGTTAACCCATTGATTATCAAATTAATCAATACGATGTAAGATACAGTAATTTACGAACCGGTAAACTCGTTCGTTTAGAAAAACAAGATAGAAACATGAAAAAAACAATATTCTTTTTTATTATCACTCTTACTTCCTTGCACATCCATGCCCAAAGCATAGACACTGTTATCATCAACGCCATGCAGGACGAAATAGGAAGAAATATGAAAGAACTTTCTATGGAGGACTATGAAAAGCCGTTTTTTATTGCTTTTCTTGTAGGCGATGTACAAACTTTGAATATCGCTTCTGTTTTAGGTTCAACAATATCTTCTATTGACCAGCATAACCGTACATGGACCAACAGGGTGATGGTTGGAAGCTACAAGTTGAACGATGAAAACTATAACAGCCGTTCTTATAACTATTCTACTGACGTAAATTACCTGGACATCCCCATAGAAAATGATTATTACGGGATCAGGAGGGCGGTTTGGATTGCCGTTAACAATGTTTATAAAAGCGCCGCCCGTAAACACAAATCAAAAGTGCAGGCATTAGAACGCAATAATATTAACCCTGACAGCCTCCAGTTGGACGATTTTAGCAAAGCTCCTGTTCACAAAATGCACGTAGAAGCGCCCAATGTAAAAATTGATCAACAAAAGCATGAAAAGCTTACCAATGCATTATCAGGTATTTTTAAACAATACCCCCAAATCGAAAATTCAGGTGTTTCTATGGCCATCTACAGTTTAAGAATTTATTTTGTAAATAGCGAAGGAACTAGTGTTTCATTCCCGGTCAACCTTACTTCCCTGAATATTAATGCCTCTGCCCTTTGCAAGGATGGAATTACGGTAAGCGATAATATGAATTATATCTGCTCTTATCCCAGCTCACTACCTTCTTTGGATAGCTTGAAAAAAGAAACGCACTTGTTTGCCGGTAACATCATGAAGCGAACAAAAGCCCCTGTTTTCAAAGGCAAGTATGAAGGGTTGGTACTGGTAGAAGGCAATAATGTGGCCAGCATTTTTATATCTACGATGTTTATGGGTGAAGATGGTTTGGTGGCCTATCGAGAACCTCTTACACTCGGTGACGGCACACCCACCTACTTCAGGTTTATTGACCAGCAAGAAGAAAGCAAGATCAACAGGAAAGTGATGCATGAAGACCTTACAGCCTTTGCTTTGCCAAAACTACGCTCTTATAAAGGAAAAAAACTTATAGGAGCAATTGATGTAGACGCTGAAGGTGTTATCCCACCAGATACCATAAAACTTATTGAAAATGGAAGGATCAAAACCATGCTCTGCAACAGGACCCCCACTCGTGAAGTAAAAAGTTCTAACGGGCATTTAAGGCCAATCATCTCCGGTAATGAAATAGCCAGAGAAACAGGGCCCAGCGTAATAAAAATTTCTTCCAAAAACAAGATGAGCAATGAACAGTTAAAGAAAAAACTCATAGAAGAAGCTAAGGAAGAAGGTTTGGAATACGCTATTTATGCTAAACCGATCAATGTTAGCGCCACAGTTACACCGGTCAACTATTACAAGGTAGACCTGGAAACAGGAGAAGAACAACTTTTAAGGGATTTGTATTATAATAGCTACAATGCTTTTGATTTGGAAGATATTTTAGGTGTTTCTTCTAAAGAGATCGTAGTAAACAACATACTTTCTTTTAGGCAGGGCGGTTATCAATCACAATATGGAGGCATTAGCGGTATTCCTTATTCAATGATTTGCCCCGATGCTATTTTGTTTGAAGAACTTGAAATGGAAGGTTCAAGAATACCTTTTTCAGCCGATCTACCTATTATGCCAAGCCCATTAAAAGAACAAGAAAAAGCAGGTCAATAGTTTTGTATGCTATCATTGACATAGAAACCACCGGCAGTACACCTGCAAAAGACAAAATTACAGAAATCGCCATCTTTCTACATGATGGCAACGGGGTAATTGATGAATTCACCACGCTCATCAACCCCGAGTGCAACATTCCATATTTCATAACAAAATTAACCGGTATTACCAATGAAATGGTGATGAATGCCCCAAAATTTTACGAGGTAGCGAAAAAAATTGTTGAGATCACCGATGGGGCTACTTTTGTGGCCCATAACTCCGGGTTTGATTACAATTTTGTGCGCCATGAATTCAAACGGTTGGGATATGATTACAAACGCAACCAGCTATGCACGGTAAAATTGAGCCGTAAATACATACCTGGGTTCAAATCTTACAGCTTAGGAAAAATATGCAGGAGCCTTGGCATACAGATCAATGGTCGTCACCGGGCAGCAGGAGACGCGTTGGCTACGGTTAAACTTTTCGAGATCGTTGTCGATAAAGCTAACGGGGAAATTGTTAGCACCGGCACTAAAGATGCCCTGGTAAATTTTGACGAGATCAACCGCAACCTTAACCGGGAAATGATCATGGATATCCCAGAAGAAACAGGTGTTTACTACTTCTATAGCGATAAAAACGACCTTATTTATATCGGCAAGAGCAAAAATATAAGAAGCAGGATTCTCAGCCACTTAAGCAATAAGGAAAGCAAGCGAGCCGTTGAGATGAAAGACCAAATAGCTGATATTGGTTATGAAACAACCGGTAGCGAACTCGTTGCATTATTAAAAGAATCGGAAGAGATAAAAGTACACAAGCCACATTTTAACCGTTCTCAAAGAAGAAATGCCATAAATTACGGTTTATATGCCTTTTATGACAAAAGAGGATACCTGAACTTTAGGATACAAAAGAACAATCAAAAAGATGTCCCTATTACCACGTTTTTAAACTCAACAGAAGCAAAGAATTTCATGTACCGCAATATTGAAAAACATGAGCTCTGTCAAAAATTATGTGGGTTGTACGACTCTGTTCATGCTTGTTTTCATTTTAATATAGGCTTATGCAAAGGAGCTTGTATTGGCGAAGAACCTGCTGAAGAGTATAACATCCGTGCCGAGGCGCTTATTGAACAAGTTGATTACGAAGAAAACAATTTTATTATTATTGACAAGGGCCGCGATGAAGAAGAAAAATCTGTTATTGTTGTAGAAAACGGCAAGTATCTTGGTTATGGCTTTTTTGACGCCGGTGTTCCGGTCAGCGACCATGAATTCCTTAAAGAACATATCCAACCCGCGCAAGATAACAGGGATGTGAAGCAGATCATCAACCAATATCTTTCTAAGAATAAAGTGGAGAAATTGATAAAGATTTAAAGGTTTTCAATACATAAACCAAAGATGACAGCTTGAAATAAAATTGGTGTAAAAACAGCTTATTTTCAACCATATACCAAATTTATTTTTTTCTAAATCAATTTCATATTATCACGAATTAGCATTTATATAATACCATCTATTAAAAAAATACATCTATTTTTGCAATGAACAAACCTGTGAGATATGGCACTATTTACTAATTTTTCTTTGGGAACATCTACCTTTGGAGATGCACACCGATTTATTGCTAAGCATAAACTATGGTGGTATGTGTTTTTACCAGGGATCATTAACCTTGCTTTTATTCTCCTTATCATTTTTTTTGGTTTTGAGCTGGTTGATTGTTTTACAGAATGGATATATACAAAACTTGGGCTAAATGCCGAGCATACTGGTTTTTTAAAAGTTCTGTTTTCTTTGATGAAGTTTATTGTGGGTTTTTTATTAAAAATTGCGTTATTCTTCTTCTATCTTGCTATATACAAATACTTGATATTGGCCATCCTTTCGCCGTTTCTTGCAATGTTGTCAGAAAAAGTTGAAGAAAAACTCACAGGAAAAACCTACCCATTCGTTTTTAAGCATTACGTCCAGGATATATTAAGAGGATTGAAAATCAATTTCCGGAATATGTTTATTGAAATTTTATGGATAGTATTATTATTTTTTATTAGTTTTATACCCCTCATTGGTTTCATAGTACCTGTTATTTTGTTCCTGGTTTCCAGCTATTTTTATGGTTTTGCAATGATGGATTATTCTTTGGAAAGATACAGGTTCTCTGTTAAAGAAAGCATTAAATTTGCAAGAAAAAACAAAGGGTTTGCTATAGCAAACGGAATTATATTTTACCTGTTGTTCATTATTCCTGTTATTGGATTACTTGTTGCCCCTTCATATTCTTGTGTGGCAGCAGCTATAGGGTGTGAAAAAATCAGGGGAAAAGAAAATAAAACAACGATCGTTAAAACCTAATAAAAACAATCATTATGCCATCAACCAAGTATATATTTGTTACAGGTGGAGTTACATCATCACTTGGAAAAGGAATTATTTCTGCCTCCTTGGCCAAATTATTACAGGCACGTGGATACTACGTAACCATTCAAAAACTTGACCCTTACATTAATGTAGACCCTGGAACATTAAATCCTTACGAGCATGGAGAATGTTATGTTACCGACGATGGCGCTGAAACGGATCTTGACTTAGGACACTACGAACGTTTTTTGAATGTTAAAACCTCCCAAGCCAATAATGTTACTACTGGGCGTATTTACCAATCCGTAATTGAGAAAGAAAGAAAAGGCGATTTTCTTGGTGAAACAGTGCAAGTGATACCCCATATTACCGACGAGATCAAACATAGGATCAAACTCCTGGGAAAAGAAGGTAAGTATGATTTTGTCATCACCGAAATTGGCGGAACAGTTGGCGACATTGAATCACTTCCCTATGTTGAAGCAGTTAGGCAATTGAAGTATGAACTGGGCCCATCCAACAGCCTTGTCGTCCATCTTACTTTGATCCCGTATTTATCTGCCGCAGGAGAATTAAAAACCAAGCCCACACAGCATTCTGTTAAAACTTTGCTGGAACAAGGGGTTCAGCCCGAAATTCTTGTTTGCCGCACGGAGAAACCGATCAATGAAACCCTTAAACAAAAAATCGCCTCATTTTGTAATGTTGACAAAACAGCAGTAATAGAATCTATTGACACTTCTACTATCTATAATGTGCCTCTCTTGATGCTCAAAGAAAACCTTGATTCGGTAGTATTGCAAAAAACCAATATGCTAGCCAAGGAACCTGACCTTGAAAAGTGGCAAAATTTTATTCATAATTTAAAAAATCCAAAGCATAAGGTTAAAATTGGGCTGATAGGCAAATATGTTGAATTACCTGATGCTTATAAATCCATTTCAGAAGCTTTTATTCATTCCGGAACTACAAACAGGTGCGAGGTTGAACTTGAGATGATTCATTCGGAAGATATTAACGAAAATAAAGTTTCTAAAATCCTGCAAAACTTAGACGGCATATTGGTTGCACCTGGCTTTGGCTCCAGGGGCATTGAAGGGAAAATATCGGCTATTAAACATGCAAGAGAATCCAAAATTCCCTTTTTGGGGATATGCTTAGGAATGCAATGCGCCATGATAGAATTTGCAAGAAATATTATTGGACACAAAGATGCTCATTCCACAGAGATCAATAATAAAACCAAACATCCTGTTATCGATATCATGGAATCTCAAAAAGACATTTCTTCCAAAGGTGGAACAATGCGATTGGGCGCTTATCCTTGCCGGCTAAAAGACGGGTCGAAAGTAAAAAATATTTATAACAAAACCGATATCTCGGAAAGACACAGGCATCGCTACGAATTTAACAACAAATACTTAGAAGATTATGCAAAACATAAAATGATAGCGAGTGGTATAAATCCTAAAGACAACCTTGTAGAGATCATGGAATATGAAGAGCACCCATGGTTTGTTGGTGTTCAATTCCACCCGGAATACAGTAGCACAGTGGCAGAACCACACCCCCTTTTCGTGGATTTTGTGAAGGCTGCTAACAAATTCAGCAAAGGAAAATAGTCTTTTTAACTTGGAAATATTTTTTGAAATTTCATATTTTTATTGATTCATCAAGGACCGATTAATAAGAACTAATGAATTTTCAGGATTTAACCATTTCAAATTTTCCCTTATTGTATAATTCCTTTTATCTTTGCCCCCTGTTTAATCATGCTAAATTTTTATAAAATACTCATTTAAAGCATCATAACAATGAATAGGAATACATTGATCGGTACACTTTTGATAGTAGGTATCTTAATTTTATTTAGTTATCTCAATCAACCATCAAAAGAAGAACTTGCAGAAAGGAAAAGAAAGAAAGATTCTATTGCCGCGGCGCAATACTTAAAGGATTCTATTAACGCCATTAAACTAAAAGAAAAGCAACTAAAAGACTCTATAAAGGAACTCAAAGAAGGCCCTGACCAGGTTGTTGAAGAAACCACTAAAACCAGCGAAGAACCCAAAGCAGAAAAGGATACGACCCATAAGAACGAAAATATTGAAAAATATGGGATGTTTGCCGTTAGTGCAGGTAAAGAACCTGGATTCACTACAGTGGAAACCGACTTACACAGGATTAAATTAGCGAATAAAGGAGGCCGAATTTATTCTGTGCAACTCAAAAACTTTTCTACCTACGACTCCTTGCCAGTAACACTTTTTGATGGCAAAAACAGTACTTTCGGTTTGAATTTCTTTGCACAGAATAGGAGCATATTCACAGAAGAGTTGTTTTTTGAGCCCATTATTGAAGGCGAAATACCCAACCAAGATGGCAAGATCAACATTACCGGCGATGACTCACTGAAATTCATTATGAGGCTTCATGCTAATTCAAATAGAGGTGAACCAAGGCATATTGATTTTATTTACACTTTTTACGGAAATAATAACATGCATAGCATGGATGTTGAGTTCACGGGTTTGAAAAATATGCTGGAGAACAATTCCAACTTGGTTAGTATTGGCTGGAAAGTTGATATGCCAAGACAAGAAAAAAGTTTAGACTTGGAAAGGCAATTTTCTACCATCTATTACAAATATTATAAAGATGAAGTGGATTACATTTCTGAGCGCCGTGATGATAAAGAAGAGCTCAAAACGAAAGTAAAATGGATATCTTTCAAACAACGTTTTTTTGCATCAACACTCATTGCTGAAAAAGGATTTGAGAATGCGGAAATTGAGACTAGAACACCTGAAGAATCAGATTCAGTAGTCAAATTTGTAACTTCCAATATTTTGGCCGAGGTGCAAGGTAAAGACGCACCCAAAATCCCAATGAACCTGTTTTTTGGACCAACAGATTATTACTTGCTAAAAGGGTATGACTTAGAATTAGAGCGTCAAATTCCCCTTGGGTGGAGCTTCTTCCTTATGCATTGGATCAACAGGTTTGCCGTGATACCAATTTTTAAATACTTGGAAAGTTTTAACTTGAATTATGGCATTATCATCTTGCTCCTTACCATTCTTTTAAAAGTTGTTTTATTCCCTATTGCTTATAGAACTTACAAGTCCTCTGCAAAAATGAAGGTGCTTAAGCCGGAGATAGAAGAGATTGGCAAGAAATTTCCTAAAAAGGAAGATGCCATGAAGAAACAACAAGCCACTATGGCATTGTATAAAAAAGCTGGTGTTAATCCTATGGCGGGATGTATCCCGATGCTGTTACAGCTACCTTTCTTGATTGCCTTTTTTAGGTTTTTCCCTGCCTCTATTGAGCTAAGGCTCCAACCTTTTCTTTGGGCTGACGACCTTTCAAGCTATGATTCGATACTCAACTTGCCATTCGAAATCCCTTTTTACGGCGATCACGTTAGTTTGTTTACTTTGTTAATGACAGCTTCAACCATCCTTTATACCAGGATCAACAACCAAATGATGAGCACAAGCCAACAGATGCCTGGCATGAAGATGATGATGTATTTTATGCCGGTGATGTTATTGTTCATCTTCAACAATTTTGCCTCGGGGTTGAGCTATTATTATTTCCTTGCCAATATTATCACTTTTGGGCAAATGTTCTTGATCAGGAGATATATTGATGAAGATAAACTTAGGGCAAAAATAGAAGCCAATAAAAAGAAACCACGTTCAGCCAAGAAATCTAATTTCCAGAAACGATTGGAAGATATGGCTAAACAACGTCAAATGCAACAAAAAGGGCGGAAAAAATAATAGCCATTACAACGAATAGCAACTGGTTATCATGTAACAGTAAATAGCCCTTCTTAATACCGAAATCAACAGCACAAGCTATGCTAATGCGTTGGCATTGTTAACCCCTGCAATTGATGCGGGGATACCAAATGTTTTTTTATTATTCATGATAGCAGGGTGATATAATAATATCAATAGTATTTGCTTCGGCTATAGATATTCATTTTCTTAGCTGCGGCATCTTGGTTTTGTTAAGAGATGAAATTATAATTGGCCTATCCTGTTAGAATTCTGCGTTTTTAGGTGTTCTTGGAAATGGGATCACATCGCGGATGTTTGCCATGCCTGTTACAAAAAGCATCATTCTCTCAAATCCCAGTCCAAAGCCACTATGTGGAGCCGTGCCAAATTTTCTTAAGTCAAGATACCACCATAAGTCTTTTTCAGCTACATCCATCTCTTTGATCCTGGCATACAACTTATCGTAATCTTCCTCCCTTTGCGAACCTCCTATAATCTCTCCTATCTGTGGGAAAAGGACATCCATAGCCCTAACGGTTTTCCCATCATCGTTTTGCTTCATGTAAAAGGCCTTGATATCTTTGGGGTAATCTGTAATGATAACTGGTTTTTTGAAATGTTTTTCTACCAAGTAACGCTCGTGTTCCGATTGCAAATCAGCGCCCCATTCTTCAATAATATATTCAAACTTTTTCTTTTTATTGGGTTTGCAATTTTTTAATATATCGATGGCATGTGTGTATGTAATCCTCTCAAATTCTTTTTCAAGAACAAATTTTAGTTTTTCAATAAGGGTCATGGGTGAACGTTGTTCCTGCTTCAATCCTTTTTCTTCGTCCAGTTGGCGGTTTTCTAAAAATTGAAGGTCATCCATACAGTTATCAAGGGCGTATTGAACCAAGTACCTAAGCATCTCTTCGGCCAAGTCCATATCGTCATGGATGTCGGCAAAAGCCATTTCAGGTTCTATCATCCAAAATTCGGCCAGGTGCCTTTTTGTATTGGAGTTTTCCGCTCTAAAAGTAGGGCCAAAAGTATATACTTTAGACATTGCCATACATGCTGTTTCAACCTCCAATTGCCCTGAAACAGTAAGATTGGTCTCTTTTCCAAAGAAATCTTTCTTGTAATCTACTTCCCCGGTTTCTGTGAGTGGTGGGTTTTTCGGGTCCAATACTGATACCCTGAACATTTCTCCTGCACCTTCGCAATCCGACCCAGTGATAATGGGCGTGTGAATATTATTAAATCCTTTTTCAGTAAAAAATTTATGCACGGCAAAGATCATTGCGTGTCTAATGCGGGTAATAGCGCTAAACGTATTGGTTCTAAATCTTAGGTGGGCATTTTCGCGAAGAAACTCAAATGAGTGTTTCTTGGGTTGCAAAGGGTATTTATCAACATCTGCCAATCCCATTATTTCAAGTTCTTTGGCATTAAGCTCAACAGTTTGCCCTTTGCCTTGCGACTCAACCAAGACACCTTTTACTGAAATACACGCGCCTGAACCTATTTTAAGTAATTTTTCTCCAGGTATATCATTGTAATCAATAACGATTTGGATATTATTGATGGAAGACCCGTCGTTCAGAGCAATAAATGCTACATTTTTACTCTGCCTTTTGGTCTTTACCCAGCCCTTAGCTGTTACTTCTTTTCCAATTTCAGCTTTGTCAAGGATTTCCTTGATCGTTATTAATTCAAATTTTTTCATTTTTGATATGATTAATTGTTAATATATGATCGATTCAAATTGTTTGAGAAAACGCACATCATTTTCAAAAAACAAACGCAAATCGTTTACTTGGTATTTTACCAATGTCAATCTTTCTATGCCAATACCAAAAGCGTAGCCGGAATAGGTTTCGCTATCGATGCCACAGTTTTCCAACACGTTTGGGTCAACCATTCCACATCCAAGTATTTCTACCCAACCCGAGTATTTACAAATGGGGCAGCCATCTCCTTTGCAGATGTTGCATGAAATATCCAGCTCGGCTGATGGTTCTGTAAAAGGAAAATAAGACGGACGAAAACGTATTTTCGTGTTTTCATCGAACATTTCTTTGGCAAAAAGCAAAAGTATTTGCTTGAGATCGGCAAAAGAAACATCCTTATCAACATATAATCCCTCCACTTGGTGAAAAATACAATGAGCCCTTGCCGAGATGGCTTCGTTGCGGAATACCCTCCCGGGCGAGATGGTCCTTATTGGAGGTTGTTCGTTTTCCATGACTCTTACTTGTACTGATGATGTGTGGGTACGTAGGGCAATATCAGGGTCTTTTTCAATAAAAAAAGTATCTTGCATGTCCCTTGCCGGGTGTTCGGGAGGGAAATTCAAAGCAGAAAAGTTGTGCCAGTCGTCTTCTATCTCTGGACCTTCGGAAATGGTAAATCCCATGTTCTTGAAAATATCTATCATTTGTTTTCTCACCACTGCTATGGGATGACGTGCGCCCACAGGTATAAATCCAGCGGGAAGTGTAAGGTCCATATCGGCTTTTTCAGCATCATCGCTGCTAGCCTCTATCCCTGTTTTGAGTGTGTTATATTTTTCTTGGGCTCTTTGTTTCAACTCATTTAAAATACGGCCAAATTCCTTGCGCTGTTCAGGAGGAACATTTTTAAATTCTTTGAATAAGTTTGGAATAAGCCCTTTTTTAGAAAGGTATTTAATGCGGTATTCTTCAATACCTTCCATAGTAGTTGTAGTGAATTCTTCTACTTCTTTAAGGATGTCTTTTACCTTTTGTTGCATAATAGGGAAATTATTTAACAATTCTAACTGAATCAACAATAACATCTTTCTCTGGCCTGTTCATTGGGCCGGTTTTTACTTGGGCAATGGCGTCAACTACTTCCATTCCTTCAATCACTTGTCCAAAAACCGTGTAATCGCCGTCAAGGTGAGGTGCCCCACCAAGGGTTGCGTAAGCTTCTTTCTGTTCTTCTGAATACGTTTTCTTCATTCTTTTTGCCAGTAGGTCAAGTTTTCCAGGGCTAAACACTTTACCATGAACGATATAAAATTGTGAGCCGGAGGATTTTTTCCCCGGGTTTTCAGCATCGCCGAGCCTTGCTGCCGCTAATGCACCTTTTTTATGGAAGAGGCTGTCAACAAACTCTGCTTCTATCATATATCCTGGTCCGCCATTTCCAAGCAATTCGCCTGGTTTGGCATCTTTTGAATCCGGATCACCACCTTGTATCATAAAATCTTTAATCACACGGTGAAACAATGTCCCGTCATAAAATTTTTCTTTGGCAAGTTTGATAAAGTTTTTTTTGTGCTTGGGTGTTCCATCATGAAGTTTAACTTTTATATTTCCATGATTGGTATAGATAACCGCAACAGGCTGCTTTGTTGAAGCCACTTTCATTGTTTTTTCGCGTTCCATATCCGCTTTCTCTGCTTTGATGTTAGAACCTTCTACGGTAACTTTTTTTGTTTTGCACGAAAAACCGGTAAACAAAAAAAACAAAAAGATGAATATGAAATTGATTGTTGTTCTCATTTTTTGTATATTTATAATCCTGAAAAACTTTGCAATATTACTAAATTTAATGCATTTGTGAAAATGAATTTGTTAATGCCTAAGAGCTCAAAAACGATTATAATGAAAAAAATAGTATTATTATTAATTTGCAGTATGTTTTTCCATTCATGCAACACCGTATATAAAAAACATGAAGAAATAGACCAATCCATATGGAAACCCGGAAAAACTGAAACCTTTGAATTTACCATTGATGAACCCGGCAAGGATTACCACTTAATGATCTCGGTGCGTCATGCAGGGATATATCCTTTTAAAGACTTACCCGTAATCATAAAATTGGCGGGGCCTAACGGTATTACCAATGAAAGAAAAATTGACCTTGAATTGGCTGATGAAAAAGGTTTTAAAGGCGACCCTGCCGGAGATATCTGGGATATTGATATATTGTATAAAAAAGGTAAAATATTCCCTAACAAGGGTAAATACAAGGTAGAAGTAAGCAACCGGGCAAAAACACCTTTACCCGGCGTAATGGAAATCGGGATAAAAGTAAAAGAAGAGTGAAATTACAATTTTTTTACATTTAGACTATGCTTTATTGTAAGGAAGCTATATTGAACTGAGTTGCCATGTACCGTTTTTTAAAACATATACACCTTTATAACCGATATCCTTTAAAAGCGACAACGCTTCGGTAAAACAACCATTGAGTTCATGAGGGCTATGGGCATCAGAGTTTACCACCACAGGAATTTTCATCGTGTAGGCTTCCTGTAATATTTCTGTTGAAGGGAAAAATTCTTCACTTTTGCCTTTGTAAACACCCCTTGTATTGAGCTCAAGCGCTACATCCTTGTCTTTAATATATGTAAGGGTTTGTTTAACAAGCTTTTTATACCAAGGCTCTTTAGTGGAGAAAAACTGTTCCTTATTATTCATTTTCACCTTATCAAGATGGGCAATAAATTCAAATTCCTGGCCATGAAGCATTTCATTAATTTGATAAAAGTATGCGGTAACAGCTTTGCGTGGGTCATTTTTGAAGATTTCTTCCAGCCCTCGCTTATAGCCTTCTTGAGGGCCATCAATAAACCATAGTTTCTCCGTGTTCGTGCTTTTTACAAGATGAACGGCCCCTATCACATAATCTAATTGTAATTGGTTCCTAAAATGGTCAAATTTTTTTGAGATACCTGGAATATAATCTATTTCAAGGCCACGATAAATTTCAATATCCTTTTTATATTGTTCTTTAAGCTCTTTTATTTCATTTCTGTAAGTATCCAGGTCTTCCCAATTCATGCTCCACTTGTTTTCAAAAGTTACCGGGGCATGGCTCGAAAATCCAAGAGATGGCATTTCCAATTCAATACCTTTTTTTACATAATTTATGGGTTTCTCAGCCCCATCGCAATAATGGGAATGGGTGTGAAAATTTGGTTGTGACATAGGCATACATATTTTTCATGTGTTAAATTTTATTCTCAATGTTACGATTTGGTAGCCTCATTAATTATGATGGTTATGTGGTTCAATAATTATTGCAAATATGGTTATTTAATGTGCAAAATTGAATAAAAACTATGAATCCTAACGATAGGAAACAGGATTTATTTGGTGGTCTTTTGATGGGAAATAAAAAGAGGCGCCAAAAAATTTTAACGCCTCTTTATGTCTTTAACCATACCAGTTCAAGAAAACAAAAGTTTGAATTATCCGGCAGGTATGCTCAAATTTATGCAATTTCTACCAATTTAACTTCAAAAGTGAGGTCTTGGCCAGCAAGCGGATGATTGGCATCAATAACAATGCTCTTATCTTTTACTTCATCTACTTTAACAATGGCCTCGGTGCCATCTTGGCGCTTTGTAACAAGCTCCATACCTTTTTTAGGTTCTAAATCTTCTGGTAATTGTTCATTTTTTACTTCAATGAATAGTTCATCCATTCTTGGCCCATAGGCTTTTTCCGATGGAATTTCGATAGTTTTTTCTTGGTCAAGCTCCATTCCCATAAGTCCTTCTTCAAACCCGGGAATCATTTGACCGGCACCTATTTCAAATTGTAACGGATCACGGTCTTTAGAGGTATCAAATACTTGTCCGTTGTTAAGTTTTCCTGTGTAATGTACTTTTACTGTGTCTCCTGTTTTAACTTGTGACATAAAATCTCCTGTTTTTGGATGTTTAAAAATTCTGATTTGTTCTTTTTTTACGGGCAAGGCTAACTTTTATATTCCTGCCTAACACTTCTCTGCCATTGAGTTCGCTTAGTGCCCTGTTAGCTTGTTCTTTTTCCGGCATTTCAACAAAGCCAAATCCTTTAGCCCTGCCGGTTTCTTTATCTTTGATGATCTTAACGGTGGTAACTTCTCCGTATTCTTCAAAAAGTTTTTGTAATTCTTCCTCGCTAATGTCGTAACTGAGGTTGCCGATGTACATGTTCATTTTAGAAAATAATTAAAATTAGAAATTCATTGTATGATAAAAAGAAATATTAAATTTTCTGCCAGGGAAAACCATTTCAATATAAACCTTAAGCCAAAGTTTTAAATTGCAAAATTAAAGATAATTTTCAGTAAATCAAAGTTTTTAACAAAAAACCACTTCAATTATTTGTTAATTTTTCTTAAATTAACAAATGTAAAATACGTTTGGTTTTATTCAAAAGAAGAAAAGGCAAATTTTTCTTTAAAAGATATCAGCTCATCTTTTAAAGAGCGTGAAGAAAGTGTCATCAAATCCTTCAATCTCTCATCCTTTTTAATTTTCAACTGTCTTAATGCAAGTTGTTGGTTAATGTAGATCATTTCTAACTTAGGGTATATTTCTTTCACGATTTGTGATATGTGGTTAATAGACAAATTTTTGTCTACAAGGTTGTAAATGCCTGATGAAGTGTTGCTATAGAGTAAATTATGCAGTACATTCACCACTTTATCGATGTGTATAAAAGCCCTGTATTGGTCCCCGTTACCGGTAATTTGTATTTTGCCCATAAAATTAGCCTCGAACATAAACCTGTTAATAACAGCATCGAACCTAGCGCTGGGGCTGTAGCCATAAACATTTCCACACCTGATAATAAAGGAAGGTATTTTTTTAAAAAGTCTTTGCACATGCTTCCCTCCCCTGAGCTTAGAACTGCCGTAAAATGTTTTGGGATTAGGCGTTGTATCAATATCCACCAATTCATCCGAAGCGCCATAAACAGATGTGCTGCTTAAGTAGACTACCCTTTTTACATTGGATTTTTCAATAGCATATACAAGTTCTGCTGTTCCCCAATGGTTTACTTGTTCAAAGAGATGGGGAACCTCGCTTGAAAATGGGGTAGTAACCTTGGCAGCCAAGTGGTAAACTACGTCTACCTCATCCACAACCTGTCTTAGTGTCCTGGAGTCTAATAATTCACCGTTAACAAATCTTACTTTCCCTTTTGGATATTGAGAATCAAGAAATAAATTATAGTTTTTCCTGCTAAGGTTATCATATATGATTATTTGTTCAATATTGGTATCATTAAGCAACACGTATGTAAGTTCATTGCCTATATATCCAGCGCCTCCAGTAATAAGTACTTTCATATGTTTGAATTTTAATAATAATACTGAGTTTTGGTACTCACATTAACTATGTTTCACATGTATATCAATCTTTATAGCAGCCATAGTCTTTATAAATTAAAAAATTGGGTTCTTAACAATGTTGTGGTTTTTTATATTTATTTCTGTACCAGGTCGGTATTAAGCCCGCACTCTGTTTTTTCCATGCCAAACCACCGTCCCATCCTTTCGTCAGAGCCATCAAATTTCCTGGTACAAGGTTCACATCCTATGCTTATGTAACCTTTCATCTCCAGCGGATGCCTGGGTATTTCGTGGGTTTTGATATAATCCCATATCATCTTATTGGTCCATTGTAGAATAGGGTGATATCTTAATGTGTTATGTGAAGCCTTTTCAAAAGTTTTCATTTTTTTCCTGTTTTCATTCTGGCCTGCCCTAATCCCGTTAATCCACACATCGTAACTCATTAATACAGGCTCCATAGGCTGCACTTTGTTTAAAAAACAACAGTAATCAGGATTGCTTGTAAATAAAAGCATTCCCCCGCTATCTACTTGCAAATGCTTTGGAACATGAGATTCTAAGTCAATCACATTCAGATCGTACATTTTTGTGATCAATTCCTTATATTCCAAAGTTTCTGGGAAATGATAGCCAGTGTTTAAGAAATAGATGGGGATTGAATTATCAATACGGCTTAAAATGTGCAATAAAGGTATACTATGGGTTTGAAAAGAAGATGAAGTAAATATTCTTTTATTTTCTTTTCTAAAAGTCTGTACCTGGTCTTTGATTGGTTGAATATCCATACAGGAACTTTTTATAAATTGGTGCAAAGGTAATAAAAATCTAATACTGGTTTGTGTCTTATAAAACAAAATCACTTAACTTCATTCTTAAAATTATCTTTTACCTCAAAGGAATAATCGCTGTATAAAGTTAAATCCTAATCGATATCATAACTTTGCTTACACTAGGTTGTTTCCTTTAGCCAGCCTGGGGAAGATGAAATTAGAGCCTCCTTTACAAAATAAATTGTAATTTGCATTAACTTTTTTCGAAATTTTTGCGTCTTTTAATTGAACAGGGAAAAATTTAAGAATGGGTAGGGAAACAAACATTCATGCAAACTTAGTAAAACGCTGTAAAAATGGTGATAGTAGGGCTCAGTATAAATTGTACAGGTATTATTCCAGGGCTATGTATAATACAGCTATGAGGTTCTTTAACAATACAATGGATGCGGAGGATATTTTGCAAGAATCTTTTATAACAGCCTTTAAAAAAATAAATACATTGGATAATGAAAATTCATTTGGAAGCTGGCTAAAAAGGATTGTAGTAAATAAAAGCATCAGTGAGCTTAGGAAAAGGAAAGTATATTTTGAAGCAATCAATGAAGAAATCGCAACTACTGTTGCAAGTGATGTTGATAATGACATTTCGCCACAGGTTGTTAACAATGCTGTAAAAAACTTGCCCGATGATGCACGGATTATTGTAAACCTGTTTGCTTTTGAAGGGTACAAACATAAAGAAATAGCTGTAATGCTCGATATTACCGAATCACTGAGTAAAATCCGGTATAAAAGAGCCAAAGAACACTTGGAAAAAGAAATAAAAAAGGTAATGGACTATGAATAATAATCTTGAAAAGTATATTAAAAAAAACAGGCGATTAATGGATAGCGACCTTCCAAATGACGAAAAAATATGGAAAGAAATCGCTAAGGGTTTGAGAAAAGACAAACCTAATCCTTTTAGGCAGTTCTTAAAAATTGCTGCCGTGGTTATTGTGGTCATTGCTATTGCCTTTCTTTTTGGAAGAGAAATATCAGAAAACGGTAATTATCGTGGAGCCCTTGCAAAATGCAGTAAAGAAGCTTGGGTAAAAGAAAAACAATACAGGAGCGCCATCAAACAAAAAAAGCAGGTTGCTTTTGAAAAAGCCAATGATACTGGTAACAATGAGATCATTATTTTTCTTAAAGATGAACTTAAAAACCTTGATGATGTGCAACAAGAAGCCATGGCCGATTTAGAACATTCAGGATGCAAGAAAGAAAGCATGAACATCATTTATGATACTTACGAAAAACGTATTGCAATACTCGATAAAATTATTTTAGAAACAAGAAAAATCAACGCTTATGAAAACAGGTAATAAGATCAATGTAAAATTTATATTCGCTTTTGTAGCATTTGCTAACTTTGCCTTACTGGCAAATTCACAAAAGCTTGAAGAAACTTACACTTGGCAGTACAACGTTAATACGGATGTGATGATTTATCTAAAAAATTACGACTGTGACCTAGATATTAGTACTTCCAATACTAAGCAAGTAACCATAAAAATGGAAGTTGTTGCAGAGGCTGAAGACCAAGAAAGCCTTGATAAACTGGACAACTATATCAAAACTTTGGAATTTAAGAATTATGAAGATAGGGTAATCCTTAAAACGCGTTTTTGGAAGAAAATGGGTACCTTCAGCATACCATTTTTCGGGAGCAAAACCTATATGGAGCTTGAAAACGGGGAAAAGCTCAAGGTGAAAGAGTTCAAACAAAAAGCAACAATTATAATTCCAGTAAAAGCCGGGTTAAGTTTAGATTCCAAGTACTCCTCCATTCGATTGCCAGACCTTAGGAAGTTGGACATTGACTGCTACAATGACAAAGTGTATGCCGGCAACATAGAGCAAGAGGGGAAAATTGAAGCTAAATACAGTAAATTGGAGTTTGGAAACACCCATAATTGGGATATCAATTTCTATGACAGCCGCCTAATAGCAAAGAAAACAGGCAACCTGGAGATTGAATCCAAATATTCTGAAATTGAGATCACCACAGCAGGAAGCTTAGATTTGATTAGTTATCAAGATGATTACCAGTTTCATACAACAGGGAATGTTGAAATGGAAGCCAAGTATTCTGATTTTTCAAGTGAAGAAAGCAACAACCTTGACCTTAATATTTATGATTCTGATATTGATATTCAAAAAGCAGGAGAATTCAAACTTAAAGAATCAAAATATTCCAAGTATGAAATTGGCGAAGTAAAAGATATTACTATTATTTCATCCTATGATGATGCTTTTAGCCACCAAAATGCTGGAAATTTCTCCCTTAGCCAATCAAAATATTCTGAGTTTGAAGCCAAAAATATTGGAACAGTCACTATCGGGTTATCTTACGATGATATTTTTAGATATGAAAACGCTGGTAGTCTAAAAATCAACGAATCTAAGTATACTGATTTCAAAGTAGGGATATTGAAGAAGTATGTTAAATTGGTAGGTTACGATGATAATGTTACCATAGACAAAGTATCAGAAGCGTTTGAATATTTGGATGTGGAAGAGAAGTATGCTACAATCCGCATTAATACTCCTAAAGATATGGCATTAAGGCTTGATACAAAAACCAAGTATGGAGGTGTAAAATTTAACGAAAATGCATTTACAACAAAGGTTAAGGTGAAAGACAACTCCGATTTGGAATATAAAGGCATTAAAGGAAAAGAAACAGAAGGCATGCCATATATCAAACTAAGGGGATATGACTCTAACCTGTATTTAAATTATTGACAACCAAAATGGTCGCAATTTCTAAGTAACCCCCTATCCCAAATGAATTATTTCATGAGATAGGGGTTATTAAGATATGGGCTACTTAAGGAGAGAGAACCCAATTGCTATTAAAACTAATATGCTTAAAACAACTCTTTCAACTTTCTATATCCCGTTCTACTTGCTTTTAGTTTTGTTCTGTCTTTTAATATCGCCAAATAGGAATCCTTTTTATACAATTCCAATTGGGTGATTTCTGATATTTTTACAATATAAGACCTGTGTATCCTAACAAACTCGTTAGGATTAAGTACAGACTCATAGTATTTCATGGTTTTTTCTTTCAGATGGTTTCCTTCCTCGGAGTGGATCATCACATAATCGTCCTGGGCTTCAATGTATTTGATCCTGTCAACAGGGATTACCTTAATGTGCTTGCCGGTGCGTACTACAACTCTTTCAATTTGTGATGCATTATAATCAACATAGCTTTTTAATTTCTCAACTTTATCTTCTTTACCATTTTCTTTTATACTGATCTTAACCCGCATTTTTTCAATGGCTTCTCTAAAACGTGCTTTTGAGAATGGCTTCAATAAATAGTCAATGGCATTTTGGTCGAAAGCTTCGAGTGCATAATCATCATACGCTGTTGTAAAAATAATCTCGGGTTTTTCATCCAGGATTTCCAGCATTTCAAAGCCGGTAAGTTTGGGCATTTGAATATCCAGAAATACAATATGGGGGTTTTTTTCTTGTATGGTTTTTATGCCTTCGAAGCCATTAGAACATTCACCAACGAGTTCAATATCTTCAAAATCATTTAAAAAGTTTTTTATTAATTCCCTTGCAGGTTCTTCATCTTCTATGATTATAGCTTTTATTGTGTTCATTTCTGTGGTATTTTAAATTTTACTTCAAAATAATTTCCTGTATTTTTAATTACCATTAGGTCTCGATCTCCGTATATTATCCTCAATCTTTCCCTAATATTTGCTAAGCCCGTACCCGTTCCTTTACGGCTTTGAGCTTCGGGGTCGTAGTTATTGCCAATAGTAAGGAAAAGGTAGTTCTTGTCGCATTCTGCTTTCAGGTTTAGCCCCACGTTTTCTACGCTATAATGCACCCCGTGTTTAATAGCGTTTTCAATAACAGGCTGCAATATCAGGCCTGGTAATTTCATGCTTAAGCATGCTTCATGTACATCCTTGCTAAAAACCAACCTTTTACCGAACCGCACTTTTTCTATTTCTAAATACAAAGTAATATGATAGAGCTCTTGCTTAAAAGTGGTTAGTTGGGAATCTTCTTTTTTCCCTAAGGAATACCTGAAAAATTCGGACAGTTTGATCAACATATCCTGGGCCTTTTCGGGTGAAGTAATGGTTAAGGAGCTAATGGAGTTCAGGCTGTTGAAGAGGAAATGTGGCCTCAATTGTGAGCGCAGCGCTTTAAGTTCGGTTTCTTTTACCAGCGATTTGAGCCGCTCCTCATTTTGTATTTTTTCTTGGAGATTCATGTAATAGATCATCATGTAATAAGAGAGTGCAAGCATTGCATAAAGCAACCCACCATTAAGCAAGCGAAAAGGAATTGATTTTTCTAAGAAATCAATATATTCATGATTCTCGGAAAAGAACAATGTAAGCAGGTTATAACCAATGAGATACCAAGTGGTAAGCAAAAAAGCGGCAGCGCCAAGATGATTGATACTTCCGCTGATAAGTTTACGTTTTTCGAATTTCACAAATTTAACCGGGAACCAAATTCCTAAGCCAAGCAATGCAAAAAGCAAGTTGAAAAGTATACCGTCAATAATAGAAGGGACAAAGCTAAGGCCATATACATCGTGAAGCATAAAGGAGTGAAAAACACCTATCAATATCCACACAATGGAGTAGGTGATGATATTGCGCTTTTTGTTTAATATTGGATGCGACATGGCCTTAGGGTTTTAATAACTTTTTATTTCTCCACCGCCAAAAACGGCTGCACCTTTAATTTTTAGCTTTTTATCCCCCTGTGGAAGTTCTTCTCGCCTTACCCTTTTATCAGAATAGCCACCAAAAACAGAAGTGATCTCGCTTTTTATTTCCCAATGTTTTGGAACGATAAGGGTGAACCCGCCAAAAACACATGAAATATCCAGTATATTTTCACCATCAGACAACTCGGCTTGAGTAAGGTCTAATTTTGATCCGCCAAAAATAGCGGTAATTTTACCCCCTTTTAGGTTTTGTGAATGGATAATTCTTTCCCCGCCGCCAAATACAGCCGTTTCATCAATATATTCATCGCTTTCGCTGAACTCGGTGCGGGGCCTGAAAAAATTTTCCCAGTTCTTAAAAACAAGGGATAAACCAATAATGACCAGCACAACAGGCCAAAAAATTTTCCTAAAATTATAGGTAAGGTCAAAAGCTATAGGCACCATAAATGCCGCGCCTGTAACAATTAAAATAATGCCCATAAGCTTATTCTTGCCGCCAACAGTGATTATACCAATACCTACAAGAAGCATAGGCCATGAAAAAAACAAATCTCTTACAAATTCAGGCATGAGCCCCAAGTTTTTCATTAATATAGCGCCACCGAGGCCTATCAGCACTATACCAAATGCCAATCTTTGGCTTTGAGCATGCTCTTTAGGATGATGTTTGTGTTCCATAACGATATTTTTTAAATGTTTATAAATATAATCAATTTTGACACAAAAGTATAATGTGCAGGGTGATTTCAAAACCATTAATCGGTGAGTTGCGTTTAAAACAGGGTAAAATGTGGGAAATGATAGTAGTTGGTGGAAGGTGTTCAACGAATCAACAAAAATATTGAAAAACGTTTTATTTGATAAAAATATTAAATTATTTTTGTAAAAAAGATTTGGATGAAAGCAAAAGAACAATATGCTTTATACGGAATAAGGAGTGAGAATGTATTGTTACAGCCATTTTTAAAATGGGCAGGAGGTAAACGTAAACTCTTACCTTTTATCAATAAGAATATTGCTGAAGATTTCCATGTTTACCATGAGCCATTTTTAGGAGCTGGAGCTGTTTTTTTTAATTTGCATCCAAATAGGGCAGTAGTAAACGATATAAATTCAGAATTAGTTAATACCTATAAAGTTATTAAAGAATATCCTGGTATATTGATTGATGATTTGAAAAAGCATAAAAATACAAAAGAGTATTTTTACAAAATAAGGGAAATAGATAGGAAAAGAGATATAAACTCTTTATGCAAAATACAACGGGCATCACGATTTATTTATTTAAATAAGACTTGTTTTAATGGATTATACAGGGTTAATAGCAAGGGGCAATTTAACACACCATACGGTGATTATAACAACCCAACGTATATTCAAAAATCAACTATTTTAGCAATAAATAAGTACTTAAATAATAATAATATAGAATTATTAAATATGGATTTTGCTAAAGCCCTAAAGAAAGCAAAAGCTAATGATTTTGTTTATTTAGACCCTCCTTATGATCCTTTATCAATAACTTCTTCTTTTACTAGTTATGATTCCAGTTCATTTGGAAAAGAAGAACAAATAAGGCTGTATGATGCCATCGAAGTGTTATCTAAAAAGCATTGTAAAATAATGCTTAGCAATTCAGACACTAGTTTCATTAGAAAACTATATAAAAATTACAATATCATCACTATCAAAGCTGGCAGAAGCATTAATTCTAATGGTAACGGAAGGGGAAAAATTAATGAATTACTAATTTTGAATTATGAACCGGGTAACAAAAAATAATGATGCATGGAATTATTTGTTCAATAAGTATAAAATTCTTGATTCAATTGAAGACAATAATAATTATATAATATCATCCAAACAAATTAATGAAATAAGAGAAGCCAGGTTAATGGCTAAATTCGATACTCTTGAATCACTTCCGAAACTTTTTAAAGATAATGAATTGAATATTAATGCTATTTCAAATGGATTATATATAATTTTTAAGGACCCTAACCATAAAAGTTTCATTAAGTTACCTGACTTTAATAAATTGAAGCAGCAATCTTTTTCTCCAAATTTCTCATTCAGTTTAGATCTTGAATTTAAGCCTAATATGCCTGAATCCCACACAATTGATTACGCTCATCATTCTGGACTGATTAATAAGGTATATTCCGATTCAAATTTTAAACTTACCACAAGAGGGAGGTTCTTTTCTGATGAGTTTTCTTTTTACCTTTTAAAAAATTTACAAAAAATTGATGTAAAAGGAGTTCAAATTGAGGTTGATGCTGGGTTAGAAAGTAAAAACCAATATTTAATCATTGAGGCAAAAAGCAGCACTAGGGACACTTTCAATATAAGGCAATTGTTTTATCCTTATCAGCATTTTAAGACTAAGACCAATAAGCCTATAAAAACAATTTTGCTTTCATTTAGTAATGGAGTTTACTATTTTACTGAAATAGAATTTAAGGAGTTTTATTATAGTTATAGAATCATTAATAATTCAGCTTTTGAAATTATTATTGATAGGCCGTTTCAATTAAAACCTCTTCACGAGATTATTAACCAAGATACCTTAAAAGTTAAAAACATACCAATCCCCCAGGCTAATGATTTAAACAAAATTATTGATTTACTATTTTTTTTATCAGTAAACGATGCTAGTAAACATGAGATTGCTGATTTTTTTGAATTTGATGAGAGGCAAGGAGATTATTATGGTAATGCAGCTATGTACATCTTTTTAGTTGATAAAGTAAAATCAAAATTTACTTTAACATCAAAAGGGAGAGAACTAATCAAAATTAAAAATAGGGATCAAAGGAATGAGACATTGGTTCAATCAATATTACAGACAAAATTATTCAATGATTTAATAAAATTATATTTGAACAATAGTAATCATATATCAGATAAACAGATTGTTAGGAAAATAATAAATTATGGTTACAATGAAACAACTGCAAGTAGGAGGAAAAGCACTATTAAATCCTGGATGAATTGGATTGATGATAACTATTTATCCATGATTGAAAAATTATAATTGATAGTAACTTTTATATATTATAGAAATACGTCCTCGAATGATGCGCCATTTATGAATATTTTAACTAAAAAAATTAATCCATGAAAAAAATTATTGTATTAACAGTTTTTATCTTTTTTGCTGCATTCATTTATGCACAGGATTGCTCATTTTACTATCCTTACAAAAAAGGAACCCTTAACGAAATCAAATCTTTTGATAAAAAAGGAAAGCACCTTAGTACCAATACAACACAAGTAATCGAGAACAAACAAGAAAACGGGATCACAACTGTTAAGATTTCTTCTGTTTACAAAGCAGCTAAAGGCGATGAAGAATACCAGTCAGAACATTCTTATGTTTGCGAAGGTGACAAGTTTTATTTTGATATGAGTAGCTATTTGGATAATAAAACATTGGCATCGCAGGGTGATATGGAAATCAATGTTGAAGCAGATAAAGTGGGTATTCCTTCCAACCTGGAAGTTGGCCAAACATTGGATGGGGGTAAAGTAACAGCTACTATCACCAACCAGGGAATGAAAATTATGGAGATGAGAGTGGAACTATCTAACAGGAAAGTAGAAGCAATAGAAACAATTGAAACTGAGGCCGGTAGTTTTGAATGCTATAAGATCAACCAGGATATTATAACAAAAGTGGGTTTTATGAAAATGAATACTTCTTCAACGGAATGGTTGTCAAAAGAAGTAGGAGTGGTAAAGAGCGAATCCTATAATAAAAACGGGAAGCTTATGGCCTCAACAGAACTAACAAAATTAGTTCAACCCTAATTGTTGTTTTTGGTAAAGATTCTTAACCATTTAAGTATATGCCAAAATTATATATTGTTCCAACGCCTATTGGAAACCTGGAAGATATTACTTACAGGGCCATTAGGATTCTAAACGAAGCAGATATTGTGCTTGCCGAGGATACCAGGAATACTGGCAAACTCATGAGTCATTATGGGATTGAGGCTCGCTTGCAATCGCACCATCAACATAATGAACATAAAACAGTAAAAAAAATTGTTGCTCAGCTAAATCAAGGCCAAAAAATTGCCTTGGTAACAGATGCCGGCACGCCTGCTATATCAGATCCCGGCTTCTTATTGGTAAGAGAATGCATAAAACAAGGTATTGAAGTGGAATGTTTGCCGGGCGCCACGGCATTCATTCCTGCTTTAGTGAACTCTGGACTTCCGAATGAAAAATTTGTATTTGAAGGATTTTTACCTCACAAAAAAGGGAGGCAAACCAAACTAACAGAGCTTAGTGAAGAAAAACGAACCATGGTTTTTTACGAATCACCCCATAGGCTATTGAAAACTTTAGAACAGTTTAGAGCGTATTTTGGCCATGATAGAAAAGCTTGCGTTAGCAGGGAATTAACAAAAATTCATGAGGAAAACATTAGGGGAAGCCTTGCTGAAATCATAGAATATTACAAAAAAAACCCGGTAAAAGGCGAGATTGTTATTGTTGTGAATGGGAAAGAAAACAAATAAACCACCTTGTACCGGGCGAAAACCAATTTATAAAGAATTAAAACTTATAAGTAATTCCTCCATATATTTTTCTTAAGGCTTGTGGCGCCCTGGGTTGAATCCATACACTTTCACCGTAAGGAGCTGCACCATAGTGCTTTGTGCCAAGGATATTGTCTGCTCCTACATTGATTTTAAGCTTGTTAAATAGCCTGTATCCAATGTTCCCATAGGCAATGAAACTGCCCGGTATTTGACCATTATCAGCGCCATAATAACTGTTGGATGGCGCTGTGAATATATCAGAATAATACCTTCCTGTAAATCCACAGAAAAAATTACCCAAATGGAATGAAACATTCGTATGGGCTTTATGTGTAGATATTTTGGGCACATCTGTCTTGTTTTTGTTTTGGGTGTTTTCTCCTTCTATGTAAGAATAAGCAGTAGAAATAAGGAATTTGTATACTTGAATGTTAGCTTCTATTTCAGTTCCTTGGGTGTACATTTCGCCAAGGTTGTCATTAATCTCAACAAAACCGCTAGAAGGGTCTTCCCCAACTTGTGTTCTTAAGGGGTTATAATATGGATAACCACCTTCTTGTGCATCTGCAGGAACGGGCCTTATGATGTCGGTCATATCATTTCTGAAAATACTGGTTCTAAAAGATAGCTGCTCATTGACCATATAACTTAGGCTCAACTCGGAAGTTTGTATTTTTTCAGGTTCAATATCTTCATTAGGAATATGCATTGCATAAGGATTAGCCCAGTTTTCCCAACGATAATAATTAGATGGCTGAATATAAGCTGTACCGAAAAGCCCCTTAATAGATACTTTTTCTAATGGCTTATATACCAACCCAACCCTTGGATTGATTGTAGAGCCGTAAATAGAATTGTTATCAAACCTTCCACCAATGGTCAAAGTAAGATTGTCTAAGAATTTGATTTGGCCTTGTAAAAATGAACCCAAGTTATTATAATTCCTTTCACCAAAAATGGTGTCAGTAAGCCCCAATTTACCATAAACATACCCATTAGAATCAATATATGCAGAAAGGTCGTCTTCCAATCCTTTATTGATTGAAAAAGGTACATTGTCCAAATTTTTTGTTTTTGGGAAAGATCGAACCTCGGTGTACGAAATACCACCTACAATGGATATGTTTTCTGATAAAGAATAATCCGCTTGTAATTTCCCTTGCAGGTAACCAGAATAAGCGTATTTATAGCCATTAAAATAATCATCAAGTGTCCCATTTGGAATGGTGAAATTACTTGCGGGATTCACTGTATAATCACCGGCAGAAAGCGTTGTTTTTAGTCCAAATTTCTCATTTTTTATGGTTTGGTGTTCAATATACCCATGCCTTAAATCTTGCCCCCAAACGTTTTCATCGATGTATGCATAATTAGCCGGTATGCAGCTAAGCGCATTGGTTTCGTACTCGTGTTGCCAGTCAAAGCCAATGGTGAAAGCCTTGTATTTAATTTTGGAAAATAAATTCCAATTCTTAATAGGATATTCTTTATCTTGTGCTCCTAAGTGGCCGCTATAATCACTAACTGGCCCATAATCAACAGGGCTTTTATAGTGCTTGTGAAAATCAAAATCTTTTCCATTGTATACCCTGCCACTTATTACAACATCCGTTTCATCACCTAGTTTTTTGCCATAGGTAAAATCACCCATGAAAGCACCAGTAGAGATATATCCTGAACCTACTTCAATTCCATCTATGTCAGCGCCATCTTTTGTAATCATATTAATAACCCCTGCATACGCATCGGCTCCATATAGTGCAGAGGCCGGGCCATAAACGATTTCTATCCTTTTGTATAAGTGCAATGGCATGTTATGCCCATAAACAAAACGTTCACCGGTAATTGGGTTCATCCGTTGCCCATCTTGCAATACCAGTAATTTTTGGTTACCAAGAACGCCCCTCATAATAACGAGTGAGCGTACTTCGCCTTGCACATCATAGGAAACATCTATCCCAGGCATGGCTTTAAAAACATCCTTTAAATCCCGCCAGCCATATTTTTCAATTTGATCACCAGTAATAACTTTAACCGTTGCAGGTGCATCTCCAATTTTTTGTGCTTTTTGGGAAGCGGTTACTACTTCCATGTTTAGTAATTGTTCAAGCGACATATCATAAAGTTCGCTTTCACCAGGTTCTTGTGTAAAAGCTTGTAATCCAATTAAGAATAAAGCCATTGTCAAAAAAAGCATAAATCTTTTTGTCATAGTAGTATAGTTTAAATTAATAAATATTAATAGCTATTATGATCCAATTTTTTTATTTTGCCTTATATGATACTAACAAAATTAACAATATTTGAGTGTGGGAGTGCCTATAATGAGTAAACCTGCAATATTTGTGAGTTATATTAAATTAATTTGCTTCATAACACATTAATTTAAATATAAATTCTTTCAATATAACAAGTGTATTAGTTTACTTTAGCCTCAACCGTATCTTTAAGGGATTTAAAACCTCTTCCAATAATCTCGTTAGCGTTGATTACTGTGAGAAAAGCATTAGGGTCTACCTGCAAAATATGGTCTTGGAGTATCGCTAATTCTCTCCTGCTCACCACGGTATAAATGATTTTCTTTTCCCGGTTATCATACATGCCGTTACCATTTATGTAGGTACCTCCCCGTTTCAGGTCATTGATAATTTTATCTCGTATTTGCTCGTGTTTGTCAGAAATGATCAATAACGTTTTTTGGTAGCTCACACCTTCAAGGATAATATCGATGACTTTTCCTGTTATGTATATCGCGATCCAAGAGTATAAGGGAATTTTCCAATCGTTGAAAGCGACCAATCCCAGCATTACAATAACTGCATCAACAAAAGCTAGTAGCTGCCCCATAGGCAACCTTGTATACTTGGCCAATATCATGGCAATGATATCCGACCCACCTGAGGTTGCCTTGGATTTGAAGATCAGGCCAAGCCCGACACCCAAGGTAACACCACCAAAGATTGATGAAAGCAAGGGGTCGCCTTCTACTAATGGTACATCACCTCTATAATAACTCAATAAATCAACAAAACCTGCTGTAAGGATAAAACCAACCACGGTTTTTACGCCAAACCTTGGCCCCAGCACTTTAATCCCGATCAGCGCTAACGGGATATCCATGCACAACGCAGTAACACCGATTGGCGTGCCAAACAAGTGGTGAATTACAATAGCTATACCATAAACACCACCTGGGGCAAGTTTATATGGAGAAATAAACAAAACGAATCCTGCTGCAAGAATAAATGTACCTACAACTATTAAGCTATAGTTGATAAACCATTGCCTTGAAAAGACCTTTTCTTTTGTAATAAAGCTCATACCTTTAGAATTTGTTTAATAACCTGTTTTGATGTTTTTTATAATACATCGGTTGAAAAATTCGGCAAAATAAGTAAACTTTTTTCAAATAGTGGCTAAATATACAAAGAATAATATGTTAAATTTGTTTTAAACTTGTTTCATGGAAAATGTATTTGAATTGGGCCATAGCTATTTTATGCGTGAAGCATTGAAGGAAGCCCATAAAGCCTTTGATAAGGATGAAGTGCCGGTAGGCGCTGTTATCGTTGCGGAAAATAGGATTATTGCCCGGGCACATAATCTTACGGAGCAACTGAATGACCCTACAGCCCATGCTGAAATGCAAGCATTTACATCTGCTACGGATTTTCTTGGCGGGAAATACCTGAATGAATGCACTTTGTACGTTACTTTGGAACCTTGCGTAATGTGTGCAGGCGCTTCTTTCTGGGTTCAAATAGGTGAGGTCGTTTATGGCGCTGATGACCCTAAAAGAGGGTTTGCCCAAATCACACCCCATATTTTACATCCCAAAACCCACATTATAAAAGGAATACAGGAAGAGGAATGCTCTACATTATTATCGGATTTTTTTAAGCAAAAACGATAGGATAACATGCTTGTGTATTGAGCTTATGCAATATAATCCGTACTACAGATTCGCCTGCTGCATTTGTGGATAATTGCTGCCTTCACTGCAATTTATTTGCTTACACGTAGCACGAATATTGGATGCCTTCAACAATAATAACCCGTTATCCTAAGTTATCTCAGTGTCTCAATGGGTTTGGCAACCACATTGCACACCCTTGTCTTTCATATTTTGTGAATTGTTGCAGCATGAACTGGTATAACTGCTGCCTTTTTTGGTCAACAATGCTTTTAACCCCATAGCGAGCATAACAACAGCTATAAGGATAATAGAGATAAGGAACAATTTTAGGAACATATCACATCCCTCCTTTTAAATTTTCTAAAGCCCTCATCATCTTGTTACGTACTTCACCGGCCATATCATCAAGTATTGGGTTATCAAGGCCTTTCATGACTTCTAAAGGGTCCATAGCAGCTACCTCAACATCACCGTCTTTGCATTGCTGGATAATAACATTACATGGTAGCAGAACACCTATCTTGTCTTCTTCTCGCAAAGCTTTAAGTGCTAAGGCCGGGTTGCAAGCTCCCAAAATTTTATATGCCTGGAAATCCACATCAAGTTTCTCTTTGAATTTATCTTGTATATTGATCTCTGTTAATACACCAAAGCCTTCTTCCTTTAGGAGGGCTCTTAAAACTTTTTCTGTTTCCTCAAATGATTTTCCTGTTTTTATGCTGATATAGTAATTCATAACACTCCTTTTTTATGTTATGTATAACAAAATTAACGATTGATTGTTCACGGTTGATAGCTAAATATTTTTGTACAAGTTACAAAATTTTTAGCACAGTTGCCTTGTCCTTTTCCAATTGGCTTTTCAAAGCTTCTATATCATCAAATTTCTTTTCATCCCTTATTTTTTTAATAAAATACAAACGTACTTCTTCCTCGTAGATGGTTTCTTTAAAATCGAGGATATGGGCTTCAATGGTAACATCTTTCATGTTTAGGGTGGGCCTGTATCCAATATTGGTCATGCTTTTATAGCATTTTCTATTGACCTCTATATATGTTGCGTAAACACCTATTGCCGGGATGAGTTTTCTGCTGTTGTTTGCTTTAATGTTAGCAGTTGGAAATCCTATTTCATTCCCGATTTTGTTTCCTTGGATCACATTGCCGGTGAGAGAATAATTGTTTCCAAGATATTCTGCTGCTTCTAATACTTTACCCTCTGAAATGCAAGACCTTATAAGTTTAGAGCTTATAATTTTGCCATGGTGTTTAAGTGCTTCAAGTTGAATGATGCGGAAATCATATTTTTGAGATAATTTGTGAAGATTTTCTATATTGCCTTCCCTGTTTTTTCCAAATTTATGATCATACCCAATGATCAAACATTTAACATTCAACGATTTCACCAATATGTTTTCAACAAATTCAATAAAACTATGGTTGGCAAAATTTTCGTCAAAAGGAAATATTACTAAGTGGCCGGGATTTTCCTGTTTTATCAACTCGATCTTTTCTTCTTTGGTATTCAGCAGCTTAAAATCTTTGGAGGTATTCAAGAAAATTTTAGGATGTGGATGGAAAGTAAAAACTACCGGTGTACCATTCATGTTAGCAGCCTGGGTTTTGACTTCTTGGATGAGGGATTTATGGCCCAAGTGTACCCCGTCAAAATTTCCAACAGTTATTACGGAATTTTTACAGCAATTTTTTAAACCTTCTATATTTTGATGGATTTTCACACGTTATAAATTTGATTGCAAATATAAGGAAAACGGGTAAAAGTTTTAGTGCAGCAAACAAATAAGCTTATAAACATAGCGCTTGTTACAAATTTCAACATTGAAACGAAATTAATATGCCTTCTTGCTGTAAAAATTTCATAAATATACCATTTTTGTAATGTAGTTTTTTTAAATTTGGAATCCCAATATACAAAAAGATAGTTATGACAAAAATAGCAGGAAAAGTTGTCCAGATTATAGGGCCAGTGGTAGATGTTCAATTTGACAAACAGGAAGACTTACCAAGTATTTATGATGCACTTGAGATTACAAAATCCTCGGGTGAGAAACTTATTGTTGAATGCCAGCAACACATAGGAGAAGATACGGTTAGAACCGTTGCGATGGATTCTACCGATGGCGTTTCCAGGGGAATGAAAGCTGTTGCTACCGGTAATCCCATAAAAATGCCTACCGGCGATCAAGTTAGAGGCCGTTTGTTCAACGTTATTGGCGAACCCATTGACGGGCTTAAGGATGTTACTAAAGAAAACGCTTATAGTATTCATAGAAAGCCCCCAAAGTTTGAGGACCTTTCTACTGAAACCGAGATACTTTACACGGGTATAAAAGTTATAGACCTTATAGAACCATACTCAAAAGGTGGAAAGATCGGGCTTTTTGGTGGCGCAGGCGTTGGGAAGACTGTTATTATCATGGAACTCATTAACAACATAGCTAAGAAGTACAAAGGAACTACTGTTTTTGGAGGTGTAGGTGAGAGAACCAGGGAAGGTAATGACCTGCTGAGAGAGATGATAGAATCAGGCGTTATCAAATATGGAGATGAGTTTATGAAAAGCATGGAAGAAGGAGGTTGGGATATTAACAAAGTAGACTACAATAAATTACTGGAATCACAAGCTACACTTGTTTTTGGACAGATGAACGAACCCCCAGGGGCACGTGCACGTGTTGCACTCTCAGGGCTTAGTATGGCAGAGTATTTTCGCGATGGCGATGAAGAAACCGGTGGAAAAGACATCTTGTTTTTTATTGATAACATTTTCCGTTTTACCCAAGCCGGCTCAGAAGTATCTGCATTACTCGGGCGTATGCCCTCTGCTGTTGGTTATCAACCTACTTTGGCAACAGAAATGGGATACATGCAAGAAAGAATCACCTCTACCAAAAGAGGTTCTATCACTTCTGTGCAAGCGGTATATGTACCTGCAGATGACCTCACCGACCCTGCCCCGGCAACTACTTTTGCTCACCTGGATGCTACTACCGTACTTAGCCGGAAAATTTCCGAGTTGGGTATATACCCTGCTGTTGACCCACTTGACTCGACCTCTAGGATATTAAAACCCGGTATTGTTGGAGAAGAACACTTTAGGATAGCAGAAGAAGTAAAAGAAATGCTCCAGCGTTATAATGAATTGCAAGATATTATTGCCATTCTTGGAATGGATGAACTGTCTGAAGAAGATAAACTAACAGTAAACAGGGCAAGGCGAGTACAAAGGTTCCTTTCCCAGCCATTCCATGTTGCTGAAGCATTTACAGGAAGGCCTGGCGTGTTCGTTAATATTGAAGATACCATTAAAGGATTTAAAATGATCCTTAATGGCGAAGTTGATAAGTACCCCGAACAAGCATTTATGCTCGTTGGTACCATTGACGAAGCCATTGAAAAAGGCGAAAAAATGCTTGCTGAAGCTAATGCTTAATAGGAGGAATTTATGTTTTTAGAAATGATAACCCCAGATAAAAATGTTTATACCGGCGAAGTTACATTAATACAACTCCCCGGTGTAGACGGTCTTTTTGAAATTCTCGATAACCACGCACCCATGATCTCCGTGTTAGGATCCGGACGAATTAAACTTAAAGAAAAGGGGCAATCCGAAGAAAAATTCTTTGAAATAAAAGGGGGTGTGGTTGAAGTTCTTAAAAATAGGGTAATCGTCTTGGCGGAATAATCACCAAGAATTTACTAAGTATAACCACTCATTATTCCTAAAGTATATTTTTTCTAAATAGAGGTGAGTCATAAAAAGGATCATAGCCTGGGTTTCTCACTATTTCTCTTGTAGTATAATTGAAATAACCTTTCATGAATTTTTTATGTAACGTGATAATTTCTTCGCCGTTTTCATTTGCCTCTCTGGGTTTCTCCGTTAAGGCCTCAACAACCTGCATATCCAGGTGAGGATACTGTTGTATTTCTTTATGATAATGATTGAGGATTTTATGAGCAATACAAATTACAATAACATATTTTCCAAAGGACTTTCTTACGTAATGATGAAATTTTAAATAGTCCAAGTCATTTTTCATTTCTGTTGTAGTGTTCTCGAAATTTGAAGCAAATTTAAACCCGTTTTGCATAATCTGTTCTGCAATCTCTTTAGTAATGGTATAATGCAAGAATATCATGGCATGTTTGTCTTCTTCAAAAATAAAATCTTGGATTTTTTGGTCAATAAAATAATCTTGCTCAATTTTACTGGAGATTTTTTCACCAATGATCTCACGAAATTTTCCAAGCAGGAAATCAAGTTTACTGAAATCTGCTTTAGCAATGAACTTATTGTTTTTTATTTCAAAGCTATACCAATTGTATTTTGAGATATACTCGGAGGTATTTTTTATTCTCTGCCTATAATATTTAACATGAGAAAGGTCAATTTCTAAATGCCATGAAGAATGGGCTTCTGTATGAATTTTAACATCAAGTTTTTTACTGGGGTTTTCAATTGCTTGTTCGGTAAACCATTTTTGAAACCAGTCAAAATTATTCATGATTGCGTTTTTTAAATTCTAACACCAAATACGAGGATATCATCAATTTGATCGCTATCACCTTCTTTTTTCCATTCTTCAATCGTTATGTCCAATATTTCTTTTTGTTCTTGCATGGGCTTCTCTTGCATTTCAAGAAGCATAGTTCTAAAACGCTTTTTCATGAATTTTTTCCGTTTAGGCCCGCCAAATTGGTCAATATATCCATCTGAGAAAACGTACAATGAGTCGCCAGGTTTTAAATCAAACTCATGGTTGGTATAGCCGTTAAATCTTTCATTAAAAGGAGACCCAACAGGAAAAACATCAGCCTTATACTGTATAACATCGCCATCCCTGTATAGGTAGAGTGGGTTATAGGCTCCTGCCCATTGGCCTTTCATTTCTTTGAAATTAATGGCTACCATAGAAAGGTCCATTCCATCTTTTACCTTAGAATCATCTTCTTTTTGAAGGGTTTGATATACACCTTTACTCAAATAATTGATGATATCTGCCGGCCTTGTAAGGTGTTCTTCATTTAGCGCTCTAGTTAGCCAGTTGCTTCCAACGATACTAACAAAAGCCCCCGGTACGCCATGCCCTGTGCAGTCAACAGCTGTGAAAACAATGGTATCTCCATGTTTTTCACAAAAATAGAAATCACCACTAACAATATCTTTTGGCTTGAAGAGAACAAAAGAATTGGGCAATAATGATTTGATGAATTCATCTGATGGCATAATGGCATTTTGTATTCTTTGAGCATACCTGATGCTTGAAGTAATGTTTTCGTTCTTTTTCTCAATCTCTTCATTCAGATCTTTTAAAGTATCTCTTTGCGCTTCAATTTCATCCTTTTTCTCTCTTATTTCTTTTGTTCTTTGTGCAACAATGGCTTCTAACCGTTCTTTCTCTTTGATGAGCCTCCTTGCGTTGAGCTTAACAATAAAGTAAATAAACAACACGGATAATACTACATAAGAAATATAAGCCCAAATAGTCCTTTGCCATGGAGGATTGATCTTAAATTCATAAGTTGCTACAACACTTTCTTTCCCATACACATTTTTAGCTTTTACTCTAAAAACATATTCTCCCTCAGCAAGGTTTGTATAAACCGTATTGTTTTTTTTATGCCATTTAGACCATCCTGCATCATTCCCTTCTAAATAGTGGCTGTATAGCGTAGCATCTTCTTTTTCAAAGAAAGGGGCAGCATAATAGAAGGTAATATTGTTGTTAGAATAGCTTAATACAGGGATTAAGGATTCCGGTTGTACTGTCATAACTTTTAATGAGTCAGGGCCGTTGCCATAATAAGTTCCCTTAAAGATTACATCTTCATTGTTTATAATAACTTTTCTTATTAAGGTATTGAAAGGTAAATCGTAGTTTTTACTGTTATCATTGTTATAGCAATATAACCCATCCGAACCACAAATCCAGGTAATATTATCCGAATCTGTGTAAACAGTTTGCAAAGACATGTTAGGCAATCTTTTAAAAGGTATGGTATCATATTTAAAACCAGGTTCTCCTGTCTTAATAATTTTTTCTAACCGGAAATTATTATTGTCTTTAACCACCAACCAAAAGTTGTTGAATTGGTCTTTAAATACAGCATCAACACCTTTACTTCCATTGCAGTATTGCTCACCAAAATAATCGTTGGGAACAAATTTTTTAGCTTCATTATCAAATTTATATATACCCCTGGGCGTTGAGAAGAATAATTCTGAATCAAACTTCTGGATTCTAACGTTACGCGAGGGTAACCCGGATGTAGTGTCAAAATGAACAATTTTATCTTGTGCTGATATCCTGTAAACTCCACTATTCTGGGTACCCGCCCAAAGGTATTCATCGCCCTCAACAATACTTTCTACATTGAACTTGATTCCATTATAAACTTTGTTAAGGTTCCAGTTTTTATTTGTCCAAGAAAATGTATAGACATCCTCATTTAATCCCAAGTAGATTTTTTCGGGATGTTTTGTTGATTGGGTTACATAATATATAGATTTCCCTTTAAGAGAATCATCTGCAAGAATATGTGCATTGTTATTAATAATCTCGTATGGCCCAAACATAGTTGCGGCAATCAGCTTATCCTGGTCCTTATATTTGAAATTACATAAAGCACGAACTTGGTCACTAAAACCTGGTACTTTCACAAACTCAGGTTCCTTGTTATCATCAAACCTAAGATAATAAAGTCCTGATGTTGTTCCCGCATAAATTGTTCCCTTATGCATGGTAACATCCATAACAATACCCGGAAGCCCGTTTTTTGAATTAAATCTTGTAAAAACGGTTTCAATCTTTGAAATACCAAAATTTAAAGCTAACCATATTGGAGCATTCGTTTTGCCACTTTTATCACAAAAGGCGTTGGTAATTGTATTATCTGCTTCTTTTAGCAACCCATACTTAGATGTGATGATATTGTTTAATTTCCCATTATGATCTACTATTAGGGCACCTCCACCCAAAACGGTTGTTAAAAGATAGTTGTCTTTATAAGCAATGCCATTATAGGCAAAATGTTCTAAGCAATAATTATTGGTTTGTTTTGTTCCAAAAGGTTGAACCTGGTTATTGCTTGCATGAAAAATATTAAGTCCTGAATTTCGGTCAAAAGTAATGTATTTATCATCATTGTGAGGCAACATTATAAACACATCCTTTTTTTTATAATAGCTATTTGAATCTAAAAGAATTGGGGGTTGAGTTTGGTTAATATCGATTTTGAAAATCCCGTATTTAAAATTCGTTGAATAGATAGAATTATCGTAAAAAAAACTAAAAAAACTGGCTTTAGGAAGGTTCCAAACATGATGGACTTTTAAATTCTTAATTTTTACAATAACGTCTTGTGTGCAAAAGTATACTTCATCATCACGTGTATATGTTTTCCAAATCATATCCACAACAATAGAAGTATCTATTTGAGGCATAAACGATTTGTAACAAAGGTTTCCGTTTTTATCAGGAACAAGGTATCCCATTTCTCCAACAGCACCAGCGTAAATAATTCCCGAGGTATCCATAGCCAAGGAAAGTACCCTGGAATTATTGGGTATTGGGATGTTTCTCCAGGATTCACCGTCATATTCCAGTATGCCATTATCTTGGTTGCCAAAATACATTACGCCCCGGCCATCCTTAATCGCACACCAATTTTGTTCGGTGGCATTATATTCTCCGGGCAGATAGTTCTTCACAAAAAAACTTCCGTATTCATTAATGCGGTTTTGCCCAATTATTGGTAATGTAAATTGAACAAGGAACAAAAAAAATATAGCGGTACGTAAATTATTCATTTATGATGGATTTTTAATATTTACAAATTTAATGGTTTTTTTAAAACATAAAAAGATTTCAAAAAAGTTACGCTCACATTTTTTTAAAGTATAAACTTGCTCATTATTCTTAACCCATAATTGTTTTAGTTTTATTACATTTTTTTTGGCTACTTTAGGTAAAAAGACCTATTGATTCAAACATAAAATACATATACCTTTGTAAATATTTTTTAAGATCAATGATTCTTGACATGACAAGTATTTTATTAATAGATGATAATAAAACCAATATTGTTTTGCTCGAAAAGATCCTAACAGTGAATTTTCCAGGGATAGAATTTCTCGCAGAAACAACTTCTACAGAGGGAATCAAAACAGCTAAAATAAAGAAGCCCGATACCATATTATTGGACATCCAAATTCCTGACATGAATGGTTTTGAAGCTTGCAAAATCCTTAAAGCTACAAAAGAAACAAAGCATATCCCGGTTTTATTTATCACAGCAGTTCACGACAACTCTGAAAGTAAAATTCGCGGCCTGGAAATGGGTGCAGATGGATTTATCTCCAAACCATTTATCATTGGAGAATTGGTTGCACAGGTTAAAGTGATGTTGCGCATCAAGAAGGCTGAAGACGAACTAAGGGAAAAAAACATACATTTGGAAGAAATTGTTGAAAAACGCACCAAGGAGCTGGAAGAAAGCGAAAAAAGGTATAAAAGCATTTTCCAAAACAATAACTCGGTGATGCTCCTTATCAACCCTGAAAATGGAGTTTTGATTGATGCCAACCCAGCAACGTGTAATTTCTATGGATATTCTTATGAAGAATTATTAAAAAAAAACCTATTAGACATTGTATATTCGGCCAAAAGAACCTTGGTAGATGAAAGGGATATTCTTTTATCATTTAGACAAAACCATTATTTTAGCATGCATCAATTGGCCAATGGATTGGTAAGAGAAGTGGAAATTTATAGTGGTGAAGTGCCTGTTACTGGAGAAACCAAGCGGCTTTGCATTGTGCATGATATTACCCAAAGAAGAGAAGTAGAAAAAAAGATCAAAGAAAGTGAAGAACTTTATAGGTTGCTTTTTACCCATATTAATAATGGTTTTGCCATACAAGAGATTATTTTTGATGAGAATAATGAACCCGTTAATTATACCATCGCTCAAACCAACAGAACTTATGAAAGCATTACCGGGCTTATAGATGCTAAAGGGCAAACCATTACTAAAGCGATGAAAACAAAAAAACCGCTTTGGTTAGAGCATTACAAAAAAGTGGTTAAAACGGGTAAGTCTGTTTCTTTTAGCGAATATTGCGGGTACTTTGAAAAGTATCTACAAGTTTCTATTTATAAACCACAGAAAGGAAAAACTGCCACCTTGATCTCAGATATCACTAACAAGATCAAGGCAGAAAAGGGTTTATTGCAAGAAAAAGCTTATTTTGAACAATTGTTTAATAATGCTCCTGAGGCTATTGTGGTGACAGATAATTCCCACACTATACAAAGAATTAACAATGCTTTTAAAGATATTTTCGGTTACAACGAGGATGTACTGGGCAAAAACATCAATACACTCCTTGCCTCGCATGATTTGCTCGCAGAGGCCAACAATATATCGGCAAAAGTGGAAGTTGGGCATACCATCCTGCGAGAAACAAAAAGAAAAACAAGTGATGGTAATTGGCTGGATGTTTCTATCCTTGGCGCCCCCATCATTGTGCAAGGAGAACAAGTAGGAATTTTTGGTATATACCGCGATATTACTGATAGGAAAAAAGCCGAAAAGAAACTTTTTGAGCAGTATCAATTTACCAAAACCCTTATTAATGCCATACCTCATCCTATCTTTTACAAGGATACAAAGGGGAAATACTTGGGTTGTAACAAAGCTTTTCAGTATTTTATCGGCTTAAAAGAGCATGATATTATTGGGAAAACCATTCACGAAATCACCCCTAGCGCGTATGCCGATGTTTACCAAGTAAAAGACAGGGAGCTTCTGGAAAATCCTTACGAGAACCAAACGTATGAATACAAAGTTCAACATGCTGATGGCACACCCCATGATATTATTTTTAGCAAAGCAGCTTTTAGAAAGATCAACGGGGATATTGGCGGCTTGGTTGGTGTTATGATCGATATCACTGAAAAAATACAAATAGAAAAGGATTTGCGCCATGCATTGAATTTTGTTAATATTCTTATAGAAAAATCGCCCGTTGGTATCATGGTATTTGAAATTGACGGGCAATGTATTATGGCCAATAATTCTGCATCAGGAATACTTGGTGCACCCAGTAAAGAAGAACTTTTAAATGAAAATTTCAGGAGATCAGAAATATGGAAAAAATCTGATATCCTCAGCCTTGCTATAGAAAGTATTGACACATGGAACCCTGGCAGGAAAATCTTTAACAGCGTTACCGTATATGGCAAAAAAGTATGGTTAGATGCTTATTTTGTGCCGGTTACTATGCAACAGAAAAAGCAATTGATGGTCATGTTTAGGGATATTACGGAAATGAAAGAGAACGAGATTAAGATCAAGCAAAACCTGGAAAATCAAAAGTTATTATCTGATATAGCTTTTGAACTTAATAAGATTGATGATTTTGGCAAAAGCATACGCGAAGTGTTCTCTTATATCGGCAATTTCACAAAAATCAGCCATATCAAACTTTTTGAAATTGACCTTTCATACAATACAGCCAAACCTATTGTTAGTTGGTGCAAAAATTCCCCTGGTAAAAGCCATGCTCATAGCAAAATAGAATTTACCAATACCAACGCTTTGATAAAATTGTTTAAAGATGAAGGTTCTATTGATGCTGAAAAAGTTAAAGAACTTCCGCAGGTAGTAAAAAATCAACTTGATAAGCACGTAAAATCGGTTTTAATGTTTCCACTGAACGTTTTCAACAAGGTTTTCGGGTTTATTGTGTTCGATGAATTTGAATATTACCGTAAATGGGATGATATTTTAAAAGAAATTCTTAAAACCGTTTCGCATATCATTTCAAACAGTTATGAACGAAAAATTATTGGAGATAATTTACGAAGCAGTGAAGAACGTTTTAGGCAACTATCAGAAAACATAGACGATGTAGTAATTCTATTGCAACATGCTAATATCATATACATGAACCCGGCTTTTGAAAAGCTTACCGGCATGCAAAGGAAAAATGTATATAATGACACAAATCTTATAACAACTATTATTCATCCTGATGATAAAACCGTGCTAGACGAGTTTATTGATGACGATAATATTTATCATTTCCCTTTTAATAGGGAATTAAGGATCAAGTTGCCATCAGGAGAGAAAAAATACTTATGGCTAAGAGCTTTCCCCATTAGCGACCAGCAAGGAAGCGTGTACAGGTCGGTAGTTATCGCGTCTGATATTACGGAAAGAAAAGAAATGGAAGTACAAATTATGCAAACCATTATCCAAACAGAAGAAAAAGAAAAAAAACGGTTTTCAGAGGACTTGCATGATGGTTTGGGCCCCTTGCTTTCGAGCATTAAACTGTATCTCAATTTGCTTAAGTCAAAAAGTAAATCAGGAAAAAGTAAGGATGAAATCATAAAAGTTGTTAAATTTATTGAAGAATTATCGGACGAGGCTATTGCCAATGCAAAAACCATTGCCAATGACTTAACTCCAAACATCCTGAACGATTATGGATTGGAACAAGCAGTAAGCAATTTTTGTAATAATTTGGACAATAGCGGGTTAATAAAGATTTATTATTTAATCAATTTAAACGGGAAACGCTTAGATAATAGCTTGGAAATGAATGTGTATCGCATTATTAAAGAATTGATCAATAATACACTTAAACACGCCGAGGCAAAACAAATTGAACTGAACATAAATTTGAAAGAAAACAAATTATTGATTCAATTCAAGGATGACGGAAAAGGATGCAAAATGGACGATGTATTAAGCAAAAATCATGCAGGTTTAGGAATAAGAAATATTTATAACAGGGTACGCTCTATGAAAGGGCATATTGACCTTAAAACAAAACCGGGAAGAGGAATGGAAGTGAATATCCATTACCCTGTTGAATGACATAATATAGGATTAACTTAAATTTATTTGTTCTCTATTAAAAGAATAGAAATTATGGTTATGGAAAAAATTAATATCATGGTTGTAGATGATCACCAGATTTTTAGAACAGGATTGATTCTATTATTAAATGAAATTGAATATATTGGAAATATCCAAGAAGCTTCTGACGGAGAAGATGTTTTTGATGTCTTGGAAAAGGGCAAAATACCGGATATTATCTTAATGGATATTAAAATGCCAAAAATGAATGGTATTGATGCCACTGCAAAAATCCTGGAAAAATATCCTAAAGTCAAGATTGTAGCTTTGTCTATGCACGACGAGGAAAAATACCTCGATAGTATGTTAAGGGCAGGCGCTAAAGGATTTTTGTCAAAAAAAGTGGGATTAGAAGACCTGGAAAAGGCCATTAAAAGGGTATATGAAGGCAAAAATTATTTTTCAGAAGATTTGATGAATATCCTCGTGCAAAAAATTACGCCATCTAATAGGGGTAAGCAAGTTGAAGTTAACTTAACAAAACGAGAAAAAGAGATATTGAAACATATTGCCAGTGGTTCGTCAAACCAAGAGATTGCTGAAAAACTATTTATTAGTCAACGTACGGTAGAGTCTCACAGGGCTAACTTATTGGAAAAAACCAATTCAAAGAACAGTATCAACCTGGTAATTTTTGCCATACGGAACAATCTTATTGAAATATAATATTGGTTCCTAATTGCGATCTCAGAAAGTTTGGTTTTTTGAACTTATTTTTTTCTTTTATCAACCTCTTTTGCAAAATATTTCTTGCCTATCTCCCCAAACATAAAAATGCGCAATTTTTAAAATTACAAGGTGCGTTGTAACCCTACAGCCCGTTACCTTTGGTTTAGTTCAACACAGGATATAAAAGCCGTAGCAGGCTTTGCTCTATGGGTTTTTTATATCCCTAACGTGAGTTTACGAATTATATTTTTATCTTATGCTAACACCCAGGTATACAAATTGTTATAGATGTATATGTCTTTCCCCTAACTTTCGATATATTGCTTCATCTGAAACATTTTAAATAGCTTTGATTGTAATTCGTTCATTTTTGACAAACTATTTGCTTTTTGTTTACCCTTTCGTTTCCCCTGTTTGTGAAAAACAGAGACAACTTGCTTAATGCCTGTAAGCTCATCGTGCAGTCTTTCCATTGATATTTTAATATTATTCATACGTAATTCTCTTTCTATTAAAGAACGTAAAAGTAAGGAAATGGTACAGTATAAACCATGCACTTTTACTTTTTGATCGGTATAATGATGTAACGGCCACCAGCTTCCATAATTCCTGTTTTTTGTTTTTTTGAATAAGCCTTCAACAACGGCCTGGTTATTATACGATAATATTATTTCTTCTGTCTCCCAGTTATGATTGTCGGTAAATATGACTTTTTTACCCAATTGCTTATCTTTTATTTCTTTTAATTTGCCTTCATTAATGCTATAGTTAATGACAGGAACCTGATTTTTAGTACTATAGTCGACACTTATCACCTCCTTCATGTATTGACGTTTTAAAATGGTTTTCACTTGGGTTTCAACACTTGTCATAGTCGGTTTCCTACCCTTTGTTACAATACCATTTACCCTGTCCTGCAGCTTTTGCTGCAATTGGGATAGCTCTTCAATACAATTATTTATGTCATTAAGCATTGTCTTTAACTGCTTGTCGTATAAGTTGGGATTGAATATTAAAATAACTGTTGCTTCCCGTTGATATACATCAATATCAGTACGAAATGCTTTCCAGCCGGACAATGACAAATCCCGGCAAGCTTTCAAACGATTGTTTTGGTTGGAAATACCTGCTAACTCTTTAACCTGGTTTAATTTCAAAGATCCGATGTAGTGTAGGCTGTTATGATGGAGTTTTTCAATATTCCCCAGTGAATTATTCCCCTTGTCAAATATTATAGTGATATTATCACAACTTATATTATCCGCTTGAAAACAATCACGGAAACGGTCAATTATTTTCTCAAATCCAGGGCTGTATAGATTCTCAATTATAAATGTGACGCGTCACTAGATGATTCAACATGCAAGAAATGGTACGAATTTTTATGAGAGTTGCCAAAAGAATTTATTTTTGTAAAATGTGATAAAAAGATCAAGGACCTAAAAAGTACTTAATTTAAAACAAATAGATGAATACGTCTAAAGAGGTTTATTTTCATGTAGGAATGGGGAAGGTAGCTTCAAAATTCTTACAATACCATGTGTTCCCTAAGTTTAAGAATATCTTTTATATTCAAAGAACCCGCTACAGGCATTATCCAAAAATTATTGCCAATACAAGTTATAGCAAATATTTTGTTTCCAATGAATTTGACAGGCAGATGGAAGAAGCTACACAAAAAATTGCCAATAATTTTCCCGATGCGAAAATCATAATTTTTCTTAGGCGCCACGATGGTTGGATGGCCTCGCAATACAGGCGCAGGGTAAAAAATGGACGGGCCTACGATTTTGATGATTTTTTTGACATTTATAATGATAATGGCATCTGGAAACAAAAAGACCTGTATTTTTTTGATAAACTGCAATTCTTAGAGAAAACTTTCAATTCAAAACCTTTAGTACTTTTTCATGAAGACTTGAAAAACCAGCCTTATGAAACAATTGATAGAATAGCAAAATATCTTGGTGCAACATACAATAAAAAAGATATTAATCTTAAAGCTAAGCATACTTCTTATAACCTAAAACAATTGAAATTTATGAAGATGCTCAGCCCTTATTTATTCAGGCAGTCTTTTAAATTTTCAAAGGTTTTTTTCTTAAGGAAGCTTCAACGTTATTACAGGATGATCTTTCGCTATTTTGTTTTATACATAGCTTATATTGTACCAAAGTCTTGGGTGCCTGAGAAAGATTTGATCCCAAAGGAATCGTTAGAAAAAATCCGTGAATTTTATAGTGATGACTGGAAAAAATGTAAGGAATATGCTGAAAAGAATAATACGGCGTGAAGTGTGACAGTAGACGATAGAAAAAGAAAAAAAGGCTGCTAATGAAAAGCAGCCTTTTTTATAGTATCACAAATTATTGAATCACGATTTTTTGATTCATAACATCACCTGTTTTAAGGTTGATGAGTTGGATATAATAAATACCCGTATTCCTGTCGTTAAGGTCAAGTTTTATTTGCTTTTTATTGATTTCATCAGCATATATCAATTGGCCTAAAGAGGAATAAATGTTCATCCTATAATCGGCTTTTTCACCAAGTTTAACAGTAAATTGCCCTGAAGTAGGATTAGGATAGATATTTATAACTGTATTTCCAACTTCTCCAATACCTTCAAGTACGGTATAGCTGGTAACATCTGTAGAATCGCTCAGCGTTTCATCATCCGTAGCCCTAATATAGTAATATACTGTAGTGCCGGCTGATTGTGCAGGGATAGCATTATCTGTAATATAAGTACTGCCAGATTCCAGGCTCATGTTGATTACATTTTCTACGTTTGTTTCTTGAAGCCCCCAAAGCAATTCAGCGCTTTGAATGGTACCATCATCAATAATATTGGCGCTAACATTCACATCATCATCTGGTGTAGGTTCTTCTGGGTCAATAGCAACATTGGATATAACAGGGGCTCCTTCTGAGTAGCCCGTAATATAGATGCTATCAACTTCCCATGTAGCTGACTCACTGCTTGTTGATGTGTATTTGTAAGCAACAAAAACAAAGTCACCGGTAACAGATGAAATATCTATCAGCCCGGAATAAGTCCATTCCCAACTTCCCGGTGAAAGATTTGCTGATAGAGTGTTCCATGTAGCAGTGTTTGGGTCGCTTAAGCCGTCATAATCATTAGATGTCATTATTTCAAGATCATTACCTGTATAATTCATGGCAGTAAAGAAATCAAACGTAATGGTTCCATAATTATCTGCATTGAAAGGTGGAGATATGAGCCAGTCTTCATTTTCATTGCTGCTGCCTTCATACCCACTCATCTTGGCAAATTTATTGCCATCGTAAGTATCAACATACCATTCTTGGGCTCCAATAACGTTTTTAGTGAACCATCCACCCGAAGTGAGGCTGCCGTCTTCGAAAGTTTTCTCAATAGGCAGTTCAACAACAGTTGGCCCATCGTAAACTTCATAACTGAACTCATCGGTTGTTGTAGTGTTTCCATCATTGTCTTCGGCAAATACTTCATAATATACGATAGTTCCATTGTCTTGTGCAGGAATATCACTGTCAGTTACATAAGCATCTCCGGTGCCACTATACGACATGTTAATCATATTGGTGAGGCTTCCTGGTGTTAATCCCCAATGAAGTTCTGCATTGGCTATTGTTCCGTCAATATCTGTTATATCAGCAGAAACAGAAACAGTTTGTGATGATGTTGGCGATTCAGGAGTATTTGTAACGTTAGAAATAACTGGATTGCCGCTAGGTTCACGAATAGAAATACTATCAACTTCCCATGTAGCCGACTCGCTGTTTGTTGATGTGTATTTATAGGCAACAAACACGAAGGTTCCTGTAGTAGAAGAAAGATCGATCAACCCTGAATATGTCCAATCGAAACTTCCACTGGATAGGGTAGCTGAAAGCGTGTTCCAAGTAGCGGTATTTGGGTCACTGATACCGTCATAATTATCGGAAATAAGAACTTCTAAGTCATTGCCTGCGTAATTTTTGGCAGTGAAGAAGTCAAACTCAATGTTGGAGTAATTGTCAGCATTAAATGGAGGCGATATCAGCCAGTCTTCATTTTCGTTGCTACCTCCATCATACCCGCTCATCTTGGCAAATTTGTTTCCATCGTACATGTCAACATACCATTCTTGGGTCCCTGTTACATTTTTAGCAAACCAACCGCCCGAGGTTAGGCTATTATCCTCGAAATTCTTTTCAATTGGCAAGCTAACAACTGATGGGCCATCGTAAACAAGATAGTTTTGTTCATCAGAAATGGTCGTGTTGCCATCATTATCTTCAGCGAGAATTTCGTAATAAACCGTAGTGCCGTCAACTTGAGTTGGAATATCGCTATCGGTTATATAGGAGTCACCTGAACCGCTATAAGACATCGCGATTGTATTTGTTAAACTTCCAGAAGTAAGCCCCCAATACAATTCTGCATTTGAAATCGTACCATCAATATCTGTAATATCAGCAGAAACAGAAACCGTTTCAGAAGAAGTAGGATTAGCAGGAGTATTTGCAATGTTGCTAATAACTGGGTCAGTGCTTGGTTCACGAACAGAAATACTGTCTACTTGCCAAGTGGCCGATTCTGTATTTGTAGAAGTATACTTAAATGCTACAAATACATAGCTGCCTGTAGTTGATGATAGGTCGATCAACCCTGAATATGCCCAATTGAAACTTCCGCTTGATAATGTAGCTGAAAGCGTATTCCAAGTTGCAGTGTTTGGATCACTCAGTCCATCGTAATTATCAGAGACAAGAACTTCTATATCATTGCCTGTATAATTTTTGGCAGTGAAGAAGTCAAACTCAATGCTGGAATAATTGTCAGCATTAAATGGAGGCGATATCAGCCAGTCTTCATTTTCATTGCTACCTCCTTCATATCCGCTCATCTTGGCAAATTTGTTTCCATCGTACATGTCAACATGCCATTCTTGGGTCCCTGTTACATTTTTAGCAAACCAACCTCCTGAAGTAAGTACACTGTCTTCAAAATTCTTCTCTATTGGCAGGCTTACTATCGATGGCCCTGAAATAACGGCAAATGGTTCACTGTAAATATCCCAATCCGTGGTAGCTTCTCTTTCGGCAATAAGCGTTGAACTTGGAGAACCTTGCTCAAAAACAAGGTTATCAAAAGTTGCTATACCAGAAACAGGTGTGTTTACTACCGGTGAACCGGTTAATATAGTGCCGTCAACTGTAACCTGGATGTTTTCAACAAAAGAAGTATCAACATTACCGTTCATATCGGTAGCTGCAATCTCAACAGGAGGAGTCATAGTAGTTCCAATAGTAACATCAGTCGGTTGTTGTTTAAAAGCTAATTGTGTTGCAACAACATCAATAGTAAATTCATTACCAACAATATCAGCGGTAAAAACATCGGCAAAAGCTGAACCTGATGGATCGGCAATGAAACCGTGATTATCGGCGTCTATCATAAATTGTACAATTTCTCCATCTGTTATGCTGTCTTCCAACCAAACATGTCCTACAATTTCTTCTGAAGCACCATCAGCAATTGTAAGACTACCACTTTGAATATTGAAAATGGTTTCTGTGGCTGTTGATACGGGTTCACCATCCATAGCAATAGAAGTACCATCAGCAAATTCAAAATATCCACCTGCAAGGCCTTCGTTGATGCTAATGGTATTTTGTGGGCCTGTAATAAATTTCATTTGAGTAACGATAGTAGGTAATCCATCGCCACTTGCTGCATCTTCAATTACAAACCTGAATACTTCAACTGCTTCGGCTTGTGTATTGGCTATTGAAGAAATATTTGCCGGGGGCGTCTGGTTAGGTGGTGCCACAGCAACTGAAGTGTTATCATTACCTTCCACAATCGTTTGGATACCACCGGCAGTAACTGATCCTGTGATGGTTCCGATAGTGAAAGTAAAATCACTTCCAGGTATAGCATCAACATTTATTGTACTTGATACAGTTGAACCAAAAGGTACATCGGCAGTAATGAAGAAGTGTATAGTAGAGTCAATACCAATTGATTGGTTAAGATTGTTGAATGTATGACTTCCCGGCCCTTGAGCTGTTGTAATAGATGCTATCTCATCAGCGCCGGTTATGGTTGAAGTAGGATTAGCCCAAAGTTTTAAGTTGGTAATATCTGTCTCAACATATGTACCGGCTGTTGTGAATGCAATTTGTTCAAGGTAAGCGCTCTCAACTGCAGCAGCTATTTCAAATTGAGAAAGGATATTATTGGAAGTTCCTTCTGCTATATTACCATCTCCCACTTGGTTGGGTGAAGAAATGGTTATTTCAGGAACGGTAACAGATGTGTTATGGGTTCCTGGGGTTGCATCTGTAGTATTGCCAGGGCTAACAATGGTCCATTCGGTTTCTGTCCATACTGTATTCCCGGAGGCAATATCACTGTTCCTGTATGCAATGGCATCTTCATATTCCCAAAGTTCACCTGTTCCATCAACTCCAACTTCGCCATAAATATCAATAACACTGGAGCCATTGAAAAGTTCGTATACATCATCGCCGTTACCTGTTATAGAACCACTGCTGGTATTTGGGTAAAATCCATAGAATGTATTAAAGGCAACAGAATCATAGGCAATAACATAAGCTTGGCCGGCTGCGAGTGTGCCCGATAAGTCAACATCAGAGCTTGTAGTATTTCCATTTGCATACCTTCTTATTTGCCATCCTGTTAGGCTAATATCAGAGCTTGAAGGATTGTATATCTCTACAAATCTTCCGGTATATTCATCGGCCGGGTCAGCCACTTCTGAAATAAACAGGTCGCCTGAAGCAACAGCAGAAACAGTATAATCAAATACTTGGGTTTCCGTAAGATTTGCTTCATTATCCCATGCTTTTACTTGGTAATAAACTATTGCACCTTGCGATTGAGCAGGAATTTGGTTATCAGACAAATAGGTGTCATCAATATCTACAGACATTGTAATTTCATTGTCAAGAGTGCTACTAACAGTGCTCCAATACACTTTGGCCGAATCAATACCAAGGTTATCCGTAATATCTGCATAAACGCTAACATCATCGGCAGTAGTAGGAGATGCCGGGTCTATTGTTACATTTGTGATAGCAGGTGGCGAAACATACGTTGTATTCCAAACGCTATCAACAAATTCAGGGTGATCAACAAAAGGATTCCTGTTGTTTTGAATATTGTAAATAGAATCGTTCCTAGTCATTTCTTTCTGGCTTACCGGGTCAAGGTTGTGCCAGTTAATAAGCATATTCAGCGCCCATTCTTCAAAAACAGAGCCATCTTCATCACTAATATCACCGTCTATCATTGGGGAGGTGGTCCAGGATGTAATCCTATTAGCATACCTTGTAGCAAGATAAAAATAAGTCCTTGCAATATCTCCTTTGACTTCATCAATGGGTTCAAAAGCTGTAGCCCCGCTGGAACCAGTATAAGCATTCGGACCAACTTTGCTGCCATTTAAAGAAGTGAAAGTTGGAGATGAAACTTCACCATATTCAAAGCTTCCTCTTTCACCGTTAACAGTTCCATCAGTAGGGTAGAGGTGGAATAGATCAGTATAAACTGTATCATCATCTGTTCCAAACCAACCTTGCGGGAATGAATGTTCCCTGTTGTAACAATCACCTTCATTGTTATAGGTTCCGCATTGGTCGGTTATAAAAATGTACTCGTAAGGAGGATCGTAACAACCCCCTTTATCGGAATATATATCCCATACGTTGCCATTGGGTTTTACATCCGTTGATTGGAAATCTGTCCATAGTTCGGCATAAGTCCTTTCAACATGGTCTTTCACTATTTGGTTCAATTGCGCTTTTAATTCTTGCCCTGTGGATGTTGCACTACTATAGTAACTTCCGGGAATATTGCTAGCTGTATTCGTTTCGTCTACGGAAATATTCTCTGTAGTTGAACCGCTTGAATGTGCTATGTTGCCGGTAAAAGTAGCATATGAACCGGGAGCAAATCTTGCATAAATTGTTGTTGATGCAACAGTTCCACCAGATTGGTTTAATGTTAAAGTATTAGAATAAGTGCCCGAGCAAGAAGTTGCTAACTCGTAACCTGTTGGTGCTGTGATAGAAATATCATCAGCCAGGTCAGCGCCTTCAACAGTATAGCGTTGAACCCTTGAAGTATAACCCGAATATACGTTTTCAAAATCAAGAGAAGATGTACTCAATGTTATAATTGGTGTGGTTCCGCCTGCTTCACCAGAAACTTCAATGTTATCTACTTGGTAGGTGGTGGTTTGCCCGGCATTATCATCACCAGTATATTTGTAAGCAATATAAATTGTTCCTGGATAAGCTGATAAATCCATTGTTCCTGCATTAACAAAATCTCCATATCCGCCGGTAGGGGTTTGTGGTATGGTAAAATTGGCTGTTACATTATCCCAAGTGGCGCTTGTTACGTTGGATCCATCAAAATCGGTGGATATGTAAACGGTAAGTCCATCATGAGTCCAATAACCGATGTTTACGTCAAAAGTAAATTCTGTATTGGTATAACCGGTTAAATCAATAGCAGGTGTAACAATCCATGCGGTATCAGCTTCTCCAGTTCCGTATGCTGACATCTGCATATATTTTGTACCACCATATTCTTCGCTATACCATCCTACTGTACCGGCCTCGTTATAATTTGTCCAGCCGGTAAGCTCATTTTCTATAAGCGTAGTTCCATCACCAGAGGTGGTTTCAAAGTCTTCAGAAAAAAGCATGGTAGCACTTGAAGTAACACTACCGCTGCAAGTAATAGTTTTACTTGCAGCTCCACTAGAGGTAAGGTTAATATCCTCGTTATTATAATCTCCTTCTGCAAGTCCTGCTTTCAACCTTGCGTATAAAGTTGTTGATGCCACAGACCCACCGCTTTGTGTCAGTGTAATAGCTGTGCTTTGATAGTTTGCGTCATCAGAAGATATTTCGTAGTTCGTAGGGGGCGAAACAGTGATATCATCTGACAGGTTTGAGCCACTAACAGTGAATGATTGGCTTGTGGAGGGGCCACTACCTTCTACATAAGAAAACCCGGATAAACTTGTTGGAGAAACACTAATTGAAGGTGTAGAGCCTCCTGTTGTACCTGTAACACTAATATTATCCACTTGGTACGTGGTTGTTTGGCTGGCATTATCATCACCGGTATATTTGTAAGCAATATAAATTGCTCCTGAATAAGCTGATAAATCCATTGTTCCTGCATCTACAAAATTGCCATAACCGCCGGTAGGGGTTTGTGGTATTGTAAAGTTGGAAGTTACATCATCCCAGGTGGCGCTTGCAACATCAGAACCATCAAAATCGGTAGAAATATGAACGGTAAGACCATCATGGGTCCAATAACCAATTTTTACATCAAAAGAAAATTCTGTATTGGTATAACCGGTTAAATCAATAGCAGGTGTAACAACCCATGCGGTATTAGCTTCGCCGGTGCCGTATGATGCCATTTGCATATACTTGGTTCCGCCATATTCTTTGCTATACCATCCAATTGAGCCGGTTTCGTTATAGTTTGTCCAACCGGAAAGTTCGTTTTCTATGAGGGTAATACCATCGCCAGAGGTAGTTTCAAAATCCTCCGAAAAAATGGTTGTAGCATTGGATGTAACACTGCCGCTGCAGGTAACGGTTTTATCCGTGGCTCCGCTGGAGGTAAGGGTTATGGTTTCGCTATTATAGTCTCCTTCTGCAAGCCCTGCTTTCAACCTTGCATATAAAGTTGTTGAAGCGACAGAACCTCCACTTTGGGTTAAAGAAATGGCAGTGCTTTGAAATGTTGCATCATCAGTTGATATCTCGTAGTTGGTGGGTGGTGTAACCGTGATATCACCTGTAAGATTAGAACCGCTTACATCAAATGATTGGCTTGATGAGGGGCCATTTCCAACTACATAAGTAAAACCTGATAATGAAGAAGGGCTAACGGAAATGGTGGGGTCTGTTCCACCTCCTCCGCTATAGGTATGCGAGCCTAAGTAACTAAATTCATCTTGTGCATATTCATTCCATTCAGCAAGAGTAAAAGTTGAATTGCCATCGTATGAATCCATTCTCACCCATGTAAGGTCACTTCCCCAATAGGTGCCGGTAAAATCTCCAATGGCATCTAAAACTTGGTCAGTGCCATCATCATAAACGCCGTTAGCATTCATATCTTTAATCAAAGCGACAGGGTCATTCCCGTTAAATGTACAGGCACCGCTTGTTTCGTCTCCTACTGACGATATCCCTGTTCCTGCACTGCTATTGTAAACTACATACACATCAGCGTCAGCAATTGATGCTCCGCTCGTGAAGGAATAAACCGTGCCATCAGCCCAAGTTTCTGTACCGCTTGGATTGGCAACTTTAATTAGGAAGTAGTCGTCCAACGAAACGGAAGCGCCTGTTCCGTTATATATCTCGAGCGCCTTGTTGTTGCTACTTCCTTCAATATACTCGGATATAAATAAATCAGGGGCTTGCCCCATAATGTTTCCGGCAAAAAATAAGGTTATTGCCAATAAGCTTGTTAAGAACACGTAAATACTTTTCATAAGATGAAGTTTTAAATTATTAACATGATTTTTTTATTTTCTATAGAATGCATTAAAGAACAAATCTATAATTTTTTTTGATGGGATTAAATTAATTTTGTATTAAAAAGACTTTAAAAAAAAGGACATTTTTCTATAAAAGCATCTTGTAAGCAAATAAAAATCTTTTATTACAAAATTAGCATTTAAAACATTCCGGCAAACCCAAAATGAATCTTTGCTGTTTTTACGTCTATTGGATTGCTAAATTGTTTACCAACAGCATAGTTCAGGGAAAATATCCCGGCTCGTGTTTCAAAATTAATTCCTGCACCCATCCCAAGGGGCCTATCATGAATAAAAGTGCCTTTTGTATCCTTTTCGTAATAAGCTCCATCGGAAAAAATACTGAAAAACGCATTCTTTTCGAACAAGTAACGTATTTCTATAGTAAAAATGGAATACATGGAAGCAATAATAGACTCTTCATCAAATCCCCTGAGGCCTTTTAATCCACCAATACGGAAAAGTTCATTTTCAAAAAGCTCCTCCCCATTTAAGTAACCGGTTTTATTTGCCAAAAGTAGGGTGTTATGCTTCCAAAGAGGAATAAAATATTCAAGTTGGCTGCTCCAACTGTAGTTTGTGGTTTTTAGGTTTATATCTTGGTACATCATTTCATCAAGGTTGTTATTAATCTTGATCTTTCTTAAACCGGCTGAAATATCTGTATTTATTGAAAAACCTTTTCTCGGGTTGTATATATAGTCCAGTTTTTTTATTTTAGCAGCAATGCCGTAATAATCAGTCTTCATATCAAGAAAAGGAGGCAAAGTATTATTCTTTTTAAATCTTTCAACACTAAGTAAGTCAGTAGTATGCAAAGCATAATAAATCTTAAGATAGCTCTTGCCCGTGAAAAGATACCTAAATCCTATTCCCCGTTTTAGGTTAAGGTATGTAGTATCTTTTTTATACATATGCAATTCTAAGTCCAGCCCTATAAAGGAATCAAAAACATAAGGATAATATACTTGCGCATCAAGATTTTGGGTTTGTGCTTGTAGTTTTCTCCACCTAAAATTGATCTCTTCTCCACTATTCAAATTGTTAATAAGTTGAAGGCTAACATCCCCGGTAAAGAGTATTTTCCCTTTTTTTTCAATATCCGGTAAGAATCCAATGATCCCGTCAAAGCGGCTGGCATTTTTTTTATCGGCATATATTTTTATTGTGGCATTATTATCATGAAAATATATGTCAGTGGGATTTTTGATGCGTATAAATGGAATTTCCAGCAACCTTTGGTCAATTTTTCGTGTTTTGGCTTCGTTATAAATACTACCTGGTTTTATTCCCAAATAATTTTGGAGATAGATTTTTGAAATGATCGCATCGCCCTCTACCAACATACTATCTATTTTGCAAAAGGTATTTTTTTTCATCCATAATTCGGCTTCAATAGCAGTGTCAATGATGTTGATGTTTTTAAGCTTTACCGTAGAAAAAGGATACCCATTGTTTTCCATATAATTAATAATATTACCTGCTACTTCTTGGTAATTATTGTAATAAAATGGTTTGCCGGTATAATCACTAAAAACGATATTCAATTCCTTGCAAATAGCGCTATCTATATTGCCATTGGATAAACTTATCCACTTATATTGTATTCCGGGTGTTATATAAACGTGGAATTCATTAGGCTTATGAGATAATGAATCAATGGTTGCTGACAAAAATCCTTTGGCATGTATTTTTTGAATTACATTGTTTGCAACTTTGGTTGCTTGTATTGTGTCCAAAACTTTCTTTTTGTATTTGATTTTTTTTAAGGCTATTTCATGAGCGCTAAAATGTATGATCAAGGGGTTCTTATCCTGCGCAAATGTCTTATTAATGAGGATCAATACAAAAATTGAAACACCAAAGAGAATCTTAGTATGTTTTATAATTCCCATTGAATAGGTTTAAGCTTATTTTTGATAAGAAATTCATTGGCTATAGAAAAATGTTTGCATCCAAAAAAACCATTATAAGCAGAAAAAGGCGAAGGATGAGGAGCTTCAAGAACCAAGTGTCTATCATTGATCAATTCCTTTTTTTGTTTTGCATGGTTTCCCCAAAGAAAAAATACGACTTTTCTTTTCTTTAGCGAAACATATTCAATAGCATTATTGGTAAACAATTCCCATCCCTGGTTTTTATGAGACCCTGGTTTACTTTTCCTTACGGTGAGTATGGTATTAAGTAAAAGAACTCCTTGTTTAGCCCAATGGCTGAGGTCTCCGTGGGTTGGGAAAGAGCATCCTATATCATGGGTCATTTCTTTAAAAATATTTTTTAAGGATGGAGGCATTTTAACATTTTTGTGCACAGCAAAAGCCAAACCGTTTGCCTGGCCTAATCCATGGTATGGATCTTGTCCTATGATCACTACTTTTATTTTTGATAAAGGGGTAAGCATAAAAGCTTTAAATACTTCGTTATGTCCAGGAAATATAGTGTTTTGTTCTCTTTCACAAGAAATATAATCCAATAGTGATTTGAAGTAATCCTTTTGGAATTCTTCTTCAAAAAAAGGGTTCCAGCTCTTACCGGTTTTTTTTATTAAAAATTGTTTCATCGATTTAGTATTCAAGGTACGCTTTTTGCTAAAGTATGAAAAAATGAAACGTCCATGATAAAATAATTATGATTTTAACATACACGAGCATGATTATTTTATCATGGTAAGTTCCATCTGACAATAAAAAATTAAATATAAACAGATGAAACGATTCAAAAATAAAATCCAATGCTAAAAATTCATTAAATAACTTCTAAGATTTTTTTTTCCGTCATAAAATTTATATATTTGCTTATTGGTATCAAAATTTTTAAATAAAAAAATTCGAATGATGAAAAGATTTGCTATAATATTGATCATCACATTTGTAATAGGTTTGGTAGTATCATCATGCAAAACCCAAGGCCCTCCATGCCCTGCTTATGGAAATGCTGACAAGGCCACTATTGAGAAAAAAGCGTAGTATCCCGGTTATTTTGTGTCCATTACTTCTATAGAGGGATATTCACTTTATGATGGCTATGGGTAGCTGCATTAGTAAAATAGCATCCCTATGGTAAAGAAACCATTATTAAGTATATTTTTTATTATTATTTTTTCGTTTCCTGCTTTTTCGCAAGACAGCATTAGCATAGCCCCGGATTTGGTTGGTATATTACTAAAAAGAGAAGAAAGCGGTTGTTTGTTATTGCACTCAAATGGTTGGGGTGGCGGCTACAGGTATGGAGAAAACATTACTTGGTACAAGAAACGTATATATGGCTTTGAATTTGCTACCATGAAGCATCCCAAAGAAACTAAAATACGAAATCCTTACTATTTTAATTCCAAGAGCTATATTTACGGGAAATTAAATTATGTTTTTCTTTTTAGAGGTGATATTGGCACCCAGCATGTTCTTTTTGCAAAACCGAATTGGGGTGGGGTAGCAGTGCGTTATTTTTATTCTGGCGGCATATCTTTGGCATTGTTAAAACCTGTTTATCTTTATGTGCTAACTGATAATGCCTCAACTTATGAATATGACCTCAGCACAGAAAAATACGATCCCCATCAACACTACCTGAATAACATTTATGGAAGAGCGCCTTTTACAAAAGGGATTAACGAAATTGGCATTCGACCCGGCGCCTGCGTTAAAGGTGGTTTTAATTTTGAGTATGGGCCCTATATGGAAAAACTTAGAACTTTAGAAGTGGGTGCTGTATTAGACATTTTCCCAAAACCTTTAGAAATGATGGCTTTTAATGACCCCAATTATTTTTTCCTTTCTATTTACTTTAGTTTTCATTTTGGAAAGCGCTATAATAAACTTGATTAAATGCAATATAGCTAGGTATTAAGCCAACTTTTAAAGAATCTATTTTTTCACCACCAAAGTTGAACCTAAAAAGATAACCCGCTTGTGTATAGTCTACAGCATCTGTTGCATAGATAACAGGACTATTCGGGTCAGTTTTGAGATAATAAAAATTCCTGCTTTTAGAGGCAATAATTTTTTTACCGGGTAAATCCATTGACGAGGTGGTTACAGAATAAATATCTTTATTGATATAAAACAATGTATCTCCACTTTTGCTTTTTGCTAAAGAAGAGGGTGAGCAATCTTTGCTTGGGAATTTATAGGTTTGCGCAATAGCGCACTCTAAAGTATTAATCTTAGTGATTGCAGGGAATTCTTGGTTCATATATCCTCCACTGCTCAGAACCCAAAGATTGCTATCCAAATCAAAAACCATGCTATTAGGTTCTTGTGTTATTGTAAGGGTTTTTAATACTTCGTCATTATTCGTATTTATGACAATCAACTTGTTTCCTGTCCAGTTGATAACAAAAGCTTGTGTTCCTCTTACAGCAATTTTTTCGGATGTGAATCCAAGATCAATATAACCGGTAATTTTGCATGTTGAAGGATTTATAATCGCCATTCTTTCATCATAAAGATCAGAAACATAAGCCTTGTTTTTATTGATCACTTTCATATACCGTGGCGAAGTGAATCCCTTTATGGTGTTAATACTGGAAAAATCATCAAGGTTTACAACTTCAATCTTACCGCTATTATTTACCACAATAAAGGCTGTGTCTTGATATATGGTAATTGATTGAGCCACGTCTCCCAATGGCCTTTGATTTTTTGATGAAAAAATATTATTGGCTATGGTTTCGTTTTCTGGGTTAAAAAAAGAAACGGAGCTGTTTGCCGCATTAAAATTACCTTCATTAACGATATACACACCTGTGGTTTTGGTATAAGTATCGTTTCCACCTTTCCTTTGTAAACCGAAATCATCATTTTTTTTGCAAGCATAGAATAAAATTCCTGCAATGCCAATGATGGTCGTTATGAATATAGCCTGTTTCATTAGAATAAAATTAAGTTAAACCTCTGATTTTCAATTTAATATTTTGCAAAAATCGCAGAATTTTCGTTTCAATTACCATGGAACCCTTCCCGCTCTGCAGCGGGACAGGCTATGTTTTATTCATGCCCTTTTTTGTTGTGCAGTGCATGAGGGTTTCATTCGTTTAAAACTTTTGGTGATTTTATGATTTGGTATCAATTTTAATTATGCTTTTTTTTGTGCATCAACATTAATTATTAGCAATATTTGTTTTCTTAGCCAGCAAAATATTTAGTATAAGTTGATAACTTCTTCCTGGCATTGGCCTATTAGCTACCACCTGGAAATCGGTATCAAAAACATTATTAACGGCAAATTTTGTATTCAATTCAACATTTCCCAGCTTGATTTTTCTTCCGGCATATACATCAGCAATGCAATAACTTGGCATATACCAAGTATTATCAAGTGTAACATACCTTTCTCCAATATATTGAGCAGATATTCCGGCAAAGTTTTCCTTGAGCGAAGCCCTGAAATTATTGTTTGCTGTATGTTCAGGAACATATATCAATTGCTTGCCAAGCGCATTGTCAGCAAAACTCGTGGATTTCCTGTTGGTAGCTTTAGTATATGTATACTTAGAATGGTTTGTAATTTTTAATGGATGTAAATTACAGTCAATTTTTGCTGATAACTCTATACCTTTTGATTCAACGTTTTTTAGGTTATAAGGACTCCAATAAATGCTATAATCACCAGGATACCAAATAATCCAATCATGGATATCAGAATAAAAATAAGTGAGCTCTGTCATCACAGCAAACTTCCCTGAAAATTGGTGATCTATCGAGGTTCCAATATCAAAAGAATATCCTTTTTCTTCTGATAATAAAGGATTTCCCCCCGGCTGCCAGTATAGTTCATTTAATGTTGGCAAATGGTGGTTCACCGATGCATTACCTTTTAAGTACCAATGAAGTGAGTTTAAAATTTTATACTCAAAACCGGCTGAAGGTAGGATGGGCAATAATTTGTTATCAGCATATTCTTGTCTTATAAGCAATAATGTTGTGAGTTTTTCAAAAAATGTCTTTTTAACACCGGAATGAAAGGACAACAATGTCCGGCTTTTTTCTCCAGCATAGTTTGCAGAATTCACGAAAATATTATCGTTATTAATTCCTGTAAAGAATTCTATATTATTGAATGATGTCCGGAATTTAACTATATTGCTGAAAGATGAGCTATGATTCTTAGTATTGGTTGTATCCAAACTTCTTTTGTAGTGCATAAAATCGTAGAGAAAACCCGATTTAATTTCTAATTTGCTTTTCCCGTATAGGTGTTTCCATCCTGCCAAAGTTCTAAAAAAACGATAAGTTTCACTTTCACTGCCTTTATTTCCTTCTACAGACAAAGGAAAAGGTATATTCCTGGAATTATCCTGCGCCCATATATTTAGCGAGAAAATGTTTTTATTACCCGTCTTAAAATAGAGTTCTTGCAGAACGCCTTTGTTTTTATAACCTGCATTTTCTCTTCTCTTTACAGGGTATGGTTTTGAATGTGAATTGTCTTTATATGGGAAATCATTTTGCGATGTATTATAAATGAGCCGGGCCCTATACTGAAGTTTCCGCGATCCTTTCTGAATATCTAACAATGAGTTAAAAGTATCAAAGCTGCCAATACTTTGGGTTAATCCAATAGAAAAATTATTTTTCCATTGGGGTTTGTTACTAAGCAATATACTGCCTCCCAATGAGCCGCTGTTTGCTATCAAAGAACTTCCACCATGATAAAGGGTGGCTTCGTCAAGGAAACTGACAGGAATTTGTGAAAAATCCAATTGTCCCAGCATAGGAGAGTTGATATTAAAATCATTCCAAAGAACTTGTGTATGTGTGGCATTGGTACCCCGGAAAGAAGCCGTTGAAAGGCCGCCTTGCCCATATGTCTTAATAAAAACCGGTGTATTCATAGAAATAAGCTCTGTTAAGGTCTCAGTTTCATGTTCTTTGATCGTGGCCTTTTCTATAGTTGTTTTCTGAAGTCCGGTACTGGGTTTTTCAGCAACAATAGAAAAGGGTTTCAAGAATAAAATGGTATCAGTTTCTTGGCAAAACATAGAAGAGATACTAATAGTACTTAAAACTATTAATAGTAAACGTTTTTTTATGAAAAAAACAATTTGCATTTATTTGATGAGTATTTTTTTTCTATGAACATTCATTTCATTATTGAGTTTTATTACGTAGATTCCTTTTTTCAAACCTTTAATATTAACAGAATGAGTCCCTTTATTTTGAATATGCTCGCTCCAAACGGTTATTCCTTGTAAATTTATCAATTCAACACTTGTGCTTTCGCAGGGAATTTTCATATGGATGAAATTTTCTGCAGGTATTGGATAAACAGCGAACTTTTCCTGCTTATTTGCTTTGATTTGGATGGTATTGGTGTTGTGAATCACTCCAATTGCATCAAGGTCAAAACCACTTGCTTCAAATGGAGTTGGCCAAGGGTCATTTACCTTATTACCTTGCGAATCGTAGGTAGCAAAGTCATCTTGGATGCATCCTATAGCATCTATTATTTTAATATGTGTAATATTATTAACATCCAATCCTTGCGTGTTTTCAAGTTCTTGGAGATCGAAAGGTGTTCCATACTCCACTCTATATTTTCCGGCCAGGTTATGGATCTTTGTAGCATCTAATTGGCCGAATGTTTCTACTTGAGTTTGTGTTTGTGTTAGAGAAACTCCATCAAACCTGTGAAATTGGGTGCCATCAGAACTCACTTCAACAAAAGCGAGTTCCAGGAAAAAGTCATTGAAAGCATTTTCAAAAATGGCAAAATCCCAACCTTGCCCGTTTGCTAAGGGAGTTTCAAAAGTCAAGATCGCACTTCCACCATCGCCTAAACTCAACGTGCCATTAATTCCTGGCTTACCTGTAGCATTAGAAGCTTGGCCATAACTTGCATTGCCTTCACCAGGGTTTGAGATATCCATAGGGCCTCTTTCAACTTGGCAACCGGATGCCCAAGCTATAAAACAGCTATTGTCCTTATGAATAGCTGTAGAACCTTCCTGTCCCGCTGGTGGAGGATATTGCGAATACATATTCAAAACAAAGGCGAATATAAATGTAATTGAAGCTATTTTCTTCATCTTTTATGTATTTGTAGTTAATAACTATAGAAATGAAAATTCCGCCAGGCAAACCAAATATTTGAACCAAGCGGAATTTCTTTAACAGTTTTTATTGTTTCAATAACTTAGTTACATAAGTTTCTTTAGCAGTAATAATTTGTACAATATATACTCCATTCGTTAGATTCGATACATCCAATATTCCGCCTTTTTGCAAGTTTTTGTTAACCAGCTCTTCACCGGCAACATTGAATATTTTAACGCTATATTCACCATTTAGTTTATTATCCTTAAAATGAACGGTGTTGATTGCCGGGTTTGGATACAGGCTTATCTTTTTCTTGGGCCCAGTATTATTTATCGAGGTATTATCTACAGTATATTGAATAGCAAGCGCCTCGGGAGAAACACCAACGTCAAGGCTGTCTTCTACGCTAAGTGAGCTGGTATTGTAAATATACATTTTACCATAGGAAGAAAAATCCGAAGTTGTTAAGTAAAGTTTTTTATCAACACTATCATAGCACATAGCAGCAATTGTTCTGTCCAAGTAGCTGGTAATTTCAGAAGTTTCAGTATTAAAAGCAGCAATGTCCATTGACCGGGGGATAAGTATCTCATTTTCTTTCATTACCGGATGCCCGGTAAATCCATAGTAATCACCATTGAATACATGAGTGGCTGTGTCACCGTTTTCGATATTATATTCACTTACAGAGTATTGTAAATTCGTCATATCCCAAAAGTGCGTATTCACAGTATAAATAAAAGGTTCCTTGTAAAAAACTTCGCTAAGTCCTTTGGCGGAGGAACCAAAATTCATCTCTTTGCTTATTGTGAAGTCATAAAGATTCATAACAACTAGTTTTCCTTGGCTTGTTCCGTAGGGGCCGGGTACTGCAATATAAGCGGAATCACCGACTATGGCTATGCCACCGGTTTCTCCTGGTGTTTGAACGATTTTTGTTACTGACAAATCAGTTTTTTTAAGAACATAAACACAACTGTCATCGGCGGGGAATTGACGCGTTATGATAAGGTTCTCACCATATTGCTCAATGTCTCTTAAAGCCGTTAGCTTGGTAGCTGCTACCCTGTTTTGGTTTTCCAAGCTATATTTGATAATGGAGTCTTGGGCAAGGACGTAAGCATAGCTGCTATCTAAACAGATGCTTTGTATGGATTGAGAGTTTATGCCATCAAAAACATTATAATCTTGCGATTCTGTGAGGTAAGAAGCCACTGTGACATTGTTTCCCGGGTTTCCATATTCACCCCCATTACCAATTATTAGGCGGTAGGGTTTTAAGTTTTCTTGAGCGTTTAATGTGATTGTCATTAGCAGGCAAGCTGCAATTGTCATGTAAAATTTTTTCATTGGATGAAAGTTTTAAAGTTAATAATTTAAATTTTAAAACTTCAAAACCTTACAGGAATTCATGGGGAATAAACCAGGTATGAATTGATTATTCGCCAGCTTTTATCCCGAAAGCTTTGAATGTGTGAATTGATGGCAGGTCTTCTGACTTATCCTTTTCCGGTAGCCTTCCCGCCCCGATTGCTCGGGACAGTGGCAGGTATTCCGGGGGTATATCCCATTTAAAAGTGGGATACGGAATTACAGCAGCGGGAACTGTTGCCGATTCCCTGCGCTAAGCGTAGGCCACGGCATTCCCTTTTAAGGTGTTACCTGAAACAGGTATTTACCACCATCAGTTTGCAAATGTAAGTATTAATTCTAAAATAAAAAACTTCAGATGCATTTCTAACAGTTTAATTATTTGGGTAGTATTTTACAAAAAAAATATTGTTATCCTGGAAATATTTTTTGGAAGGCATTTTCAGCGGCTATCTGCTCTGCTTTCTTTATTGAATGGTCTTTTCCTGTGGCTATTTTATCCGATTCTATGTAAAGGTCAACAATGTAGTATTTACCATAGCCATTGCCAATTTCATCTACTACTTTAAACTCCGCATTTTTCTTTTCCTTTTGTGCCCATTCAATTATTCTACTTTTATAGTTGACTTCTGTTTGACGCAGTTCTTCAATATCTAAATGACAATTAATAATACGGTTTACAACAATGTTTTTTGTAAATATATACCCTTTATCAAGATATATTGCACCAATAAAAGCTTCAAAAGCATCGCCATCAATGGATTTATGATGTGAACAAACATATTTGTCTTGCTTGATAAAATTGATAAACCCTAATTTCTTGGAAAGTTTATTTAGGTTTTCCCTGCTAACGATTTTGGAACGCATTTCAGTAAGGAAACCTTCTTCTTCGTATGGGAATTTTTTGAAAATATAATCGGCAACAATAGCTCCAAGAATGGCATCACCAAGATATTCGAGCCTTTCGTTGCTTTTTCGTATTCCCTTTTTTATTTCAACTGCTTTAGATTTGTGAAGGAAAGCCAATTCGTAAAGAAAAATATTTCCGGGTTTGAACCCGAAAATATTTTTTATATACTTAGCCAATTTAGAATCGTATGCTGTATTGGTTTTTGATCGTTTAAAAAACAGCAAATCTTAAAAATTTATTCACTAAATTTTTTAAAGAGTATAGAAACATTATGCCCACCAAAACCAAACGTGTTACTAAGTCCTGTATTAACAACTTTTTTGTTTATTTTATGATAATTAAACTTCAATTTGTTGTCAATTTCGGGGTCATCGGTAAAATGGTTGATTGTAGGAGGAATAATGTCGTTTTTAACAGTGAGTACTGTAGCTATAGATTCAATAGCACCAGCTGCACCCAATAAGTGCCCAGTCATCGACTTAGTAGAGTTGATTTCCAGGTTGTAAGCATGGTCTTTAAACAATTTTACGATAGCTTTTGGTTCTGCTATGTCTCCAACAGGAGTAGAAGTACCGTGCGTATTAATATGGTCTAATTGATTAGGTTCCATATTAGCATCTTCTAAAGCGTACTTCATAGAATTTTGAGCGCCAAGTCCTTCAGGGTGAGGAGCGGTCATATGGTATGCATCAGCAGATAGGCCGCAACCGGCAACTTCTGCATAAATCGTTGCGCCTCTTCTTTTAGCGTGTTCAAGCTCTTCAAGAACGAGGGCGCCTCCGCCTTCACCAAGAACAAAGCCATCCCTGTCTTTGTCAAAAGGCCTGGATGCTGTTTTAGGGTCATCGTTTCTTGTGGAGATAGCATGCATTGCATTGAAGCCGCCTATACCTGCCTCATTAACAGCAGCTTCTGAACCGCCCGCGATAAATATATCGGCTTTATTAAGCCTAATATAGTTAAATGCATCTACCAAAGCATTAGCAGAGGAAGCACAAGCAGAAACAGTCGCAAAATTGGGACCTCTGAAACCATATTTAATGGAAATATGGCCGGCGGTGATATCTGCAATCATTTTAGGAATAAAGAACGGGTTGAAGCGTGGTGTACCATCGCCTTTTGCATACCCAGTAACTTCGTTCCAGAATGTAGTAAGACCACCTATACCAGATGCCCAAATAACACCTGCCCTGTCTAAGTCAATGGTTTTAAGATCCAAATATGAATTTTCAACGGCTTCGGCTGCGCTAACCAACCCAAATTGAGCATAAAGGTCGAATTTTCTCAGCTCTTTCCTGTCAAAATGGTTTTTGGGATCATAATTTTTAACCTCGGCGGCAAACTGTGTTTTGAATTTTGAGGCATCAAAGCGAGTAATCTTATCTGATCCGCTAACCCCATCGATGAGAGCATCCCAATAATCGTTTACATTATTACCCAATGGAGTGATTGCTCCAAGACCGGTAACAACTACTCGTTTTAATGTCATGTATTAAACTTTTTACTTATTGTTATTCTCTATATATGCAATTGCATCACCTACTGTACCAATTTTTTCAGCTTGGTCATCCGGAATTGCTATGTTGAATTCTTTTTCAAATTCCATAATCAACTCTACGGTATCTAGTGAATCTGCACCAAGATCGTTTGTAAAACTAGCTTCTGGTGTTACTTCTTTCTCATCAACACCTAATTTGTCAACGATAATTGCTTTAACTTTTGATGAAATATCAGACATAACTATTCAATTTTTAGTTAAACGAAATGCAAAGAAAAAAATTTAATCTATTATACACAACTTTTTTTCAACTATTTTTTCAAATATAAGCACTATTCTTCTCTAAATCAAATAAAAACAATTATTTTTGCCTTTCTATTGTAAAATTTACCAAATCCTTTAAAGATTCTTTTGCTTGCTTATCCGGCATCTCGTTAAGAACTTCTAAAGCCATTTGCTTATAATCATACATTTTTTCCCTGGCATAATCAACTCCACCGGCTTCCCTTACCTGGTCTAAGATTTGACGGATTACTTTGGGGTTTTTGTTCCGGTTCTTTACCTGGAAGATCAATTTCTTTTTTTGTATATAGGAGGATTGTTTAAGTAAATAGATCAACGGTAAGGTCATTTTTTGATCTTTAATGTCTATCCCAGATGGTTTACCGGTATTGTTATGATTTTCAAAATCAAAGAGGTCGTCTTTTATTTGGAAGGCGATACCAACGTATTCGCCAAACAACCACATTTTCTCTGTTATTTCTTTAGTAGCGCCTGCTGATTCTGCCCCACAAGCACAACAAGAAGCTATAAGTGAAGCTGTTTTCTTTCTTATAATCTCAAAATATACTTCTTCGTCAACATCCAATTTACGGGCTTTTTCAATTTGTAAAAGTTCGCCCTCGCTCATTTCTTTTACCGAATTGCTTACTATTTGCAAAAGGTTAAATGCATTCTTTTCTAAGGAAATAATCAGGCCTTTAGATAGTAAATAATCTCCTACAAGAACAGCAATTTTATTTTTCCAAAGCGCATTAATGGAAAAAATCCCTCGCCTGAGATTGGAATTGTCCACCACATCATCATGAACAAGTGTTGCAGTATGAAGTAATTCGATAAGTGATGCTGCCGTATACGTGGATTCATTAATATTTCCGCAAAGGTCGGCTGAGAAAAATACGAACATGGGGCGCATTTGTTTGCCTTTACGTTTTAATATATACCGTGTAATATGATTCAGTAGAGGCACTCTACTTTTCATAGAAGCCCTGAAATGTGTATTGAATTTTTCCATAACAGGTTCGATGGGAGCCCTTATTTGTTTTAATGTTTTTGACATGAGAAATTTACATTTATGCTGCGAAAAAAGTCAAATGTAATGAAATAATTTAATTATAGATTAACAAATAGTGAAATATCCATATGAGTATAAGAGAAGTTTCTAGTGCCATGTCACACATGAAATAGTAAGGAGACTCCTTCGTTCCCGCTCATAGCGGGATAGACTGTGCCTCCTCGGAGTGACGTCTTTGCGAGTCGACATCAGTCGGCGAAGTAATCTCCAAGCGTCACATTAGAATTGACATGACACTAGAAATCAATTATTGTCATTTTTTTTGTTATGTTCTCCAAAATATTGATTCGGATGCTTCCTCTTAGCCAATAAAAAAACCAATCCAAGCAGAATGAAAGGAATACTCAAAAGCTGCCCTAAATTTAAAGACATTCCTTCTTCAAAAGATACTTGGTTGAGCTTTAAGTATTCCAATAAAAACCTCACGCTGAATAAACTCACGAGAAAAAAGCCAAAAATAACTCCATGTTTTGGTTTTCCACCGGTTTTATAATAATATCGTGTTAAGAAAACAAAGATCAATAAATAGGATAAAGCTTCGTAAATTTGTGTGGGATGTCTTGGTACGTTGTCATAAGATGCAAAAATAAAGCCCCACGGTAGATTTGTGCGTATACCAAATATTTCCGAGTTCATCAAATTACCCATCCTGATGAAAAAACCTGCTAATGCAACTGTAATTACGATTCTATCAAGGATCCATAGGTAGGGTTTTTTAAATTTACGGGCAAAAGCATATAAAGCAACCAATATTCCCACTGCAGCTCCATGGCTAGCCAAGCCACCTTTCCAAATTTTGATGATCTCAATAGGATAATTGAAGTAATAACTTGGTTCGTAAAAAAAACAATGCCCGAGCCTTGCCCCCAATATAGTGCCAATGCCTACATAAATAGTGAGATTATCTACAAGTTTTACCGGTATGTCTTCTTTCTTAAAGAATTTTACCATGATGAGATACCCAAAATAAAAGGACATGGCGAAAAAGAGTCCATACCATCTTATGGCAAAATCACCTACATGGAATATTTCAGGATCTACATCCCAGTATATGGTTCCTAAAATCATTCGATGCTATTTTCTTTGGCTTTTTTACGGGTAAGTAAAATAATGACACCAATGATGATAAAAGGTATACTGAGTATTTGCCCCATATATAAAGGCAAATTATTTTCAAAAGGAACCTGGGCCTCTTTTACATACTCTACAAGAAAACGAAAGCCAAACAATGCTATTAGAAACCACCCGAACAATTGGCCGTTTTTAAGCTGGCTTCTTTTTTTCAAGTATACAAGATAAAGGATAAAAAACAATAATAGATAGGCTAATGCTTCATAAATTTGTGTGGGATGCCGTGGAATGGCGTGCATATCAAACGAAGCAATAAGTTTGTTATTTTTTTTTTCAAGTATTATTTGGGGTTCATGAAACACTTTAAAATTTTTTTCCATATCCCTGTCCATTTGTATCATAGGAATAACTTGTTTATGGATAAAGCTTTTCACCTGTTCGGGTTTTATGCGGCCCGAAGTAAAAGCTATTTTGGCATTTATAGGTTGGTAAGCATTACCATTAACGAGGGTATCTTCGCCAACTTGTTTTATTTCTGTGTAATGTATTAAATTTTCGTTAGAAGAAGTGAGAGACCTGTCAAATTCATTAACGAATAAGAAACCGCAGGAGAAAGTAGTTTTATCGCCAATGATTTCTGAGTTCATTAAATTTCCTGTGCGTATAAGAGTGCCAACCAAGGCAACTACTATTACGACCCTGTCGAGCAGCCATAAAAAATTGAACTTGTGCTTTTTAACAAAGAGGAACAAAGCCAATAAAATCCCAATAGCGCCACCGTGGCTGGCCAAGCCTCCTTTCCATATTTTTATCATTTCCAAAGGATTGGCTAGGTAGTAAGTTGGCTCATAGAACAAGCAATGTCCAAGACGGGCTCCAATCACGGTTCCTATGAATATGTAAATTGCCAATTTATCTAGAAGCTTTGCTGATAGCTTTTCCTTGATGAATACTTTTAACAAAACGTAATAAGCAAATACAAATGAGAGCGCAAAAAGCAGCCCATACCATCTTACTTCTAAACCGCCCGCTTGAAATATCTCGGGGTCAACGTTCCAGGTAATATAACTTAACATGGTTAATAGTTTTTTAATTTAAAAAAATCCCCACAAAGATAAAATAAATGATTTTTTAAACAAGCAAAAAAAATAAACCCCTACGATTTATGGTAGAGGTTTATTTTTTTGTTTAGCTGCGAGCTATTGGATAAAAAAGTTAAATGTACTGCTTTTTTTATTGCTCAAAAGAATGTTCAGTTTGTAAAAATGGCCTTCTTTAAATGGCTCTTTTAGAGCGTCTTCTAAGAGTTTCGCATTAATTAGAGGTTTGTCCCATTCTTCTGTTTTCCAAATAATATTCATATCTTCAGATGTAACATCTACAATGAATATTTTTTCAATGGTAACGTCTTCTTCTAATTTCCAACGAATGTAGACTTCATCGGGGGAGTTGAATTTTTTTACATCATAATTAACGGTAAAATCCAGTGCATCGTTTCCTCCAGCGCTCCTTGAGGGTTCACCGTAAGTAGCACTTTTGTAATCTACAGGTTGTTGCGAAAATGCTGTTCCAGCTATAAATAGGAACAATGTAATTGATAGTAAATAACGGAATTTTTTCATGGTATGTTTTTTTTTGAGATTAAACTTTCATTTGTTTCTGTGAATATAACAAAATTACAAAATAATTTCTCCTTTTTCAATATTCTGTAAACTTTTTATTATTTTTTATTTATTAATATCCTTGTTAAAACATACAATAACATTAATATACCGAGAAAAGTAAAAATTCTTCCTATATAATCTCCATATTTTACATAAAAAGGAATTCTATTATTCAATGGCATATTGCTTGCTAATACGGCTTTCTTTTGCCATTGGGACGATTCTATAATATTTCCTTTCGGGTCAATAACACATGACACACCGTTATAAGCTGCCCTTGCAATACTTTTCCGGGTTTCAATAGCTCTTAGTCTTGCATAATGCAAATGTTGCTTATACCCGGGAGTTGTTCCCCACCATCCATCATTTGTTATTATAAAGAACATTTCTGCCCCATTTAGGACATACTTGGAAGTGAAATCACCATAAACGGATTCATAACATATAGATGCTGCAACTTTTATGCCATTGCTCCTTTTAAAAACGCTTCTTTGCAATTGGGTTCCATAGCTATATGTTGATGCCCCAATTTTCTCCATGAATTTTGGAAAAAAAGCATTGAGCCACGGAAGCATTTCTTTTTCGATACCAGCCACCAATTTTGATTTGTGATAGAAACGAATTTCACTGTTTTTGCTATTGTTGGATAAAAAGATGGCGCTATTATAGGTATCGTACCATACATTTGCTTCTATCCCTTTTTGAGCAGTTGGCGAAGGTCTTGTTTTCGCTTTATAGTACTTTTTTGTTTTTGCTCCTGCAATGATGTTGAGCCTTGGGAATTCTTTCAAGAATTTCATCAAAACTTTTATGTTTTTATTTTTCGTGGCCTTGTTTTCCGCTATTTTGCCAGGCATAGCATCCTCGGGAAGGACAAGGAAATCTGTATGCTCATCAACTCTTTTTTTTGCCAATTGTAAGATTCTTTGCATTTGTTCTTCATCGGAAAGTTCTCCTTGTTTTTTGCTGTATGAGTTATACCCTGGTTGCACAATAACAATATTTGCTGACTTGCTTTTCACGTTTTTTTCTTGGTTGACAAAAAAGGAAATGATCAAGGGAGTAAGCAAAAAAACAGCAATAGAAGTAATCATTCTAATATTATAGTTTTTCTTTTTATGTTTAAAAACAACATTCTTTACCCAATGAAATATCAAAAGGTTCATAATAAGGATCCACAAAGTGCCACCGAGCATACCTGTATATTCGTACCATTGTATACAGCTTGTATAAGTAGAAAATCCGTTTCCGAGATTAAGCCATGGCCATGAAAGTTCCCAATTTAGGTGAAGGTATTCAAAACTTACCCAATAAATCATAAAGCCTAAATAAGCTTGTCCTGTTTTAGGTAAATTTCTTTTAGAAATGTGAAATACTTGCATAACAATGGCCATAAAGAGAGCATTTAGCAAAATGGCCGATAATGCCCCGGGAATTGTTGCCTTTGCTATCCACCAAGTAGTACTTGCATTAAAAATAAAAAACGTTAAAAAGCAATAGCCGAAAAAGTGGTATCTGCCATAATTAATCTTATTTAAAAATATCTCATGTTCTACCCATAGTAAAGGTACAAAAGCAAAGAATAATAGAAAAGGAAAACCGTCTGCAGGCCAGGATAATCCAAAGAGTAGCCCGCTTATGATAGAAAGAAAAAGTAAAATTCGTTTGCTCATTGTTTTTTTGACAAAAATAACCGTTTAAATGATTTTTTTACTGTTTTACAAGGTTTTATTGCAGTATTCATTAAAAATATCCTATATTTATATTTTTATAATAGTTTTGTTGAATATGAACCCACTAATTTACGTTGTAATAGTCAATTATAATAATATTGATGATTTGGTCATTACGATTAATTCATTTAAAAGGCAGAATTACTTTCCTTTAAGAATAATTGTAGTTGATAATGGCTCTAAACCTGAAATACTAGGAAAAATTGAAAAAATTGAAGATGTTTCAGTGTTGGCTAACAAAAACAATTTGGGGTGGGCTGCAGCTACAAATATGGGGATTCAACATGCCATGTCACAAAAGGCTGAATATGTGATATTGGCCAATAATGATATTTTTATTGATGATTATACGTTGATCAACGTGCTGCTTAATAATTTCAAACAACTTGGCAATAAGAGCAATGCGAAAATTTTGGGAACTCGAATCAATGATTACAATAACATAGATTATACACATAATAGCGGCAAAATATTTTTTTATTCCTTAGAAAAAAAATCTCGTAAATTTAACCGTCACAGGTTGTCTTACATTCAAAATAATTCATTGCCAGAGCCCTTTAAAATAGTAGATTTTGTTGAGGGTTGTTTTATGATGATTGAATGTAAATTATTTAATGATATTGGTTTTTTTAAGGAAGAATTTTTCATGTATTATGATGAAGCTGAATTCTGCTATAGGGCTTGGCAAAAGGGTTACCCGGCAATTGTTAATAAGAGTTTGGTTGTTTATCATAAGATTGCAAAAACTGCTGGAGAAAAATCCCCTTTCCAGGTATATTACCTTGTGCGTAATGAAATTCTATTTTTTAAGAATTATAAAAAAGATATATCATTCTTCTATAAAATAGCCTTGTTTTATCAAAATGTTTTATTATTAAAAAATATTCTTTTCTTCAAAAAGAAGAAAAGGTATGAAGGAAGCAAATATCGGCTGATAAAGGCATATATTTGGGCACATATAGATGCCGCAAGAAATGATACAATAAAACGATATATATGATCTCTTTTATTGTTATCGGCAAAAATGAATCAAAAACACTAAGTACTTGCTTAAAGAGTATTTTTAATACCATAAGGGAAAATGCTATAGAAGAATACGAGGTCCTTTATATTGATTCAAATTCTAATGATGGAAGTATAGAGATAGCTAAATCATTCAAAAACATCCAAATATTCAAGATATTTAAAAACGAGAGCGCTGCTGCAGGCAGGAATATTGGCGCCAGCAATGCAAAAGGGGAGTATCTTTTTTTTGTTGATGGGGATATGATATTACATCCGGGGTTTTTAACACAAGTTATTAATGAGCAAAAAGATTTGATATATGATTTTGTCACTGGGGAGTTTATTTATCATTTGTTAAATAAAGATGGTGAAGTAGTGAGGGAAGTGCCTTATTATACTATAAACGTAAAAGAAAAGGCGGTTTTAGATTCAAATGGTTGTTTTATAATTAAAAAACAGATATGGAAGAATATTGGCGGTATGGATATAAGGTTTAGGGGAGCTGGTAGTGAAGATTATGATTTTTTTTTAAATGGTAGAAATAAAGGTTATGCACTTATAAGAATTAATAAAACAATTGCTGAACATTACATACTTCCCTATGAAAACCCGTTAAGGCAGTGGAAAGATTTATTCAATGGAAGGCAATTGCTAAAAAGAGCCTTTCTGTGGAGAAAAAATATCTTTAACAAGTATATGTACTACTTGTTTTTTAGGCAAGAGTATTCCCTTTTGGCTTTAGTGGTGTCCTTAATTTTAGTATTAGCAACTCATTCTTTGGAATTACTATTAGTATATTTAGGTGTAATAGTATTAAGGGGTATATTAAAAAGCCTTCATTCTATTATTTCATTCCCTCATTTTGTTCTTTTTTATATAGTAAGAGATTTTGGAGTTTTTTTCACTTGTTTTTTATACAACTATCAATGCAGAAATCCTTTATATACAAAAATTCAGTGATAAGTTATGCAATAGGAAATGCAAATTTAATTAAATTTGCCATTGTATATATGATTCAAGGGGTATATGAAGATATTTATTGATATTGGGCATCCACATGAAGTTCATTTTTATAAGAATTTCATCAAAAAAATGACTTTAAATGGACATGAATTTGTAGTTAGCGCTCGAAATAGAGATTGTATTTTTGAGCTTCTGAAAAAGAACAATATTGTATTTTTCAATAGAGGAAAAGGAAGTAATACTTTGATAGGAAAAATATTCTACTTGCTTAAAACAGATATATTGTTATATAAATTGGCTAAAAAGCACAATCCAGATATTTTTATTGGATTTGCTTCTTTTTACATTGCACACATATCATGGATGCTCAGAAAACCATCCATCCTCTTCAATGATACTGAACACAGTTTTCCTGTAAGACTGTTATACCTCCCCTTTTGTAATTCCATTATAACGCCCGAATCATATCTTTTAAACCATGGTAAGAAACATTATAAGTTCAAAGGGTTTAAAGAGATAGCTTACTTGGCAAAAGAATATCATTCTTCTAATCAAAACATCAAAAAGGTTTTAAATATTAGGGAAGAAGAAAAATATATCGTTTTAAGGTTTATATCAAAAAAAGCTTTTCATGATATACTTTACAAAGGTTTTACCAAAGAAGAAAAGATTGAACTTGTACAAAAATTAGAACCTTTTGCAAGAATATTTATTTCATCTGAGTCTCCTTTACCTGATGAGCTAGAACCCTATAAACTTAACATATCACCTAGCCTAATCCATGATGTTTTGGAGCATGCAGCATTTTTTATTGGAGAAGGTGCAACTATGGCCGCAGAAGCTGCTATTTTGGGGATACCTTCAATATACAATTATATGAGATTTGGATATCTTCAGAAACTTGAAGAAGAAAATCTTCTTACATATGCTAAACGTATTGATGAAATTATTGACCAAACAAAAAATACACTTAACACACCAGAAGTGTATGATATGTATAAGAAAAATGCTGAGAAACTTAAAAATCAATGCATTGATATGGTAAAGTTTATGGAGTGGCTTGTTGAAAACCACCCAAATAGCCTTGAAATCCTTAGAGAAAACCCAGGCTATCAATATAAATTTAAATGATCAAGTTTTGAAAGTACTTATTGTTTGCAGTGGTAATTTTGGTTATATAAAACCTTTTGTTAGTGAACAAGTGGAAACATTAAATGAAATGGGAGTGCAAACTGAGTATTTCCTTATTGAAGGTAAAGGCATAACGGGGTATTTAAAAAACCTTAAACCATATAGAAAAAAAGTTAAAACAGAAAATTTTGACTTGGTCCATGCACATTTTGGATTAAGTGGTTTATTAGCTAACATGCAAAGAAAAGTGCCTGTTATTATTAGCTTTTTAACCGGAGAACAGTTGTTTTGGCATATAAACATTTTATCTTCAATTGCTTCAACATTATCAAGAAAAAATATATTTGTTTCTGAATCCACTTATAAGGATATATTTATTAAAATTCGTTCAAAAAAAATAGTTATCCCTTTAGGAGTTCAAACAAATGTTTTCAAACCTGTTAGTGGAGATGTTGCAAAAAATGAAATGAAAATTCCTAATGGAAAAATCAACATTCTCTTTGCATCTGATTTCACTAAAGAGAAGTTTTATAAAAATCCTAAATTGGCTTTTAATGCTATATCCGGGATAGAAAATGTAAATTTTATTGAATTAAAAAATTATTCGAGGAACCAAGTAAACCTTCTTCTTAATGCAGTTGACCTTTTATTATTAACATCAAAAGTTGAAGGTTCACCAATGATCATTAAAGAAGCCATGGCCTGTAATTGCCCCATTGTTGCTACAGATGTTGGGGATATTAAAGAAGTAATTGCCGATACTGAAAATTGCTACATCACTGGGTTTGATCCAAAGGAAATATCGCAACGAATATCCCAAGTTATAGAAAACAATCAAAGGACAAACGGGCGAAAACGTATTGAACAATTCTATGATAACAAAATCATAGCACGGAAAGTCTTGGAAGTTTATCGATCTTTATTATAGACATTTATCACTTTTATTGCCTTTTAAGAAAGATAATTTCTTCTTGTGTAAGTAGTCTCCATTTTCCTCGCTTTAGGTTTTTCTTAGTGAGGCCGGCAAAAAAAACCCTGTCTAACTTGATGACCTTGTAACCAAAATGCTCGAAAATTCTTCGCACTATACGATTCTTACCGGAGTGTATCTCGATACCCACTTCCCTGCTGTCTTCCGAACTCTTATTATAAGCAATTTCGTCTACCGGGGTAAAACCATCATCTAATTCAACTCCATTGGAGATCTGTTCTAGGTCTTTCTTTTTCAATTTTTGATCCAAGGTAACATGGTATATCTTTTTTACATTGTATTTTGGATGCGTAAGTTTTTTTGCCATTTCGCCATCATTGGTAAATAAAAGCACACCCGTTGTAGCCCGGTCTAATCGGCCTACAGGATAAATTCGCTCATCACATGCATTATCAACTAACATCATCACAGTTTTCCTGTTATGAGTATCTTTAGCAGTGGTTATATAATCCTTAGGTTTGTTCAATAAAACGTAAACATTTTTCTCCGGTTTAATGTTTTGGTTGTCTACTTTTACTTTATCTGTTTTTGTAATTTTGCTTCCTAATTCTGTAACAACTTCCCCATTTACCTGCACAGCGCCGCTCTGAATGAGTTGATCCGCTTCCCGGCGTGAACAAATTCCTGAATTGGCAATATATTTATTAAGACGTATAGGTTCATTCTCTTTTTTTAGGAACCCACGGTTGTTACTTTTCCTTTGCCTTTTTTTATTGGATGGTTTTCGATTCATTATTGACTATTTAAATTCTTGTGATTTATAAATATTATTAGGTTCTAAGTTAACATGAACGATTTTATGTGGACAACTTTTTTCTCAAGATTTTTATTTCATTTACCAATTTTGATTCATTCTGTCTAACTTTGGTGATATCATTGGCAAGTACTAGTATTTTATAATAATTGCCGTCATCATTTTTTATGGGAGTGAAAGTTTCAAAAAGCCAGGTTTCTTTCCCATTAAAAAAGTATTGATGTCCGCCTTTATGAATATCTCCATAGGCAAGGTTTTTCCATAATTGCTTATACTCTTCTGAGCTGGCTTTGTCTTCTGCCATAAATTCATCATGAGGTTTTCCAACAAATTCATCTTTAGGAATACCGGCAAATTCGGCATATTTGTCATTAACACTGATAAAAACACCATCAAGACCAATTTCAGCAGTGCCTATAGAATTATTAATGGCTTGATGTTTTTCTTCAAGTTCTTTTTCCTTGGCTTTAAGCTCTTCTTGTTGTAAAACTCTTTCTGTTATATTGTAAGCTAATTTCATTACTTTCACTACTTCATTCCTGTCATTATAAATAGGAGCATAGGTTTCAGAAAGCCATAAAGATTTATCCTTAAACTCAATATGATTGATTTCTTTCACAAATTTCCCTTTTAATACATCTTTCCAAAGGTTTGAGTATTTACCCGAGGTATCATCCAAGCCGTCAAAAATTGACACACCTATCAAATCCTCTTTATCTTCGCCCAATAAGCTGGCAAAGGCTTCGTTAATATCGATCATATTTCCTTTAAGGTCGTATTCTGCTTTAAGTGTAGATTGGTTCACTGCATCTAATAATCCTTTCAGTTCTGTTTCCCTTCTTAATGACTCTTCTTTTGTTGATTGCATTTCTTCAATATTCTGCCTTAGCTCTTCTTCTTGCTGCGATAGTTTCTCACTTTTGCTATTGGATTCTTCAAGCAACCGGTTGGTTTTTAGGTTTATCATTACATTCATAACAGTAGATGCAAAATTACTGGTTACTTTTTCAAGGAAATCAAAATGGTATTTTCCCATCTTTTCAATAGAGGTTATTTCTAAAACTCCAAGCACTTTTTCATCAATAATAAGTGGGCAAAGTAGCAATACATTAGGCTCGGCATCACCCAAGCCAGAAGTAATCCTGACGTAGCGATCTGGGATATCTGTAAGATATATTCTTTGTTTTTCTTTAGCACAAGCGCCTATAAGGCCTTCTCCCCATTCAATACGCTTTTCAAGGAATTTTCTCCTGTCGTATGCATAACAAGCTTTTAATTCAAAGAATTTTTCATGAGGATTTTCGTCATTTAAGATAAAAACACCCCCTTGCATAGCACTGATATATCTTACCAGTTCTGTAATAAAACTATAGGAAAGTTCTTCAAGGTTATCATTATTTTCCCTGAAAAGGTCATTGAATTTTGCCAGGCCTTTATTGCTCCAATTTATCTTTTCTTCTTCTTTCCTCCTTTTTTCCTCTATTTCTTTGGCTTTTACCAAACCAATATGCATTTTTAGAAGTGATTTACCAAATTCATCTTCTTTACTGGCAAGTTCAAGGTTATTATCCAACTCGCCTCTTCCTATCTTCCTAGCAAATTCATTTTTTATATTCAGGTTAACAATAAGCTTATTAAGGGCATTGGATATTTCTTCAATCTCATCTCCCCTAGAAATATTCAAATTCATTTTCTCATCGATTTTTCCTTTTGCAATTTCTCTAAGTTGTTTGGTGATTTTTTCTATAGGATTTGTAATATTTCTCGTCACTAAAAATATAATAACACCAAGCAATAATAGTCCAATGGCAGCAACAATCAATGAATTATTAATATTACTATTGGCTTTAGAAAGGATGGCACTTTTAGGCACTGCAATGCCAAGATACCAATAGGTGCCTGTTTCTCCAATTTTTATGGGCGAATAGTAAGCATAGTACTTTTTATCTTCATCAGTTACTTTTTCAATAGAGAATGCCTTTCCTGTTTTTAATTTCTCATGCAAATTGAATCCCGGTTTTTTTGTTGGATTTTTCTTTGCCACTTTGTTGAGGAAATTAGAATTAGGATGCCCTGCATATTTTGCATTGTGTGTTAATAAAAAGGCATAACTGCCTTCGGCGCCTTTGATTTTAACATTGTTCACAATATCTTGGAACTGCTCTAAAGTAATATCAAGGGCTACCACTCCAATAAACGTATTGTTTTTCATCACAGGCTCCCAAAGCGTTGCCATAAGCTTAGTTTCTTCAGCTTTACCGAAAACATCGGTGTAAATTTCAGAAATAAGCTCTTTCTCCCGTTCTTTATAAAGTTTGTAAAGTTCGGGGTCGCCTTCCATACTTCGTAATTCTTGGTTAAATTTAATGCCACCGCCCTGCCTAAAGTAACTATTGGCAATTCTTCCGTATGGTTTGTGGTAGGTTGAATCAATATGTTGTAGCTCCCAACTGTCCCAAATTTGGTATATAGATTCATTAGCGCTAAAAATATCGGAATACATCAAGTTAATAAGTTCAAGCCATTGATCTTTTGGTAAATAATCGTAATTTTCAAAAGCTTGTCCTAATGTTCGTACAATAGCAAAATATTCGTTGAGTTTGCTTTCTATTTTGCTGGCATTTTTTTCCGATTGAACATCAATAATACGCTGTATATTCTTTTGGATATCATTTTTGTTTTTAATACTTATATATCCTACAGCCGCCAAAAAAACTATAGACGTTGAAATAAGTATAATGGCTATGATTTTGTAGCGTAATTTTAGTTTAAATTTCATATGTTAAATTTTAATGAAATAAAAATTCAATGATGTATAACTTATGCAAAGTTAAAAATATAGGGTAGATATTTTTACGATTATTGCTTCTCTTTTAGCAAATATATAACATAAAGTTTAAATTGTGGTAATGCAATATTAAAATTTGGAATAAGAAGCCCTTTAAATATTTTGTTTTTTACTACATAATTCATAAATTTACACGAAATTATTAATTCATTATTAACCATCTTTATTTTGCAATATGACAGATCCTAATAAACTTCGCGATATTGTTTTAAAAAGGCGCAATGCACTTAAAACAGAAAAGCTTGATATGTCTTTTGGCGAATTAATTAACATGTACGAGGAAGGGATGTTTTTTATCTCTCCCGAGTACCAAAGAGCTTTTCGTTGGGATATATTCCAGCAAACGCAATTTATAGAATCAATTTTACTCGGTATTCCAATCCCTCCCATTTATATTGCTGTAGAAAAAGATGGCAAATGGGAGCTTGTTGATGGTTTGCAACGTATTTCAACCATATTATCTTTTTTTGGCGCTTTGAACGGTACTCCAAAAAACAACCTTGAACTCACCAAAGGAGATGTTGTAGAAGAATTGGAAGGCCATACGTTTAACACAATGCCGGTTGTATTGAGGATTAATTTAAAAAGGGCTATATGCAGAATTGAACTTATAAACTCCGACAGCAGCGTTGATATGCGCTATCAGTTATTTAACAGGCTTAACAAAGGGTCTTATCCACTTACAGAGCAAGAAATTAGGAATTGTATCTTTAGAGGCGAGCATAATCAACTTAATAAACTCACACTGGATATAGGACGTAGCGAGCTTTTCAAAGCTGTGATCCAACCTACTGAAAGACAAATAGACGAGATGTTTTGCGAGGAGTTGGTATTACGTTTTTTTGCAATTAAAAATATTGGCCCGGTGTTTAAAATAAGCCTTCAAAAACATTTGTCGGAATTTATGAAAAAAGTTACTGAAAAAGAGGTTGAATTTGATTTTGAAGGCGAAAGAGAAACCCTTGACAAAATTTTGCATTTTACTCATGATAAACTGGATCATAAAATTTTTAGGGGCGCCAATGGGGTTTTCTCTTCTTTCCAGTATGATGCTATTATGATGAACCTCAATGAATATTTTGAATACTATGAAAAGAACCCTGAAGAATTCAAAGAAAAAACAGAAAAATTAAAAGAGGACAAACGGTTTAGGCGGATCGTGCAAAAATCACAAGCCAAAGATAAAATTGCCAAATTGATCAAAATGGCAGAACGCGTTTTAAAACCAAGCTAATATGCGAATAAAAAAATTATGGGTCTTTTTACTAGTTCCTGGTATTGCAATTTTATGGTATATGATCATGATTACTTTATCATCCAATAGAAAACTAACCAGGTTGACCCAACAAAAAGAAAAGGAGGTTATGCATATCAACGATAGCACTATACAATTGCCAAAAGCAGATACCACGGGAAAGGTGTCTATAGAAAAAGTCCTTCATACACGTAGGTCTGTGAGGGAATATGCCAAAGAGCCCATAGCTATTGAAAAAATTTCACAACTTTTATGGGCAGCTTATGGAGTTACTGATTCAACAAGCCACCCGGGGTTGTATCTTAAAACAACACCATCGGCAGGCGCTTTATATCCATTAAGCATTTACCTTGTTGCCGGTAATATAGAAAATTTAAAACCCGGGTTATACAAATACAAACCGGTTGACCATAGTTTGGTAAAGAAAAAAGAAGGAGACTTACGCAAACCATTATACGAGGCTGCTTTAATGCAATCTACCATATTGGAAGCCAAAGCATTAATTTTGATTACTTGCGATTATAGTAAAACCACCATCAAATATGATAACAGGGGCAAGCGTTATGTACACATGGAAGCCGGGCACGCAGCCCAGAATGTTTACCTGCAAGGCTGTGCCCTAGATGTTGGCGTATGCGTTATAGGCGCCTTCTCCGATGAGCTTATCAGCAAGAAAATGTCACTACCTCAAGAAGAAACGCCATTGTATATTGTTGCGATGGGGAGAAATAAATAATGAATATTTAGACAGAATCACTTTGCAGAACCATTATGATAGTAGGAATCAGGAGGGCGATTTTACTTCTATTTTGAAATAATTCCTAATACAAGACACCGGGTTCTTTTTCGTTTTTCTTTAATTCATAAAATAGCCAACCCGAGTTATAGGAATTCCTGTTAAAGTATGAAGCCTCTGAGAATCAGTCCTCAACATCAAAAATTAAGTACTTTAAATTGATTGTATGTTCAATTTGTAATTTATCCTTTTTTACAAGGCTGATGAATGAGCTATCCTTATTGATAACTCCATCAAACTCCCTCAAATCTTTATTCAAATTCAGAGAATTGATTTCATTGCTATTGGGTGGCAATTTTAATTGGTGATTAATTTTATAATTACCAAACGAAGAATCTATACCCCAAAGCTTTCATGCATAAGAACCGTTGTAATAATCAAGCCTGAAAAGGAAATTTACACCATCATCTTCCGCTTCTCAATTAAATCATAAATAATATCTACAATCTCTTGGCTACTCATGGTTGAACGGTTGAAGATGATATCAAAAATATTATCATCAGTTTCTAGTGTTAAGTCAACAAAGAAATGACGCATCAACTGTTTGGCAATTTGCTCAATTACAACAATATAGATACTCAACAATAAATGTGACGCGTCGCTAGTTTTGAGAAATAATCCCTGGATTTTTTCCTTTTGATATCCATTTCAATTGTATAGGGTTTTACCTTTTCTTCAGGAAGTTTTCTTTTTTCCATTACAGCATTAATTCGCCATTCCAAGGGGGCAGTTAATCTTACATGCAATGATTTTGGATGGTTCCTGGTAATGGTAACACCACCTCTACCAATAAGAATCACCTTACCTTTATTGGCAATAGAAAGAATGACTTTGGCATGAAGTAAAAATTATCAACGTTAAAATTCATAAATTTCAGTCTTTTGAGGGATCACAATTTTACCAAAGCCTTTGGAAATAAGATGTTCCCTAAGCTTTTCCTGTGGCTTATATTCACCGTGGACTAAAAATGTCTTCTTAACTTTGCTTATTTCTTGTTGACAAAGAAAATCTGCCAGTTCTTTATAATCGGCATGAGCGCTAAAGGAATCAATTTTTCGTATTTCTGCATTTACTTGGTAATGATTGCCGTGTATCGATACATTTTTTGCACCACTAAGTATTTTAGCGCCTAATGTTCTGGGTGCACAATACCCAACAGCCAATATAGTTGTTCTGGGGTTGGAAATATTATTGGCCAAATGGTGCTTTACCCTTCCAGCTTCCATCATACCGCTGGCAGAAATAATAATACAGGGTTCATCAAGATGGTTCAACCTTTTTGATTCTTTTACGTCCTGGGTATAATGCAAATTACCAAAACCGAATGGGTCAGGGTCTGTTTTCATATAATTCAATATTTTTTTATTGAAACACTCCGGGTGAAGTCTAAAAATATTGGTAGCATTGGTAGAAAGCGGGCTGTCAACAAAAACCTTTATTGGAGGCAATTTCCCTTCAGTTTGTAGCCTATCAAGCGTATAAATGATTTCTTGTGACCTGCCAATGCTAAAAGAAGGTATGATAAGCTTTCCTTTTTTCTCAACACAGGTGTCTTTAACAATTTCTAAAATATCTACTTCACTGGTGGAATAATCGCTATGAGTCCTGTCACCATAAGTGGATTCAGTAATGATGTAATCTGCTTGGGGAAAAGGTTGAGGTGAACGCAAGATCCGGTTCTTAGGCCTGCCAACATCACCGGTAAAAGCCACTTGAACAAGTTGCCCGTTATTATTAAGTTCAAGGTTTACCACTGCGCTACCGAGAATATGCCCGGCATCTGTAAAAGTAAGATACGCTTCGCCGGGTATAATTTCAATTCTTTTTTTGTAAGGCACACTTATAAAATGCTCCATGGCTTTATCTGCATCTTCGGAAGTATAGATCGGTTTAACAGGTGGAAGATTTTGCCTTGCCCTCTTTTTATTGAAATAATACGTATCATGCTCCTGTATATGTCCTGAATCGGCCAGCATAATGGCACATAAGTCTCTTGTGGCATGGGTGCAAAAAACTTTCCCATCAAATCCATGCTTTACAATGTAAGGAACCAAACCGGAATGATCAATATGGGCATGTGATAAAACAAGATAATCAATGCTTTTGGGTTGAAAACCCAGGTTCCTGTTAAGTGAATCTGTTTCCAATCCTTTGCCTTGATACATGCCACAATCAAGTAAAATGGTTTTACCCGAGTTTAATGTGATAAGATGTTTACTACCTGTTACTTCTTGGGCTGCTCCCAGGAATTGTATATTCATAAGTTTGTGGTCTTTAAAAAATTATTCAAGCAGTTTTAATAGTAGTGCTACCTTTCTATCGTATTATTGCAAGCAAATGCGGCGCTACCCATAATGCCTGCGTTATTTAAGTTTTTTGCAATGGCTACCTCGGTATCTAATTTGATATATTTGAAAAACTTCTCCTCTTTGTTTGTCACTCCACCGCCAATAATGATCAATTCAGGGCGGATCAGTTTATCCAAGGATTCCAAGTAAAAATTGAACCGTTTACCCCATTTTTTCCAAGAAAGGCCTTTGTTTTTTCTAACCTTGTCTGAACAATACTCTTCTGCTGTTTTATTCTTTTTCAATAGCATATGCCCCAGCTCTGTATTTTCGTATAATTCACCATTGGTGAAAAGCGCGGTACCTACGCCTGTTCCAACAGTAACCATCACAATATTCCCTTTTTTCCCTTTCCCGGCACCATACTGCATTTCTGCAATTCCTGCTGCGTCAGCATCGTTGAGAACATGAACAGGATTACCGGATTCTTGAGAAAAGAGTTTAATCACATTTGTTCCTATCCATTTATTATGAATATTAGTAGCTGTTAGTACCATCCCATTTTTTATTACAGCTGGGAAACCACAACCGATAGGCCCTTTCCATGAAAAATGTTCTACGATCTTAACAAAAGCCTTTGCCATGGCTTTCGGTTTAGCCGGGCTTGGTGTCGGAATCTTACGTCTTTCTGCAACCAAATCCCCGGTTTCACAATCTACAAGGGCACCTTTTAAAGATGATCCTCCAATATCAATTCCTAGAGCTATCATATCATTTCTTTATGTGGATAAATATTTTGCAACAATAGGCATTCTCCGCCCCATACCAAAGGCTTTTGATGACACACGAAGAATGGGCGGAGCTTGGTGCCGTTTATACTCGTTTGTATTTACAAGTTTAAGTGTTTTTTTTACAATGTTCTCATCAAATCCCATTTTTATAATCTCTTGTGGACTAATGCGCATTTCAATGTATTGGTATAAGATCTTATCCAGGATTTCGTAATCGGGTAATGAGTCGGAATCTTTCTGACCGGGCCTTAATTCTGCAGAAGGAGGTTTATTGATGATGTTTTCCGGTATAATTTCTTTATCGGAATTTATGTACCGGGCCAAATCGTAGACCTGCATTTTATAAACATCTCCCAATACAGAGAGTCCGCCACACATATCACCGTAGAGGGTTCCATAACCTACAGCAGCTTCACTCTTATTTGATGTATTAAGAAGGATGTATCCAAATTTATTGGAAATGGCCATCAAAATAACAGCCCTGGCTCTTGCCTGTATGTTTTCTTCAGCAAGTCCGAAATTTGTCCCTGAAAAAATGCCGGATAAAGTAGATTCAAAGCTCTTAAAAACGTCTTCAATGGAAATATTATCGCTTTCACAGTCCAGGTTCTGTATTAACTTTTTAGAATCTTCTACAGAATGCCCGGATGAAAACCTTGAAGGCAGCATTACCGCTTTGACGTTACCTGCTCCCAGTGCCTCTACTGCTAAAGCAAGGGTAACAGCAGAGTCAATACCTCCTGATAAACCCAATATAGCTTTTTTGAAGCCTAATTTGCCAAAATAATTTTTGATACCCATCACCAGAGCGTTATATATTTGTGTGGTATCGGATTTAGGAGTTAATGGGGCTTCAAAACTTTTTTCATAGATCACAGAATCCAGGTCAAAATATTGCTGGTCTTCTTTAAAATACTCCAATTCACCTGCAATTTCACCGGTAGGATTAATCACCATGGAGCCGCCATCAAAAAGCAATTCTGTTTGTGCACCTACATGATTCACGTAAAATATGGGAAGCTTATACTTGTTGGCATTTTCTATCAGGGTTTTTTTCCTTATTTCTTCTTGTTTGTAATGGAAGGGAGACGCAGCAATGTTAATGATAAAGTTAGGATAATCATTAAACTTTTCAAGGGGATTTGTCTTATAAAGCGGATTTTCAGATACATTCCAAAGGTCTTCGCAAATGGTTAAGGCAAATTTGTATCCTTTGTAATTGATCAATGAAAAAGAGTCGTTTGGCTCAAAATACCTGTACTCGTCAAAAATATCGTAGGTTGGAAGCAATGTTTTATGACGTATGGCTTGAATTTTCCCGTCAGCAAGGAAAAATGCCGAGTTATACAGGGGTTTCCCGTGCTGACCCGTATTCCTTGATGGGCCTCCAACTACTGCTGCAATGCCTTGACACTCTTTGGCAACTTCTTCCATAGCCTTATAACATTTGTCAATAAAATCATCAAATTCCAGGAAATCCCTTGGTGGATAGCCAGGTACTGCCATCTCGGGGAAAACTACAATATCACATTGCTCTTCTTTGGCATTTTTTATGGCGTGCAGGATTTTTCGCGTGTTTTGTTCAAAAAATCCAATATGAAAATTAAGTTGTGAAAGGGATATTTTCATGTGTTTTAAAGTTTATTTACTATGTTGCAATTTGCTGTTCTCTTTTATTATGCTTTTTGTGTATCTCAATTATAATTTTTTTTGGCTTTCCATTTAAAATAGGAATCCTATATTAAAACCAATAAAATTATTGATGGAGTTTTGTTCAAAAGGTTTACCATCTTGGGTCTTCAATACATTAGATTCATTTTTGAGGACATTGTTAAACCCGTTGCTAAAATTCACTCCTACCAGCAAATGGGTTTCTCCGGCAAGATAGTATTCTACTCCCGCGCCAATATTAAGTGCCAGCCTAATAAAGTTTACATCATCTGAAACATCCACGTTATTGTTTTCTGTATCCCCGCTTTCAATAAATTTGCCATTGTCATCGGCCATAGCTTTTATTCTAAAGCCTGTATCAAATCCGAATATACCATAAAACATGGTATACCCTATTTCATTGGTTTTAAATTTTAAAGCTAAAGGCAAATTTACATATCGAATTTTATACTCCCTGTTATCCAGGTTAAAAGTATCTTCATCTTCAACGTAATAAGGATTGTCAGGAAATTTTTCAAAATCAACTTTTCCCCCATTATTCATTACTTCAAAGCCAGTGGCAAAAGCCGTATTATCATTAAAAGGAAATTCTGCCATGAGCCCGTAGGAAAAATCCATTTTTATTCCATCATTTTCCATGTCTTTAGAAGATGGGTTAAACCATGAAAGGGCTGGTGTAGCCTTAAGTCCAAAACGAGAACGATTGGCATATTGCGCAGAAACTTGGAAACAGGAAAAAACTGTTAATGCAATTAGGATCATAATTTTGTTTCTCATAACAAGCTATATTTCGTTAATAATTGTTAAAACATAAATTACCTGGCGTGATAACATTTATTTTTCTTAAACGTTTCATAATTTTGCGTAGATAATTGATACAAATTTATAATTTTTACAGGATAAATGATTAAACTTTTCAAAATGAATAGAACAAAAGCAATATTGGTTTTAATTTTTATCCCCTTGGTAATTTTTACAGGATGCCAACAAAAAGACGAGTTCAAAGTTGATTTAAGCGGGATTGAAAAACCAAATATTAAAATACATAGATACGAAAAGGCACTGTTTAGTATCAATAGGATAAAATTTAAACAGGGCGTTGAAAAAATAAGAGAAGAGTATAAATTTTTTCTTGGTAACAAGCCCGTTGACAGCTTAGGGCTTATCCAACTCGATGCATACCTTGGCGATCCTTTTATCCGGGATGTTTATGAAGATTGTATAAAAAAATACCCCCATTTAGAATTTCTTGAAAAAGAATTTAGCAAGGCATTCAGGCATTATAAATACTATTTTCCACAAGCAAGGATACCGGAAATCTATACCTATATCTCCGGTTTGGAATACGAACGCCCAATAAAATATGTTCATGACAGCATTCTTGTTATAGCCCTTGATATGTACCTTGGCGAAGATTACGAAAACTATCTTAGGGTGGGCATTCCAAAATACAAAACCCAGCGTTACAGGAAAGAAAACATAGTGCCAGACTGCATGAAAGAGGTTGGGAAGCACTTGGCAAAAGGCTCAAAAAAATCTACTTTGTTGGATCATATGGGGTACCATGGAAAAATGCTAATTTATACAGAGGCCATGTGTCCTTCAACACCAGATTCGGTGATTATGGCATACACCCCAAGGCAAATGCAATGGTGCGAAGAAAACGAAGATAGGATTTGGTCCTATCTTATTGAAGAAAAATTGCTATATGAAAAGGATTTGTTTAGAATTAACAAATTTATTGGTGACGGACCATTTACATCTGTCTTCACGGACAATTCGGCACCTCGCGCCGGGAGATATATTGGATGGCAAATGACAAAAAAAATGTTGATTGATAACAAAGATATTTCGTTAAAGAAACTTATGACGGAGAAATACACCGGTCAAGAAATTTTACAAAAATCCAGGTATAAACCGCAAAAATAATCGTTATAACGAAAACGAATTAATAATTAAGGGATTTCACGTAAAGGTATTAGGCATTTTTGCGTTGTTTTATTCATTATCTTTGTGTAAGTATTATTTAAACGGGTTGAATAGATGCGAAATGCCTTACTTATTGTTGCATTGATTTTATTAACCGCTCACATTTACGGGCAAACTCCCAAGTATAGTAATGAGTTTTTATCTATTGGTGTTGGGGCAAAAGCTTTCGGGATGTCGAACGTGATGGTTGCTGATGTTGATGATATTACGGCAGGATACTGGAATCCTGCAGGTATAGCCTCAATTAAAGATGACCGGCAATTGGCGCTGATGCATGCAGAATATTTTGCCGGTATTGCCAAATATGATTATGGAGCCCTTGCATTTAATACCGGCAAAGAAAGTGCTTTATCGTTTTCCATGATCAGGTTTGGTGTTGATAATATTCCCAATACCACTCAACTGATCGATAACGAAGGGAATATTGACTATGACAGGGTCACCTCGTTTTCTGCCGTTGATTATGGATTCATCTTTTCATATGCCCGGATGCATAAATCTATCAAGAATCTTCAATATGGATTAAGTGCAAAGATAGTACATCGCAAGGCCGGTGACTTTGTCAAAGCATGGGGCTTCGGTTTTGATGCCGGGATTCAATATAAGTACAAGAAATGGAATTTTGGCGTAATGGGAAGAGATATCACAACCACCTTTAATGCATGGAGCTTCAATCTTAGTGATCAGATGAAAGAAGTTTGGACAATGACAGGTAATGTGATACCCGAAAACTCTACTGAAATTACTCTTCCTAAGCTTATATTGGGTGCTTCCAGGGCTTTTGATATCATTAACAAGCTTATGATAAAACCTGCGATAGACCTTGATTGCACTTTTGATGGGAAAAGAAACACGTTGGTAAAATCTGACCCGCTTAGCATTGACCCACACATGGGTTTTGAATTGGGATATGATGGAATAGCTTTCTTGAGAGGAGGTGTTGGAAACTTCCAAGAAGAAACAGTTGGCAAAAATAAAAAACAAACAACTTTTCAGCCGAATATGGGAGTGGGTATCAATATTAAAAACACTGTAACAATTGATTATGCACTTACCGACCTTGGCAATTCTTCAATAGCCTTGTATTCAAATATTTTTTCTCTAAAAATCAACCTGAATAAAAGACAACAATAATGAAAACATTCGTCATTAAAATATCTCTTATATTTTTTTCCTTGCTCATGGTTATCCATCATTTGCACTCTCAGCCCCACGGGAATGAATGGATCAATTACGATCAAAAATATTTTAGGATTAAGATTTCAGAAACAGGCGTTTATAGGATTGGTTATACTGCTTTGAATAACGCATTTATACAAGCCGGGCTCGACTTAACAACAGTTCCACCTGCGTGGTTTAAATTGTATGCAAAAGGAGAACAGGTCCACGTTTATGTTAAAGGAGAAAACGAACCGGATAATATATTTGATGCTGATGATTATATTGAATTTTATGCTGAAAAAAATGACGGGTGGTTTGATGCCGGCTTTTATAACGACAGCTCTCGTATCCAACCCAATCCTAACTACAGCCTTATTTCTGATACGGCCGTTTATTTTTTAACATGGGCATCCCAAGGGCAAAACAGGCTAGAACTTGAAACGGATGTGAATTTTTCTGGTTACACGGCTTCACCTTATTGTTTTTATGAATCAAGAGCCGATTATACAACCAAATACTATTACGGGGAAACCTATGGAGATGTAACACAACCCGAGTATTCCTCGGAAGAAGGCTGGTTCGATAATCCCATTACTACTGGCAACAGCAAAACAAAAAATGTCTCCACTCATAACAGGTATAGCAGTGCTATTAACGCCGAGATAGAATTCCTTATCACCACACAATCTAGCCCTGCGCATCATTTAAGAATAGAATTCTTAGGAGAAGTTATTGATACTATATTTTCTGATTTCCAGGCATTAAGGTATAATAGAAATGTAGCTTCAAATCTTTTGAATGATGGCAATACCTCCTTCCTTTTCTCTTCTATTGATGATATAAACAGCTATTCAGACAGAAGCGCCATTTCATATATCAACATAAAGTATCCTCGTTCATTCCAATTCAATAACATGTCCAGTTTTCGGATGTTTGTCCCGGATAATACTCAAGACAAGTCTTACTTGGTTATGAGCGATATCAACATTGATGATGGAGACACACCTCTTCTTTATGATTTATCAAACAACCGAAGGGTTGATGTTGTGAAAGAGGGAGATAATTTTAAAGCGCTTGTGCCAAACTCCGGGAATGAAAAAGAATGCTACCTAACTTCCGAAAGCCAAATCCAATATATATCGAATATAGAACCCGTTAATAACAATACAGCCCAATTTGCAGATTTTCTTAATAATTTTTATGATAAGGATTATTTCATTCTTTCACATAAAACATTAATGAGCGAAGCCATATCCTACCAGGATTTTAGGAATTCTACAGGATATAATGCTATTGCTATAGATGCAGGTCAATTATACGATCAATATTCATATGGAATAAGAAAGCATCCGCTGGCTTTTAAAAATTTCATGCGTTTTGCATTGGATAACATGGACAATTCGCCAAAACATTTGTTTTTACTTGGGAAAGGTTATACGGCTCATCAATACAGGAAAAATACAGGGCGCTGGGAAAACACCTATATACCTGCTTTCGGCTATCCTCCATCCGACCTCCTGTTTACCAGCGAAATTGGGAATAATACTTTTCAACCGGCTGTTTCCACGGGAAGGCTCGCGGCAAGAAACCCGGAGCATGTTGAGCTATATCTCAACAAGATCACAGAATATGAGATGACTCAACAAAACACGGAAGAGTGGATGAAGTATATTTTGCATTTTGGAGGTGGAGGTAACGAGAATGAGCAAAATACTTTTGCATCCTATTTAAGGAATTATGAAAACACGATTGAAGATACCCTTTTTGGTGGAATTGTAGAAACCTATCTAAAAACATCAACTCAACCTATACAGATCAATCAATCCGATTCTCTGAAGAACATGATCAACAATGGGGTGAGTATGATGACGTTTTTCGGGCACGCTTCAGGCGGTTCTGGCTTTGATCAAAGTATTGATGATATCGATGAATATGATAATCAAGGGAAATACCCTTTCTTATTAGCCAATTCTTGCTGGGCTGGAGACCTTTTTTCAACGGGAATTACAACCAGCGAAGAGTTTGTGCTGATCGAGAATAAAGGAATGATAGGTTTTCTTGCTTCTGTTACAGGGGCTTTTCCTTCTCCGCTTAATATTTATTCTAACGAATTCTACAAACAAATTACTTATAAAAATTATGGGAAACCTGTAGGAGAGTGCATAAAAGAAACTGTGAATACTTTTGCCAACGACCCGGAATTGCAAGATAATTTTCATGTAAAGATTACCAGCCAGATGATGACTTTGCATGGTGATCCAGCCGTTAAGATCAACTCGCACCAATACCCGGATTACCTTACTAAGGTTGAAGATATTTTTTATTCTCCTGCCAATATCACAACAGAAGTAGACTCCTTTATCGTTAATATTGCTATCACAAACATAGGTAAGGCACTGGGAGGCAGTTTTTCTGTTAAAACAGAACGTATTTTTCCTGATGGGACATCTCAAACTTACCTGGACGAAATAAAAGCTGTACGGTATAAAGACACCTTGCAAGTTAAAATGCCTGTAAACCGGGAAATTGGAGTCGGTTTAAACCAAGTCATTGTCGATATTGATAATGCAAATCAATATGAAGAAATTTCAGAAGTCAATAATCATGTACAAGCCAATTTTTTTATTACTTCAGCAGATGTCATACCAGTATATCCATACAGGTATTCGATTATGCCGGATCCCAACATAACCCTTAAATGTTCATCCGGGGATCCTTTTGGAACAAAAAAAGATTATATTCTCCAACTTGATACAACAGATTACTTTAACAGTCCCTTGTTAATCCAGGAAAAGATAACGGGTGGACAAGGGGTTATCAATTGGAACCCACCGGTTTCGTTTATTCCCGGCAAAGTGTATTATTGGCGCGTTAGAATTGATTCATCATTTAGCAATAATCCCATTTGGAGGCAAAGTTCTTTTCAATATATACCAGGCAAAGAAGGTTGGGGACAGTCTCATTTTTATCAATTTGCTAATAATAATTATAAGTATGTAAATCATAATAGGGAATTAAGAAAATTCGAGTTTGTAAATAGCATTTTAAGCCTCACAGCGCAAACAGGATATAATATAAGCCCATCGGATGTATGGTATATGATAAACAGCAGTATTGAGGCATACCATGTTTGTATAATTGGCACTTCATATAATGGAAGTATGACTTTTGCCGTATTCGAGCCTATTTCAAAAGAACCATGGGAAAGCCCTCGACCTGGCAATATACCCGGAGTTGGTATATATGGAAATTACCATTGTAGGAACCGATCTAGCAATAAAATAGAATTTCCCACAAGCGATGATGTATGGCTCAACAGGATGGAAAATTTCCTGGATTCCATACCTGCAGGGCACCAAGTTCTTGTTATGAGCTATAAAAATGTTAATACCCAAAATTATAGCGAAGGCCTCTTTCAACAATTTGAAAAACTCGGTAGCCAAAACATAAGGAATATCGAAAATGGTGATGTTTTTTTATTGTTTGGTGAGAAAAAAGATAATCCACACCCGGGTACTGCCCATGAAATTATTGGCTCCGACCCCGGAATTGCATACGAACTTAATGATAGTATGGTAACCAACTGGGATGAAGGATTTATGGAGTCTACGCTGATAGGGCCGTCCAAACAATGGGAAGCAGTGAAATGGAAAACAGCTTCTTATGATGATGTTGATGTAGACTCGGTAAGGCTCAATATAATAGGTCTTAATAATGCGGGGGAAAGAGATACACTCCTAACAGGCATTTCAACCGACTCTTCCGAGTTCTCCATTAGCAATATCAATGCAAATACTTATCCTTATCTTAAATTAGCTGTGAACATGCGCGATGATTCTTTGAATACACCGGCAAACTTCAAATATTGGGAAGTATTTTATGAAGGTGTTGCTGAAACCGCTTTAGACCCTGCACTCGGGTTTTATTTTCATAAAGATACACTACAAGAAGGGGATGAAGTAAAATTTTCCACAGCTATCCACAACATCAGCAAATACGATATGGATAGCTTACTCATTGACTATTGGATTATTGACAAAGACAGGGTGGAACATAAGATTAATTATCCGCGTCAAGCTAAACTTCCCCAAGGAGATGTATTCATCGATACGATTTCCTATTCAACAAAGGGTTTATCCGGAATGAATACTTTATGGATTGAAGTAAACCCCGATAACGACCAATTGGAACAAACACGTTTTAATAATATTGGCCAGGTTTTTTTCGAGGTTGAAAGAGACAATGCGAATCCGCTCTTAGATGTTACTTTCGATGGTGTACACATACTGGATGGGGATATCGTATCAGCAAAACCACAAATACAAATTGCTCTTAAAGACGAAAACAAATTCCTTGAATTGAATGACACATCCCTTTTTAGGGTTTATATTAAACATCCCAGCGAAGAAACCGCTAAAGAGATCCCGTTTTATAACCAAGGAAAAGAAGTGATGCGGTTCTATCCATCAGCATCGGGCAAAAACTCGTGCAAAATAGAATACGATGCGCAATTCCCCGAGGATGGAGTGTACGAATTGCTGGTGCAAGCAAGGGATGCCAGTGGTAATGAATCGGGTGATACTGATTACAGGATATCTTTTGAAGTGATCAATAAATCTACCATCACCAAAGTAATGAATTGGCCAAATCCTTTTTCTACAAGAACGCATTTTGTTTTTACCCTTACCGGGTCAAAAATTCCTGATCGCTTTTTGATACAAATTATGACCGTAACCGGCAAAGTTGTCAGGGAAATCACTATGGATGAACTTGGGCCTATTCATATTGGAAGAAACATCACCCAGTATGCTTGGGATGGCAAGGACGATTTTGGCGATAAATTGGCTAATGGGGTATACCTATACAGGGTTATTACTAAGATCAATAGTGAAAAAATCGAAAAACGGCCATCCGGAGCGGATAAATATTTTAAGAAAAACTTTGGTAAAATGTACCTGATGCGATAGAGAACTTGGGTTATGGTATGAAACCTATAAATTGGTTAGTAATAAAAAAGCCGGCCAAGCCGGCTTTCTTGTTGTTTTATTGAATAATGATCTTCTCCCT
>CAZJDA010000012.1:0-77514 GCA_964544705.1 uncultured Bacteroidales bacterium
TAATTTATAAATTTGCGACATGATAAACTACGATAGGTCAGGAGTTCTGAATCTTAACCTTAACCTTCGCCTTAGCCTTAACCTTAGCCTTAACCTCAGCCTCCTCGGCCTCCTCCTCCTTAACCTTAACCTTAACCTTAGCCTTAGCCTTCACCTCAGCCTTCACCTTAGCCTTCACCTCAGCCTTCACCTCAGCCTTCACCTTAGCCTTCACCTTAGCCTTAGCCTCCTCAGCCTCCTCCTTAACCTTAACCTTCACCTCAGCCTTCACCTTCACCTCAGCCTTATCCTCCTTAACCTCAACCTTCCACTAACTCCCCAACTCCAACTGGTTTTTCACCAACTCGTAATACTGTCCTTTCAGGGCAACCAATTCTTCATGCGAGCCCTTCTCAACAATCTTTCCTTGTTCCAGCACTACGATTTTATCTGCATTTTTTACCGTGCTAAGCCTGTGCGCCACTACCACAACCGTCTTTCCTTTAAAAAAATCATTCAAATTGTTGATGATCAACCGTTCGTTATTGGCATCCAAAGCATTGGTGGCTTCGTCAAGGAAAATGTATTCCGGGTTTTTGTATACAGCCCTGGCTATGAGGATCCGCTGTTTTTGCCCCTGGCTAAGCCCATGCCCGTCAGAGCCGATCTTGGTATTATAACTCAATGGCAATGACTCAATAAATTCTTGTATATTGGCCACCTTAACGGCATGCAACAATTTTTCCTTGTCAATGGTTTCATCGCTAACAGCTATGTTCTTGGCAATGGTATCGGAGAAAATAAAACCATCCTGCATCACCACGCCGCATTTCTCCCTCCAAAGCCTGTTGCTGATGTTTTCCAACCTGATGTCATTTACTTTGATATCGCCTTTTGTTGGAGGGTAAAACCCCAGCATGAGTTTGATAAGTGTTGTTTTGCCGCTTCCACTCAATCCTACGATGGCCGTGATCTTTCCCTCTTCCACCTCCAGGTCCAGGTCTTTCAGCACGAACTCTGAATGCGGTCCTTCGTATTGGAAAGAAACACGGTTCACATAAATACTCCTCTTTTCGGGCAGGATAGCAAGTTTGTCCTCCGGTTTTTCCTCGTCGTCTTTGTGGTGGATCTCTCCCAAACGTTCCAAGCTGATTTTAGCATCTTGCGTAGACTGGAAAAATCCAATCATCTGGTCTAAAGGGCTGTTGAGCTGCCCCAGGATGTATTGCACGGCCATCATCATACCCAAAGTCATGTTGCCGTCAATAACGGCTTTGGCTGCCAGGAAAGTGATGAATATATTTTTTGTTTCATTGATAAACGTAGCCCCGGCCTGTTGGTATTGGTTCAGGGACAAGCTTTTTATGCTTACCTTGAACAAAGAGGATTGTATTTGTTCCCATTCCCAGCGTTTTTGTTTTTCGCAGTTGTTGAGCTTGATCTCCTGCATGCCGGTAATGAGCTGTATGAGGTTGCTTTGGTTGTTCGACATCTGGGCAAACCTTTTGAAATCCAGGTCGCGGCGCCTTCTCATGAAAATATTGATCCAAACAACATACAACACGGCTCCAATAAGGAAAATGGTAAATATTTTAAGGCTGTAAATGCCGAGTACTATTCCGAAAATGACCAGGTTGACTATTGAAAAGAGGATGTTCAACGTGGATGAAGTCAAGAACGATTCAATGCGTCGGTGGTCGCCAATTCTTTGCAGCAGGTCACCAATCATTTTCGTGTCGAAGAAACCCACGGGCAGGCGCATGAGCTTGGTCAGGAAATCCGAGATCAAAGAGATGTTTATGCGGGTGCTGATGTGCAGGAGTATCCAGCTCCTGATAAAATCTACGGACATCCTGCTTATGAAAAGCACGAGCTGGGCCACCAGGATGAGGTACACGAAGCCAATGTCGCGGTTGCCAATACCAATATCAACTACCGCCTGGGTGAGGAAAGGGAAGATCAATTGCAACAGTGAGCCAACGCCCATCCCTATAAAAAGCTGGTAAATAAGCCTGCGGTAGGGGCGGAGGTATTTAAACAGGAATTTAAAAGTCCTTTTGTCCGTTTTCTCGTCTTCTTGTTCGTAGAAATCCGGTGTAGGTTCCAGGAGCAGGCATATCCCTTTTTCTTCTCCTTGCGATTTGGTGATAGCCCAATTTTTAACAAACTCTTTCCTGGTGTATTTAACCAGCCCGTGTGCCGGGTCGGAGACATACACCTTATCATTTTTGATCTTGTACACCACCACAAAATGTTTCTGTTTCCAGTGGGCAATACAAGGCAGGGGGTCTTCTTTGGCCAGTTGTTCAAAAGTGATCTTCACGCCCATGGTCCTGAAGCCGATGGCTTCGGCGGCATCGCTGATACCGAGCAGGGAGACCCCTTCTCGTGTGATAAAGCTTTTATCCCTGAGGGTTTGCAATGAGTATGCTTTGCCGTAGTATTTGGCGATCATTCGCAGGCAGGAGGGCCCGCAGTCCATGGCATCAAGCTGTTTATAGTGTGGGAATCGGCGCATTAAAGATGCTTTTTTTGTGTGATTGTTTATACGGGGATTTTGCTTTTTTGTTTAGCTTTAATGTTTTTGGCTTTCATGATCTCAGAGCGATAATAGGCGCTTAAAAAGTTGTAAACCACCAATTCATGGAGCCGTTGTTTTGAGCGAAAGAGCCGGTTGCAAAACATGTGCAGATAACTACTCATTAAACTATCAAGTGGCATCTGCAATTGATTTTTAGAGGTTATTTCCAAGATTTCCTTTGTTAAAGGTTTTATATTGCTGGATTTTTCATGTAACAATTCAAAAAGTGGAAGCATCTCGTTTTCATTGTCCATATTGCGATCGAGAACTTTCCTTATTTCATTTTTATTTTCGCGGAATTTGCTATGAATTTGTTTGCTAAGTTGTTTGTTCATATTGAATTCCTGTCCAAAACTATATCTTAGCCTATCAAGCAAATTGAACTTATCTTCAAGGGAGTAATCAAAATCATTAAGCAATGCATCCATAGCTCTTAATGAAAAAAGCCAACGTATTTTTTCGCCTTCTTCACCTTCGATCAAATCGAGCATTTTAACAATCATCTTGCTATCGCGGTAGAAAATTTTTTCTGATAGCTCCATGGTGTTTGCTCCGTAGCGTTCCACCTCTCTCTGGTATGTGTCTGCCTGTACCTTCCATATCAAGTTATGGTCAATGTATGGGCACAGTGCCTCTTTAAAAGCAAACATCACCGCGCCCAGCTTCCTTTCGTCTTTATTATGAAATCGCACCCTGATGTGGTTTCTTGGGTCACCGTAGCGTATAAAAAACCATTTATCCGCAAAGCCTTCCTTAACAAGTTTTTCGCCCAAGGGCTTAATAACATCTGTAAGAACAGCATCGGCGGTTTTGTGGCCTGTGTATATCTTATAGTAAAGCCACTCATCTCCAATTATGAAAGCTCTTTTAATTGTGTTCATGCTTTATTCTTTTGATTTTGTAAATGCAATAATTATTTCGTTTGTGTATGCCCCTGTTTCATCTTTTACTAGGGCATTTTCTTCGCAAAATAGAAATTCTTCCAATTCAAAAGCGCTTCTATTTTTCACTAATAACAGAAAAGCTTTTATGCTCCACGGACTATTGAAGTTAATAAATAGTTTGTTGTCGCTGTCAGCAAGCAGCACCTGCTCCGGAAGTTTGAATTTCTCCCGAAAATCTGCTGCAAGCTTTAAAATTGCAGTATCGTCTTTTGCTTTAGCCAGCTCACTGATGTCTTGTTTTTGTATTTTCCAGCTGGCTTCTGCCAAAATAATATTTTTGTATCTTACACGTGGCAAATAGCTGTAAAGAGTTTTCATGTCGCCCCACCCAAAGCCTATCCCTCTTGTGCCCTGGTGCTGCACATCGCAGAGGAACTGATAAACCGGTAATGCATTGAAAGAAAAATTATGGGCATTTGCCATGCGTGGGATGATGCGTTTATTGAATTTTTTCGATCTCAAAAATATCTGCTTCATATTTACAGAAACCATAATATCATCTGTGGTAACCTGGTTTTCTATTGGTACTGATGATTTGGCAAGGTAAGGGATTTCAAAGTTCCTCAAGGTTGGCCTGAGCAATACATTGCCTGTGCGCGATTCTGGCAGATGCACAATTTCTGCCAGTATCGCATCTTTGCTCAGTTCCTGCTCTTTTTTGGTTATTTCCTTAGAGAACTCGAATATATCTTTGTTGCCATGGCAAAACCTGCCCAAAAGATTTACCGCGCTAAAATTTCCTGCATTGTTCATTCCAATTAGTGGTTTTTTTTCTCCATCAAGCATTATTTCTCCAAAAATATTTATCATTGCAGAAACAGAATGTGGAAGGTCGTCGGCATTGGCTTTGAAATCTTTTAAATCCTCCTCATCAAGTACGATTTCTTCCATCCTGCCGGGATTGTCATTGATTTTTTTCTGCAATAGCTGCTGCATGGCTCCCAGGTTGGCAGTTATTGTTTTTCCCTGCTCGCCCGGGGGTATAAAAAGGTCGTCAACCAAAGGAGTGATATCCCCTTTGCTATCGGTTTGCAGGTAACCAATGCCTGCTTCAGTATCCAGTGCTTCGAGCAGTGGTACCTCTTTTGTTTCGTACCTTTCGTAAAAAGCCTCCCTGAAGTTTTTTAGGTTTTGGTTTTCACCCATGGCAGAAATTCTGTTCAGCAGCTCAAAGGCTTGCTGCAGGTATTGTTTTATGCTGCTGTTTAAGCTGCAACTACTGGCTTCGAAAAACTTGTCAGTTTGAAACAGGTATTTTAGCTCGTATTTGGTTTCTAGGTTTTCCAGCTCCCTGGCTATTTCGTAATATTCTTTTATGTTTTTTTTGGATATTTTTGTATCTATTTCGGCAATTTTGCGCTGCACCTTTTCTAGCACCTCAACAATATATTCAGCTTCGGGTATTTCTCTCAATACTTCCAGCAGTTGATCGGTAAATTCGGGCCCGGTAACAGCCGGCTCCAGGCTGCTTACTAAAATTTGGTTGTCGATTAGCTGATTTATAAATTCTGAAGCCTCTTCCAGGCTAATTTCATCATCAACCAGCAATTTTGCCAAATATTCGGTTTTTGCTCCTTTTTTTGCCGCTGAAATTACTTTTTGCAGATATTCCGAATTGTCCACAGCTACAATATGGTGCTTCCGTTTGGCATTCATATACTTGAACTCCACGTAGCGTAATTTATCCCCGAATTCATAGATGCTGCTGTTGGGGAAGAAAAGGAGCTTAGGCTTAATTTCCGGCATGCGTGTAAGGTCTTGAGAGAGTGCGCACAGGTAGTTCATGTCTAGGCGGGTGTGCCGCGCAACTTTATTATGGTCGATATTTATTGCAGTTTGATTTGCGAAGGTACCCAGTCCACAGCCGGCAAATAAGCCATAAGGCGTGGGGCGTGTTGACATGCGGGCATAATACCTGAAAAGCGATGCTTTGAGCTTATCTGCTTCTTTTTTTGTGTTTAATTCCCCTTTGAGCCATTTCTCCATTTCTTCGTAAAGCAAAGGCGATGCAAGAAAAATGGATTCTTTAAAGGTGCTTTTGCTGAATATAGCTTTTAAGGTTTCTGTATTAAAATCCATAGGTTCTGCTACACTCTGAAAGCTTCTTTGAGGTGTTCTTAATATGAAATTGTTTTCTATAACATAGTTTTCCATTACATTTTCACTATTGTGAACTAACGTTTATTTCAACTTTTTATGCTTAACTGGAAATTGCTAATTTTTTTCCATTTGATTAAAAAAAACATTTTAGAGAATCTTTTTTTCATAGTATTAAACTTTCAATTGTTTTAAAAAATTCTTTTTACTATTTTTATATTTAGCTTAGCATCAGGCACTCATCCCATTTTGGTTCTTCATCTGAAACAAATGAAAGCAATGAAAGACCAATACCAGTTATCCCTCCTAATAGTGAAAAGTCGTTTTCCTTCATTGAATTTAACTCTGGGTTATAGCTCTTATAATTATCAATTTGGATGTTCATAGATGATGTTCTGGAAAATTTGAGAGTTTCATTTAGCCAATATTTTGAAATATTATAACAATCCTGTTTTTTTGTTGAGAAAGACATTCGAAGAAACATATGAGCAATTCCTGATGTCCCATGACAAAACATCGCATCTTTAACATATTCATAAGGATTTCTAATATCATTAATTCTTTTTAGTGAATTATCGATGATGTGATCAAATAGCGATAAGTACTTTTTATCTTTAATTATTTTTGAAGCAGATAATAATGAATAGGCAATACCTAAATCACCATAACACCATGCCATTCTGCTAGGAGTCATATTCCCATCTGTAGAGTTTATGTTAGATGGAAATATGCATTTATAATCACTTTTAATCATTTCATTTGAGATAATGTATTCTACATAATAATGTATTAATTTTTTTGTTTCTTCTTTATTCAAACCTAAATTGTAGATTTTGCATAAGATTATTAATATCGCAGGAATACCATGAGCCATACCCAAATTTATATTTTTTCTCCCTTCCTGTTCATCTATTGGTAACACTTTGGTTTTGTTCAAAATATTGACATATTTCAGTATTGCTTTTAATAAATCAGGTTTTGGATTGTTGCTATATCTTTTAGTTAGATATAGTAAACCACCTACTGAGCCATGTATGAAATCTAAATTTTCATTATGTAATTCATCAATTGTGGTTTTGGCAATAAAACTATCAATTTCTTCTATAAAACTTGTATTATCATATTCTACAAAATTATTAGTGCAAATATGCTCTAAAAACCAAGCGAATCCAATTATTCCATTGCAATAAGTGTTGTAAACTTTGCTACTTTCAACCTTATTAAAAATATCATCAACTACATCCATTGCTATCTGGTAATATTTATTTGATTGAATATGTTTAGCATAATAAAATAAGAATAATGCAATTCCAGAATTGCCACTTAGTAGTCCTATATTTTTGTTTTGATAAACATCTTTCAATTTATTTGCTATTAATTTCAAATTCTCCTCTACTTCACTTTGTAGGTTTATATCATCTAGTTTGTGCCACTTCATTGTTTTAACTTTTTGTTTAAAAATTCAATCGCAAATTCGAAGATTTCATCTTTTCCTTCCTTCAAACTCTTTAAATTTTTCGAAACATATATGTCAGGTGGATAGCCATAATACTGAAAGCAGTTACCATTTTTTGCAAGATAGATATCTTTAGAAAATGCAAAAACTCCATCCGAAAGTTTTACATTCCCAACTGAACTAATAGCCCCCGCTGTATTTCTTCCAATCAGAACAATTCCTGGATTTAATTCCTTTAATCTGTATATTAAATATTCGGTACCACTTGTGTTGTTTTCATCCATCAAAATAGCAATGGTTCCTTTATATTTTTTTGTCAGGAGTTGAATCCCAAAACCAACTGGATAGGTATTGTGCTTATGTTTGATCATTGTTCCAGGGTATTTTTTATCATTTTTGTATCCAGTAGAAAAAAACGTTCTTTTATTAGATATATATATGCCTAAGAATTTGGCTGATTGCCCCCCATATAACCTTGTATCAATGATAATAGCTTTCTTTTTCCTGAACTTCCTGAAAGCTTTGTAGATGTCATGCTTAGTGCAATAGTGATTGTTTATATAACCGATATTTTTATTGATATTTCTGTATGGGATATTGTTTATTTGTGTTAATGTAAATTCCTCAAAAGCTTTTCTGTTGAATTTGGTATCATGCAATAACTTTGCTATAGATTTTTTATTATTGGTGTCAATAAACTCTATTTTTAGTGTGTCTGAAGATGAATAGCCTAAATAATTGTTTTCTAAAATCAAATGATTCTTAACCTCTTCCCTGGTTCCAAATTGCAATTGTCTTAATTTATCAAGTAATATATTTACATTTACAGAATTAATCCTTTTAACAATACAACCTGGGGTTAAGTTGAAACTCTCTTGGTATTTAGTAGGTGACCATTTGATGTAAATCTCTCCATTAAAGATGGCAAATTTTATTGGAAAATAATAACCTTTTTTTTGTCTATTGTAGTATGGCCCATGATAAAACCCGTGTCCATCGTTTATGTTTGTATGCAATTTTGCGAGGCTCATATAGACATCTTTAAAATTATTTGATTTTTCGATAATTGGGGAGTATTGCAAAAAAAGAGAATCCCAATCTGGAGTAAACTCAAAGTTTAAATATGGATAGAAATAATTAATTACATTCCAATATTTAAATAACAATAATTGACACTGATACTTATCAAAATGTGATTCATTTATTCTCTTAAGGTCAAAAAACTTGTACTTTTTTCTTTGCAAGATATAACCATCTCTTTTTAAATTAACATTTTTTTTGGGTTTGTAATTTTCAATTATGTCCCACATTTTCTTTTTGTTAATAGTGTTCAAGTGGCTATTGTTTTTTAGCCAATTCAAAGGAAGATTGTTGAATGTTGTGTCTTTCGGAAGGTATTTAAAGGGTCTGTTCAGAGGATTTACTTCTCCTAATTTATTTAACCATTTTTCTATAATTATGTTATAGGAAGTTCCTTTATCATATTCTTCTAATGATTCTAGTAAGCAATTGTCCCAATTAATCTTTCCTCTTTGTATTGAAGGGTGATAGTATTTTAAAAATCCCCATGCTTTACAAATACAATGTAATTCTAAAGTTTTATTGGTTTGAGAAAATAGTTGCATTGGCAGTATGAACACACCCCAAATAATGATTATTAGTTTTCGCATTAGGTTCGGTAATTAGTATTAATTTTAATTAATAAAGTATAATAGTTATTGGAAATAAAAAATATTCGTACACCAAAATTTTTTTCTTGGTGTACGAAATCATGCAGTTATTAATCAGGATAGCATTCAGTCCATAATCTTGGTGAACATGAAACCTGAATTTGGCAACAGGCATCTCCATTTCTAGTCCAGGTATTACTGTTACACCCCCAAACTGATGTTAAATCTTCGTCATCTCCACCCTGTGCCTGATTCATTTGAGATTTGTTCAAGCTTACAATGTTCTCTTTATTCAAAGAAAGCATTTTTGAGATTTTTTTCTTTTTCATAACAATATTTTTCGATTAATTTAATTACCTACTCTCTTATAGCTTTTCGGCATCCGCTGTTTTGCAATTTATATCTGGCCAAAAAGTATTGCCTAATTTGTGTTATATCCTAATATTAAAAATAATGCGCTTCTGCTATCATTTAAAAAATACCGCCTTAAAGAACTCAACAAAACTATTTTACAATCTTACAACATTTTTTTTTAACACCTTACGGCATTTCTGCCGGATTTTTCATATTTTTATGAAAAATTTTACCAAAAAAAAGATAAAACCCCTAAAAACAAAGCCATGAGAAAGGATTTATTGGATTCAATGAATGATGATCCAGATCATAGCAACGAAATTTTCTGCGAAATTTCAGCAGAAGAATGGAAAACTGCTATAGTGGATACCATAAGGTGCTTGCGGCATAAACAAAATATTTCTCAAAATGAAATTTATAGTAATACGGGAGTAGATGCAAACCGCATGGAAAGGAAGAATATGTATTGCGGCATGGAATCGCTAAGGAAAATATTGAATTGCATGGAAATATCACCTGCCGTGTTTTTTAAGCGCGTGGCGGAAAAGATAATTGGTAAGGGAAAGTAGGTATTGATGGGGTTTTTCTGCATGTTTTGCTTAAGATTTATAGCTTTTTTTTGAAGCACATAAGGGCATATAAGGTTCATATAAGATTTATTGAACATGAAGTTTTTGAAATGCAATAGATTATAAAGTTGTTTAAGTGTGATTTTGACCCTATGAGTTCAATTTGGAATTCTTACCTATTTTAGGTAATTTTGGATAAAATTGTCAAAAATGAAATATAGCCATATTGCTATGGAAAATATGCATTTCAACAATAAACATATTGAAGACTTGAAAGAGATCCTGGGCAAAGAAAATATATATTTGATCTTGCTTTTTGGGTCTTATGCCAATGGAACAGCATCTGTAGATAGTGATATAGATGTGTTGGTTGTTACCAAAGATGATTATTTGCCAAAGAATTTTGAAGAACACACCAATATTTATTTGCAAATAAGCCGAAAGATCAGGCATATTAAAATGGAGGTCCCGATTGATTTGGTAGTTCACACATTGCCGATGTATAAAAAATTCATTGAACAAGAAAACGCTTTCTCGAAGGAAATCATAGCAAATGGAAAAATCATATATAAAAATGAATTGGACTGAAAAGTTGATTAATAAATAAATAGTAATTCCCAATTTTATATAAATTTCATCATGAAAGAAATTACCCGGAAATGGCTGGATTTTGCAAAAACAGATATTATTGCAGCAAATAATAGCTCTGGTGATGAATTTATTACAAATATCGTGGCTTTTCATTCACAACAAGCTATTGAAAAATGTTTCAAAGCAATAATAGAGGAAAACGATCTTCAGTTAAAGCGTATTCACAGTTTATTAAAGCTATATGGCAGCAAACTTGACAAAAAAGCAGATCGATAATAAAAACAATTTCCTTATTATTTGTTATTTTTGTAATAAAAGTACAATTATGAATATACATGCTGAGAAAATAAGCTTGATCGAATGGATTACCAGGTTAAATGACACTTCTATAATTGAAAAGTTGAAAGAAATGCAGGAGAATTATTCAAAATCAAGTGATTGGTGGAACTTTTTAAAAAAAGAGGAAATAGAATCAATAAATCGAGGACTTGAAGATTTTGAAGAAGGCAGAACCCATTCTCATGAAACTGCAAATTTGTCACACGATCTGTTCTTTGACCTAAATACCCATAAATCTGCAAGTGGGGTCAATATGACCGAAATGGGGGGTCAGTATCACCGAAATATCCAACTGGACAAGAAAAGAAATAAAAATGTTTGCAAAATTGTTAGACCAAAAACTTCAATTAATTGAAAGAAATCCTTTTTTGTTTGCTGAAACCCAAGAATCACCTGGGTTAAGAAAATCTGTTATTTCAAAGCAGACAAGTATTTGTTATAGAATTATCGATTTTGAAATTCGCATTATTACATTATTTGACAACAGGCAGAACCCTAATACATTGAATGATTTTCATGGGGCACTCAAAAGTTAAAATAACAGTTTTTTTTATTAACAAACTCACCCCGTCACTAAAAATCCGTTTTTAAGATTTTTTAGACAGCTCCAACCCCAGGCATGACTTGCCGTAGTATTTAGCGATCATGCGCAAGCAGGAGGGCCCGCAGCCCATGGCATCAAGCTGTTTATAGTGTGGGAATCAGGATATACAAAATATTTCTCAAAATGAAATTTATAGTAATACGGGAGTAGATGTAAACCGCATGGAAAGACAGAATATATATTGCGGCATGGAATCGCTAAGGAAAATATTGAATTGCATGGAAATATCACCGGCCGTGTTTTTTAAGCGTGTGGAGGGAAAAATAACGGGTAAGGAAAAGTAGGGATTGATGGGGTTTTTCTGTATGCTGATGCTTAAGATTTATAGCTTTTTTTCGAACCACATAAGGGCATATAAGGTTCATATAAGATTTATTGAACATTAAGCTTTTGAAATGCAATGTGTTTATAGAGTTGTTAAGTGTAATTTTAACCCTATGAGTTTAATTTGGAATTCTTACCTGTTTAAATGATATTTGGGATTATACTTACGAGCAATGGTCTGAATATCAAGCTGACAAATACTATGCTGCCTTATACCGATATGTGTTCAAAGATATAATTTCAGGAAATGAAATCGAAGTTACCAGGATATTGCATGAAAGAATGGATTTAAAACACAGGCTAACTGGATAAAAACTCCACTTAATAATGCGAAACATCCGCTACCCTCTCAATTTGACAGCTTCAGACAGGGGCCGGACTCGTTCGGCCACACTTGTGGCATAACCAACAAAAAACTGTGGTAGTATTTGCTAAAGCAGTTGCGTTTCAGACTCTTTGTCAGATGAGTGGCTACAAGCTACAATATATGTAGCGTATTAAATACTACGCTGAACGTCAGAAAAAATGGCTATTAGAAAAAATTCGCAGTATTTTGTGGTAGATCTTCTCGAAAGCAAAAATAAAGGTAAATTCCTGTTTTTGCATTGTTTGCAAAGAGCAATCCTTTCAGCCAACTCCATGAATAAGATGTTTTGTAATAAATGAATATTTTGTGAGCATGATAAAAGACTTAATAAACAATAATTTTCCGGCAATAGACCTGCCCCTGCACGAAAACTTTCACTAAAAAAATTCCTTGCCCGCACATATCCAATTCTATCGATTCGGTTGAATTTTGAATAGTTTTCTCTAACACCCTTTGACCATTTATTGTAAACAATTGAATTTTAAGAGGTTCATTGTAAAATGTCTCTATATTTAGTTTATCCCTGGCTGGAATTGGGAATAATTTGAAAGCGGAAAAAGCTTCATCAGGATTTTCAATTGATTCTGTAGTATTGTCAGGGTTACCGCAGATAATATCGCCTTTTTTGTAGTAAAACAGCACATAATCGTTATAATTGGATTGCATATCAAATTCATAGTGCCGATACCAAACCTTTCCAAGCCCTTGACCATATTGAGACATGAATATTTCAGATTTTGAAGGGTTTTCATACGAATAGCCAACAGTAGGAATGTTGCACAAACTGTCAGAGAATATTTCTGCTCCAGGGTGCGTAAATCCATCATCATAAAAAGAAATTGAAGAATCTAAGTTTGTAAATGAAATCGTATCAACGAAATCATCAAAGGTATAAACTAAATGAGGCTCTGGTTGCTCAAAAAACTCAGAATTGTAATTGCGGTTATATCTTATATAATGCACTGTATCAAGTTCATCTGAAAAATATTTTCCAATAATTTCAAATCTTGCAGCATTGGGAGGAATAGCTATGCCATTGTATTCGCCGTAAGCATTTCTGTGAAATTCATCCCCAACTTCATAGTCGAATACTTGGCCTATAGTAAATAATTCCTGACTTTGCACAATGCCTGATAGCGCTAGAAAAATAATAATCAATTGAGTTTTCATAGTTTTAGGATTTGGGTTTTTATTTTTTTAGGTTTACTGTTTTTCTTTCAAATATAGGAAATTTGGATTTCATATTGCAAAAAATGTTCAGGAATTTGGCAAATTTCAGCGAATTTGGGTTAATCGTTACTGAACCTTCTTAACCTACCTGGATTATTCTTAAATTATCTGCTGCTGTGATAATAAACATATTTGGCAGTTCCCCGGTTTACCAGCGATGTATCGTAAGATACCTCTTCAAATATTTCAAATACCAATGTATCGCCCTTAATTGCACCAATATATTTGTTTATCATACTGGAAAGGGCTCTTCTTTTTAAAAAGGTGAACTTCAAAGAATCTCCTTCACAATTATAATAGCCCCATGATGCACTTTTTGATATTGGGATTCCTTTTTTATCTCTTTCAATGTCCATTATTTTCAGTGCCTCCACGGTACCAGGCACCATAGATGTACCTCCAAAATAATGAACCACACCTCCAGTAAAAAACTTAAAATACGTGTAAACTTCTTCATCTGCGCTAATGCATGGGCTGGCATAAAAACCATCCGTTTTCAGCTTAGAATTTGAGTCGAGCAGAAATCCTTGACTGTAATATTTAAAATCGGTCTTTTTTATTTTCCTATTAAAAACTAGTTCGCAAGAATTGAAAGTTAAAAAAGCAACCAAAAGAAATAGGCATTTGATTTTCATGGTGTTGTTCAATTTCTGAATGAATGATATTTTCGCAAATTTTGTTTAAATATAATGTTTTTTTCAAAATAACAACGAGAAATTGCTTTAGTATTCGCTAAAGCATTTGCGTTTCAAAAGCTTTGTTAGATAAATAGCTACAAGCTACAATATATGCAGCGTAGTGAATACTACGCTGAACGTCAGGCAGAAAATCAATTTTATTTTCCAAAACCTTTTCCAAATTATCCCTTGTTTTTTGTTGCGGGTAATGCAAACCGCTTTCAATTTGACTAATCTGTGCTTGGGAAATACCCGTTAAGTTGATAATACTTCTTGGGAAATTCTTTTATATTTACGTGCATCTTTTAATGTCATATTATTGAAATAATATATATTACGATTTCCGGTTTTAACGAATTTTTAAAGAATTTTTTTAAAGAATCCTTTATTACCAAGCCTTATAGAATCAATTTTTTTTAATATTTAACCATTTGGTTAAATATTGTGCTTTCGGAAAGAATTTATTTTAGAATTCTAATTGGTTCGGGAGAAATTAATATACCAGTAGGTGGAGTATCAAGTCGCCCTATATCATCACCAGCATATTTACTTTTATTTATATGTATCGTAACCTTTTGAGTATAATTGAAGTCTTCATCCGTAATATATAAAATTGAAATTTCTATACTATATGGCAAATATTTAGTAATTATTTTTGCTTCTAAATGAATAGGTATTATCATAATTTGTATTTCTGCTTTATTCATAAGGGGGCCGGGATCTATTTTTTTTATTTCTAATAGCGGTTCAATATTTTTTTCCTTTGACATCCTCCCATCCCAATACTCTACTAATTTTTCATCAATCTTATAGTATATAATTGTCGTTTTTGGATTTAAGTTTATAGCAGTTATTTCTATACATTGGGAATTTTTTTCACGTAATCCGTTTTTAACAAGTATCCATTTTATTACAGGTTTCTGTTTCACAACATACCACTTTTCATTCTCCTGCTGAGATTTTGTTAGGCTTTTGGCTATATTTGAAAGACTTGCAATTTCTTCCTCCCTCTTTTTATCCCTACTAACCAACTTCCAAAGAGTAATTGCCATTACTAATAAAGTAAGGATTAGTACAATTGGTTCAATTATTTCCTTAAGCGTTTTAAAATCCATTGAAAATACAAATTCAAATAAATATTCAAGCGTAGCGAAAATAAAATCGTAAAAATGCATAATATTAATTTTGTACGCAATTTACAAAAATTTACTTACTTTTGATATTATGAATTTAAAACAAAATACAGAAATTAATAAGCATAATTTCGGGAAACCAAAAACCCAAAAAAACCCCCGGCTTGGATAACATCACCGGGGGTTGATTAGTATTCTTATAACTTAATATACTTTGTTGGAGTTGCTACATCCAAAAAAAGAAGCAAATATAGCCAGCAAAACAAATAACTTTTTCATCCTATTGTCTTTTTACCAGTTTCAAACAAGAATCCAACTGATTATCTCTTCCCTCCAATAAACTTTCCATTGTACGAGGAACATAATAATCCGGCTCCAAATAATCATTTATTTTATACGTTGGATCCAGGACTGTTCTGACCAAAGGAACTGTTAGAACCAAATTGGATTTGCCAAGCTTAACCCTTGCAAAATCATTCCCATTCATAAAGAAAGGACTTCCCCCAACAATTTCTCCAACAAGCATGTTTCAAATAAAAATAAAACCAATTAGGATAAACCAACATGGCATTTTTCCATGCTTCATCCTGGATGTCATTGAACATTATTCCTTTTATATCAGATAAAATAGAATCTATTGATTTATCATCAATTTCAAGAATTTGACAACCCTTTAAAAATTCATTCCTCCCAAAAAAGCACCCAACTACTATACATTCATCCTCAACATAGGAGAGCCATAAAGGGAATATATGCTTATCTTTCGCTGGAATTAACTGTGACAAATACGTGTGGCTGCATCCAATTTTTGAAATCAATGGCATTAGAAAAGCTCTGAACTCCGCTGGCTTCATAGAGCCTGTTATTTTATTTCTTGCCACTTGAAAAACCGAGTCAAATTCAGTTTTTGAAAGGTTTTTATATAAAGAAGGATGCCCCTCTTCTAATGCTTCTCTAAAAATATCAAAAGCTTCAAGCAAGGTTTGTTCATCCAATATTTCAGGAGGGGTATTCGTTTTCATTATTTGCTCCAACTTATTATCTTTTCCAAGCAAAGGAATGCCGATATCCCCAACTGTGCCATCTGCATTAGACAAGCTAATTCTAAAACAGGGTTCATCAAAAATAACATTCATGTTTCCAACATGCCCTATCAAATCCCCTCTTTTTACCCTGACACCAGTTTTACTTAGTACTGTATCTCCGGGCATTAACCCTGTATAATACACTTTTGTGCCATTTTCAAGCAATATGCCAACTGCTCCTATGATATTGCTTCTTTTCACCCAATTTATGTTTTCATATTTATTCACCTTACCCTCAAAATCCTTTAGATCATGAAAGTACATTATATAGTTCAGTTTAGGTCCCATAATTTCATGTTTTGTAAGAGACACTATGGTTCCATCCTCAACTGCATAAACAGGAGTATGCATTGATGCACCTATGAAGTAGCCACCATTGAATACACTTTCTTTGATTTTGGGGTTGATAATGTACCCGGGTTTTCCGATTACCTTCCCTACATCTTTGGGCAAAGGCCAATGAAATGTCTTTTTGGTATGGGCGCTTGTTAAGAATATAAAAATAAACAGAGCAATTATGAATGTTTTTTTATTCATGGCTTAACAAATTTCACCCAAATATGCTAAAAAATTATGACAAAGGGTTGGGTTTTTCTTGAAATGATGTTTTTGTGGTTCAATTTCTCAATAATTATGTTTTTTTTGAGGAGTTGAATCCTTGTTTATGAAACTTTCCTAGTGAGGCGTCACATTTATTATTGAGAATCTATATTGTTGTAATTGAGTAAATTGCCAAACAGTTGATGCGTCATTTCTTTGTTGACTTAACACTAGTTGAGATAACCTAGCAAAAAATTGTTCTAATATTCGCTTAAGCAGTTACGTTTCAAAAGCTTTGGTATATGAGTAGCTACAAGCTACAATATAGGCAGCGCAGTGAATGCTACGCTGAACGCCTGCCCACCAACGGCCAATAATTCCTATTTTTTTAAACTCGCTTTCTAAATTCAATGGCCCGGTTAATCGATGCGAAACCAATCAATTATTTTCATGAAATATTTTCTCTCTCGTTAAATCAGGTTCTTTTATAGATTCTATTTCCCAAGTAGCGAGGTTGAATATACTGCCTGGTTGCAAAAAGCCGGTTTGGAGGTTGTTTGCACTTACCGGTTCGTTTGGCCCTGCAGTGTTGTAGTTGGTTTGGGTTTCGCTATTAACAGATAACACTGTTGCAAGCCCATTGCCAATAACTTTGGCTTTATAGCCGGGATAAATGATGATGCCTGTATCTTCGTCAATCCCAATGGCATATTGGCTTAACCCTTGCAGCAATGCTTGAGATAGCCTTGTTATGCGGCGGCGCGCATGAAAATGGGTGTCGATGGTGATATGGGGCAAAAAGCCAAATCCTTCCGAGGTTTTAATAGAACCTTTTACCAGGCCTTTACCATCGCCGCCATATAACAAGGGGTTGCTTGCCGCGGCTGCTCCGGCGCTTGTGCCTGCTATGGTAAGCCCTTTATCACGATGAAGTTGTTTTATGCGCTCTATAAGTTTTGTATGGGCAATCCTATCCACAAGTTTCACTTGGTCGCCACCGGTAAAAAACACCAGCCCGGCTGAAGCAATTTTTTCTAAGAATTCCGGTGCATCTGCTTCTTCCTTGCTCCTGATGTCAAAAACTTCTACGTTCTCAACACCAAGGTCTTTAAAAGCATAGGTGTAATCGTCTCCTAAGTCAGTAGGGTAGGAGGAGGCCGACGGGATTACTATAGCGTGCCTGGGGTTGTTCAGCTTAACAACTTCATTCAATACCGTTTTTTTGTCCCTGCGGTCTTCAGCGCCTCCTATCAGTACAAGATGCCCGTTTTTTTTATCGTGCTGTGCAGGTTTTTGAAACCCAGTTTTTTGGGTATTCTGTTGTGAGTGAGTGATTTGCGTTGGTTTGTATTTTTTTCTCTTTTTGAACATAAAAATTTTTTTTAGGCGTGCAAAAATAGGAAAAAGGAGCCAACTAATTTGGGAAAATTTATTAATATGGGGTCATTTTATTGTTACTTGCTATTGTTAAGATATACAATGCAATAGAACCTAACATCGCTTGAATTTACAATTGGATTTGATGAAATTTGCCTTTTTAAGCTCAATAGACAATTTTTAATCAAACTGTTGAAGCTTTTTCTCAGCCCTTCTTTTAATAATGTTATTCACCGTATCCGGGATGATCTCTTCAAGGGTTTGTTTACTGCTAATGTTGTTGATGATCTCTTTCAGGACTTCAGTATCATTTTCTTTATAGAAAGCATCTTTCAAAGTTTCATTGTCTGTAATCCTTATTATGGCTTGTTTTCTAACGTAATAATCGACATCATTAAAAGCAATATTCACGATGTTCTCCATGTTTTTGAGTAATTTAACTGCTGCGGCTCTTACGTAATAGTCTTCATCATTTTGAGCAATAGAGAAAATGTTGTCTTCGTTGTCTATTTTTGCCACAGCGCTTGCCCTAACGTGTATGTTTTTTGCTTCTTTGGCGATCTTGGTTAGTTTTTCTTTGTCATTAATCTTCTCTAAGGCCAATCTCATAAGGTCGTGATCTTCCACTTTAAAGATGATTTCCATCAATAAGCCATTATCTTTGATCTTATTTATTGCTTCTTTGCAATTATGGTAATCGCTTTTACACATTTGAAGACAAAAATCATGAAGAATCTTTTGATTGTTTATTTTGGCCACTGCCACTTGCCTAACATAGTAAGAGTTGTCATTCATTGCAATCTCCGAGAGGGTGTTTTCATCCTCAATACGTTCAACGGCATTTTGCCTTACGTAATAATCTTTGTCTACTTTTGCTATTTTAGCCAATATCTCTTTGTCAGTGATATTTTTTAAGGCATCAATTCTTTTATAATGATCGGGTTCATTGGAAAAATCTTCTGTTAAATTCTTTTCTTGGTTCATAATAGGTGCAAGTTTGGATACAAAGTTACAAAATCCTACAGATCATTTGTTTTTGTTTGATAGTTTTTTAAAAATTGAATGGTTTTATTGCTCCTGGCAGATAGCAAAACAACAAGCGCCCCATCTTTTGATTGTGATAGTCCGTACTCCCATGCTTCTTGGGGTTGATGGAATACGGAGCAAGGTTTGCCTGTGCCTGTTCCTGTCAGCCCTTTTTCTAATAGCTTGGTTATCTCACCTTTATCACGCCCCCTGTTATCAAATCCTTCATAAAAAACAACGGAGTCAAACATTTCACTTGCTATTTGTCCCATTTTTATGATTTCCTCGTCATGCCTGTCGCCGGCTGCATCTAAAATGCCTATTTTGTATTCCTGCCTATGTTGCAAGAATTCTTTAAGTCCATCTAAATTGGTTGAGTTATGGGCATAATCAAGGAGAACGGTATAATTGCCTATGGTAAAAAAATTCATCCTACCGGGTAAATTTTCGGGAGAAGGAACAAATTCTACCAAATGCTTTTTTATATTTCCAGGTTTCATACCATAAGCATACATGGTAGCAACAAAGGCCAGGATAACATCGTAAGTGAATGTTGCCGTATTGTTAAAAGTTAATGGAATCTCTTTTAATTCAACAAGTTTAATGTTTTTGTTCTTGTGGTTGATATGTATAGCATTTTCTTTAATAAATACTCCAATGCCCCCCCTGAACATATGGCCGTTCAGTTCCTTGTTTTTTGAATCTATAGAGAAGAGAACTGCCTTGCTATAAAGTCGTTCTTTCATTTCAAGCACAAGTGGGTTATCAGCATTGAGGACGGTATAACCATTTTCATAGACTTCTTCTGCCACCACGGATTTTGCATAAGCAAGGTCTTCAATATATTTTATATCATCGGCTCCCACGTGGTCATCATATAAATTAAGGACAATTCCGAAATCAGCAAATTTATACCCGAGCCCGCTTCTTAGTATCCCTTCTCTTGATGTTTCAAGCACTGCGCAGTCAATTCCCGGGTCTTTAAAAAGCAGTGAAACAAACTCCGGGTAAGTTGCATCTTTCTCCATGATCTTATTTCCGGCTATGAAGAGCCCATCGGAGGTTGTAAGCCCTGTGGTGTATCCTTCTTTTTGCAGGGTATGGTCAAGTAGGAAAGCGAACATGGTTTTACCGGCTGTTCCTGTAACGGAAAATACGGGAACTCTATGTTTTTCGCCGTGAGGGAACAGCATGTCAATCAATTTTTTTGCCACTGGTTTGGGTTGCCCCAAAGCTGGGTGTATATGCATCCTGAAATCCGGTGCAGCGTTAACTTCCAAGACCGCACCCTTGTTATCAATGGGTTGGGAAATATCTTCTGTTATAACATCAATCCCGGCAACATTCAGTCCTATTGCTCTTGCAGCCCTTTCTGCAATAAAAATATTAAATGGGTGTACTTGCCCGGTAATATCTTTTGATATCCCACCAAGCTTAGGATTTCCTGAATGTTTTAAAACGATTTTTTCGCCCTTTTTGGGGATGCTTTCATAAGATAAGCCTTTTTTTTCCAACAGCTTACCAGTGATATCGTCTATGGGAATTATGCTCAACTTTCCTTTATCCCCAATCTCACGTTCATCTTTTTTGTTTTCTTCTTCAATAAGCTGGCTGATGGATTGTTTTCCATCTGCAACAACAAAAGGGGGCGTAAGTTCGGTAGCAGCAACAAATGCATAGTCAATTATAAGCAAGCGGTAAGATTTTCCTTGGCAAAAAGGTTGCACAAGCACTTGTTCGTCAAATTCAACAGCCTCGTTAAATGCTTTTGTGATCGCTTCTTTACTACTAAGATGGGTTGATAAGCCCTTGCCTAAATATCCCGACAAAGGCTTAATGGTGATGGGACTATTTTTTTCTGTGTAAAAATCCAGTGCGTCATCAACAGCAGTAGCTTTTATTGTAGGCAATACAGGTATTCCTGCATCCTTAAGCATCAAAGTTGTTAAATATTTATTATCTGCTGTTTCAACACCAATAAAATTGGTATCTGAAGTTAGGGTTGCCCTGATTTTTTTCTGGTACTTGCCTGTCCCGAGCTGAACAAGGTTATAAGAGTCCAATCGTTGGAAAGGGATCTCTCTTTCTTGGACTTCATCAACAATGGCTTGAGTGCTTGGGCCAAGCAATCTTATTTCCCTAATATAGATGAGGGATTCAATCACTTTGTTAACATCAAAAGAATTGTTTAGAAGAATTGAATTAATAAGATTTATAGCTGCTTTCCCGGCAAAGATTCCTGCTTTTTCATCAAAAAACCTAAAAATAATGTTATAAACGCCTTGTTTGAGTGTGCTTCTTGTTTTCCCGTAAGCAACATCCATACCTGCGAGGGTTTGCAACTCAATAGCCACATGCTCTATCACATGGCCTAGTAAGGTTCCTTCTTTAATCCTAATAAAAAAGCCCCCAGGTTTGCCTTCCGAGCAATAATGTTCGTATAAAGAAGGGATATTTTTTTTTAGCGCTTCGTAAAATCCCGGTATTTGGTTGGTAAATACTTCATCATAGTCGGCCAAGTTAAGCCTAATTAATACAATAGGCCCTGCGCTGAAATAATTGGCGCCGTGCAATATCTTTATTTTTTCAACTTTTAAAGGCCCTTCTATAAGGGCGTAGTGTTCATAATCTTCAAGGCTTTTTAATTGTTCCATAGTGAGTAAAGTATAGAAAAGCCACTTTATGCTGATGGAGAAAGTGGCTTTTGTTGTGTTTGGTTCAGTTTTTATTCAAGCAAAAAATCCAATGATGCAGAGTTGTCATATTCCCTGATCTCTTCCCCATGTTTAAAGATTCTTAATGGTTTATCGCCTATAAGTTTCATTTTATCGTCTTCAACGAGCAACATGGAAGCTTCTTTAAGGCCTACTACATAGATTTCCCTGTTCACTTCAAGAAATTCCAGCAATCGTTGTTCCCTCGTTTCACCGGCATGGCCAGGAGGCATAGCATCTGTATAATGCGGGTTTATTTGGAAAGGAACAAGGTTTAATGCCTCAAAACTGTATGGTTCAATAACAGGCATATCGTTCGTTGTTTTGAGTGTTGGGCAAGCCATGTTGGAGCCTGCACTCCAGCCAATATAAGGAGTGCCGTCGTTAACACGTTCTTTGATGGGTTCTATAAGTCCCATTTTTTGCATCATGTATAATAGGTGGAACGTGTTGCCCCCACCAATAACAATAGCTTCTGCGGCCATAACGGCTTCTACTGGCCTATCTGTGTGATGCACAGATTCTACATCGTATCCCAATTCATTGAATACTTTTTCTACCTTAAGATGGTACTCATCGTATGTCATTGACACTCCTGCATAAGGTATAAAGAGGATCTTTTTAACATCACTACCAAGAAATTTTTTCAATCCTGGTTTAGTATACTCGAGGTAGTTTTCCCCGTAATTTGTTGAATTGCTGATCAATAATAATCTTTTTCCCATAGTTTTCAAATTTTTTTATTGACCGAAAATAATGAATTTAATAATGAAAACAAAAAATATTCGCTAATGAATAAAAAAACCCCGCTATTAGCAGGGTTTAAGAATATATATAATGAGATTTTCCTGGTTAGAAATGGAACATAAAGAATACCACACCGTTGAAGTTATCGGTATCAATATCAAATCCTTGGATTCCTCCTGCTTCAATGGTTTCTTCTTGTACTTCACCACCTTGCCAGTATTCTATTTCATTTTCTCCTTCGCCGGCAAAGTCATAGCCGAATCCCCATCCAAATTCACCACCAACAGATAATTTAGGAGCAATAAAATATTCAGCGCCGATAAAACCTCTAATAGATGTTTGGTATTGGGTAGAGTAGTCAATTTCGGTGTATCTTTGTCCTGGCGCCGGGATGTTTATCCCAAAATCATGTGAAGTAGGATTTGGATTTAAAGTTGAGTATTTATTGCCATAATCATACTCAGTAAATTGATCGTACATAGTGAACAGTACTTCTCCTCCAAAGAAGCCTTGTACACGGCTTTCGCCTCTTCTTTTTTCATAGCCAAGGCCTATTGTAAAGTCAGTACGTGTATCTTTTTCAATATCTTCTACTTGTATATTCGGGTTGGGTATGTTTTGCCCGTCTTTTATAACCAACTCAGTATTTTCATATACTTGATACCCTATTCTTATTTTAGCCCTGATAGCCGTTTTATCATCAAGAAAATACTTACCATAAATTGCATTATCATTAATGAAATTGAAACGAACGTTGGAATTGTCGTTGAAAAAGTTGGTAAACGGCCTTGCGTCAATTCCAAGGGCTATGTTGCCTGGTTCTGGCAATATGGGGACGCCTTTTTTTGATTTAAGCGTACTTTCCTGGGAAAAAGCAGTGATGCTTATCCCTATTATTATAAGGAAACTTATTATTTTTTTCTTCATAAAACTCAAAATTTGCATTATTTACTAAAAGTGTAATAAATATCCGAAATGGATTTCATGTTTGCAATTACAGAAGTGCTTTGAATGTTGGCTTCAAAAACTTTTCTTTCTGTGGTGCTATCGGTTGTTTGTTGGTCGTAAGCAAAGTCTTCTGCCCTTAGTATTACGTTGGCAGAATTGGAAGATGCATATACTTCTATACTAAAGGTACCATCATCTGCAACTTCTGTATCAAATTTGTAATTTCCATAATCCACGTAAGGGTCTGGGTTGCTTACCAGCTCTCCACCGTTAATTGTGGCCACGATTTTTGTACCGGCAGGTGCCCTTTCATATTGAACTTCATAACCTCCAAAATCGTTGGTGTCGTTGGCCAAGTTGAGGTTTGCATAAACAATACCTTCGATGGTAGCCTTTCCGAGTTCTTCTTCAGTGATTTTTACTTCATCGTTGTCGTCTTTTTCACAACTCATGAATAAAGCGAAACTTAGCATTATTCCCACGAGCAAGGGAAAAATAATTTTTTTGTTTTTCATAATGATGTTTTTTTTGGGTTAATAAAACTGATTTCTCGGCAAATATAAAAAGTTTGTTGTTATTTATTCATAAAAAATAAAATGATTTTATGTAATAGGAATAGCGTGAAATTATAAAGACAAGGTATAATATGATTTTGGGATTTATATACCACACCTTGAGAGAGAGTATTGTATAAAAGAATTTAATGAATAAACATGTAGTAATTCAAGGTAATTAAATAAGTAATTACTTGTTTTTTAGCTTATTGATTTCTTCTTGCATTTTTTGCTCTTTGGCTTTGTGGAATTTTTGGACCTCTGTTAGTTTTTCTTGTATACTTTTCAATTTCACATTTTTGATCTCCAACTCCTTAGAAAGCTTTTCAAATTCCTTATCCTTTTTGGTTACTTCTTCTTGTATCGTACTCACTTCTTCCAAGTTTTGCCTTAACTCTTCTTCTTGTGATTTAAGTTCTTCTGTATGCTGTTGGAGTTGTTGTTCAAGTTCCTTACTTTCCGTAATATCGAGGGCAATTTTTAGTATTTTATATACTTTTCCTTTTTCATCACGAATAGGAGTGTAGGTTTCTAACAACCATATATTCTTGCCATTAACAATAAAATTGTTTATTTCTTTTTTTGTTTTTCCACGAATCAGTTCTTTCCAGAAGTTCTCATATTCTTTTTCTTCTTTTTCTGACAGTTCAATTTTATATTTATGGTGTTTTCCAATTACTTCTTCTCTTTTCAAGTCAAGAAGGTTGAGGTAAGCATCATTTACGAAAATAATGAATCCGTCCAAATCGTATTCAACCATGTTTGTTGAAGAATTGAGTGCGTCTAAAACCCCTTTCATTTCAGTTTCTTGCTCTTTCATTTTTACTTGGGTTTCGTGCAGTTTTTCCATATTCTCTCTTAATTCTTCCTCTTGGGCTTGTGATTTATCCAGCTGCTCATGGGTTTTAAGCTCCAACTTTTTTTGTTCGGATATATCGACTATAAAAGTCATGACTTTATATGGGTTTCCCGAGCTATCAGAAATGGGTGTGAGTGTTTCTTGCGTCCATATTTTTCCTTTACGAAGGTCGTGTTCAAAAATATCGGAGTGTGCGTTGCCTTTCCTAAGCTTATTCCATATTTCATTATAAGTTCCGTCATCAATAAGTTTTTGGTCGATAAAATCTTTGTGGGTCATAGTTTTTACTTCTTCAGGCGCTAACTCTACAATTTTTAAGAATTGCTCATTCACATCTATAACTTTTCCTTGCATGTCGTATTCGATAATTGCAAGTGTACTGTTAATACCATTCATCACGCTTTCGTTCTCTACATTTTTTCTTGTCATTTCTTCTTGTGTAGCTTGTAATTCCTCCATATTTTGCCGCATTTCTTCTTCTTGGCTTTTAAGTTGTTCCGATTGATTTTGCGATTGTTCCAGCAGCTTGGCAGTACGGAGGTTGATCTTAACGCTGGCAATTGTTGATGCAATATTTTCACCTACTTTTTCTACAAATTCAATCACGTGGTCTTCAAATGCTTCGAAAGAAGCTATTTCTACAACACCAAAAACTTTCTCGTTAAACATGAGGGGAGAAATAAGAATATGATTTGGTGGTGCTTCACCAAGGCCTGATGATATGCTGATATAATCCCCGGGTACTTCTTTAAGATATGTACTTTTTTTCTCAAGAAAACATGCTCCAACAAGGCCTTCGCCAAGTTTGATCTTTTTTTCTAAGTGTTTTTTCCTGTCGTAAGCGAAACATCCTTTTAGCTCCAGGTATTTTTCTTTGTCATCATCTTCACCATTCAATATAAAAATACCCCCTTGGTTGGCATCAATATATTTTACCAAATTCATAATTACTTGGTAAGCAAGTTCATCAAGGTTGTCATTATTAAGCCTAAGAATATCTCCAAATTTAGCAAGGCCTTCTTGTGTCCAATTTCTTTTTCGGTCTTCCTCTTTTCTTTTTTCATCTTCTATGTCGGCTTTTTTAAAGCTCTCTCTCATGTTGATAAGGGAATTACCAAGAACATCTTTGTCACTAAGGGGTTTGTAATCAATGTTGTAGTTTCCTTTACCGATATTTTTGGCAAAATTAGCCGTAATACGTAAATTATCCATGAGCTTATTTATAGCGATAGCCATAGTTCCTAACTCATCCTTTGTATTGACTTTAACTTTTTTTGATTCATCAACATCACCTGTAGAAATGATTTCGTTTAAGCTTTCTGTGGTCTTGATGATGGGGTTGGATATTTGAATTGATATGTACCAAGTTACTAAGATGAGCAATAATAATCCAATAATACCAACAACAAGTGAAGTGTAAATGCCGGCATTGGCTTTTTGTTGTATAACATCCATAGGTACTATCACTCCGAGTGACCAGGGTGTATCAGTTCTGCCTATAGTAATTGGAGCGAAACTCACTAAGGCTTCTTTATTTTTGATAAAATGATCTGAAATAAATCCGAAAGCTTGCCCATTATGAATTTTTTTCAATATATTATGTTTTTTCGTATCTTCGGGATAGTGGTCTGCAAACATTTTGCCGAGTAATGAATCTGAAGGGTGAGAAACGAATGAACCATCTTGGGCAAGTAATATGGCAAAACTATTTTTGTAGGGTTGGATTTTTTTAATAAATTCTTGAATATTACGTAGTTCTACATCAATACCAACCATCCCTTCAAAAATATTATTTCTTAACACGGGTACAGCCATTGTGGTTTCAAGTACTTGGTCTTCCAGGGTAAAGATGAATGTATCAAAATAGGGAACCCAAATTTGTTCTTCCTTAGCATCCATCATTTCGTGGTAAGTAGACCGGTTTTTAATCCCCCCAATATCCGAAAGGCTTTTCTTTTTATAGATTTTTCCATCCATTCGGTAGCATGTCATAGAAACTCTACCGGGGTTCTGCCCCCAGGCCGTATCAAATTCGCTCAATTGCCATGAAGACCATACATTAATATATTTTGGATTATTTTTTAACACATATTCTTCCATATCAAGAATGTCATCCCTTTTGTCTGCGCCAAAACTCCTATGATGATGGAAAGCGTCAGCTAGTGCACGGCAGGCGCCCATATCATTATCCAGTTTTGAAACAACAAAGTTTGCAGCTTCTTTGGCCTTATTATGTACGATTTCTTTAGATTCCTTTAAAATGGTATTTTTATTCTGGAAAGCAATAAAACTGAATGCTGCAACAAAAACGATTATGGTTCCTGTTAATACGAATAATTGAATTTTATGCCTTATTTTCATTTGTTTAAAATTTTTGTTGATGTCTCTATTTTGTACAAACTATTAATACATTTGTAAAAACTTACAACTTCAAATATATAATATTTTTTCTTAAAAACATGATTGTATAAGGAATTTAAATATTTTTGAATTTTGAGCATGTGAATATTTATTTTAGTTTACGGAATTAATTAATTGGTCTATAATATTTTAAATTGAACTTTGTTTTTTATGAATAGATTTTGGCTTTTCCTCATCTTTTCCTTGGTTTATACTGGTATATCAGCTCAAAACGAGTATTGGGTCTTTTTTAAAGATAAAAATGGCGTTTACTTTGACCCTTACGAGTATTTTAGCCCAAAAGCAATAGAAAGGAGGGTTAAAGGAGGAATGCCATTATATGATTCAACGGATTTTCCTCTTAGCGAAAAGTATTTGAATGAAGTAGGACACTTGGTAGATAGCATTACCTCGCATACACGGTGGTTTAATGGTATTTCCGTTATAGCAGATTCTCTTCAGTTGCAATCTGTTAAAGAGCTTCCTTATGTAAAATCGATAAAGTTTTTGCAATATTCAACCATTTTATCCTCAACAAAGGATTTTATCGAAAATTCAAAAACAATTTTTTTGCTTAAAAAGCAGCTTGCTGTGATGCAAGGAAATTATTTTAGAAAAAGTAGTATAAATGGTAAAGGAATTAGGATTGCTGTTTTAGATGGTGGATTTTCGGGCGTAGATACAAAAAAAGAGTTTAGGCATTTACATGAAAATGATAAGATTATCAAAACATATGATTTTACTAAGGATAAAGACTATGTTTACAGGGCATCTATACATGGAACTACAGTATTATCTTGTATAGCAGGGATGTATGATTCTATACCCATTGGCCTTGCCACGGATGCAGAATTTCTCCTTGCAAGAACCGAGGTTGCAAGAGAACCTTTTGCAGAAGAAAAATATTGGCTTAGGGCGATGGAATGGGCTGATAAAAATGGTGCGGATATTATCAATAGTTCTTTAGGGTATACTAATCACAGGTATTTTAGGAAAGAAATGGACGGGAAAACAAGCTTGGTTGCTAAAGCAGCTAATATGGCAGCACGAAAAGGTATGCTTGTTGTTAATGCTGTTGGAAACAGTGGAGATGATGAGTGGAAAATGCTTGGCACGCCTGCTGATGCAGATAGCGTATTAGCTGTAGGAGGAATCAGCCCTGCAAATGGTATAGCGATTTCTTTTTCCTCTCACGGCCCTAGCTATAGTAATGTACTAAAACCTAATGTGTCGGCTTATGGAAAGGTGATGGCGATAAATAGAATGGGAATTTCTGAGAATTATGGCACTTCTTTTGCTTCTCCTTTGGTTGCAGGTTTTGCTGCTTGTGTGTGGCAAATGGATTCACAAATGAGCAATATGCAAGTGTTTCAAGAAATTGAAAAGTCAGGACATCTTTATCCTTATTATGATTACGTGCACGGCTATGGTATTCCGCAGGCAGGTTACTTTTTTAAGAAAAATGACTTAACCAAAGAAAAATCCTTTGGTTTTGAAAAAGATGATAAATTTTTGAAAATTAAGGTAGAGCCAAGTTTTATTGGCCTCCCTCAAACTACAGGCAATATTTTGTATTATAACATCCAGGGAAAAACCGGCCTTTTAAAGCAATATTACGTTATAGAAGTTTTCCAGGAAGAGGCAGTTAGCATCCCATTATCGAAATTACAAAAAGGTGATATAATAAATGCACATTATAAAGGATATACTGATTATTATGAAGTGGAATAGGGCAATTTTTTTGGTAATTTTATTTTCTTCTAATCTCTTATTTTTACAAGGGTTTTCACAAAAAGTATTGATAAAGGAAGATGTTAGCGATAGAATGCGAGATGATAAATGGGGGCACAATAAGAGATACTTTGGGCATTGGTTTGTATCTATAGGGCCAATTTTTGGAAAGCCTGGAACAAAAGGGAGTGAGATAATCTTGGGGAGTTCATGGTATTTTAGCACAGGTTTAAGGTTCAAATACAAGGTCAATAATTTTTATTCATTAGTTAGTGATTATTCCTATACAATGAATTCTTCCAGGATTAAACAACACAATGATAAACAAGTACCCAACAAAATTCTTAACGACCAAGAAAAGCTAACATTCCATGCAATGGGATTAGATATTTATAATCGTTTCAATTTTGGAAAACGTGGCAACCACTTGGGAAAATATGTTGACCTGGGTGTTTATGGCAATTGGAATTTTTCGGCAGTTCATGTCACCAAAAACGATATAAATGATAAGGAGAAGATAAAAACGAAACGAACCGGGATGGACTATTATGAACCCATTTCATACGGTTTGGCCGGTAGAATAGGAATAAATTATATCGTTTTATTTTGCCATTACCGTTCATCCGACCTTTTTACCAAGAAAAGCAAATTACCGGAATTACCAAGATTTGAGGCAGGGATAGAATTTGGATTAAGGCCTTAGATTTAAGGTTTTTTAAAAGAATAACTGATGCTTTTTATAACGATATAAAACACCACCAATGTAAAAATGATTGAAGCGCCGGAGGGTATTTCTAAAAAATAGGCGCTAAAAAGTCCTGTTAAAGCGGCTATTAGTCCTATTACAGAAGAATATACAACCATTTTGCGAAAATTCTGTGTAAAAATATTGGCAATTGTTTGAGGGATGGTTAATAAGGAGATAACCAAGATAATCCCTACAACACGAATGTTAATTACGATAACGAGTGCAATAAAAATGATTATTGCGTAATTGATGGTATTTACAGGGGCATTTTGTGATCTTGCAAATTCTTCATCAAAAGCAATAAAAAGTATGAGTTTGTAAAACAGGGAAAAAAATACCAGCATGAGTAAAGTGATGACCCCCATAAAGATCAATTCATTAAAAGCTACGGAGAGGATGCTGCCAAAAAGATAACTCAATAAATTGGGTGCATAACCCGGTGACAGGTAAATAAATATGATTCCAATAGCCATTCCAAAAGACCAGAATATACCTATTGCCGAGTCTTGGCGTATTTTCATTTTTTTTGTAAAGTATTCCATGGCTACAGCAACTATCACAGCAAAAGCAGCAGCACCAAAAACCGGGTTGATACCTATAAAATACCCAAGGCCTATGCCACCAAAAGAAGCATGGGTTATGCCCCCACTAATAAAGACCATACGTCTTGATACGATGTACGAACCAATTATACCACAAGATATACTGGCTATAATGGCTGCAATAACTGCATAAATAAAAAACTGGTACTGGAATAACTCGAGCAATTCTTGTAGCATAAAATTAATGTTTTGGTAAAACACGATGAGGAACTTCACCATGAGTGATCATATCTATTGGGCAGCCATAAGTGGTTAGCATTTCTTTCGAAATTTTATTGGATTGATGATGGTGCAATGTTTTATTTACACAAGCAATGGTTTTTATATAACTGGAAATGATACCTACATCATGGCTAACAATGATGATGGCCATTTTCTTGTTGAGTTCTTCAAGTTTTTCATACATGTCTTTTTCAAACGCATTATCAACATAAGTATTAGGCTCATCAAGAATGAGCAGGGGAGGGAAAGAAATAATAGCCCTTACAAGCAAAACGCGTTGTAATTGTCCTCCTGACAATTCCCCGGCAGCCCTGTAACGCAAGTGGTAAACATTCATTTTTTGCATGAGCTCATAAGCAAGGTCCTTTTCACCAGGGGTGTATTTTTTTAATAATCCTTTCTTGTTCATCAACCCTGAAAGTACAAGCTCGGTGACCGATATAGGAAACACCTTGTCAAACGGGTTCAGTTGGGGTAAATAACCAATGGGAATGGTTTTAACTTTTTTATTGTTTTTGTAATAATGAACAGCACCTTTTATAGGCTTTAATAAACCTATGATCACCTTTAAAAGGGTTGTTTTTCCCCCGCCATTAGGCCCGATTACACCAATAAAGTCATCTTGTTTTACAACAAAATCAATATCTTCTAAAATGATATGATTGTTATAGCCGGCGCTAACTTTTTCTAATTCAACAATTTTATTCATTCTTTGTGGTTGTTTTCAGCTATTTGTTCTGTTATATGCAATATACTTTTTTTCCAGTTTTCGGCTAAGGGATTTATTGAAACAATTTCAGCGCCTATAGCATCTGCAACGGTTTTTGCCTTGTCTTTGCTAAATTGTTTTTGAATGAATATTTTTTTAATGCCATTTTCTTTGGCAATATCAATAATCTCCTTGATTTTTGCAGGAGAAGGTTCTTTTCCATCATTTTCTATGGCAATTTGTTCTAAGCCATATTCCCGGGCATAATAAGTTAGCGCTGGATGATAAATAATTATTTTTCTTGTCTCAAGGCCTTTTAGTGATTCTTTAACAGCTTGATGAACAGAATCGATCTCTTTGATGAGATTGTTGAAATTCTTTTTATAAAAATGCTCATTATACCGGTCTATCCTCTCAAAAGTAAAAAGGGTGTTTTTTGCTATGGTTTTGGCTATTGGAGGCGAAACCCAGATATGAGGGTCTACCGAATGGATGTTGAATTCTTCGGGAGAATGTGAATGGCCTTCTAATAAATTCACATTTTCTGATAAGTCAACTATTTCGAGTTTTGGATTTGTTGACATAAATTTACTCATCCATGTTTTTTCAAATTCAATATGTCCAATCCTAAAATAGACTTCGCTTTTACTAAGAAGCTGCATTTGTTTTGTTGTTGGCTCATAGGTTGCAGGGCTTGCCCCGGGTGGAATCATTACATTTACACTAAATTTTTCTTTAGCGATGTTTTTAACAAAATATTTTTGTGGAAGTATGCTTACCGTTACAAGGTTACGATCTTTATCTTCTTTGCTTTTACAAGAATTCAATAAGAATCCTATGAAAACCATGATTATTATTAAAGCTTTCCTGAACATGGGTTATAGATTTAGAGTAATTACAAAGTTAATAAAGTTTGTTATAATTTGAAGGGAATTTATAATTTTGCTGTTCACAATTTTGCAAAAGATGTTTAACCATTTAAATAATTGAATTATGGCATTTAATCTGAGAAACAGGAGTTTTTTGAAGTTATTGGATTTTACTCCACAAGAAATAAACTATTTGCTTCAGTTATCTGAAGACATTAAAAGGGCAAAATATGCAGGAACCGAGCAACAAAAGCTTAAAGGCAAAAACATTGCATTGATTTTTGAAAAAGCTTCTACAAGAACGAGATGTGCTTTTGAGGTAGCTGCTTATGACCAAGGTGCTCATGTAACTTACTTAGGGCCAACGGGATCGCAAATGGGTAAAAAGGAATCCATAGAAGATACAGCCCGTGTTTTGGGAAGAATGTATGATGGCATTGAATATCGCGGTTTTGGACAAGAAAAAGTGGAAGCCTTGGCGAAATACTCTAACGTACCTGTGTGGAATGGCTTAACAAACGAATACCACCCAACACAAGTATTAGCTGATTTCCTTACCATGAAAGAACATTGTGATAAGCCACTTAGCAAGGTGTCTTTCTGCTACCTGGGAGATGCCAGGAATAACATGGGCAATTCTTTGCTTGTTGGCGCTGCCAAAATGGGAATGGACTTTAGAGCAGCAGCTCCTAAAGAAGTGCAACCCGACCCTGAATTGGTGAAAGAATGCCAAGAAATTGCCAAGAAAACCGGTGCTAAGATCACCATTACCGAGAACGTTGACGAAGCTGTGAAGGACGTTGATTTTGTTTACACTGATGTGTGGGTATCAATGGGCGAAGCAGAAGAAGTTTGGGAGCAAAGAATAAAACTGCTTAAGCCTTACCAAGTAAATAAAGAATTGATGGAAAAAACCGGGAATCCAAATGCTAAATTCCTACATTGCTTACCTTCATTCCATAACAGGAAAACCGATGTTGGAGAAGAAATTTATCAAAAATTCAACCTTGACGGGATGGAAGTAACGGAAGATGTTTTTGAAAGCGATGCTTCCATTGTTTTTGACGAAGCAGAAAATCGTATTCATACCATCAAAGCCGTTATGATAGCTACATTGGGTGATTAATACGGATTCACACATACAGAATGGTTATCACGGGGATATCCAAAAAGTGAAGGGGTGAGTGTTTTTCATAGAATCCTGGAAAGTTAAAGGTAAGTACATCAATTTATTAACAAACTCATCCCTTCACTAAATAGTCGTTTTTGAGACTTTTTGGACACCCTCATGATAACACAGCTCTTTACAAAATATTCATTCACTATGTTTTTGAAATTGTTTTGTTACTATTACCTTTAGAGAAAACATAAAAACGAAAGTATGCAAATTCCAATAAATAGGAAAAATATTGAATTTCTTCCAGATACTACTAGGGTGATAGCACGATTTTATTTTACCAATGAAGAAAGAGCATTAAAAACAATAGATTCTATCATCAAAATGACCTGGGATGAGTCTAAGCGCTTACTAAGCCAAATACTCAGGGATTACTCTTTAAGACACAGGAATATTTCAAAAATATTTATCCGTCATTTTAATAAAGTTTCGTATTTGTTGCAACAATTGAAAATTGATGTTGGCAACCTTGATTTTTCTCAGAAGATCCTTATCGGGTCATTTTTTACAATGGAATATTCGATAGAGTCTGCAGCATTTTTTAATCCATCCATCATAGAACATCCTGACCAATCAGAAACAGGACAAGAAGAGAAGCGTGTAATTATAAGCTTCAGGGCCACCGGTGAAGGCCATATTTCTTCTATCGTATTCAGAACGGGAGTATTGGATAAAAACAACAATCTCACTATTGAACCTATTGGAAAAATGTTGCAAGAGGCTGAACATATCCGCCGTCATGTTTACAACAAAAAGACTTTCAAGAGTAAACTTGAAGAAATGCAGGTTTTCCAGGCTAATATTTCCCCAGGATTAATATTAGACAAGTTAAATGATGAATTTACTTACGGAGACTTACGCAGATGTGTTAAGGAAGCCAGTAAAACGTTTTCACCAGAACCTGGGAAAGAAAGCCTTTTTAACCAAATTATGTGGCTTGCTTCATCACATTATGAACTTGAGTTTTCTATGGATACCAATATTTCTGAAAGAGTTATCTTTCCTGTATCGGTAAATGAAAAAAATGGTATTGAGGATGCCCGTTTTGTTAAGTTTATTGATGATAACGATAAGGTAGTTTACTATGCAACATACACAGCTTATGACGGTTCTTCAATTTTACCAAAGATTCTTGATACCAAAGATTTTTATCATTTTAAAATACTACCTGTTCATGGTGAAATAGCACAAAACAAGGGAATGGCAATATTTCCACGAAAAGTGAATGGGAAATATGCGATGCTTTGTCGCTTAGATGGATACAATAATTACATATCATTTTCTGAGAATATCACCATTTGGCGCGAAGCCGAGCTAATACAAAAGCCAAAATTCCCCTGGGAATTCATACAAATTGGTAATTGCGGTTCTCCTATCGAGACTGATGAAGGTTGGTTGATTATTACTCATGGGGTTGGGCCGATGCGAGAATACGTGTTGGGGGCATCTCTTTTAGACCTTCAAAATCCTGCGAAAGTAATTGGTAGGCTTGAATCTCCTTTGCTGGTAGCAAATGCTAAAGAAAGAGAAGGATATGTTCCAAATGTAGTTTATTCTTGCGGGTCAATGATTCATAATAATGATTTGATCATTCCTTATGCAATGTCTGATTATGCCTCAACTTATGCCACAGTAGATTTAAGGGAGTTGCTTGCTAAATTAAAAAATCCAAGTTAACCCGGGTAAAAACTTTTTTCAATTTAGGATTTTTTTATACACATCCAGGTAGCCCATTGTCATTTTTTGAAGGCTGAATTTAGATACAGCCCATTCATAGCAATATTTCCTGCTAAGGAAAGGTATATTCTTAACGGCAGAAACCGCTTCATCAATATTTTTTACGAGAAACCCTGTTTTTTCATCATCTATTATCTCGGGCATAGAACCTTTATTGAAAGCAATAACAGGTGTGCCACAAAACATTGCTTCTGCAACACTTAATCCAAATGGCTCGTTAAAACTTATTGGATGTAAAAGGGCATAAGCATTTCCCAACAATTTACTTCTTTCAGAAGGGCCCGTGTTGCCTTTAAATATGATGTCTTCATTGTTAATATAAGGTTTGATCTTCAATTCAAAATATTCATAATCTTGGATAATGCCTGAAATAATGAGTTTTCGTTTTGCTTTCTTGGCAATTTCTATTGCTTCATAAACGCCCTTTTCAGGATGTAACCTCCCAAAAAACAGCAAATAATCTTTAGGTTCCTCGCAATAATCAAATTCATTTGCATTAATCCCATTGTATACATTGGCAATATAGTTTAGGTTAGGATTACGGTCAGAATAACTGATTGAAACATAGTGGGATGATTTGTTGTATTTTTGATAAACGGCCAGTATCTTAGAAGAAGAAAACCCATGAATGGTTGTAATTATTGGTGTTTTAATTAACTTTGAGTAGGTTAAGGGCAAAAAATCAAAATTATTATGAATGAGGTCAAATTCACCTGCTTTTTCCATTAAATTGCTTATATGAAGACATTCGGCAACTTTAGGATCGATTGTTTGGTCTTCTCCACATGGAGTTTGGATTACTGCGTCCAAAGTGCCGTTGGTAATGGAATCTCCCGTTGCAAATAATGTAACATCTATACCTTTACTAATGAGGCCTTCAGTAATATTTGAAGCTACTTGCTCCCATGGGCCATATTTTCGAGGAGGAGTGCGCCATGTAATTGGTGATAGTATTGCTATCTTCATGTATTTATATTTTTATTGACAATGCCGAGATTTGGTGTTTTCTTTAATCATGGTTTTTTAGCCTATCAATAATTATCGCTGGCATTGCCTATTTTATATATTGGTTTGTATAGATATTCCTATTTTACCAGGATAGGGATCACATTGGTTTCCTTGGTTTGTCCAGGCAGTGGTCTACAAGGGCTTCTATTCTTGCAGTACCCAGGCACATCACTTTATCAGCGCCGCCCCAGTATATTTTAACGGTTCCATCATCTTCAGCAACTGCTCCACAGCTAAAAACTACATTATGAACATATCCTGTTATTTCATAAACCTCTTCCGGTTGTAATATCCATTCATCGGCTACAGCTATTATTTTAGAAGGGTCATTAATTTCGTGCAAAGCCACTCCAAGCCTATAGACACTTCCATCCATAGTGGGAAACACGCCGTGATAGATATTTAACCATCCACGAGGTGTTTTAATTGGTGGAGGCCCAGGGCCTATTTTCATCTCATCCCAGTGATATTGAACTGGTTTCATAATTATTTTTGATTCTCCCCAATATCTTAAATCGGGTGAATAAGAAATCCATATAGACCAGGGCGATATTTCTGAATGAGGACGGTCTAACCTTGCATATAAACCATTAATTTTCTCAGGGAATATGACCACATTACGGTAATCAGCCTCCGTGATCAGGGAAAATCTTTCAACAGTTTCAAAATCTTTTGTTTTTGCCAATCCAATGCGCACGCCATGTTTTGAATAAGCGCTGTATGTAACCAGGTATTCTCCGTCAATAAATGTAATCCTGGGGTCTTCTATCCCATAAGCTTCGTAGTCTTTAAAATTTTCATCATGAGAAGGAATCATAAAAGGCTTAGCATCCACTATAAATTTGCACCCATCATCGCTTGTAGCTTTCCCAAGAATACTTCTACCGTTAAGCTTATGAGAGCGGAAAATCATAATATATTTTCCATCATGCTTCACAACGGCAGCATTATGCACTGTAGCAACCGGGTACGGCACATCATCTTTTGTAAGGATTGGGTTGTTTTGATACCTATTTATAAGCATGTATAGTAGTGTTTTTTTAGTCTATTTTGTGAAATTCTTCATGTGCCTGCAATACTGTTAAATGTGAAATTAGGTATGCAAGAGAGCTTTCAGCCCCTTGATTGCGATTAATGCCATAAGATTCAAATCCATCGCAGCAACCTTTTGTTTCAAAATCATATAAACTCATTCTTAGGTCGTTTTCACCTAAAAACCATAAAAATGATGTATACAGCTTGTTAAGGTATTCTTTATCTTTAGTAACATGAAATGCCTGGAAAAACATTAATACCATAGCCATAGCGTCAATAGGCTGTTGTGCAAAAACAGAGCGTTCACCTTCTTTTTGATACCATTTTTCGTTACCAATAATGGAGAGGTAATTGCTCTTAAGCGTATGTCCACTTAAAAAGTTCATAGATTCTAATGCTATTCCTTTAATTGTTTTGTCGTTAAGAATTTGGGAGGCATGCAATAAAGCCAATGGCAAAATACCATTATCATATGCCAGTAATGATTCAAACCATTTCCAACCAGGTGCTTCGTTTTCTTTGTAATGAGTAGTAAGTTTATTTGCCAGGCTTCTTAATCTTTCAGTCATTGAATCATCAGCAGGATTGCTTTTTAAATAGTGGCTTATACCTATCATTGTGTTGGCAATACTTCTTATAGATTTTAATTTCTCGAAAAAGAGAGAAGCATTAAAGAAAATTTCTTTGCCTGTTTGATAATACGCGTCATTTGGAGCGTTTTCCAGGAGGTAACCCAACGCCCATATCGTTCTTCCAAAAGAATCTTCTGACCCAACCTCATCAAGAAAATTTCTATTGAAGCTTAAAAAATTTCGAAAAGAACCATCAGCATTTTGCATATAATGTATATAACTTAAATAAATGGGTGCTAATTCAAGCGCCCGCTTATCTTTCATTTGCTTATAGGCCATTAGCACCATTAGCAATGCCCTGGCATTATCATCAAGGCAATAACCTTCTTTTAAATTAGGAATGCCAAATTTTGCATGTTGTATTATACCTGTGTCATCAGTCAAACGGTTTATATGGGTGAGAGAAAATGGTGGAAGTAAAAACAAATCCAAATCACTTTCCTTTTTCTTTATCGGGTTTTGATCGGTTTTTATAACATTTGCTGCAAGGTTAATATATTTTTCGCCTGTTTTTGGCCAAGTGATTTTTCTACCGTAGGCATATGCCTTGCTTTTTAACATGTTTAATTCGTTGGGATTGTCAAATAGTTCATTTATGACTGTTGAAAGATTTTCCGAATCACCAAAATTAAAGAACCGCCCTCTACCCTCAGCTAATAGTTCTTCAGCATGCCAATAGGGGGTTGAAATAGCCGCTGTGCCCACGCCAACAGCGTAAGAGAGAGTCCCGCTAGTAATTTGCGCTTCATTTAAGTATGGTGTAATGTAAATATCAGATGCATGCAAATATTTAAACAAGTCTTTCACGCCAATAAATTCATTAAGAAATATTACATGTTTTTCTAAGTGAAGCTTCTTTACCAGTCTTAATAAGAAAATTCGATATTCTTCGCCAGAATGGCGCAAAACATTTGGGTGGGTTTTGCCCAAAATGATATAAACAACATTTGGGTACTTCTCAACTACTTTTGGAAGAGCATTAATTACTGTTTCAATTCCTTTGTTTCTCCCTATAAAACCAAAGGTAAGCAAGACTTTTTTATTTTCGAGTTTATACTCTTTCTTTGATTTTTCTTGGTTAAATTGATAATTTGGTACTCCATGCTCAATAAACGTAATTTTTTTTCCTGGGACGCTATAAATGTTTGTGAGAAAGTCTATTGCTTTTTTGCTCATCACTACAATTTGTGTTGCCATTTTGCAGATCTCCTGCAGGATAGCCTTTTCATTGTAGCTGGGATTTTTAAGAATGGTATGCAATGTTACAATAAGTGGTGCTTCAAGCCTGTGTAATAGTGGCAGGATATAAATACCATTTTGCCCACCAAATATTCCAAATTCATGTTGTAAAATGCAAACATCTGCACCATCCAAGTTGATAAATTTGGCAGCTTTCAAATAATCTTCCTGGTATTCTTGCCTTATTGTAAGTTTTACTTCTTTTGGGTAGTTATAAGACAGGTCGTAATCGTTTAAAGCAACAACATACCCCTCGTCTTGGTCTATCTTGTCGTTATCACCGGGCAACATAGAATTAAAGAGGTTGTTAGTGAATGTTCCAATACCACATTCTCGTGGTGTATAAGTTCCAATGTATGCTATTTTCATAATTTTTTTTTTAATATCATTACTTACCCATTAATAAAAGCATCCATAACCCATTTGCCATCTTCCTTTTGAAAATATGCAGTATAATCGCCCAGGAAATGAAAGGTATATTTACCATAAATGTAGCCAACATTGCCATTAGGAGTGAAAACTTTTGTCCAAGGGTAACTGAATTTTCCATCAAAAGATATTTTTTCCTCTGTATTACCCATATCAACAAGAAAAACATACGAAAGTATTTCTAATACCATTGAATTGATCTTGGGCAAAGCCCTTACATTGACATTGCTACCAACTACCGCGGTAAAATTTGTTTGGTCTCCTGGTTTAAGATCATATTTTTCCAAGAGCAGGTTTTCTTTGTCGCTCATTACTTTGCCAATATATGGAGAATAATAGTAGTCTTTTTTCTCTCCATAAAAATATCCTCCCAATCTGAGGGCTTTATTGAGTTTTGACCAAAGTTCCGATTCTTTGTTACTAGGTTTCCATTGATTATAGAATTTTTCTGCAAAGCCTTCTTTTTTGCTCAAATGCTTTTTAAGTGTTACCCAATCTTTGTTTTCTGTTGCTATTAAAAGTTCATCAATAATTTTTTTTAATTGTTCGTCTTGTTCGAGTTCCGAAAAGGGTTTAAAAGCAATAGGTTGATATGGTTTTTTAAGAATATTATTTGAATATTCTTGTGCATTGGCATAAAATACTGTAATCACCAATAAAATTAGGGAAAATGCAGTTTTCATTTAACTTGTAGAATTAAATTGTTATAAAGATACCAACTTTATGTTGATAGCCTATCAAGTCATATCACAGCAAAATCGTCCTTATTGCATCATTGTCATGAGTTTAGCCCATGTTTTAGGGCCTGCAATACCATCTACATGCAATTTGTTTGCTGCTTGGAATTTTCTTATAGCATCCAAGGTTTTAACTCCTATAATCCCATCCACTTTCCCGCAATCAAAGCCAAGATCGTTTAGGCATTTTTGAAGGTTTGTAACGGTTTTTGGAAGGGTCTTTTTTTGTTTATAACCCGACCTGTGTTGTTCTATCCATTCGCTTAGGGCAAAGCCCGGGCAAGCGGGTTTCTCGAAATGGTAATGCCCGAATACATCTGTATTCGACAATTTAAAATCTTTTTGTAATTTATCTACCAACCATTTCAACGAATCCAATTGTTTCTTGTTAGGCCCTTCTCTACCTAATGTATGGCCAACGCCATTAAAATTGCCAACTACCATAATGCCAATAGATATCGTGTTTTTACCTTTAACATGCCATGTTGCATCACTAATATCATTGGCTTGGATAATTTCACCGTTGATTTCTATGCCGTAATGATAACAGAAGTGTGGGCATCCCCTGGGTGAAATATGGTTTGGGTTGGTATGATACTCATTAACAGCTTCAATGTCGCTGTCGCCAAGCTCCTGGTGAATAATGAGCATGGAAATGTTTTCAACTTTTCTCTTCCTCCACCTGCGTGTTACATGCCAAGGAAGCTCATTAATTTTATCAATTACTTTCATTGGTTTAAATTTTTTAACAATGTTGCGATTTGGTGTTTATTTAACCATGTTTTCTTTGTTGTTTTATTAATTATTCCAGGCTTTGCCTGTTTCATAATAATGAATTTTGATGATTCTTTAGTATAAATTTAAAGAAGTTTAATCTTTTTATTTGCATATTGTTTTCAAATATACAAATAAACAAACATAAATCGTAAATAAAAGTACATTATTTTGTATTAAAAGGCAAATAAATTTTGTCAATATTGCTCATAGCATTAAAAATGTTGAGTTTTGCCTTGGGATGTAAACTCTCTAAGTCTTTAATGATTTTTGACGCTTTCGCCCTTTTTGTTTTATCTTCGTAAGGACATTTAATTTCAGGCAATAAGAATTTTTCTTTTTTAGAAAACTCTTGTGTGTGGATGTTCTGGATATGAATTAAAGGCCTAATGATCTCAAAAGCACTATTGAACATGGATAAGCGGCAAGGTAATGAGCTAATATTAGAGTGATAAACCATATTGATGACCAATGTTTCAAGCGCATCATCCATATTATGGCCTAAAGCAATTTTGTTGAAACCATGTTCTTTAGCAAAAATAAATAGCTCTTTTCGCCTGTTCCATGAGCATAAAAAGCATTTTTTCTTATTGGCTTTTAGCGAAAAATCTACTTCAATATTTTTGAAATGAAAATTTACGCCCAGTTCTTCACAAAAAATTTCTAAATATTCCTGGTTTACTCGATAGGGGAGGTTCGTAACATTAATATGTATGGCTTCTACCTGATAATCAATAGGAAGCATCTTTCTTCGCTCTGCAAGAATCTTTAAAAGGGTTAGTGAATCTTTACCTCCAGACAACCCAACCAAAACTTTATCATTAGATTTGATGAGTTGGTACGAACCAATAGTTTTTCCTATTTTTTTGAACAGGAAATTTTTAATGCTGTTGCCTTTATTTTGCATATTAAGTTATAGAAACAAGGAATTTATTTTAGAATATTGTATAAAGAGTCTCTTTCTACAGGTGTTTTTTTTGCTTGCGCTACCAAGTTTCTTATCTCTTCGGTATTCATAGCGGGATTTTTTTCTTCTGCACCTGCCCTTGAATATATTTTTGTTGAATCGTTGATGGTTCCGTCTAAGTCGTCAACACCAAAAGAAAGAGACAATTGGGCTATATCCCGGCCAATCATCGGCCAATAAGCCTTTATATGGTTGATATTATCAAGAAATATCCTTGTTACAGCATAATTTTTCAAGTCCTCAATAAGGGAAACTTCGTTAATATAACCAAGGGTATTATTAATATGTTTATATTTTAACGGGATAAAAGCATTAAATCCTTTTGTTTTGTCTTGAAGTGTTCTTATTTTTTCCAAGTGATAAATACGATGTTTATAATTCTCGATATGCCCGTACAGAATGGTGGCGTTCGATGGCAAGCCAATTTCATGGGCTTTTTGATGCACTTCCAGCCAAACATCTCCTTTGGGCTTTTTGGGGCATATTTTTTCCCTTATTTCCGGTGAAAAAATTTCTGCACCGCCGCCGGGTATAGAATCCAAGCCGTAATCTTTTAGTAACTCGAGTCCCTTTTTTAGTTCTAAACCGGTTTTTTTGATCATGTAGGAAATTTCTATGGCAGTGAACGCTTTAATATGAATACCGGGCATTTCTTTTTTGATGGCTCGCAGTATCTTACCATAATAATGTAAATCCCTATCGGGATGCACCCCGCCCACAACGTGTATCTCGGTGGGTGAAGCCGGTTTCATTGCCCTTATTTTATTGATTATGTCATTGGGTGTAAGCTCCCATTGATCTTTGCTGTTCTTTGCTGCATAAGAACAAAAGTCACAATTGTAGATGCAAATATTGGTGGGTTCTACATGAAAATTCTTGTTATAATAGACCTTACTTGCATTCTTTTGTTCATTAATAAAGTCGGCCAACATTCCTGCCAACCCGAGGGTAGCTTTTTCATACAATAGGAGCCCTTGGGTTGGAGATATTCTTTTTCCATTAAGGATTATTTCGGCAATCTCTTTTAATTCCTTGTCAAATACACTTTTTTGGATTATATCCAAAATTTGTTGCCTTTCCATTATTCATTGATTTCTATATTATTTTGCGTACTCCCATGTAGCGCCTTCTTTAGTATCTTTAAGAGCAATGCCTATATTTCCGAGTTCGTCCCTTATTTTATCAGCAGTTGCATAATCTTTTTGTTTTTTGGCATTTTGCCTAATTTCCAAGAGCATTTCTATCAATTCTTTTTCATTGCTTTGGGTATTTTCTTGAGATTTTTCCCGCTCAAATTTTAACCCAAGAATGTCTTTTACAAAGACTTGGTAAACTTTTTCAAGGGTTTGTAAATCCTCTTTGTTAATGCTTTCTTTTCCTTGAATGAGTGCATTGATAGTTTTTACACCATCAAAAAGATGAGCAATAAGGATAGGGCTATTAAGGTCATCATTCATCGCATTATAACATTTTTCTTGTAATGCTGCGATATCCACGGTTGATTTTTTAGATGGTTGAATTTTCTTGATCGACTCCATTGCTTGTTTTAACCTGGCCAGTCCTTTTTCAGAAGCTTTTAGGGCTTCATTAGAGAAATCCAATGTACTCCTATAATGTGCTTGAAGAATAAAAAACCTCACTGTCATTGGAGCGTAAGCTTTCTCTAATAGTTCGTGCTCTCCTGAAAAGAATTTGTTCAAGGTAATGAAGTTCCCCAACGATTTTCCCATTTTTTGCCCATTAATGGTAATCATATTATTATGCATCCAATACTTAACGGATTCTTTGCCATTTGCCGTTGTTGACTGCGCAATTTCGCATTCATGGTGTGGGAAAAGCAGGTCCATACCGCCTCCATGGATGTCAAATTCTTCTCCCAAGTATTTTGTACTCATGGCTGAACATTCTAAGTGCCAACCCGGGAATCCTGTACTCCATGGTGATGGCCATTTCATGATATGTTCGGGGGCCGCCTTTTTCCATAGGGCAAAATCAATGCTGTTTTTCTTTTCCTCTTGTCCTTCAAGGTTCCTAGTGTTGGCTTGCAGGTCTTCTATTATCCTACCGGATAATTTCCCGTAATGGTACTTTTCGTTGTATTTAAGAACGTCAAAATATACCGAGCCATTTACTTCGTAGGCATAACCTGCTTCAAGAATTTTCTTTACCATCTCTATTTGCTCAATTATATGCCCGGAAGCGTGGGGTTCTATTCCTGGCCTTAGAACGTTAAGCGCATCCATGTTGTAATGATAGTTATTGGTATATCTTTGGGCTATTTCCATGGGTTCCAGCTTTTCTATCCTCGCTTTTTTCAAAATTTTGTCTTCGCCTTCATCTGCATCGCTTTCCAGGTGACCAACATCTGTAATATTCCTTACGTACCGTACTTTCATCTCTTTATGGTTAAGATACCTGTAGAGAAGGTCAAATGTAATAGCAGGCCTTGCATGCCCTAAATGCGCTTCGCCGTATACAGTGGGCCCACAAACATATAATCCTACATTGGGTGGGTTTAATGGCTTAAATTCTTCTTTCTTCCTGCTTAACGTGTTGTATATTATCATGTTATTCATTACTTGAAATGGTTAAAGTGTTATTCACAAGTTTTGCAAAGTTATAATTCTTTCATGGTAATTACCAGTAAGGTTGATTTTATTTATCCACCTGTTCACAAAAACCTGTTTGTATATTTTGCTGTCTTAATTTTTATTAAGCTTTTTAACAATAATGCTTTAGCAATATTGTTGTTCATGAAATAGAAGGTAACTTTTCGTCCCAATTCCTTTGCAATTCATCCCAATCTCCCCATTTGTAAGGGATTAATTGTTCTATAATCATTAATTGCTGGTTCATAGATTTTTATAAAGTTGAATGTTTATTCAATTGTACCATTCACATCAAAGGTTTTCCATTCACATCAAAAATTTTCCGTGTGACGAATTGCAACGCATATTTGCATCGAGAAAATAACAATTTAAACAATTTTAAAATATTGCATTATGGAAACAAAAGATTATTTAAAAAAAGCTGTAGATTATTTTAACAATAATGGATTTATGCTCAATCCATGGCCTGACGAAAGAATACTTAATGGCAGCACCAGGTATTATTTAGAAAAAAAAGGAAAAGTCTTGATGGGGCTTTTGCCTTATGTTGATCATATCTTCCTTCATGAGTTAAATGCAGATTCTGCTAAAAATAAAGATATTATTATCCAAGTTCATGATAAAGAAAGAGATTTCGTTAACGCACAGATCAAAACACCCAAGACTTTGCGTTTAAAAATTCCGAATATCATAAGTGTGTTTTTTACCAAATCCCCTTTTAACCCAGATATTGTTGAGTATATAAAATCTAATACTACCATCATAAAAGGAGGTGAAGCACATTCGGTGTTTCTAATTGACATACCAAATAGGTCTGTTATTAGCCAAGGTACTAAAGAAACTTATGTAATGGGCACTGCTGGCCTTATGCACCTCAAATTTAAGCAAACAGACCCTTTTAACAGGGCTTATTACCATGTACATAATATGTTCAATGATATTCTTAATAATCAATAATAGATAAAACACGAAAAAAATCAATTATGAAAACACGAAAAACCCTTTTTACAATTCTAACGCTAATTATTTCTATTAGCGCGTTTTCACAAGTTAACCTTGAAGACAGCTTGCGTGCTTATTATCCTTTTACCGGGAATGCTGTTGATTCATCAGGCAATGGCCATGATGGTACTGTAAACGGCGCTATTCTGACAGAAGATAGGTTTGGTTGTATAAATGAAGCATACCTTTTTGATGGCAATGATTACATCAATTGTGGTAACGAGCCTATTGATACCTTAGAAAGTATGAGCTTCTCATTATGGATCAACCCGCAAAATAATGATGGTACCGGGAATATCTTTTCGCAAAATAATGAATATATCCTGTCTACAGGTGGACAATCGAGTCTTTCTACAGGTTATTACGTAAACTGGAATAATGGCTTTTTGCGTTTAGGCCGGTCAGGTATCAATAGCAAGGCTACCAGCAACTACATCGGGCCTTTTGATGCCAACACATGGATGCATGTTGCAGGAGTGTATGACAGCCTTGACCGAACATTTGAAATCTATATCCAAGGGCAACTTTCTGCTTCTTTAAGTTCGGATACCATAGCTTCTTCAACTTTTGATTTTAGGGAATTACATATTGGTAAACCCAATAATCTTGACAACTATCATTTTAACGGCAAGATTGATGATATAAGGATCTATAACAGGCCTTTAAATAATAATGAAGTTATGGCTCTTTACACAGAAACCATTTATGCTGATTTTACTGCCGACACTTGCAGTGGTATAGCTCCCGCCACTATAAGTTTTACAGACGAATCCTACGCAGAAAATAATATAACTTCTTGGCAATGGGATTTCAACAATGATGGAGTAATCGATTCTTACGAAGAAAATCCCCAATGGACTTATGAAGAAGGTGGAGAATATGATGTAAAACTTATTGTAAGCGACGGCACACACACCGATAGTATTATAAAAGAAGGCTTTATTAGTCTATTGGGTATTAGCTGTAACATGATTGCACATTATAGTATGGATGGCAATGCTGATGATGTTTCAGGAAATGATTTTCACGGTACTTCACACGGGAACGTTTTTACTTACGACAGGTTTGGTGTGGTTAATAAGGCTTGCGAATTTGATGGCAATGATGACTATATCCAACTTCACGATTCAGCTAAATTCCTTCCTCAAGTTTCAAGAACCGTTTCTTTTTGGATGAAAACCACTCAAACAACACGTTTTGATATGATTGACCAACGTATAGGAGGCTCTATACCAGGCAACTATAACTTTGGTATTATTTTCTTACTTACTGATAGTTCTGTGTATTATAATTATCCAGGGTATAACAGTGGTACCATGCCTTCGGCCAATATTTACGGGTTTAATGATGATGAATGGCATCATTTTGTATTTATGAAAGATGTTGAAGAGCAAACCATGTCTATTTATAAGGATAATACGCTTCTAACACAAATGGATATTACTGATGTACCTTTTAATGTGAATGGGAATTTATATGTAGGAAAAAGTTTTTCCAATAGCAACTATTTTGACGGGATATTTGATGACCTAAGAATCTATAAGCGTGCAATAGAACCCGATGAAGTTGAAATGCTTTTTAAACAGGTACTTTTTGTCGAGTTTTCTGCTGATACACTTTATGGAAAACCTGGGTTAAGTGTAGATTTCAATGATATGTCAGAGGCTGATAGTACGATTACTTCCTGGGAATGGGATTTTGATAATGATGGGCAGGTTGATTCATACGAACAAAACCCTTCATTTACTTTTAATGATGCAGGAAAATACTCGGTAAAACTCACAGTTAGCGATGGTATACATACCCGGCAATTACTAAAAGAAGACTTGGTAACTATCTATGACCTCAATGCCGGTATTGAAGCCAATTATCAATTTATTGATACAACTGAAGATGTTTCTTCTGGATTCAATGGCATAAACCACGGCGCAACAAAAACAAGCGACAGGTTTGGATTTAATACAGCCTATGATTTTGACGGGATAAATGATAGAATAGCGATAGGTGATAACCTTAACATGGATAGTTCAAACTTTTCCATATCACTGTGGGCTTATTTAAATGGATTCCCGGTTTCAGGCAAAGCTTCAATACTCAACAAAGGTATTGCTACCAATACTAAAACGGGAGAAAGCGGCTATTCATTGAAAGTTTATAACTATACGGGTAAATCAGGAATACTTGCTTTTACAATAGCTGATGAAACTTATGCTTACGATCCAAGCTTTACCGAGCAGCAGTGGCATCATATTGTAGCTGTTAGAGAAGGTGTTCATCTAAAGTTATATGTTGACGGCGAATTGATTGATGCGGAACAAACAGATTCTTTAGTTAACGTGAGCAATGATAGCCCTTTGACCATTGGCGCTTTTAAAGAAAGCGACACGAGTAACACTACTGAATTTTTTAATGGTATGATTGACAATGTTAGGATTTATAACAGGGCTTTAAGCATTTATGATATTATGGCTGAATTCAATAAGCCCATACCACCTGCAACTGATACTTTGAGCTTTTGCTTAAACCAAGTGGAGCCGATTTATGCCACCGGCGATGAGATCAATTGGTACGTGAGCCCTTCTGCCGAGGAATTGCTTTTCAATGGTAATCCCTATAATACGGGAATTAACGACCCGGGCGAATACACCTTTTATGCAACACAAACTATAAACAATTGGGAAAGCGACCCAAACCCATTCATGGTAAATGCAATCGCACTTCCAGTAGCTGATTTCGATTATGAAACTGATGGTTTGGAAGTTACCTTTGTAAACTTGTCAACAAATGCATTGAATGTTTCTTGGGATTTTGGTGATGGAAATACCAGCATAGAGAATGGAATTGTTACCCATACTTACGAAGAACAAGGTGTTTACGATGTTACACTCGTAGCTTATAGCGATGCACAAGGAGCTTGCACTGATTCCGTAGTTCAATCCATTGACTTGACAGGCATTGGGATAAACCAAATAAATAATAATGATTTCATGGTTTATCCTAATCCTTCCAATGGGAAATTTTATATTGAAATAGGAGATATCCAAACAAATGTGGTTAGAATTTCTGATATGTGCGGAAAAGTGGTGTTTGAAACCACCCAATTGAATAATTCAACGGCAATTCCTATTGAGTTAAACCAAACCGGCCTTTACATTGTTGAAGTTTTAACAACCCATGGAAAAAAAGTAAGGAAGATACTCATAAAGTAGATTTGGTTAATAATGGAGCCATTGTAAATACAGTGGTTATAATAGCCGGTTTTTTAGCCGGCTATTTTTTTGGATTATGATGGAAATTAATTTTATTTTTGAGGATGGAATTATTTGTAAAATAAACATTCATAGCATCAAAAACACGAAAGCAGAAGTTATACGAAGTTTTATAAATGGAGAAAATAGACCTTTTGATCAATGAGATAGAGAAACAGCAAGTGAAATCGGCGAACAGGTATTATACGCCCGGGATGTTTCCATCGGTTAGACGTCATCCCTATTTTAGCTATAGAAGGGAGGATTCTAATATATTTTATCCTGCCCTCGTTGCATTCACTTTAATGCCCTTTCTAAGTGAGGTTTCAAACAACCAGCGTCAAAAGCTTCAAATTATTATTGATGGAGTAAAGAGAAATTATTCTTTCTATAAAAGCCTTTCGCATCCATATCTTTATAATTTTTACCAGGCCAATCCCAGTAAGCATTATCCAAATGGATATTTTATTTCAAAATTCAATCACTTCAAACTTCCAGATGATGCTGATGACACCGTGATTTTAACAATGACCTTGGATGAAGTTGAGAAAGAGCGGGTAAATTCTATAAGAAAAGAATTGGTTAAGTTTTCAAATCTTAAACAGAAGCAAGTAAAGTTCACATTAGAAAAATATAAGGAATTGCCTGCTTATGGAGTGTGGTTTGGTACAGGAAGGATGCCTATAGAGCTTGATTTGTGCGTGATGTCGAATATTCTTTATTTTACGTTTAAGTATGCTTGCCCATTGAATCGCCACGACCTTGCCAGCTTAGAGTTTATAGAAAAAGCTATCCTTGATGATGATATCAGCAAATTTCCATTCAATATAAGTTATACCTACCCAGATACTTCCATAATGCTTTATCATATTGCACGCTTATGTTCTATTATGGATGAACCGGGAAAATTCCTACCTGTGAATCTCATTACGCAGAAAACCAGTGAAAGGCTAGCAAAAGCAGAAGGAATCTTAGAAAAGATAATCCTTTCTACTTCATTGGCGAGGCTGGGAATAAAAACCGGTAAGATCGATTATCGTTTAAAAGACTTAGAAAAGGAATTTGATAGCTTCCATTTTTTTATAGCTCCTATGCTCTGCGGGACAGGAAATTCTTTATTGTATCATTTTGCCAAATATAAAATTTTTCATATATTGTTTGGGTGTAAGGCTTATTATTATGCTTTAGCTTTTGAACATGAGATGTTGGCTATTTTTGAAAATTAAACATCGTAAGAAACATGTGATACATTATTTTTTGATTTAACATAGAATACTTATTAACACTGAAAAATAAACACCATGGGATTATCTATTCACTATAGCGGAGAATTAAAAAAAGGCGCTTCTCTCCAAGAGCTTATTGAGAAAAAATGATGAGTTTTAAAGAATGAAAGTGCTATATCAAACCTTCATTTTCAAAGTTTACACGTTCGGTTATTTCGTCTCTATAAAGAATGGTATGGATAAAGTTTTGCGCGCTAAGCAATTTAACACCCCAATTGGAAACAAAATGATGCCTACACCAATACACGGCATTTTCTTTAGCGGCAAGGCTGCCTTTTTCGTATAGCCTGATAAAATCTTCCAGGTCTTGGTATATATCTGTTATATCTTCCGATAGACTTCCTTTAAAAGGTTCATTATCATAAATATCCAGGTTATGCACCTTGGTATATACATCATCGGTATCAAATTTAGCCCGTAGTTCATTAAATAATCCTTGCCATTGTATTTCTGTAACAAAGCGCTCATTGGCTGTTTCATCGCTTATTTCAACGCCCGGCAGCAAAGTAGCTTTTATATAAAGTAAAGGGCTTATTTTTTGTAAATAAGAAAAAACATCTCTTTTATCATATTCGCCGATCTTTTTTATGAACATACAAAATTCGTTAGCAACAGTTATAAACTCTGCAACACTTTTTGAATATACCGGGTTATCATATTTATCGCTATTCATATTTCATTGTTTTATATAAAAAAGCTGCTGAATTATTATAAAAACAGCAGCAATGCAAATCATTAACAATAAAGTTATTTCTTGGCCAACTTGGCTTTCAATTCATCAATTTCTTCCAGTGCACGGCTAAGTTCCTCTTCAAGTTGTTCAATAACTTCGCTACTAGCTGATATGTCGGCTTCTTTTGGGGCTTCACCCGGCGCTATGGAAGGTACTTCTATTCCTTGAAACACATACTTGGTTGTTTTCCCGTTTTCATCTTCATAAGGAACAGCAATGCCTTTAACATCAACCATTTCACCTTCCGAAGTTTCCATTTGGAACAATCCTTCTACCTCGCTCCTATAACTAATATCTTCTTCTATTTTTTGGAAAACTTTTGATTTCTTGAATTTTTCTGAAAACAGCCTTTTATAACTATTATTTAAAACCGATGTTTCATCTTTTATGTTAAGTATTTCAAGGAGTTTCTCATTGATGGCAATAATATTGAGGTCAAGGTCAAACTCAAATGAGAGCAAATTACGGCTTATATACTTCTCGGTATTGTATTTGCTGGTAATTTCCTGCATTTCTTTTTCAGTTGCCCTGAGTTTTTCGTTGCATTTTTTCACCAGTTTTTCTTTTTCTTTTAAGGCTTCTTTGTTTTTGATCAATACAGAAGTATCTTTAATAAAACCGGTGAATAATGATTGATCTTCTATTTTTGTTTCGCTTAATGATAGAAACGCAGGTTTAATTTCCCCGTTTTTTAGTTTTATGGGAACTTCCCTACCTGTTCCAATCACTTTACTTTCGCCGCTTTCCATGTATTGCCTGATATAGCTATCGTGAAAATCGGCGTGTTCTTCGGGCATGAGCATTTTTACATTTTTCCCTATGGCCTCGTTCCTGTTGTATCCAAAAATTTCTTCCGCTGCTTTATTGAAGAAGTTGATGATTCCATATTGGTCTATGATAATTACCCCGTCAATAGCGGTTTCTAATACAGCTTTGTTTTGTTCTTCGCGGTTTTTAACTTCATCAATAGCCCTTTGGTGCTCTTCGTTCAATGATCTTATCCGGTCTTGGTTTTCCCGGTCTTTTTCAGAAAGCGCTTCCTGGGTAGCTGTTAATTCTTCCATATTTTGGCGCATTTCCTCTTCTTGTGCCCTCATTTCTTCTGCTTGTTGTTGCGATTTTTCGAGCAATTCGGAAGTACGGATATTGATTTTTACAGAAGAAACCGTTGAAGCAATACTTTCACCGATCTTTTCAACGAAATCAATTTCATATTGTTGAAATTCTTTAAAGGAAGCCATTTCCAAAACACCGTATACCTCGTCATTTAATTTAAGGGGCACTAATAAAAGTTCTTTTGGAGGTTCTTCTCCAAGCCCTGAAGTTATGTGCATATAGTCATTGGGAACATCTTTTAAATACACGGTATTCTTTTCCTGGATACAACCCCCTACAATGCCTTCACCAATTTCTACCTTGCGTTCAAGGTATTTTTTCCTGTCGTATGCATAGGCTGCTTTCATTTCTAAGAAAACATGGTCTTCTTCATCATCATTCAGGATAAACAAGCCACCTTGGTTGGCATTCAAATAGTCAACCAATTCTTTAATAATATTGAAAGATAACACATCAATCTTATCATTATCATTTCTTAATATCTCGCCAAATTTAGCGATTCCTTGGGTAGCCCAATTTCTTTTTTCATCTTCTACTTTTCTTTTTTCTTCTTCTTCTCTTGCCTTGAGAAGGCTTTTCCGCATTTCAATCAAGGAATTTCCCAGTATGTCTTTATCACCCAGGGGTGTGAATTGGGCATCTAAGTTTCCTTTTCCAATATTATTGGCAAAGTTGGCTGTTTCACTCAAACCATCAACAAGTTCATTAACAGATGATGTGATTTCACCAATCTCGTCGTCTTTTTTATAGTGGATTTTATCAACCAACTCTCCTTTGGCCAAACCTTTGAGGTTGATGATTAATCTTTTAATAGGTTTTATTACATTAAACCTTACCAATAAATTAACACCTGCAAAAAATAGTCCTGCACCAAGAAACATTACCAGGATAATGACAAAACCTATTTTTGTCATGGCAGAACCCATCAAATCTTGTTCACTTACTGTGATGACGATAAACCAGTCGAAAGGTTCGTAATAGGTGTAATAAGCCCACATCGAATGTACCTCGTTTTTGCTTTTCCATTTGTAATGAATAGGATTTTTTGACCTATTGTTCATTTTCTTGAATACATTCAACTCGGAGAAATCTTTTCCGATAAGGTCTTTTTGTGGGTGGATGAGCACTTTGCCATCAGAACTCAGGCAAAATGCGTGTCCATCGTTATAGTATTTTTTATTGAAGATAATATTTCTGAGAAGCGCTTTTTCATTTGTTCTTTCTGCTTTTTGTTCTGAAAGGTTCTCTATATCAACAATATTATGGAGTGATTGATTTAAATAGGAGCTGTCAATTACAATATTATTGAATTGATGCATAATAACGCCCATCGGGATACGTGAATTGCATTCTTTTTGCAAGGAATCTATAGACTTTTGAAGCTCAACAATGGTCATTAAATCCTTCATTTGATTTTGTAACACGTTTTGAGCTTTATCTTTTAATATATTTCGTTGGGTATTGTAAATAAGTATCCCGAAAATTGTAAAGCTGACCACCATGATTGCCAGGATGAGCAACGAAACCCGTGCGTTGAGATTCAGTTTGTTTAAAAAATTCATTACAATTGATTTTACATTTTATAAAGCGCTTCTCAAATTTAATAAATAAATCCTTCCTGGTTAAGAAAAATTATCCAAATATAATGATAAATACCCGGATAAAAAAACCGCCCGTTGAAACAGGCGGTTACAGCAGTTTATTCATAACTGCCTTTTCTTAATAACTTTCCATTTTCAACCATTAATTCTCCCATAGCAAAAAGGTGTTCAATTTCGTATTCCTTATTAAGCAACACAACATCAGCGTCTTTGCCAGGTATGATTCTTCCTTTGTTGTTCAATTTAAGAATATCGGCAACATTGGAGGTGATAACTTTTATTGCTTTTTCCATCTCGAGTTTTTCTTCTCTAACGGCATCCATGGTTTCCTTAAAAACGCTTTTGGGGTATCCCATTTCCAGTTTAACAAGGTTTCCTTTTTCGTCAAAATCGGGTAAAGACCCGCAACCATCAGATGTCATGGTAATATTTTCTAATGGTACTCCTGCTTTTAGTAATTCTACAATAGCTTTTGAAGGTTTTATCTCGTATTCAGGGAAATAGGGATAAGAACTGGCAGTAATATCAACATAGCCTTCTTTGCCATAGGTTTTTGCATCTTCAAAAATATAGTCATTTCTATTACAATGGGTTGGTAAGAATTGGGTGAGTTTTAGCTCGCTCATCTCTACGGCGTTATAAAGAGGTTGGAAAGGGTTTTTGGCATCACCCATGTGGATGTTAACGATACCGGCTTTTCCTCCTAACATACCACCCACTCTTGCATGTTCGGTAAGCCTGATTAGTTCAACTGTTGTTGGAAAAGAGGTTCTGTGGTCTGACAGGGCAATCTCTCCAACACCTATTATTTCTTCAATAAGCGAAATGTCTTTTCCTACATCGCCTGTTATTGTTGGTGTAGGTATTTGATAGGCTCCCGTATAAATCCAGGAAGAAACGCCTTCTTGTTTAAGGGCTTTAGCTTTCATGAGAACTGATTCTACTGAGCGGGTCATTCCATCCGTGCCTAAACATCCAATAACCGTGGTAACACCTGCTTCCAGCATATGGCTTAGTTGCATTTCCGGTGTGCGGCTTGCAGGGCCACCTTCTCCTCCGGCGCCTGCTATGTGAACATGCCCGTCAATAAAGCCCGGTAATAGCTTTAAACCCGTAGCGTCAATAATCCTAACACCAATAGTTTCCTTGATATCAAGTTCATTGTCTATGGCTGCTATTTTGGTCCCGGCAATTAACACATCTTTTTTGCCCTTGTATTCGGGTGCGTAAACCTCGCAATTTTTCAAAAGTATCATAAAAGATTCCTCCTATTTTTATTTAGTCATATTTTGTTACTATTTGCCCTATGATGGGTTGAATGATGTTGATAATGATCTCATTTTTTTCTTCTTCGGAAGAGAACTCGTGCGTTGAGGGTTGCTGTTTATTATCTTTAATAAATATTTTGTTTTCAGTGATGTTGATAAGGATTCCATCTTCAACCAAGAGGTTTTGGAGCATCTGTTCATCCGGGTCAGCATTTTCTAAAATCACGATATCAGCGCTTTCGTGGTAAAATCCATAATCATACATATCAAAACGTTGATGATTGATGATGGCAAAGTCTGTTCCAGGGTTTCTGAGTATGATCTCTATGTTTTTCTCATGGCTTGCGTTTTTGTGGAAAAACTCGTTATCGAAAAATATCCCTTCTTCAGTAAGTAAGGCAGTATTTCTATTAATGTCAACATTTTTAGCTAGTTGAGAAAGTTTTTTTGCCAAGGTTGTATTAATATTATTCCCGGCAATAATTGGTATCAATGAATTTTGTGGTTTGGGGAAGTGTGTTTCCAGGATGAGTCCTGGCACATCTATTGATTCACCTATGGCCGGGGCTAAGTGCATAAAAACCCCGGGGCCGGCATTGATCTCGATGATCCCAAAATTCCCCTCTTTCCATGATTCGGAAATATCTTTAGCCAGTACGTCAATACCAAGGCATTTTACTTGGAAAAATTTTGCAATGGATTCTACCATTTTGATATTTTCTGGGTGCATTTTTTCAGAAACATTCATTGATACACCGCCTGCAGAGATATTTGCTACCCTTCTAAGATAGATCCTTTCATCCTTTTGAGGTACGGAGTCGAGTTCTAAATCCTGTAATTTTAAATAATCGGTGAGGTCTTCATCAATTTGGATTTTGCATAATGGCGACCTGGCATTATCCAGCCTAATGGTTTTGTTATTTTCTTTTTCTATAAGTTCCTTAATCGTATTTTTCCCGTTTCCTTCAACATAGGCTGGAACTCTTTGTAATGCTGCTGCAAATTTACCACCAACGGTAAGCAGCCTATGGTCAGTACCGTATATTTGTTGTTGTACTATGGCGCCATCAAAAGAAATTTCTTCTTTTTCGGCATAGATGAGGATATTTTTGAAGGCTTTTTTCACCTCTTCAGCCGATTCAATTTCAGTAGTAACGCCTTGCCCTTTATGCCCAGCAACGGGTTTAACAACCACAGGGTATTTAAGTTCTTCGGCAATAGCTACAGCTTCCTTCTCGTCAAAAGCCACTTCGCCAATGGGTGTTGGAAAACCGCAGTCGATAAGAAAATCGCCAACCATATCTTTATACATAGTAAATTCGGTATCTTTTATACTATCTGTATGAAACGTGGTTGAGCGCCCTCTCAACTGTTTCCTTCCATATCCCCACTGGAATTGGTTTTCTACGGTGAGGAAAAAAACCGGTATATTGCGTTTAAGACCTGCTTCTACCAAGGAATATAGCGTTGGCCCGCCATATAAAGTCTTGTCAAATTCGGCTTGTAGTTTTTCAAATGAACTTTGAATATCGAATGGGGCTTTATTGTTCATGGCTTTAAACCAATCCGATGCAACGTGTACAACATCTTCAGCAACATACCGGTCTAAGAATTCAACAGCAATAATATAATCTCCTTCATCTTGGCTAATTTCATAGTGATTAATATAAAGGTTAATATCCATTTTAAGCATTTGAAGAACTACTTCAGCAAAGAGGTTGATGACGGTGGAGGGTTTTTTTTCTTGGATTCCTGGAAATACTTTGTAAACCTGCTCGTTATAAAAATCTATTTCCGGGCCTTTAGGATCAAGAAATATGTTGAATACCAGGGCTTTTTTATCCAGGTAATGGTTTGCACCATAGTAAGGATAGAACTTGTGCACGTTAAAATCTTCAGGGTTAATTTTCATAATATCAGCATTTTACAGGGTTAATGAAAGGCTTTAGGAGCTTTTCTATGTATTCAAATTTAAAAAATAATTTGATTTGTGAGGAGAAACTTCAGAAAAATAGCTTAACAAATAAAAAACTGCCCTTATTATTGCTAAGGGCAGTTAGTTTTATAATCTGCACAGAGCTTTATTGTTTAATAAATTTTTTAACTCCAATAGCATTAAAATCATTTACTTTGACCATATAGGCGCCATTTGGCAACCCTGATACATCAATTCTATGGTTATCTTTAGGTTTTTTGGTTGAAAACACCAAACTTCCAGTCATATTATAAATATTTATGAGAGAAGGTTTCTTTACTGAAACATGTATGACTTCCCGGGCAGGATTTGGATATACGTTAAATTGTATGGATGATTTTATTTCTTGAACATTATCCCAATAATAAAAAGAATTATAAACGATACTATTGGTTGTAGTAGGCTCATTATTATCATTTAATGTTATGCCGGGTTCATTATCAGATTGCCATATGGCATGAATGTTCGCTCCAATTATATCTAATTCAAAACTCCTTCCTATCATTGGAAATACATTTTCAGAATTATTATCAAGGCCTGTTTCCTGGACCAAATTCAATGAACCGCTCCAAGAATTGTAATCGCTATATCTTATTTTAGCAAAAACATGCCTAAAATGTTGCAGGTTTGGTGATGCGTTATCTTTATAATATTCTTCCATAACGGAAGAGTATACCATGCATAGATTGTTATATTCATCAACAGCAAATTGCGGATGGCATGTAAGAGATGTTTGATATTCACCAAAGAAAGTGGTAGACGGGTCATCCACTGCCCAATCGGGTTCTCCATTTCCATTGGGGTCTGGCATTTTGGCTATGGTATCAAGATTATTGTGCAAATATACAGTACTAGGTGCAACAATAAAATCATCAGAGAATTCACCTTCAGGCATGTCTTCATTCCAATAGACGATACCATCGCACAATGCAGGATAAAAATAATTGCCGGCATCATAATATCCAAGCCACAAACCGGTAGCAACATGTACCTTACCGTCGTTATCAATTATTACGGCCCCTGAACCGTCACTTTTGCTTGTTGTATCTGGGTTTCCATCGTCATCCACATCAAAAACGTCAGTATCTGGATTAAAGGGTTCATACTGGTCAGGAAAGTCAATAACTGTATAACGGGTCCAAGAGTCACCATTATCAGTAGATTTAACAACAGCTACATCACCGATAGATGAAAATACTGCAATAGCAACTGTTTCACCGGAGGCATCAATGGCATATTGGTCTCCACTAATATATTGATATTTGGAAGGCCCTATTCCATTAATGATAGTCCCTGTGATGTCCCAGGTTTGGCCGCCATCGGGTGATCTATAATAAACAAGCGCTTGGTCCATTCCTTGGAATGCGTCATATGTATGGGCTATCAAGTGTATGGTATTTCCATCGGTGCCTCCTACGGCCATCCTAGGCCAAACGCCGTCGCCAAGGACACTTTCATTCCAATCATTATTTCCAAAAGCGGAGTTTTGGTTGAGTATTAATTCAAGCGTAGCAAAGTCATGGGAAACAACAACATCAGTATTGTTAAGTGACACTAAGTCGGGCCATCCTGCTCTCATACTTTCAATTCTTGAAGAGGGAATGGCGCCCCATGCACTCCCATCAAAATAATTATAACCGGTACCACGGTCAGGATAGCCTGATGCTGACTCAAATCCCATGGTCCAAGTAGCAGACATAGAGCCATCGCCATGAACTTCTAATCTCCTGGCAACTGATGAATTGGTTTGCATATCATAAATCGTGGTCCCGATAACTGCAGCGCTTTTTGGAATAACCTGTTCTTCAATTTCTCCATGATACTGCAATTCCTTTAGTTCGGGGTTCATGTGTTTTTCTGCTTTCACAACTTTATAGCTTCGTTGAGCAAAAGCACTGATAGAAAAGCAAATGATTGCAAAGAGTAAGATTGGTTTTTTCATAGAATTCATTTTTTAAGGATTTAATCTCCCCAAATTTAAGGAAATTATTATTGATTGGCATAATTTTTTAAAAATAAGTCTATAAAAAGAATTCTTGTCATAAAAAAAGAGCTGCATTTAAAAATACAGCTCTTTTCTTTATTAACAACCAATATTTTATTGTTTTAGAACCTTTTGGGTTTCAACACCATTTTGATCTGCAACTTGAATAATGTAAGTACCATTTTCATAAGAAGACATATCAATGGTTTGTGAAGAAGAGGCTTGTTTTATGTGAAGAATGTTCCTACCGGTTACATCATAGACTTTTACATCTGCGCCTTGCTCAATATCAAGGTGAAGAATACCTTTTACAGGGTTAGGATATGCAAATGAAGAAGTAGTGTTGTTCTTTTTTGCATTCTTAATACCCACTGCCGGAAGAATTAATTCTTTTGGGAAAGAATTGTAAATGATTGTATTTGTTGTAGGTGGATCGCCATCTCCGTCAGTAGCAACAGATATACCTGGTTCTGAATCATTCTGCCACATAACATGGAGTTCATCATTATAAATGTTTCTTGCTACCATAGGATAAACATTCTCAGTATTTTCATCAATACCAGTTTCTAAAGTAAGGTTAACGGGTTCATCCCATTCACCGTCGGCGTATTTACCAATACCGTATATATGTCTGAAGTGCTGTAGATTGGGGTTTGCATCATCTTTATAATATTCTTCCATTACGGTAGAATATGTCATATAGATATTGTCATCTTCATCAATGGCAAATTGTGGATTTGCAGTAAGAGAGAATCCATAATCTCCAAAAAAGCTGGTACTGGGGTCATCTACTGCCCAATCCGGCTCGCCATTACCGTTAGGGTCAGGCATTTTTACAACGGTATCAAGGTTATTATGCAAATAAACCATGCTAGGGGCAACAATAAAATCGGGTGAAAATTCGCCTTCCGGCATATTTTCATTCCAATAAACAATACCATCGCTAAGGCTTGGGTAGTAATAATTTCCACCATCGTAATGCCCAAACCAAAGCGCCGCTGCAACATGCACTTTGCCTTCCGAATCAATGATCACAGCGCCTGAACCTTCGTTTTTACTGGTTGAATCGGCAACGCCATCTTCATCAATATCAAAGAAATCTTCTTCAGAATTAAAAGGCTCAAATTGATCGGGAAAATCTATCACAGTCATACTGGTCCAAGTATCGCCATTATCAGTTGATTTTAAAACTTGAACATCACCTATGGATGAAAATATTCCAATAGCTACTGTACTTCCTCTTGCATCTATTGTGTATTGGTCACCACGAATGTAATGGTATTTGGTGCTATCAGCCCCGTCAATTACTTCGCCTTCAATGTCCCATGTTTGTCCACCGTCAGTAGACCTGTAATAAACAATGGTTCTTACCATGTTTGCATATTCGTCATAAGTATTGGCAATAAGATGTATTGTATTTCCATCTTCGCCACCAACGGCTGCCCTTGGCCATACTAATCTTGGGATGGGCGAGGCGGTTATAGACGTTTCTGTCCAGTCGTCTTCTCCAAATGCAGAATTTTGATTCATAAGCAAACTACCATCAGCAGGGCCGTGAGCTATTACAATATCTTTTGATAAAGATAATAATTGCGGCCAACCTGTTTTCTCGCTCTCAATCCTTGTGCCAGGTATTGCCCCCCAAGCGCTTCCATCAAAATAGTTGTAGCCTGTACCCCTGTCATCATAACCGTTATCAGAATTAAAACCCATAGTCCAAACGGCAGATATGGTTCCATCGTCATGAACCTCTAATCTTCTAACAATGGTTGTATTAGTCTGCATATCATAGATTGTACTCCCTATGGCAGCAGCATCTTTTGAGCTTATAACAGGCGGTTGCCCGATAATTGTACCATTATAAGAAGGTTCGTTCATTTCTACACCGGCAGCATCTCTTGCTTTTACTGCCACGTGTCCTTTTTGTGCCTGGGTAGAGAATATAATCCCTAAACCAAGTAGTAATAATAAATGTTTTTTCATAATTAAAAAAGTTTTATAATTTAATGCCAAATTTAATAAAATAATTTTTATTTGGATAACAAAAAAATCAACAGGAAAAAAAGTTTTAGAAAGGAAACAGGAGGGAAAAATGGAAAAGGGTTAATGGTAAAAAAAATGCTTTACCCGGGAAAAAGGGTAAAGCATTTTTTATATGGGATGTTATTTTTTAATGATTTTTTGTGCAGAAACGCCTTTACTATCAGATACTTTAACAACGTAAGTACCTTCAGCAAAGTTGGCCATGCTAATAGTAGTATTTACATCAGCATTTTCAACTGTTACTACTTCATTACCGGCTATATCATAAACTGCAATATTGGCGCCTTTTTCCACGTCCAATTTAAGGTCGTTGATAACCGGGTTTGGATATGCAGTAAATGAAGAAGTTGAATTTGATTGAATTTCTTTTACCCCTATTCCAAAAGTCCCAACAGGGAAAGAATTATAGATCATTGAGTTGGTAGTAAATGGGTCGCTATCCCAAACAGTAACACCAGGCTCATTATCACTTTGCCAGAAAGTATGTACCATTCCATCATGAACATTAATTGCAGTGGTAGCAAATACATTCTCTGTATTATTATCCAATCCTGTTTCTTGAACAAGGTTAACCGGTTCTAACCATACACCGGCATCAGCATCATAAGCCATGCCATAAACATGCCTAAAATGCTGAAGTTGTGGGTTCGCATCGTCCTTATAATATTCTTCCATAATGGTAGAATAGGTCATATAGATATTATTATCCTCATCACAAGCCAGCATAGGCCATGTAGTGAGGGAACTATAGTATGTACCAGCGTAAGTAATTGAAACATCATCTCCGCCCCAATCAATTTCGCCATTGCCGTTAGGGTCTGGAGCTTTGGCTATGGTATCAAGGCCCATTGTCCAATAAACGTGGCTTGGTGCTACTATGTAATCATCAGTATATTCACCTTCTGGCATATCTTCGTTCCAGTAGAGAATACCATCGCACAAAGAAGGCCAGAAATAGTCACCTCCATCGTAGTATCCAAACCAAAGGTCGAAAGCTACGTGTACTTTCCCGTTATTGTCAATCATAACTTCGCCACAACCAGATGGTTTGCTTACGGTATCAGGATTTCCATCTTCGTCCATATCAAATACATCGTTAGCAGGATCAAATGGTTCCAACTCATCAGGGAAATCGACAACAGTATAGCGAGTCCAAGAATCTCCATTATCGGTAGATTTAACAACTGCTACATCACCTTTAGTAGAGAATACAGCAATAGCAACGGTTTCTCCTTTTGCAGCAATAGCATAATCATCACCACCAATATCAAAATACTTGTCATCACCAAGTCCATCAATTTGCACACCTTGGATATCCCAAGTTTGTCCACCATCAGTAGAACGATAGTACCCTAACTTATATTCAGTGTAGTAATTGCCAATCATGTGGATTGTATTTCCATCAGCTCCACCAACAACAGATCTTGGCCATACATTTTCATAGCCGGTTGCAGGAGGGATATAAGATTCTGACCAGTCGTCAGCTCCAAAAGCAGAGTTTTCTGCCTTTAATACGCTTCCGTCTAATGGCCCGTGGGCGATTACTACATCATGTCCCAGGTCCAAGATAGCAGGCCAACCTGTTTTTTCACTTTCTATCCTTGCTGTTGGAGGGGCGCCCCATGCAGAACCGTCATAATAGTTGAAACCTGTTCCCCTATCTGTCATGCTTTCATCAAAAGACATTATCCATCCTGCTGACATCGTTCCATCATCATGGATGTTGAGCCTTGTCTGCATAGAGGAATTGGTTTGGAAGTCATAATTGATGGTAGTACCAATTACTGCTGCATCTTTAGGTGGAGCAGTTAATTGATACTCAGGGTTTACCGTGATCGTTTGCTCAAAGCCGGATATTTTTTTGGCTTCTATTGCTTTTCTGTTTTTTAGGTTTTGGGTCATTCCCGTAAGCCCAATACCTACTGCTAAAACTAAGAATAAAATTTTTTTCATGTTGATTTTTGTTTTTGGTTAAACAATGAATAGATTTTTTTACAAAAATATTAAAATATTTTAAATGGCAAAAAAAAATAACCAAGAATTGACCTTAGTACAACTTAAAATTGTACTAAGGTCAATTCTTAAAACCAAAAACAAAAATCTATTAGGTAATCGTTAAATTATTTTTTAACGATTTTTTTGGCAGAAACGCCTTTGCTATCAGATACTTTAACAACATAGGTGCCTTCTGCAAAGTTAGCCATGCTGATTGTTGTTTTAGCATCAGCATTTTCAACAGATACTACTTTGTTACCTGCTATGTCGTAAACAGCAACATTAGCGCCTTTTTCCACGTCTAAGTTGAGTTCATTGATAACCGGGTTAGGATAAGCAGAAAAAGTAGACGTTGAATTTGATTGAATCTCTTTAACGCCAATACCGAATAACCCCGTTGAGAACGAGTTATAAACCATTGAGTTGGTAGTAAATGGGTCGCTATCCATTATTGCTGTTCCGGGCTCAGTATCACTTTGCCACACAACATGAACCTTTCCATCATAAACATCCGGTGCAGTAGTAGCATAAACATTTTCAGTAGCAGGGTCAAGGCCTGTTTCTAAAACAAGGTTTACGGGTTCTAACCATTCACCTGATGCAGCATCGTATGCTTTCCCATATAAGTGTTTGTAATGCTGTACATTTGGGTTGGCATCATCTTTATAATATTCTTCCATGAGCGGGCAATAGGTCATATAAACATTGTTATTTTCATCAGTGGCTAACTGGATCATATTAGCAAAACCACCATTATAAGAACCCATCATTTCTAAAGAATAATCATCTCCGGCCCAAGTAAATTCTCCATTGCCGTCTGGGTCAGGGGTCATAGCAATTGTATCCAGGTTCATATTTAAAGCGATATTGCTAGGGGCAATAATATAATCATCAGAGTATTCGCCTTCCGGCATATCTTCATTCCAATATGCAATTCCATCTCTTAAGTATAAAAAGAAATATATATCGCCGTCATAATTACCCCACATGAGGTCAGTAGCCAGGTGTACTTTTCCATCATTATCAATGGCAATACTACCGCTTCCTCCGGTTGTTGCTACAGTATCAACTTCTCCATCGCCGTCAATATCTAAGAAGTCGCTACCCGGGTCTAAGGGTTCAAATTGGTCGGGGAAGTCAATTACTGTATAACGGGTCCAAGATTCTCCATTATCGGTAGATTTAAGTACAGCCACATCACCGGCTCTTGCAAAAATTCCTATAGCAATGGTTTCTCCTCTTGCAGCAATGTCGTAATCGTCAGGGCCAATTACCGTATAATAATCAGGTCCAAAGCCATCAAGCCTAACGCCTTCGATATCCCAAGTAGCTCCACCGTCTAAAGACCTGTAGTAACCGATCATATCTGTGTCATAATAGCTGGCTATCATGTGTACAGAGTTTCCATCAGGGCCGCCAATAGCTGTTCTTGGCCAAACAATATCATAGCCAGTTGCTGGTGGCACATAACTGCTACTCCAGTCATCATTACCAAAAGCAGAATTTTCAATGATTATGCCACTGCCATCTGCCGGGCCATGCGCCAATACAAAGTCATGACCGTCAATTTCGCAAATATCAGGCCATCCTGTTTTTTCATCTTCAATTCTTGCTGTTGGCATGGCTCCCCAACTACTCCCATCAAAGAAATTAAAACCGGTACCCCTGTCTGTATTCGTTTCATCAAAAGACATGATCCAGCCGGCAGACATGGTTCCATCGTCATGGATATTAAGCCTTCTTTGGATAGATGAATTGGTTTGATAATCATAATTAATGGTGGTTCCAATTACTTGTGCGTTTTTTGGTGGGTCAGATAGTTGGTAATCTCTATCTTCTACTACGATGCTTTGCTCATGGCCAGCAATTTTGTTTGTTTTTTGAATTTTTTTGTTGTTTAGGTTTTGAGCCATCGTTGAAAGCCCAATACCTAATACAAAGAATAATAATAAACTTTTTTTCATGTTAAGCCTGTTTTTAATAGTTAAACAATTTTGTTTTCTAAAAGAATTCTTAATTAACAAAACTAATAAACATTAAGAACTGTACAATATTTAACCAGTAAACAACAGTCAAAAATCAATAGACAACAGTCAAAAACCATTGAATGGTAAAATCTAAAATATATTAGCAAAGAAATAAAATGCTATCACTAAGGAAACAGCCAGTTTCATTAGTGTACCTGTTACAAAACCCAGGAAGGAGCCTAAGCCTGAGCGTAAGGCGGTATTCACTTCTTTGCCGGTAATGAGCTCACCAATTACGGCGCCAATAAAAGGGCCAACAATGATACCAATAGGAGGGAAGCAAAATAATCCTGCAAAAACGCCAATGGTGCTACCCCACATTCCTGCACTTGAACCTCCAAGCCTTTTGGTACCCCAAACAGGAACTACATAATCCAGGATGGTTACAAGCAGGGTTACAATACCTAAGATAATCAGAAGTCGTAAGCTATAAGGAGGAGCGGATTTTAATTGCTGTAGCAAAAGCGCTACATAGCTAATAGGAGGCCCAGGTATTACCGGTACTATGCACCCTGCAATACCTATTATGATAAGAATCCCCCCAATGATAATCCAGGTAATATCGGCCGCTATCATACTGCTATGTTATAGTGTTGTTGAATATTATCCAGCAAGCTCTGCTCTTCATGGCAAACATTATGATCGGCTTTGGCTGCTTTTTGCATGAGTTTGAATATCTTTTTCTGTTGCTTGGTATCATTGGGCATCCTGATAACGAGTTTGCCATTTTTGGCCATATCAAACATAGGTTTTAACTTCTTGGGGCTATATCCCCACCTTTTTGCTATTTTCTGGGCAAACTGTTGTTCGTTGCTATCGAAGATACCATCAGCCGCTATCATGATGAGCACATTGTTAAAAGCAAAGTCTCTAACACCATAAAGGCTGTCAAGTTTATCCGTGTCAACACTTCCAATTGTATTGGCTTTGTCTTGTTTTAATAAAGAGCGATGGGTGTATGTGTCAACGATATCGCGAATGATCCATTCATGGCTGGTGCTATTTACCAGGGCTCCACAATAAGAACACTTTAAGTCGGTAGTGTCTTTTATTGGAGCGCCGCAACTTGGGCAATCATGGGCATATAATGAGCCTTCTGCTTTAGATGCATTGATATCCCTTTCCATATAAATAACTTCTGTTTTGGAGATTATTGCATTATCAACGGCAATAGCCCTTCTTTCCTTTGGTATAACCCTTTGATAGGATGATTTTACTGCTATCATTAATACGTGTTTGTTATTTTCTTGACGAGCGCCAATAAGTGTAACATCATTTAAGAAAAGCCTGTTATACACGATTTGTTCTGAAGGGATATTAGCGCTTATTTTTTGGTATAGTTCATCAGAAACAAACCTTCTCATGATCTTTGGGTCTTTTGTCACCATTGCCGTTTGAATTTGAAGATACCCGTTACTGGCTTTGTCTTCAACGGCTTGTATAGAAAAATCCGGGTCGTTATTCATAATGGCTCTTACCTTTTCTGATAGATTACTACCTTTAGTTACCCGTGGATTGGTATTGATATAATCATCAGCCTGGGTAATTTCAGATAAAACCCAGTCATAATCACCAAGGTTGGTAATGGTATTGCAATAAGGGCATTTGCTTACTTCCCCGGCATTAGCTGGAAGCTGTCCACCGCAATTGGGGCAATTATCAGTATGGTACATATCTTTTGTTTCTGTACCTCTTTTCTTTATAAAAGACCAATATTCAACAAACTCTTCTTTTCCGCCTGAATTGAATTGTGGGTATTTCCCGCTGATGAACCTGTCTACTATGGATGCATGTATTGCAACGTGCACAATATCGAATAAACCATCAGATTCAGCTTTGTCTATGTATATATTTTTGATCCAAAGTTTATCAATGGTGTTTTTTTGATCTAACAACGCCATCATTTTAAATTGTGTATTAAAACGTTGATAAACCCCATCAGAAATATATTTTCTTACTTTAGACAGGTCTTGTTTTTCCCATGCTTCTTGTATTTGGACAAAAGCTTTTTTTACTTTTTCTTTGAAGGCCGCTTCATTGAATCCCGGGTTATTTCTCCTGAATTTTTCCATGCCTCGTGGTTTTTGTTTTGCTTGTCCTGTGGGGAGTTTATTGAGAACGGATTGCTGTTTGGCTTTTCTACGCGATAAATAAAATAAAACGATGATTACGCCAACAGCAACAAAATTCCACGGGAAAGGCAGCATCATAAAAAGATAAATAACGATCTCTACAATTCCGCCATCGCCGCCGCCGCTTCCACCGTTGCTTCCTCCTGCGCCTCCTGCCCGGCTGAAAACAATCGTAGAAATAGCTATTAATACAATGAGTAAGAAAAACCGGGAGATATTGAACCTATTCCGGTAAAGATATTTTTGGAGTTTTGTTTTCATAGGAAATTTTGTTTTTACAAAGTTATAGCCAGTAAATGTAATCTTGCCTTGGCCTTGCTTAGCTCAATCTATGCATAGGCAGGCAGGGTTTTGTTTTCTACCTCCATTTTTCTACCATAATTTTGTTTATATTGCTTTTTGAATAAAGCTGCGTTAGCAGTGGTATTATGGTAAACTTATCGAGGCGACATTAATCAACCCGGTTTTTATTTCATACTTTGATACAATATTATAAAAAAAATGCTGCATGAGTATAATTCGTAGTAAAAAAAATAGTCATTAAAATTGAAGTCTCAATAGATTTCTTCAAGGAATAATAAAAAGTAAGCAGGCCTATAAGCCGGATTCTGTAACCCGCTATGCGGGCTTTCTATCATTTATCTGGGACTGTGGTCGCCCACAGCCTCAATCGGCCTACCCCCCGGGAACAGGCGGGCCACCCTTATCTCCGGTATATTTGGCCTTTCAACCCATAAGGTTTGCCCCACTTACCTGTTGCCAGGCAAGTGCGTGAGCTCTTACCTCACGTTTTCACCCTTACCGGCCCCGGAAAAACCGGGGCTTAGGCGGTATGTTTCTGCAGCACTTTCTGTTACCCGGCAGTTGCCCGCCGGGTACCTTCCTGTTAGGAAGTATGGCGCCCTATGTTGTCCGGACTTTCCTCCCCCGTGCTATAGCACGAAAGCGATAGAACGGCCTGCTTACCTATTATAATTATGTGGTATCTCTATCTCTGTTGCTCCCACGCCATATTTTGCCATAGAAGCATCACTATATGTGAGCTTGGGATACATCTCGTCAAGCGTTTTTCTTATTTCACCTTTTAAGGTTCCATTGCCAACACCATGTATGAAAACAATGTTTTTTATGTGATCCTTTATTGCCAAATCTAAATAATTCCTGAAATAATTGAGTTGAAGATTCACAATCTCTCCATTGCCCATGTTCCTGTAATTATTGGTTAATTGCCAAATATGGATATCCACTTCGGCGGTTTTATTGCCTGTTAAAAATTTTTTAGGAAATGATTGCTTTTCTTTTTCCTCTTCACGCATCTCTTTAGCCCTGGGTGGCTCAACTTTATTTTGAGCTTCGGCTTCTTCCCAATCAAAATTTTCTACTTCATTGCTAAAAGGCAATAAAATACATTTTTTATTGATCAACGAAAAATACTGGTAGCTATTATCCCTGTATATCTTTACCGGGTTTAGTATGGTTTCTTTTATCATAGGCTTCTTTTTATTATGATAATCCTTAGTGAAAAATAATACCTGGAACTTGATTTTTTGCCAATCATTTATTTGGGATACATTAATTTGATTAAGAAGATAGCTTGTTTTAGGCCCGGTTATATCATAATCCTCGTCAATATACTGCCCATCGGCCATAAGAGCATAGGAAAAAATGATTTCATAAGACGTATGATTCACCAAAAGAATGTTTATATTGCCCGATGACAGGTTGGTTTCATTATCGTGAACATAAGCAAGGTAAATATCTCTTGGGTATTTTTTTTCGTCTTTTAGAAATAATGCTTTTGATAACGATTCTTCATCTTCGTTGCTTTCTTCCTCGTATTGCAATGGTTCATTAATACCTGCCTTGGCATATCTTTCTTTCCTTTCTTCTTCTTCGGCTGATCGTACTTTTACAAGTTCCTTTGTAAGCACAGGTATCTCAAAGCCGTCTTCAATTTCCACGCTAACCATTTGATTGTTAATGATCTTTTTAACAAACCCATTTCTATTCTCGTTTAAAAAACTTACTTTATCTCCTACTTTATAAATCATAATTTATATATTTAGGTTGTTATATTTAGAATTTCAAAAAACTTATTATAATGTTTTGAATAGATAAAAATTATCTAGGTTTTACGAGTTACTTTTTGCAAAAATAGTTCCTATTATTCATTCATTCAATAAAATGTATTAATTTTATGAAAATTTATTAATAATTATTTAACAGAATTTTAGCAAACTTAATATTCTATTAATAAACCACGTTGTATTTTTGTACAAAAAATGGAAGCACACAATTACAAGATTCTATTGGTAGATGATGAAACGGACATTCTTGAATTTTTAGGCTACAACCTAAAGAAGGAGGGATACCAGGTTTTTTCCACTACCAATGGAAAAGAGGCCATAAAAATGGCCAACGACATTAGGCCCCATTTGATTATTCTTGACATTATGATGCCTGAAATGGACGGCATTGAGACCTGTAATGAATTAAAACAAAACCCTTCATTAGAAAATTCTATCATTATCTTTTTAACGGCAAGGAGCGAGGATTATTCACAAATTGCCGGTTTTGAGGCAGGCGCTGATGACTATATAGCTAAGCCAATAAAACCTAAGGTTTTGATAAGCAGGGTAAAAGCTTTATTAAGAAGATATAATGATGCCGGTAAGCCAGGTTCTGATATAATAAGTGTTGGAAGCCTTACTATTGATAAGGAAAGGTATGTTGTAATCAGTAATGACCAAGAAATAAACCTGCCAAAAAAGGAGTTTGAATTATTGCTTTTGCTTACTTCAAAACCCAACAAAGTTTTTTCCAGGGAAGAAATCTTTAATGCCGTTTGGGGTAATAATGTTATTGTTGGTGATAGGACTATTGATGTACATGTAAGAAAGTTAAGAGAAAAGATCGGACTGGGAAATATAAAAACCATCAAGGGAGTTGGTTACAAATTCGAGGCTTAATAATGAACTTATCTAATCCCCGCAGCCTGGCTTCTGCTAATGCTGCTGTAATCAGTATATTTTATATAATTGTTTTTATTTTTGTTAACCTTTTTCTTGGCTACCCCATGCAATGGTTATTATTATGGATTACTACTATATTAATGGCCATTTTTACTTACTTTTTCTTTAAAACAACTTCTGAAAAATTTATTTATAACAAGATTAAGCTTATTTATAAGTCAATACATAGCCTAAAGTTAAGTGATAAAGAAAAAATCAAAATAGAGAAACCCCCAAAGCAAACCATTGAAAATGTAAATAAAGAGGTAATGCTTTGGGCACAACAAAAAAGGGATGAGATAGAACAATTAAAAAGGATGCAAAATTACAGGCAGGAATTCTTGGGCAATGTTTCTCACGAGCTAAAAACTCCTATATTCAACATACAGGGATATATCCTTACTTTGCTTGACGGGGGTATGGAAGACCCTGAGATCAACAGGAGATATTTATTGCGGACAGAAAAAAGTATTAACAGGATGATAGCCATCATTGAAGACTTGGAGGCCATTTCCAAACTTGAATCAGGAGAATTAAAAACAGAGGCCAAGAAAATTGATATCGTTGGTATAACAAAAGAGATCATTGATTTTATTGAATTTAAGGCAAAAAAGAAAAACATTCATGTACATTTTGCAAAAAACTATGAAAAGCCGGTTTATATTTTAGCTGATAAAGAAAGTATACGCCAGGTTATGACCAACTTAATTGATAATTCTATAAAATATGGAAAAGAGAATGGAAGTACAAAAATCAGTTTTTTTGACATGGACGAGAACATTTTAATTGAGGTTACTGATAATGGTATTGGTGTGGAGAAAGAAAATATACCTCGTTTGTTCGAGAGATTTTACAGGGTTGATAAAAGCCGCTCAAGAGAACAGGGAGGGTCTGGGCTTGGCCTTTCAATCGTAAAGCACCTTATCGAGGCACATAATCAAACTATAAATGTGCGGAGTAAACTGGGTATAGGTACTACTTTTGCTTTTACTATGAAAAAGGGCTAATAGTATCGTTATTTAAAATCGCTATTCCTGAAATACCCTTTCATGATTCCCCGGCTTGATTTGTTTGTGAAAGAAATTATCTCATCTCTTTCGGGTGTTGCCGGCATCTCAGCTTCGATAATAGCTAAGGCTTGTGAAGTATTATAACCTCTCAGGTAGATATACCGGTAAATATCTTGTATCTCGTTAATTTTTTTTGTTTTAAATCCTCTTCTTCTAAGTCCTATAGAGTTTACCCCTACATAAGAAATGGGTTCACGTGCAGCTTTTGTATAGGGAGGAACGTCTTTTCTTACCAGTGTACCTCCAGAGATAAAAGTATGAGTCCCTATATGCACAAATTGGTGCACAGCTACCAATCCACCAACAATAGCCCAGTCATCAACGTAAATATGACCTGCAAGAGTAGCGGCATTAGCAAGGATACAATTTTTTCCAATAACACAATCATGGGCTATATGCACGTAAGCCATTAAAAGGGTATTATCATCAACAACGGTTTCGTAGTTGGCCTTGGTTCCCCTGTTAATGGTAACAAATTCACGAATAGTAACATTATCTCCAATGATCACTTTTGTTTCTTCACCCCTAAACTTTAGGTCTTGAGGAATAGCAGAAATAACAGCTCCAGGGAATATTTTGCAGTTTTTCCCTATTTTGGCTCCTTCCATAATAGTAACATTGGAACCTATCCAGCTTCCTTCACCTATCTCTACGTTCTTATGAACAGTTACAAAAGGTTCGATAACAACATTATCTGCTATTTCGGCCTGGGGATGTACGTAAGCTAAAGGTTGATTCATAAAACACGATTTATTTGTTAATTCAATCAAAAACAGGAAGTTATTTAACTAAAATAAATGTATAACCTGTTTTTGTTTATTTATTTTTTTTTATTATTTGAGCCATCATTTCGGCTTCTATCACAACTTTATCTCCTACATAACCATTCCCTTTCATGTGGACAATACCTCTTCTCATTGGGGAAATCAGGTCTAACTTAAAAATCAAGGTATCGCCTGGAATAACTTTTCTTTTAAACCTTACTTTATCAATTTTCAAAAAGTACGTCAAGTAATTATCCGGGTCAGGTACCGAGTTAAGCGCTAATACACCGCCGGCTTGTGCCATTGCTTCCACTTGTAAAACCCCTGGCATTATTGGTTCTTTAGGGAAATGCCCTACAAAATAGGGTTCGTTCATTGAAACATTCTTCATGCCAACTACATGTGTCTTGCTCATTTCAAGAATTTTATCTATTAAGAGAAAAGGTGGCCTGTGTGGAAGTATTTCTTTTATCTTGTTTATATCATAAAGAGGATTTAATGTATCAAACTGTGGCACTGCATTTTTTTGATTGTTTTGAATTTTTTTCTTCAACAACTTGGCAAATTCAACATTAGATTTATGTCCTGGCCTGTTTGCTATGATTTTAGCCTTTAATGGCATTCCCAGCAAAGCGAGGTCGCCTACAACATCGAGCAACTTGTGCCTAGCAGGTTCGTTATAAAAGTATAGGTCAACATTATTTAAAATCCCTTCTTCTTTTACATCCACTTTTGGGCGTTGGAAAAGTTCTGCTAAGCGTGTTAACTCCTCATCTGAGACAAGCCTGTTTACAAAAACAATGGCGTTATTCAGGTCTCCACCTTTTATTAAATTATTGTTTACAAGGTATTCCAATTCATGTAAGAAAACAAAAGTACGTGATTTGGCAATTTCGTTTTTAAAATCTTCAATATTGCTTAAATAAGCATTTTGCGAACCCAACACTTTTGTATCGTAATCAATCATTACATTCAAGTTGTAATGGTCATCGGGAATAGCAATTAATTCAATTTTTTGTGCAGGGTCAGAATAATATATGTTTTCTTTTAATTCCAGGTATTTTTTTTCTGCCCTTTGCTCTTCTATCCCAGCTTTAAGAAAAACATCGATATACGGTTGTGAACTCCCATCAAGTATTGGGGTTTCGGGGCTTCCAAGCTCAATAATGATATTGTCTATCATTAAACCGGCAACAGCGGCTAATACGTGCTCTACGGTTCTAACTTCAACACCATTTTCTTTAAGGTTAGTACCTCGTGAAGTGTCAGAAACATTATTGATATCAGCCTTTACCTTTGCATTATTATAATCTTTTCTAATAAAAATTATACCGGTATTCTCCTTAGCTGGTTTAAAAGTAAGGGTTACTTCTTTTCCCGTATGCAAGCCAACGCCTGATATTGATGCTTCTGTTTTTATTGTTTTTTGTTTATCGCTCATAAGGGTTTTATTTCTGGAAATTATATAAATAGAAAAAAACGTGATTCACGATTATTCTTTTTTTTCACTTAAAGCTTCTAATTCTTTTTTTAATGCTGTAATGTTTTCTCTCCAATCCGGCAATTGCCTGAACATTACATAAGATCTCCTGTAGTCTCTAACATCAAATGCCGGTGATCCCTGTACTATTTTTCCTTCTTCAATATTGGCTTGAATACCCGATTGTGCTGCAATTTTTACATTATCGGCTATGTTTAAGTGGCCTATAATTCCTACTTGACCACCTATCATGCAATTTTTCCCTATCTTCGTAGAACCGGCAATACCGGTTTGTGAAACAACTACAGTGTTTTCCCCAATTTCTACATTATGGGCTACTTGGATAAGATTATCAAGCTTAACGCCTTTTCTTATTATGGTAGACCCAAGTGTGGCCCTATCAATAGTTGTATTGGAACCTATTTCTACATCATCTTCAATAATTACGTTCCCAATTTGAGACACTTTTAAATAGTTGTCATCATTTTTAGGGGCAAAACCAAAACCATCGCTTCCAATAATCACTCCGGCGTGTATGGAACAATTATTTCCAATATTGTTATCAGAATATACTTTAACTCCAGGAAACAATGTTGTATTATCACCAATCTTGACATTTTCGCCGATATACACTTGTGGGTATATTTTTGAATTATTACCTATTTGTGCATTTCCTGATATGCATGCAAATTCGCCAATATATACATCTTGTCCAATAGTTGCTGTGTCATGGATAAAAGCTTTGTCTGAAATGCCTTTTTTGTCCAGTTTAATTTTATTGTAGGTTTCAAGCAACTTTGCAAAAGCATGGTAGGCATCTTTCACTCTTATCAATGTAGGTTTTACTTCTTTTTCTGCTTTAAAATTTTCGTGTACAATAACTACTGAAGCCTGGGTGCTATAAATATAAGGAGTATATTTAGGATTGGCAAGAAAGGAAATGGTATTGGGTTTTCCTTCATCAATTTTTGACAGGTTGTTTATTTTCACTTCCGGGTCGCCTTCAATCTTCCCTTTTATCAATTCTGCAATTTGTTGAGCTGTAAATTCCATAAATGATGCATTAATGAATATTTAAAAACATACCAATATTAGTAACAACCCTTTTACTAATATTGGTATGTAAATGTTCGGATATTTGCCTGGTATATTTTCAATTGGTTTAAATCAAAATTAAACGGTGCAAAAATATAAAAAAACATTGACCCTGGTTCTAAATTTATTTATTTGATACAATGGCTTTTGTATCTCTTGCAATAACAAGTTCCTCGTTTGTAGTAACAGCCATTACTTTAACCTTGGAGTTTTCTTTAGAGATCAAGATATCTTCTTCTCTAACGCCATTGTTTTTACTGGTATCAAATTGAACACCGAGGTATTCTAATCCTGTACATACTCCTTCTCTTGTTGTGTCAGCGTTTTCGCCAATTCCACCGGTAAGTACTATAATATCCACCCCGTTCATTGCGGCAGCGTAAGCACCAATATATTTTTTTACCTTGTAGTTGTACATATCAAGAGCCACAGTGGCTCTTTCGTCACCTTTAGCTTTAGCGTTTTCAATGTCACGCATATCGTAAGATATTCCACTTACGCCAAGCATACCGCTTTCTTTGTTCATCATTTTATTAGCTTCTTGTGGCGTAAGGTTCTCTTTTTCCATAAGAAAGAAAAGAACGCCAAGGTCAAGATCGCCAACCCTTGTTCCCATTATTAATCCTTCAATTGGGGTAAAGCCCATGCTGGTGTCAATTGATTCACCATTCTTTATGGCTGCAACAGAAGCTCCATTGCCAAGGTGACATGTAATGATCTTAGAAGAATAAAAATCCATACCTAAGATTTCACAAGCTTTTTTGGCAACAAATTTATGGCTAGTGCCATGAAAACCGTACCTGCGTATCTTGTACATTTCATAATATTTATAAGGAATCCCATAAAGGTAAGCATGGGTTGGCATAGTTTGATGGAATGAAGTATCGAAAACTGCTACCTGTGGTACTTCGGGAAGTATTTTTTCAATAGATAGGATACCTTTTAAGTTCGCCGGGTTATGTAAAGGTGCGAGTTCTATACATTGTTCTATATCTCTTTTCACTGCCTCGTCAATTAAAACGCTTTCTTTAAAGTTTTCGCCGCCATGTGCCACCCTGTGCCCTACAGCATTGATCTCTGATTTATCTTTAATTACACCATATTCAGGGTGCATAAGTGTTTTTATAATTAAATTGATCCCTTCCTGGTGGTCGGGGATGTTTTGAATAAGTTTATAGGAGTCTTTGCCCTTTGGTTTGTGTTTTAGCTCACTGTCTTCTATTCCTATGCGTTCAAGCAGCCCTTTGGCTAATAAGTCATCGTTCTCTGCCGTATTGATAAATTGGTATTTGATCGACGAACTCCCACAATTTAGTACTAATATCTTCATTGGTGCAGTTTTTTTATTTTAAATTTATTAATATATCAAGAATTTAAACATCGGCAAATGTAAAAAATTATTGATTAAAATATACAGGCTAATGATTTTTTATTCAATAAGAATTGAACATTCAATAAAAAAAGTCTAATTTTGCAAAAATACCCGGAGGGCTTTACTTTGAAAGAGAATATTCCAAAATATTATCACTATAATACAGATACTACGGAGATATTAAATACTAAAAAGGAACCCATTCACAAGGCTTATATTAAAAGCGGGAAAAAGAAATTGCATACAACCGGTAAAGAAGTTTTTTTTCAGACATTATCAACAAAGGATAAAGGTGTAAATTTTGTAAAACGCCCTGTTTCCAGTATTGATTGGATTACCGGCTTATTTATTCTTGTTTTTGTTTTACTGGCTTTTGTAAGGTCTAACTTTAACCGGCGCTTTAAAAATCTCGTTAAATCTTTTTTTTCTAGAAGGCTCGAAAATCAATTCCTCAAAGAAGGCAATATATTTAAAGAGCGCTTAGTATTTCCATTAATGATAATTTTTCTATTGGTTATTTCGCTGTTTGTTTATCAATCATTGGAGTTTTTTAATATAGAAATTGAAAAATATGTGGAACTCCATAGCTTTTTGTTCATTTTTGCTTCTATAGCAGTTATTATTCTTGGCAGGGCTATGTTGCGTTATTTTTTAGGTGCTGTTTTTAAAACTTTACATAAAACTTACGAACAAATGGTGAATATTTTTATTTATGATGTATTTAACAGTATATTATTGCTCCCATTGATATTAACCGCAGCTTATAATCCTATGAAAAATGTTTTTATAGCTGGATTTATATTGATAGCAATCATTTATTTGTTAAGGATTATAAGGTTGACCTTAATCGGGGTAAAAAATACAAAATTTTCTGGTTATTATTTATTTTTATATCTTTGCACCGCCGAAATTATACCTGTTTTAGTCATTGGCAAACTGGCTTATACGTCAATAATATCAAGCTAAAGGACTGTTACAGGTTTTTTCTTAGAAGAATTGAAGTGGAACCAAAAAAGCCGTATAAATTGAAAAAGAGTAAGGTAAAAAGCATACTTATTTCTCAGCCACCACCAGAATCGGAAAAATCTCCCTATTCAAACTTGGTAGATAAATACCAATTAAATATTGATTTCAGGAAGTTTTTCAGTATTGAAGGTGTGATGGCTAAGGAGTTCAGGAAATCTAGGGTCAATATCCAGGATTATACTGCTGTAATTTTATCAAGCAGGAATTCTGTGGATCATTTTTTTAGGATAGCAAAAGAAATGAGGGTGCAAATCCCGGATTCCATGAAATATTTTTGTGTTTCTGAGGCGATAGCTTATTACTTGCAAAAATATGTTGTTTACCGCAAACGAAAAATTTTTCATGGCAAACTTCATTATACAGAATTAATGGATTCCATTAAAAAGCACAAGAACGAAAAATTCCTTTTCCCTTGTTCAGAAGTTCATAAAAAGGATTTCCCAAAATTATTGGAAAAAAATCATATCAATTTTAAAAAGGCTATACTTTACAAAACCGAATGTGGCGACTTGTCTGACTTGGATATCCACAAATACGATATGTTGGTTTTCTTTAGTCCTTCAGGAATTAAATCATTAAACAAAAATTTCCCGGAATTTAAACAAAACCATACTCATATTGCTACTTTTGGAAAATCTACAGCCAAGGCAGCAAAAGATTCTAAGTTTAGTATTGCAATAGAAGCGCCTACACGTAAAGCCCCTTCTATGACTATGGCTATTGAACAATTTATTGAATCTCCTTAAAATTCATAGGATGAATCTTTTTTATAATGCCAAAATTTAGAAAATCCGAACGACTTTGTAGCAAAAAACAGGTAGAATATCTTGCTAATAATGGCCGTTCTTTTTTTATTTACCCTTTTAAAGTTGTTTGGTTAACCCAACCGCTTCTAG
>CAZJDA010000012.1:77524-86885 GCA_964544705.1 uncultured Bacteroidales bacterium
AAATATTCCTGCAAAAGTGATTTTTGCTGTTTCAAAAAAAAAAATTAAAAATGCAGTGGATAGAAACCGTATTAAAAGAATTTCAAGGGAAGCCTATAGAATCAATAAAAACGAATTTTTATACCATGATTTAAGGGAAAGAAATCAACAATGTTTCTTAATGTTAATATACGTGGGAAATGAACTTCCCGTTTTTAAAAAACTTGAAAAAAAAATAATTCATATATTTGAACGTTTATTATCGGAAATAGAATAAAATGAAATAGGCAATGCCTAATAATCATTATTGATACACACAAGAAACATGATTAGAATGAGTGCTAAACAGAACCAACATGAATAAAGTATTGAACCTATGAAAAAATTTATTAAGCATAAAACAAGATTATTTATTATCTCGACAGCCATAGCGCTGACATCAATTCTTAGTTATAGTTTCAAAAATAGTGATTTTGAAATAGCCAAAAATTTAGACATTTTTGCCACACTATATAAAGAACTTAACCGCAGCTATGTTGAAGAAACCGACCCTGGCAAACTAATGGGAAAAGCTATTGATGAAATGCTTAAATCTCTTGACCCTTATACTGTTTATATCCCTGAATCAGACATAGAAGATTACAAATTAATGACAACGGGTATATATGGCGGTATTGGCGCCCTTATACATAAAAAAGACGGGAATGTTGTTATTTCACAACCCTATGAAGGATTCCCAGCAGAAAAAAGCGGGCTTATGGCCGGGGATAAGATTATTAAAATAGATGGAAAAGAGGTGAAGCCTAAAACAACATCCGAGGTAAGCTCTATGCTAAAAGGACAGTCAGGAACAGAGGTTGAAGTTGTTGTTGAAAGATATGGAAGCAAAAAACCCATTAAAAAGACTTTGGTAAGAGAAAATATTAAAATCGATAATGTTCCTTATTATGGGATGCTTCATGATTCCATTGGGTACATAAAACTTACTGATTTTACAAAAAATGCCGCCAAAGAAGTTGAAGATGCTTTCTTGGAATTAAGGAAAAACCATCAAGTAAGCTCTGTTATTATTGATCTGAGAGGTAATGGTGGTGGTTTACTGGATGAAGCTGTTCGATTGTCGAATATTTTTGTTCCAAAAGGAGAATTAATCGTTAGCACCAAAGGAAAACTAAAGAGCAAGAACTCATATCACAAAACGAATGATAATCCTGTTGATAAAGATATTCCCTTGGCAGTATTGGTAGACAGGGGTAGCGCATCAGCCTCCGAGATATTTGCCGGCGCTATGCAAGACCTGGATAGGGGAGTGGTTGTTGGTAAACGTACTTTTGGGAAAGGATTGGTGCAAAACGTTGTTCCTCTTAGCTATAATTCCAAGTTGAAAGTAACCGTTGCAAAATACTATATTCCCAGTGGCAGATGCATACAAGCCATAGATTATGCAAGCCGCAACGAAGATGGTAGCGTTGGAAAAGTGCCGGATTCACTTATATCTGAATTTACAACAAAAAGCGGTAGAAAAGTATACGATGGTGGGGGGATAAGGCCTGATATGAGTACCGAAAAAGAAAGTATTAGCCATATTTCTAAAGGACTTATAAGAGATTTTATGATCTTTGATTATGCCACCAAGTTTAGGATTGAAAATCCTGTAATCCCTAGTGTTGAGAACTTTAAAATTACAGATTCAATATATAGCGATTTTAAAAAATATATATCAAAGAGAAATTTTGATTACACTACTGACAGTGAGAGGCAACTTGAGAAATTGAAAGAAACTGCAAAAGAAGAGAAATACTTTAAGGCAATAGATAAAGAGTTTTCTGAGCTTGAAAACAAGCTAATGCATGATAAAAATTCTGATTTGATAACTTTCAAGGATGAAATAACATTTATCCTTAAAGAACATATTATCATGAGGTATTATTATCAAACCGGCGCAATAAAAGCATCGCTTGATGAAGACCCCGGGATTGAAAAAGCTGTTAATATACTATTGGACAAAGAAAAATACAATAACATATTATCACCTGCTATAAAAAGTGAGGAAACGAAAAACTAAAAATTGAATTGATATTGAAACGATTAATTGAGAGGTACTGGAGTCATTTTCATAGGCACACATATTTCATTGCATTAGCAATTTTTGCCATTGCATTGCCGTTTTCAAAATTTATACTTAGTGTTGCATTATTTATTTTATTTTTTAATTGGCTCTTTGATATTGTTTTGAAAAGAGTTTTTTTTAGAGTGCCTATAAAAAACCTGTTTTCAAGATTACGAAGTAATAAAGCTGGATGGGTACTGCTTTCTGTTTTTATTATCCTGCTTTTGGGTGCTTTATACTCGGAGGATTTCAATAATACAAAAAAAGTAATAAGAATATTTTTACCCCTTATTGTTTTACCCCTTATTGTTTCAACTGAACATCAATTGTCGGCCAATAAACTTAAAACACTTTTGATGTTTTTCGTTTTTGCTGTTCTACTCTCGAGTTTTGTAAATGCATATGCTTATTTTACTGATGATTACCAAGATATAAGGCAAATATCAATTTTTACTTCCCATATCAGGTTTGCCTTAATGGTGAATATGGCTATTTTTATTACAGGGTACTACACCTTTACAAAAATGGCAAAAACGAATATATCCGTTATTTTTAGCCTGCTTCTAATAGGTTGGTTTGTTGCATATCATTTTATTTCTGAATCTGTTACCGGTGTTTCTACCCTTTTAATTGCCCTCGGGTTATTATTTTTATTCAATATTAGGAAAATCCAAAACAACTATTGCAAAATTGGTGGGCTTATTTTAATCATCGTTGTTCCTTTGGCTATATTTTTTTATTTACAGAACATTTATAACAACATTTTTGTAAAAGAAAATGTTGATTTTGCGAACTTAGAAATAAAAACCAAGTATGGCAATAAATACAAGCACGATACTACCAAGGTTGCTACGGAAAACGGCCATTACATTTGGATCTATTATTGTCCAAAAGAACTAAAAAAAGAATGGAACAAACGCAGTGAAATAAAATATTTTGATAGAGATAAAAGAAACCAACTTCTTAGGTATACCTTAATTCGTTTTTTAGCTTCAAAAGGTTATAGAAAAGATGCTGAAGGCATTAAAAAACTCACAGGTAAGGAAGTTGCCGCAATAGAAAATGGTATTGCCAATTATAAATATATGAAGCGATTTGGACTCTATAAACGCTTGCATAAGATTTTTTGGGAAATTGAAAAATATAATAGAACCAATATGGCGGCCAACCATTCTGTTACGATGCGACTCGAATACTGGAAAACAGGCTTGAATATTGTAAAAGAAAATTGGCTTTTTGGTGTTGGAATTGGCGATGTTGAAAAAGCCTACCAAAAGCAATATGAAAAAGACCAATCAAATCTTCCTGTTGAAAACCGGCGAAAATCCCATAATCAGTTTCTTTATTTTACCATTGCATTAGGAATTATAGGGCTTATTTGGTTTTTATTCTACTTGTTTTATCCTGGGTATTTTCTTAATAAATTTAATGACCAACTATACTTATTTTTCTTTATAATAGCCTTCATGTCTTTCCTTACCGAGGATACCCTAAGAACTCAAATTGGGGTGAGTTTCTTTGCCTTTTTTAATACATTGATATTATTAACACCAAAAAAAATGGAGTAAATGAAACGTCCATGATAAAATAATTATGATTTTAACATACACGAGCATGATTATTTTATCATGGTAAGTTCCATCCCGATTAGCATCGGGACAGGTACTGACAATAAAAAATTAAATATAAACAGATGAAAAGCTATAAAAAAGAATATTTTGTTTATCAAACTTATGACACACCGGCTGAGTTGGAAAAAAATGACCGTTTATTGCTGGATGAAGCAACTGAAAGCTGCAAAAATGCATATGCTCCCTATTCCAGGTTTAAAGTTGGAGCTGCAGTAAGGCTTAAAAGTGGCAAAATAATAACAGGCAACAACCAGGAAAATGCTGCCTATCCTTCAGGTTTATGTGCCGAAAGGGTTGCAATGTTTTATGCACATGCTAATTTTCCTATGGACGATATACAATGCATAGCTGTGATTGCTAAAGGAGAGAAAAACAGTGATGATATACCTGTTTCTCCATGCGGCGCCTGCAGGCAAGTTATTGCCGAATATGAAAATAAAACCGGCCAGGATATTAAAATTATTTTATCATCATTTAATAAATCAAAGATTTCCATTATCAACAGTATAAAAGATTTATTACCTTTGTCCTTTTCTGATAAAGACCTAAAATAATACAATAGACTATGATAACTAATGATGAGATAAAACATCTTAACCAGAGGCTGCTTTCCTTAAGGAGGCATCTTTGACATCGATACCAAGATAAAACAAATTGAAGAGGAGCAACAGTATACTTATGCTCAAGATTTCTGGGACGACCCTAAAGAAGCCGAAAAAGTCTTAAAGAAAATTAATGATAAGAAAAAATGGACTGATACCTTTAACAAAGTAAAAGAAACCATTGAAGAGCTTTCGGTGATGAATGATTTTTACAAAGAAGGCGAAATCTCAGAAGAAGAAATAAATAGTCACTACCAGGAAGCCATCAAAGAAATCGAAGATCTTGAGTTTAAAAGAATGCTCAGTGCCGAAGAAGACAAGTACAACGCTATTCTTACCATAAATGCAGGGGCTGGTGGCACAGAAAGTTGCGACTGGGCAGAGATGCTCATGCGCATGTATTTGCGCTGGGGTGAAAGAAACGGCCACAAAACCAAAACCATTAGCTTTATTGAAGGTGATGTTGCTGGCATTAAATCAGTAACGATAGAGTTTGAAGGCGATTTTGCTTTTGGGTATTTAAAAGTTGAAAGTGGGGTGCATAGGTTGGTAAGGATTTCTCCATTCGACTCTGCGGGCAAACGGCATACCTCTTTTGCCTCGGTTTATGCTTACCCTGTTATTGAAGATGATATTGATATTGATGTGAATCCTGCTGACATAAGTTGGGATACGTTCCGATCAAGCGGCCCAGGAGGGCAAAATGTGAATAAGGTTGAAACGGCTGTGAGACTCAAACACGAACCCACCGGTATTGTTATAGAATGCCAGGAAACAAGGTCTCAACAACAAAACAGGGAAAAAGCCATGCAAATGCTCAAATCCCAATTGTATGAAATTGAAATGAGGAAAAAGCAAGAAGCCATTGACGAAATAGAAGGGAGCAAGATGAAAATAGAATGGGGTTCGCAAATAAGAAATTATGTATTGCATCCATACAAAATGGTTAAAGACTTGCGCACATCCGAAGAAACCGGCAATGTGCAAGCCGTTCTTGATGGTGACATCAATAGATTTATAACATCCTATTTAATGAAGTTTGGAGGACAGAAATAATGGAAAACTTTCGTAAATAAAACAATATAATGCTAACGATTTATCACAATACACGTTGTAAAATAAGTAGGAAAGTGCTTAACGAGCTCAAAGAAAAAGTTGACGAAAAAGATATAGTAATACGCGAATATTTAAAAGAACCACTCAGCATAGAAGAAATTCGCGATTTGCTGGTTAGGTTGAATCTGAAACCAATGGATATCATTAGAAAGCAAGAAAAGATATTTAAGGATAGTTTTAAAGACAAAAGTTTTTCTAATGAAGAATGGTTAAGGATACTCAATGAAAACCCAAAATTAATTGAAAGGCCGATTGTTGTGAAAGGAAATAAGGCGGTTTTATGCAGGCCACCCGAAAAGGTTGAGGAAATATTATAAAAATTGTAATTATAAAATGGTTTTTTAACTATATTAAAAATCATATCTGTATTAACATGATTTTAGCCAAATATCAAATAATTTATTTAGTCATAAAAAAAACATAATAATCCCATGAAAACACGTACAGAAAAGGACACGATGGGCACAATAGAAGTTCCTGTAGAAAAATATTGGGGAGCCCAAACCCAGCGTTCAAAAGAAAATTTTCCTATTGGCGGGCAAAAAATGCCCTTAGAAATCACCAAAGCATTTGCTATTTTGAAAAAAGCGGCTGCTATTGTTAACAGTGAGCTGGGTGTTTTAGAGCCAGCGAATGCCGATCTTATTTCAAAAGTTTGTGATGAAATACTTGAAGGAAAACTTGATGAGCATTTTCCTCTTGTTGTATGGCAAACAGGCTCGGGGACACAGAGCAATATGAATATGAACGAGGTTATTGCCAACCGGGCTCATGTCATCAATGGTGGCAAACTTGGCGAAAAACCGGTGATTCATCCAAACGACCATGTAAACAAATCGCAATCATCTAATGACACCTTCCCAACAGCAATGCACATTGCCGCCTATAAATTGATTGTTGAAAATACCATACCCGGGTTGGAGTTGTTAAAAGAAACTTTGGCCGAGAAATCAAAAGCTTTTAATGAAGTAGTAAAAACAGGCAGGACCCATTTAATGGATGCAACTCCACTTACCCTTGGGCAGGAGTTCTCCGGCTACGAAACCCAATTAGAATACGGTATCAAAGCATTAAAAAATACGCTTCCTAATTTATTAGAACTTGCTCTTGGAGGAACGGCTGTAGGAACAGGATTAAATGCTCCAAAAGGTTTTGATGAACTGGTTGCCGAAAAAATTGCCGAACTCACCGGCCATCCTTTTGTTACGGCCCCCAATAAGTTTGAATCATTATCTGCACATGATGCTATTGTTGAAACTTCAGGTGCTTTGAAAAGAATTGCTGTAAGCTTAATGAAGATTGCTAATGACATCAGGTTTTATGCCTCAGGCCCACGCTGCGGGATTGGAGAAATCAATATTCCTGCTAATGAACCGGGTTCCTCTATTATGCCGGGAAAAGTGAATCCTACCCAATGCGAGGCAATTACTATGGTGGCTGCACAAGTTATTGGGAATGATGCTGCTATTGCCACCGGGGGAATGAATGGACACTTCCAATTGAATGTGTTTAAACCTGTTATGATATACAACTTGTTGATGGCAGCAAAACTTATTGGTGATGCATGCAAAGCATTTAATGACAAGTGTGCTGCTGGAATTGAGCCGAACCATACAAACATTAACGAAAACCTTAAAAATTCATTAATGCTTGTTACGGCACTTAACCCTCATATAGGTTATGAAAATGCAGCAAAAATTGCCAAAAAGGCACATGAAGAAGGATTAACCCTTAAAGAATCGGCTATACAATCCGGCTTGGTTACAGAAGAACAATTTGATGAATGGGTTGACCCTGGCAAGATGATATAATGCCATGGCCATATCCATATCATGAATTAGGGGCAATAGAAATAAAAAATGTTGTAATTTAAAAAAATGCCCGAAGCTAATAAATACATACTTCGGGCATTTTATCATGAAATTTTGCTTCGGCATTAGGATTTTATACCAAGTTGTATTCAAAGTTACAAAGTAGAATTTGACTGCTTACTTGGTATTATGCCGATTGTCGTACAAAATAATTACAGAAATGAAATGGACTGAAATTATAACTTTGAACACATACCGGGATTATTTTAAATTCTCCAAATCATCTAAATCTTTATATCTACCTGTAGCTTTTATATTTTTTTTAAGATTATTAATCGATGTATTGAAACGTGCATGAATAATATATAAAAAATCAATAAATTATTCGAGGTTGGAAATACTTTGCCGGTTGATGCCGTTGCAGGTTGGGGTTTATCGGTATCGGCATCGGTATCGGTATTCCAAACCTCAACAATAAAACCTTCAATTTCGAACCCGATTTCGATTTCGATTTGGATGTTCTCTCATTATCGGCATCGGTATTCCAAATTTCAACATTAAAACCTTTCGATTTTGACCACGAACCCGGTTTCGATTTTGATGTCCCCTCGGTATCGGTATCGCTATCCCAACCCTCAACATTAAAACCTTTCGATTTCGATCCCGATCCCGGTTTCGATTTCGATGTTCCCTCGGTATCGATATCATGATATTGTTGATGTATTCCAACATTCTATGGATTTCCTGTTTTTCCGAAGGGTTTTTCCCAGTTGTTGTTGTTCTTTTTGTGTTATTGTTGTTCTGTATTAAATAATTGTTCTTTCCAATTGATAGGATTATTGATTATGTAATTGCTGATTTTTTGAAATGATATATTATCACGAATGATGTGGTCGTGAAAACGTGATTGCCATTGAAATCCAGGATTAATTTTTCGGGCGCCTATTGTTACAGACGATTTAAAACCACGAATGATGGATGCCAGGTTTTTTGATTGTGGCCCGAATTGGTTTTTGGGATGGGATGGGTGGGGTACCGAACGTGTATTGTATTTATTTACCCCAATCCCGATAATCGCGTGAAAATGATTAGGCATCACCACGTATTTACCCGGCCATAAATTCATGTCCTGTCGAATTGTAAATGTTTTCAACCATTCAGATTCAACGATTTTTCCGATTTCGGACAATTGCATTTGCCCATCCCTGACCACCCCGAAATAATGAACACGATTTTGGGTGCAAATGGTTATGAAATAAAGGGCAGCAGCACCATAATCCCAATTTTGTAAACGGGCGGATGAAATACGATATTTGTTTTTAAATTTTTTCATTGTCAACCCTTTTTTTTAGGAAATAATACACTGCATCAACCCTTTTTTATGTTGCTGCAATTGGCCTATCCATCCCGGCTATGTCGTTTTTTAACCATTTAACATTTAGATGCCAGGGCTACGCCCCTTTAATTTTATACTACTGTTAAGTCAACAAAGAAATGACGCATCAACTGTTTGGCAATTTGCTCAATTACAACAATATAGATTCTCAATAATAAATGTGACGCGTCACTATATTCATTTATATACTACTAAGATTTTAGGGCTACGCCCCTTGTTTGTTTTAGCTCATCTTGTCCTACGAAATTAATGGAACTATGTTCCTTTACAAGCTTGAACAAAGAAAAGGGGCGTAGCCCTGTTGTCTTCGTAGCAAAAGGCACACAGGTGAAAAATGAGGGGCGTTAACCCTGGTATCCTGGGTGTATCATTGCCAATTTAATAATCCGGTTTCGATTTTGGGTGATTGGAAAGTTTTCCCCGCGAAAACTATTGTTGACAGGCTCAAAATTGATTGGAGTTCACGAAAGGTTTCTAATTTCCTCAAAAGCAGAAACGATATAATCACTGTAAAAGGGAAACCTCTGAAATTCGCCCATAAAAACCGGTCGATGCAAGCTCAGAAATCATTGTTTGATTGAATCAGGAAAAATGCCTTGTTCTTCCCGGTATAAATCTGCTTATCGTTGAATGATTTGATACAAAAAAGATCACAAAACCCTATAATCCGCCGTTCCAAATGTACAAAAAATACCATACTTTGACCTGCCAAAATA
>CAZJDA010000013.1:0-69879 GCA_964544705.1 uncultured Bacteroidales bacterium
TTTTAGCTATTCTTTATATTTGTAAACTACTTTTGTGAGATTTTGAAAAATGCCACTTTTAGCATGAAAAACTTTGTGAAAAGTAAAATGAATTTATTTGAATATCTCTTGTTTTTATGATTTTGTATTGCTCGCCATTCAAATCCTACTTTATATCTAAGAATGCAACCTGGCACAAGTGTCACGAAGTGCTGAGGCCGGTTAATATGAACATTCGTCTTTCTTCGGGGCAAAAAGAAGTTGTTTATTGCGTTGAAGGATTCTCCCGACTGGGTGTAATGTAGCAGGCAAAAATCCTCGAACCAATAAGGCTGCGAATCGCTGGGAGATTTAAGCCAAAAGCAGGCTTGTCTCTCAGCCCTGGCGGATTGAAATTAGGGTTTGGTGAGGTTGACGTCACCAAGCATCCAACATAACCTAATCCTTTAGCTGTGTTGAGGCATAAGTTGTATGTATGTCCATAGAACTTTTTATCAATTCATTCAATGTCATAGCAATTAATAATGAACGTTCTAATAGGCTATGCCTTAGGATAAATTCTGTTCTTCCAATATCCTTGGAGCCCACCGGGCCAAATCCATCCAGGATGTGTTTGTTTACATCAATAAAGCATATATCTGAAGAACTCCACCTGTGTTCTTTGGTGATTGCAACATCAATTTTTTGGGAAATCTTTTTTACAAAATTCCAAAAATCTAAATTGGTTTTAGTTTCTGGCATGGGTGGCCTCCTTAAACCGCCTTCTATTTGAAAATGGAGGATGTTCCTGTATTTCCTTGCCGGGATTTTTTCTCTTAACAGCTTGTCAATCTTGTTAAAGGCATCCATATCATTAAAACGTACTGAAATCTCGGCTTCTCCATATGCATGAATATTCATGATGCTTGATCGGAACTCCATGTTAGAAGGCGCTATAACAAGTTTTTCATCATTAATAGACAAGTCGCAATAGGTATTGATAAGCTTGTAAAACACTGATGCAGCCATGGCTACGTCTTCGGAATGTTCCTTTCTTAGAAGGCTTGTTGAGATTTTGTATACAGCATTGCCCGACCTTGAGGTAACAATGCTACCGTTCTTGTCACCACCATGCAAGCTTATGATGAATTTAGCTTTACTCGATTTTGTCATCACTTGCGATTTAGCGAATTTTCCCTGTAGGCTGTCATCAGATGTAAGCAGTATCCCGATTTTAATCTTTCTCAAAACCCTTATAAAACGCAAGGCTTGCAAAGCAGATATGAGGGTTGCAATGCCTGCTTTATGAACCCAAATGCCGGTACCATATATTTTTTGATCTTCTAACCTGGAAAAATCATGATCTCCAAACTTGGTCGTATTATCTAAAAAACCGAGGAACAGAACATCATAATTACTGTCCATGGAATTGGTGAAAAAAAGTTGGTTGCCTACTTCCACTTGTGGATAAACTTCTTGAGTGAATCCCAATGCACTCAATTCTTTTTTTATCAGGTTGCCAAACTCATTTACTCCTTCTACGTTCCTGGTGTACGTGTTGATATTCACACATTTTTTAAGCAGGTTTTCCGTTTGTTCTTTGCGGCTTCTTAAAAACACCCTTAATTTAGTATGCAATGGGGTTTTCCCGCTAATTGTTGTTTCATTAACATGGTTTTGACCCGAGAAATACCTTACCACAGCCACATCCAATATTTTATTGATCAAGCTTTTGAAATTATACCCGGCCACTTCTGCAGCAGTACGATATGAGCCGGTGCTTCCAAGGCTTGCCATGGAATTGATCTCAAGCAGGTAAATGTTGTTTTGGTTGTCCATACGTATATCAACACGTGCAAAATCTCTAAGTTGCAGGGCATTAAATGCCGCTATGCTCTGTTTTACCATTTCATCGGCAAGCTCTTTCGGGATATTGGCCGGGCAAATTTTACCCATAGGTGTTGTGCTTTTATTTTCAAGGGTTTGAATTGCAGAAGGGTCATTCCCTAAGTCAATTTCTAATACAGGAAAAGCTTCTACGGGATTATTCCCGATCAATCCAACACAAAACTCCCTACCGGGAATGAATTTTTCAACCAATGCTTGTTGTTGGAATTCCTTTACAATAAAATCAATGGCTTCTTTCAAGTCGTCTTTGTTGTCTACTACTTTCAAACCAAAAGAAACGCTTTCCATTTTGGGTTTAACGATTACGGGGTAGTTTACCATGCTAAGGTCATCAGCGGCACCGGAAAACACCCAAAACTCGGGAGTAGGTACTTGGTGTTTCTGCATGATGATCTTGGTAATTGTTTTATCCAAAGCCAAAGAATGCCCCGAAGGGCCCGATCCCACGTAAGGGATTCCCAGCATTTCTAACATGGAAGGGATATGCGTGTAACGGCTTTCGCCCTGTATACCATAAGCCATGTTAAATACCATTCCTATTTGTTCGCCGCCAATCACACGGGGCATAAAATTCTGCAAACGCTCCACAACATGCATATTTCCATCTATCACCGAAACATTGTGCCCACCTGCTTCTAATGCAGAAGCCACTTTTTTTATGGTTTCGGGTGAATATTTTTCCTTGTTTTGCATGCCAAAAACATTGATCACCCCTTCAAGGTCTTTGTTATATATGATTGCTACTTTCATATTCAAATATTTTAACCAATCGGTATAAGCATTCAAATTCCGCTTTGTAACTTTGAATACAACTTGGTATTAGTTTATCTTTGCAGATATTCCATAAGCGGCCACAATTTCCATGTTATAATCTTCACTATATTCCACCCCAAAATACATTAAAATATCACCAGGTAGCATAACTAAGTAAGCTTTAGATTCGTAAGGCGGTTCACCAGGTAAATTTATTGTTTGAACAATTTTAAAAACGTTATTAAGACCAGGAACCCTTTCAAAACTATCAATTACAGCGTTAGTGCCGCTACCGTTAACAACTTCATAAATTTCACCGCTGTTATACTTAACATAGTAACTTAATCCATTTCCGCTGCCAGGAATATCAAAGTTCATTGCCCCTTGCCCAGAGCCTTCGGCTATAAGGGCTCCCTTATATGAGCCGGCCAATGAACCTTGGCTTACAGGAGAGCTTGGGTAAGCTACTGCAAATGAAAAACCGTTACTTGGCCCGTTGTCTATTAACATAGCCTTGCCAGGGTATATGGTGCCAATAACAGGCTCAGACTGGCCTGTCTCGTAAAATAAGACCCGCGAGTTATCGTTTTCAGAAATACTCATCGTACCGCTGCCTACACCATCAAAACTTATACTTGTTATATTTTCATCTCCTGTTCCCACAGAATATGAACCATTTGCATTAACCTGGGCTCCACCCCAAAACTCCCCGGGATATGTTTCGCCATCATCAAAATTCATATAAAGATATTGTCCGGCAAAATCTGCAACCGTGTATTGATTTGAAGTATGCATATCAGCAGAAAGCCCAACAGCTATTTTGTTTAGGGTGTTACCCAATTGCAAAGAGGTTATAGCAATAACACCTGGTATTTCAATAATATATTGAGTTGCGCCGTTTTGCCCTGCTTCATATACCCCCTGGAACTTAGGGTCAGAAGACAATACGAAACTGCCACTGCCAGTTTCATTTGTAGTTTCATTATTAAAAGAATACGACATGTTTTCACCATCAATTGAAAATGAAATTAAGTCGCCATAGCTTGCAGCAGTAACATAGTTATTCGTTGTTACATTGTTGTCGTTGTTATTATCATCATCATCATTATTATTATCTTTTCCACATGATGATAAAATAGTTAAGCATAAGCTTGCAATTGAAATACTAAAAATGATTTTTTTCATTGTGATAAAGTTTTTGTGATTAGTAATATGTTATTTGTTTTTAAAACAGAAAATATTGAACCAATTTAACTATATTTTCATTATTTTACTCAATTAAATGGCACATCCTTAAGAAATTTTTTATAATAACCAATCCATCTTCTCCTGATACTTCAGGATGTGATTGAAAACCATATATGGGTTTTGTTTTGTGCCTGATGATCTCGTGCGGGCATACCACCGAACTTCCTAAGGTAACAAAATGCTTTGGAAGCGCTGAAACATGGTATGCATGCTGTTCTCGCAGGTATATTTCCTCTTTCTCCAAGCCTTTGAAGATTGGATCATCTGGTTTTATGATGTCTACCAGTTGCTTTTTGCTTTGGTAGGCCGGTAATTTTGATATTTTGCCCATATAAGCAGAAGCAATAACTTCGTGGCCAAGGCAAAAACCAATGATAGGGACATCAAAATTCATCATAGCCACGAAATTTGTTGTCAGATTTAGCGGCTCATAAGGATTACCCCTTCCCCCGGATAATATAATCCCTTTTACTTTTTTGTTTTTTGGTAACACAAGTTGCTCGTTGTGTTCAAAAAACATATACGGGAAGGATTGTTCAATTAAAAAATTCCTTTTGAATTTCTTGATGAAACTGCTCTGGTTATCAATAATGAGTAACATTTAAAAGTAATTCCTCCAGCTTTTTTCAATGAATTCATATTTCCAAGCATTAAAAAGTGTATTGCTCGTTGGGATTTCTGCCGTACCTGTTTCCATGAGTTGGATGTATTCTCCTAAAACCTTTTTGTCAAGATAGATTGCTTCGGATGCATTATATGTTGAAACATAACAGGTTTTGCCTCCAGTTTTTATTGTGCTGGAACCGTTGTTTTTTAAGGGTTTGTTATCTTCTAAGAAGAATCCCTTGTAAATGAGTTGTACTTTTTCAGTATTCATTTTTTTATGAATATTCTTGATTTCTTCAAGCGAACTCAAAGGTTGATCTTTATAGGAAATATTCCTCTCAAATCCTTTTTTAGTGATATTCTTAGCATTTATGAGTTTAGATGCAATGATATTCCTATAACCGGCTTTTTGGAAACGGTTCTTATATTGAAAACAACAGTAATTAATCCCGATATTTATATTGTTTTGGATTGCAACATTCATGATTTCCAAAGCAGCAATTTCCGATTCCATTACCACCGCTTGTTCTCCGTGTAAGTAAGTATAATCTCTATGTAAAAGCCTGGATGCATTATGATTTGTAAGCCTCAGTTGATGTAGATTTAGGTTGGTTACACCGGCATCGGACATGCCCCTGAGCAACCCTATGACCTTTTGTGTATCTTCCGGTACAGCAGGAATCTCCACGGTAATATGCTCAATTATTCCTTTAGCTTGATGAATAGGATTTAGCTTATAGTTTACAGCGCCAATATCAAACCTTATTTCATTTAATCCTGCATTAGCAAGTTGTTTAAACTTTTCACGATCAGCAAGTATGCCATTGGTATACATCCAAATGTAGATGTTGCTGCTGCATTTTTTTCGCACCGTTGTAATAAATTCTAAGGTTCTGTCAAAAGCCAGCATAGGTTCGCCACCGCTAATACTAACGCCTTTAAAACCAAAGTAATTGATATAATCGGCATAATCGTTTGCATTTTCAAAAGTCAATTGCTGTGTTGCAGGCAAATGGTCTTTGTTTTGCGAAGCAGGGCAATAGAAGCATTTTGCATTACACAACCCGGTGATAAAAAGACACGACCAAAGCCCTTGGCCACAAAGCATGCAGCCTTTAGAGATTTTATTGATCCACGGTTTGGTTTGGTAAAACTCCCAATTAATTTGATGTTTGGCTTGTGATAGAAGAAAATCCCTTTTATTTTCCATCTCGGTGGCTACCAAACTGTTGATCCAGCGGATACTGCCCGGTGATTTTTTGTAATAAACGGTATTTTTGTTTATAAGCCCGTTAAGATACGTATAATATGCTTTCATTGTTTTATAAAAAGATTGAATGGTGGTGGAAAAAATCCTTAAGCAAAGTTGTAATTACAACTCAGAAAAGATATAAAGACAGATGAGTATGCAGTGGATGTTTGAAAAGCCTTTAAAGTTTTTCACGCTAACTGTCTTATTACAAGTAGAATTAATGGTCTTCATCAAGTACAGGTTGATGTGGTAAAATTAATTAATTAATTGATATACTTGACCTGTTTGTGGGGGAAATTTGATTTTTTTATTTCAAAAATTCCTCCTGGATTCATTTTTTATATCACTGGTATTTAGATTATGACAGCAGATTTTTTTAGTAAAAATTTGTTTGTAAAAAAAATCTTTTTTATGTTTGTCGAGGAAAAAAGCAACAACCTGTAACCAAAAATGCACCAACTAAAGGATTTACATAAGAATAAAACCATAACTACCCCCCCCCTCAATAAGTTACATCTTATTTGGGCTGAAACTTTACCTTTTTCATCTTTTCTAGCTATAATTTCTTCGCTTAATCCATTCGTAAAATTTTTAAACAATATTTAAACCCAATTAAATTAAACGAAAAGATGAAAACATTATTAAAAACAAGCATTATTATAACAGGAGCATTTATCATCGCTTTCTCCTGTACCAAAGAAAACGAAAAATCCTTAGAAAATAAAGACAATAAAACTGTCAACAATGAAATTTCTGCCGCAAATAAACAAACACAACAGAAGATATTGGATTTTAAAAAACGCGTAAAGAACAATGAAAAAGCCGGTGGCGAGATCAGCGCCGGTGAAGCCTTGTGGTGCATAGAAGCCGCGTTGAATTACACTTTTTGTATGGATGCCGGCCCGGCAGTAGACCCGGAAACTGATACAAGCTCCATACAATTTACCTTGAATGATAACGACCAGGTAGAATTTTCGGATGTGGCCATTGCTTATATCACTTTAGCAAGCAATATGGCCAACCGCCAGGCACAATTGGAAGATAATGAAAGGGAATTCAAGATTGTTGACGTAAAAGACATCACTACCCCAGGCCAATTGAACTCTGGTATTATAGTAATGAAGATATCCGCTGTTACCGGTGTAATGAGCGGTGATGGCAATGGAAGCGCCAGGGGGCAATTGTATACCTTCGGGCCTGATGACAATTGGTATTATGGCGAAGGCCTAGGCAAATATCCGAGTGGTTATGAAGGTTGGGATGCAGCCCGGTTGTTTTCCAATGTGATGAATTATGGCGAACCCATGCCTGATCCGTTAAGTAGTCAAGTTCCTTCCGGGTATTATACTGATGTGGAAACTTACACCATAACCGATGGAATGATTCTCCAATATTACCAAAACCCCGGCCCACATGGGCAAACTTTGGACAATATCCTGGATTATTTAGTTTTTTACAGGTGTGCAGCCAACAATGGCGGAGATGAACCGGATAAAATTCTTTGGTATGACCCTTACGACCAGATGAATTTTTACATGCAAAATCTCCAGACCATAAAAGTATCCTTGGATCACGACTTTGGGCCTATGGGGAAAACTTTTCATTCTTGTAAAGTTCATGACAGAAGATATTATGATCCAATGAACAATAACCAATTGTCAGAGATCTGGCATGAATTGAATTATTGTTATGGTATTTTCCATGAAGGCTTGCCTCATTGATTAATATTTCTTGTATGAATAATACATTTAAATTTAGAAGTCTGTATATAATAATTAATTGGTCTATCAAAGGATTAATAATATTTTTAACAACATCTTTAGGTATTATTAATGCCCAAAACACTCTAAAATGGGGGTTTGATAGAGACGATCATAAGGTTATAACAGATTACGTTGAAACAAGCCCCGGAAAATACATATTTGCTGGCACTATTAAAGGAGATGATGAAAGAAATAAATCTTTAAATGATTCTGCATGGATACTGAAATGGAGTTTTGATGGAGATAGCATCAGTAAAATGTACAAACCGGGAAATGTAAACGGTTGTATATATGGTTGTATAGAACCGTGTAAGAATGGAGATCTATTAGTCATGGGACGTTATGAATCGTCAATGACAATTGACACTTCAAGTTTTTTAGCAGTATATTATGATAGCCTACTAAATATTAAATGGACAACACAATTAACTTTGCCTAGAAGGTGGGTTTCGGCTAGAACTGCTGTCAAAACTTTGGAAGGAGATTGGATCATTGGTTTATATACCAAAAACTATGATTGGTTTGGAGCTGGGATTAACCAAGGTTTCTTAGTGAAGATGTCAGGAAGCGGGGAAATACTAAAAGTTGTTTCCGATACTATTAGCGATCTGCAACAAGTAATGATGCACCCGGATTCAACCAGGATATATTGCCTTGGAGATTACATGGAGATACCGGGCATTGAAACCGATGCATGGCTCAAAGAGTATGACCTGGACTTGAATTTCATATCCCAAAAGCCCATCATCACATCTTTTACCATTAATGCCGATAGGTTTCATGGGAAATGGATTGCAGAAGACACGATGCTACTTGCTGGTTATCATAGCACTACGAGCAATTATTGGTGTTATGACCTTGTGCTGAACAAGTTAATCGATGGGGATAGCTTAATTAGTACGAAAGAACAACGGTATTTTTATGAAGGAGAAGATTATATGTATGAAAACAGGGCTATTGCTATAACAAAGGATAGAAAGATCATATTAACCGGTGGTGTGGGTGGTGCATATGAAGAGAAAGGATTCATTGGACGATATAACATGAATTTGGATCCCTTAAATTACTGGATATTTGATGATGATCCTTATTATTACTTTTTATATAATAATCCTAAGCCAACAGCAGATAGTGGGTTTATTGTGACTCTAATTAAGAAAAGTGATATTAATTCTGATTCTATTTTTACTATAAAATTCGATAAGGAAGGCCCTTTTGTTCGGATCGATAACCCGAGCGGCTATAAGCAAACAAATCATTTGTTGTATCCCAACCCGGGCAAAAACATGGTAAGTTTGGAGCTTGCCAAACCCATACGCCAAAAAGGAGAAGTTACTTTCGAATTATACACCTTGCAAGGCATAAAAGCCGGGCAATGGCACACCAGGGAAACAAGGACCCTTATCAACACTACCAACCAGCCCCCGGGCGTTTACCTGTACCGCATTACACGGCAAGGCAAGCAACTGGCCTCGGGGAAATGGGTGAAACAGTAAGAAATAGTATACAAAGTTCATATTTTTATAGAAAGAGAGATGGGCAAAGGAAGAAAATAGCCAAATAGATAATTAGCTGGTTGCCAGGAAGTAGCTAACAGCGGGGTTAACCCCGCTGTTATAGAAAACGCTGTAACCAGCAGGCCAGGCTAAGAAAGTGAAGGGGTGAGTGATTTTCATAGAATCCTAAAAGTTAAAAATCTGTATATCAGTTTATTAACAAACTCACCCCTTCACTAAATAGACAAGCTACCCATTTCCAACATACCAAATAAACCAAAATAAAAACAAAAACCATGAAAACAATATATCGATTATCGTCAATAATAACGGCATTATTCACAATAAATATAACAATTGCACAAGTTTATTATGAAAATACATCAGCAGACGAAAGTATCTATAGTTCCGCAATCGGTTACTCCACAAGTGCTACAGGATTAGCTTCTTTTGCTGCCGGTTGGAATGCTAGCGCAGAAGGTCCTAGATCCTTTGCATTTGGGAAGTATAGTACAGCTAGCGAGGAAAACACTATTGCCATTGGAATGGGAGCCTATGCCATTAGACCATATAGCCTTGCATTAGGCAATAATGTTATAAGCGGCATGACCTCTTCCCCTTTCACCGGCTCAAACGCTATATGCATTGGCAACCAATCTATTGCCAACGGCGATTACAGCATGGCTTTCGGGCAAAATGTAAAGGCCGGTAGCACCAATTCCATCGTGATTGGGGAAGGCTATTCAGAAAATCAAAAACTCAATAACAGCACCCCCAACTCCCTGGCCATTGGCTTCAACAGTACCCAGGCCACCCTGTTTGTGAGCGGTGCAACCGGTGGGGCAAGCGAAACAGGAAATGTGGGAATAGGTACATCATTCCCCATGGAAAAACTTGACGTGGAAGGAAAAATTAAAGCCAGCGGTTTAAGAGATATTGTTTTGGATAATAACATGGGAACAGTTAATATTTATGGAGGAAATGGCGGCTGGGCAAACGGGTTGAAATTTTTTGGTTCAAGTGGAGCAGACCATGGAGGATGGAGAGCTTATGGCACTTATAATGACCTTAATTATTACTTCGTGGGCACAAATTACCAAACCCCTTTAATGGCCATAGAACCCACTGGCAACTTGGGTATAGGAATAAGATACCCTTCTTCAAAACTACACCTAAAAGACGGATTTATGACCATTGACGGGAATAGCAGTACCTGGACCACCTCCAATTGGGATATTAGATTCATGACCCCAAAAGGATCTATATGGAGAACAAGCAACCCCGTATCTAGTGGCGATTATCTTGGATTTGGAATGAACGATAATGGTTTTCATTGGGTAAAAAGTCAAGAAGATGGAAACGGGCCTAAAGAAAACCTCATGGTACTTAACGAGGAAAATGAGTTGATGCTGGGCGATCAAATAAAAATGTACGGCAATCAGGGATATATCTGGGCTAAGGAGGTAAGTTTGGAACTTATAAATCCATACCCTGACTATGTATTTGACAAAGAATATCAATTAATGGAGATCAATGAACTGGAAGCATTTATTATGGAAAACAAACACTTACCTAATGTACCATCGGCTTCCAAAATTGAAAAAAACGGGCTTGAACTGGGAGAGTCGAACCGGCTTTTAATGGAGAAAATTGAAGAGCTTACCCTCTATGTTATCCAATTGAAAAAGGAAAACATGGAACTAAGCCAAAAAGTGAAGGATATAAATGAAAAGCTCCAATAGGCGCTGAATAGGTACTTAATAAAATACATGGTAAGATGATCTCTATAAAAAAATACATAAATGTTGTGGCTTATCTTTTCATTATGATAGCCATCATGATATCTTCTCAACTCCAATCCCAAGAAAAAGAAACCTTTTATGGGGATGAGTTCACCTTAACAAGGCCTTTGACCGGAAATTATACTTATATTGCAAGAGACAAAATAAAACTTGAAGAACCATTCAGGTATAATTGGGAAACCAGGAATTATTTCCGTGCTAAACTTGATGAAGAGTTGAATTTACCTGTGCAATATTTAAATCCCAACAGTGTGCCGTCAACCGCTGAACGGGAATTGGACAAAACATTGGCAGTAGGTTCATTACCGGGAAATTTAACCATTACTCCTGTAGGGCAAGCAAATTATAATATCCCGGTGGAGATATCGCCGGGAAGTGGCGATATGGAACCCAACTTGTCTATTAATTATCAAAGCAATGGTGGAAACGGCCTGCTTGGCCTGAGATTTTCAATTGGTGGATTATCCGCTATTACAAGGTGTGGCAAAAATCTTCATAATGATAATGCCCTTGATGGCGTTGAATTTAATGCAGATGACCGCTTTATGCTGGATGGGCAAAGGCTTATCATGGTTGATAATAATGATACTTATGGCGCCGACGGGACAGAATACCGCACAGAAAGGGAAACCTATCAACGTATTGTTTCTTTTGGCAGTTCGGGTAGTGGGCCGGAGTATTTTAAGGTGTGGACAATGGATGGAAGGGTGCTGGAATACGGCAATACGGAAGATTCCAGGATAGATGCACAAGGGGGTATTGGTGTATTGAATTGGTATTTGAACAAGGTTACAGATGTTCATGGAAATTATATTCAATACCAGTATTATGAAAGCCCCGATAATGATAACGCTTACCCTGTTGCAATTGAGTATACAGGAAATGAAAACACGGGCTTGCAACCCTACAATAGAATAAAATTCTATTATACTTCCAACCGTTCCGATTATTCAAAAAGCTATTTAGCCGGTTCAGAAGTAAACAAAAATGAATTGCTCCATTCCATAAAGGTCTTTCACAAAAACAATGTGGTTTATGACTACCGGTTTAATTACACTTATGATGATTACACCCATCTTTATTCGATAGAAAAGTTCAACAACGGTGGCAAACCTGTAAACTCCACCATTTTTGATTGGGGCAATGATGGAGAAGATTTTCAAACTGCTATATCAGATGCCATTCCTTCATTTGCTAATAGCATAGTAACTGGCGATTTTAATGGTGACGGACAAACAGACTTTATCTCTTTTTCAAACAATTGGTATCTCTATATAGCTGATGCAAATGGCTATTCCTTCAACTTAGTTTCACAAGGCGATTTGCCCGATGATTTTGCCACTTTTATCCCAGGTGATGCCGATGGTGACGGTTTATGTGATGTGACCATGATAAAAACTTCCGGTAGTGCAGTTGTATATAAATCAATAGGAAATGATTTGGTTGAAATGGATTATTGGGATTTTTGGATTGTCCCAAATTCAGAGAATGAGATTCTACCCGCTGATTTTAACGGGGACGGTATTATTGACTTCATGTATAGCTCCTCAGAAAGAAATGACGAATGGAAAGTTGCTTCTAATGTTTATGACCCGGATGCAGGAGGATTGCTTTGGCAGGACTATGCCACTTTTACAACTCAAGCCGGGAAGAAAGAATTCGGCGATTTTAACGGAGACGGTAAAACAGATATTATGTTTTTGGATGAAGACGGCTACAAAGTATACGAATTTGTTAAATCTCCTGGTAAAATTACCGAGTATGAAGCTGTGCTTATCAATGAAGGAACAGAATTTAATTCCAATTCACATATTTATGTAAGCAATTTAAATAGTGATGGGTACAATGACATACTTTATTCTACATTTATTGCAAATAATACTTACAGGGATATTGATCAACTGGATATAATGAATCAGCCACATAACTTACCTGAAAAGCAGCGAAACAATAACCCTAATAATAGTTGGAACTGGTGGGACTGGGGTGAAATTGAATGGAATATTGCTTATTTTAAAGGGAACAACATATCACCGGAAATAGTACCTGCACCGCAAGGTCTAGTGGACCAGGGATGGGGCCATTCAGGAGGTAACCATAGCATTAGTACCCAAATTTTTTTAAGGGATTTTGATGGAGATGGCAGAATTGATATTATGGAATATGAAGATGGAGATGTTGAAATTTTCTATAATAAGGCATATAACTCATTTTCAATGTCATATTACGATAACCTCTTTGTCCATGATGATCTTAACTACCAGTTGGTCAATAAAAAATTGGGTGATTATAATGGTGATGGAAACATAGATATGTACCTGAGCTTCATGAATGTTGATCATGATTATGAAAATAAAATCATATATTTCCATCCCAACAGCCAAAAACATCTTGTTACTGCCATTGGCAATGGAATGAATTATATTACCGGTATTCGCTACAACCTTCTTACAAGCATTGCACAAGTAGACAAACAAAAACGAGACCAGCAATACCCCTTGATGGTTTGGCAAGGGCCAATGAACGTGGTTGATCAAGTAGAGTATAAAGACCAACTCGGTTCCTCTTTGCTTTACAAAAGGATCAGGTATAATTATAAAAATCCTGTCGTGCATCTCAGGGGCAAAGGATTATTAGGGTATTCTGAGCAAAGGATCAATGAATCCGTTAACAACTCCACCACCATTAACAGTTATGAAGTTCTTGATGACCATTATTTCATGGCGCTTGAATCTTCGGAAACAAAAATCAATGATGTGTCCATTAATAAAACTGTTAATACAAATGATGTTATTGAATATGGGAACTTGATTCCTAATGGAGGCGGTGGTACGAGGTACGAGAGTTTCTTACCTGTAGTTACAAAATCAGAGTATTTTGATTACCTTAAAGGAAATAAGGCCATTACAAATTATACTTATACCACCTATTACGAACATGAATATGGTATGCCTGACGAGGCCGTTAAAACTTTTTCGGCTATCGGCGGCGCTACAGAATGGACAGAAACCACTACCAATACGTATAAAAATATTATACAAGCCGTGAATCCCGGCGGTGGAGGCACTTCAAAGTCAGGTGGTTATAATAAATATATTATCGGTTTATTGGATTATTTAACCGTTAACAACCTTAAACAGGGAGAAAACCCTTATGCCAGGAACACGGACTATCGTTATAACAATTTAGGTGATGTGGAAACACTCATTAAAGATCCCGGCCACGCAAAAAGCATTACATCCACTTTTTTATATGATGATTATGGAAATATTACCCGGTCTGAAACCGTAGGCGGAGGGAAACAAATTGTTAAGCAATATGAAACCGATGCAAAAGGGAGATTCACCATAAAAGAAATACAACCCCTTGGTCATGAAATTTCCAATGTTTTTGATGAAGCTACCGGGCAATTACTCGAGTCTTTTGACATCAATGGGTTAAAAACCTCCTTTGAGTATGATGGAAATGGAAGCTTGGTTAAGACCATTACTCCCGATGGAAATTATATCGTGAATCATATGGATTGGGCAGAAAATATTACAAGCGTTGAGAAACCCGCTCATACGGTTTACGTTAAAACCATGGTAACATCCAATAAAGGTACTGCATATAAGTTCTACGACATTTTAGGGCGGGTACTTGGATCAGCATCCTATAATTACAACGATCAATTGGTTTACCAGGATATTATATATAACCGGAAATGGCAACTTAGTAGGGAATCTTTACCCTATTACAGTGGAAATAGTAAGCAATGGATAAACTATTATTATGATCAATACGGGCGTGTAGACCATAAAATAGGCCCAACAGTTGATGCCAGCTATTCATATAATGGCCGGGAAGTTACTTCAACCAATAATTTGCTTAATATTTCCTCCACAAAAACCTATGATAGCCGTGCACAATTGCTAAATAGCAGCGATGCAGGAGGAGAAGTAGTTTACGAGTATTATAGTTCAGGGAAACCCAAGTCTATTACCACCAACGGCTCAACCATAGAAATGGAATATGACCTGCTGGGATACCAAGAAAAACTTGTTGACCCTGATGCAGGTGAAATTCAATACTATTATAACGCTTTTGGGGAGCTTAACTGGCAAGAAAATGCCAATGGGATACAATACGAAATGACTTATGATGAGCTGGGAAGAATGCTTACCAGGACGAATAAATTCAATGGTATTACCACCAATTGGGAATATGATGAAGCCCTGTATGGTACTCTTTCTAAGGCTATTATGAAAGGAGGGACTGAAGAAAAATATTCTTACGATGCTTTGGGAAGAATGGTTAAAAAAACAGAAACCATCAATAAAAAAGATTATACCTACGAGTATTCATACAATGATGCAGGCAACATTGCATCCATCGCTTATCCCGGGGGCTTCACCATAGAAAATGTTTACAATGCCAATGGCTTTTTAAAAGAAGTAATAGATGCTAAAGAAAACGCTATTATTTGGAGTGGTGGAGAAAAAAATGAGCGTGGGCAATGGATCAATTACCAGTATGGTAATAGGATTGAAACAGCTTTTTCGTATGACGAGTTTGGCTACCCCTCTACTATAACCGCCGGTAGTGCCTTTAGGCAAAATTACGTGTTTAATCGTGGAGGGCAACTAACAAGGAGAGAAGACGAACGGAATAATATGGCCGAAGAGTTTAGATATGACGATCTCAATAGGTTGATTAGTTCCAAGGTTTTTGAAATAAACCCTCATGTAAAAATAGAAAATTCCAGTTCCCTGTTAAATACAGATCAAGGCAATAAAAAAGGGAATATTTCTGAATTAGATTATTACCCCAATGGCAATATAAAAATAAAATCAGGTATTGGTGAATATAGCTATGATGCCGGGAACAAACCGCACGCGGTCAGAGAGGTTGAGAACTCCGGTTTTACGATGGAACTGCAAAACCAGGTTATCCGATACACGGGGTTTAACAAAACGGCTGAAATCATTGAAGGAAAAGAAAAACTTACCATTGAATACGGGCTAAACAGGCAGAGGGTTATAACCAGGTTTTTTGAAAAGGATGAAGAAAAGCTTGTTAGAATATATGCCGGGCTATACGAGGAAGAGATCAATCGCGAAAGTGGTGAAACGCGAAAATTATATTATATACCAACGGGCAATGGCATAGCTGCTATACGTGAAGAAAGCAAGGAAGGAGCAGGCATGTATTATATACACAAAGACTACCTTGGCTCATGGCTTACCATAACGGATTCCAGGAGCCGCGTGGTAGAAGAGCGCAATTATGATGCATGGGGCAGGTGCAGGGACCCGAGGGAATGGGAATATACTACAACACAGCCTACTTACAGGTTTGCACGGGGTTATACAGGCCATGAGCATTACAACCGTTTCAACCTGGTAAATATGAACGGCCGTATGTATGACCCATTGCTGGGGAGGATGTTGTCGCCGGATAGGTATGTTGTTGACCCAACAAATACTCAATCTTATAATCGATACAGTTACGTGTTGAACAATCCATTGATGTTCAAAGATCCAACTGGTAATATACCTGTTATTGGTTGGGTATTCATTGGTGTGGCTACTGGTATTGGTGGATATACTGGTTGGCAAACTGCTGAAGCAATGGGCTATGACGAAAATGACTGGGAGACCTATTTTTATGCTTTTGCTGAAGCCGCTATAACAGGAGGTACAGCCTACTTAAGCATTGCTATGCCTGCTGCAGGATATTCATTATTTGAAACCGCCATGGTAACTTCACATCTTAGCAACGTAGGATGGGGGTTAATGACTGGCTTTCAGAGCGATGTCACTTACGGTTTCGGGCCTTTTAGTTATAATGTTTCAGAAAATGATTTTACTATTGGATGGGGGCCAGTTGAATATAATGTTTCGGAAGATGAATTTGATTATTTAGGAGAAAAGGGGAATGAGTGGCAAGACGACCTCCGTTTTGCACTACGTACAGCAACCACTATTTACCGCCACCGTCATTCGCTTGTTGCAGTAGATACTGAAAAGAAACCACTTGGAAAAATTTTGCAATTGGGCAGCAGGTTTACTTATGAACTGCCCCAAACCATTGTTGGTATGATGTTATATGACTTTTTTACGGCTTTTAATGATAATCCTCAAAGAGTATTTCATAAAGGTATTACTTTTGTACGCAGTAAGTTAATGGGTGGTGGTTTATCTGTTGGAAATAATGTTTTTTTATGGGATGACTGCAACCATTTAGATACATTCAAACATGAATTTGGACATACATTTCAAAGTAGATATTTAGGGCCACTTTACATGCCTATTGCAGCTATGGGTAGTATGATTGGTTATACTAATTATTTAATAACTAACAATATGTTTAATTACTATATTTTGACAGAAAAATGGGCAGATGAACTAGGAAAAAAATATTGGTAAAATGCACTTTTTGAGTAATTTATTAAAAACTTTGGATATGATAATAATAATTAAAAAAACAATAGTATTTGTTTTACTTTTAACATTCTTTTGTGGATGCGATCCTGGTATCTATATCTTTGTAAGGAATTTAAATGAAAAGCAGGTATCTGTTAAGGTAAAACATGATAAGAGAATGTTAAGTTCATTATTCGATAGCATTCCTTATAAACCATGTTTAGTAAATACTTTAAACAAGAATTCATTACAATATATGAATGAGAAGTTAAATGTTAATTGGTTAGATAGCAATAGTTATATCTTTAATTTAAAAGGTAAATCAATTTGCATATTAAATCCAATTGTACTAAATCCAACAAAAGAAGTTGAAATTAGCGAGGATGGAAAAATAAATACTATCATATTCTATGGTAAGAACTCAAACCTTCATGAAAACAAAAAGAAATACTCTATTCAAAAACGAGGTTTTTACAATAAAACTATAATAATAGATATAAAAGAATCACCTTAAGTTATGGTATTATGAAAAATGGAGTGATTTCTTCAATCGTTTTAACATTGTTTTTGTGCTCTTGTGATGTGAATTACTTTCTCTTTGTGAGAAATTATAAACAAGAACCTGTTAAAATCAATGTATCCTATTTTGATGAAGAATTCTTGTCAAAGAGATTATATTTAAACTATACAGTAAGACAGGATTCGATTTGTTATATTGATGAAATTGTTGATGACCAAAAGATTAGCAATGTTTTAGCGAAATGTGACGGTTATATCGATTTAGAATGCCTTGATTCAAACTCGTATCATACTTATTTGCCTGGAAAATCAACAGTATTGGTAAAACCCGTATTAATTGCATTTTGTGTAAACAGGGTAATTATAAATGATTCAGATAGAAATGATACGATTATTTTTTGGGGAAAAGGCAAGAATTATAAGGATTATATTGAAAAAGGGAGGTTGAATATAAAAGGCTTTTTCCTATTCAGGAACATATACATTATGGATGTAAAATAATTGTTCATTGTTTTAATGCAAATTATTATGAAACAGGCAATGTCTGAGATAAATGAGAGACATCCCTACTACGGGTAAGTAAATATATTGCAGTACATTCGGCAATTTTTCTCAACGTCAGCAGAGAAACCCGTAGTACGGATTGCCAAAAACATATTCATTTTTCCTTTGAAAAAAGCATTATATTTACTTATTTTGATTTTTATAAAACGAATCTTATGGAACGAAAAGCTATTTTTCCCGGGTCATTCGACCCCATAACACGTGGCCATGAATCGATAGCAAAAAGAGCTATCTTGCTTTTTGATGAAGTAATCATTGCCATTGGTGAGAACTTGAAAAAAGGGAGTTTTTTTTCATTGGATAAAAGAATCTCCATGATAAAAAAGGTCTTCGAGAATGAGGCAAAGATCAAAGTAATGAAATTTGAGGGCTTAACGGTTAACTTTTGCCGCGAGATGAACGCAAAATTCATCCTAAGAGGGTTGCGTACTTCGGCTGATTTTGAATTTGAACGTAGTATTGGGCAGATCAACAAGAAACTTGATCCTGGTATTGAAACCGTTTTCTTGCTTACTGATCCTGAATATACAGCCCTTAATTCTTCCAGGGTAAGAGAAATCATCAATTATGGTGGAGATATTTCGGAGTTTGTCCCAAACAGGATAATTCAAGACATCCAAAATAAATCTTAAGCTTTAGCGTTTTGTATGAAGCTGAATTACGCATCATAGAAACTGCAATTGTAGCCTGGTATTAGGATAAGGACAAACAAAAACCATCATTGTGAAAAAAATCTTACAATTATTTATATTTCTTGTTATAACAAACACGGTAGTTTCGCAAGCAAAAGTACTAGGGCATGCTCCCGGCGCAGAAGGTAAGTTGATCACGATAAAAAGATTCAGCGAACTTATTACTTTTACCGATGAGAGACTTGATGCTTGCTTCGTGGATGATTCGGCCAATTTTTCTTTTTACCTGCCACAAATCAAAAGCCCAACTTTAGCTGTTATCAATATAGGGTATAATGAAACTACGGTTTTCTTGGAACCCAATTCAATTTACGAGATCAACTTTGTTGCTTACGATTATGATACCCTCTCTTTGAATAAAAACCCTTTCCTTGAACGCGTAACGCTCGATTATTCCTTAAAACCCAACAATAAAAGCAACCTCAACGATCTTTTGTACCAGTATGATTCTATTTATAGCAATTTTGTTACAGAAAAGAGGAAGAATTTTGTAACCGGGAATGTAAGAGGGTTGTATGATTCATTAAAAACCAGGTATGATAGCTTTTTTAAAGGGGTTCACAACCCATACCTGCAAACCACGCTCCGGTATAACCTGGCGAAAATTAAGCTTATTAAAACGCATAAATACGATGAGAATTTCATAAAAGAATACTTGCTGGTTGACTCTATCCCTTATAATAACATTGAGTTCATGAGTTTTTTTAACAATTATTTTCATGACTATATCCTCAACGATGCTTTCCCCAATAATTTTGAAAACAAAAACATAAAAATAGCTATTGATGATTCGGCCAGTTTTATGTTATTGGATTCCATTCTTTCTCATAATGCTATTTTAAATCAAAGTAAACAATTAAGAGAGCTTGTATTGCTCAATAACATCACTGAATTTTTCCAATCGGGAGCCTTTGATAAAGATGCTTTATTGGAAATACTCTTATATATGAAAGATAGTTCTTCGTTTAAAAAGCACCGGCTTATAGCCAAAAACCAAATACTCAATAATTTTATGCTTACCCAAGGGTTTAAAGCTCCAGGGTTTTACTTGCTAAGCAACAAGGATTCTGCTATATCTTCTTATCAATTTAGGGGAAAATATGTTCTGTTAAATTTCTGGACCAGCTACTGCACCAATTGCCAATCGGAATTTTATGTTTTAGACAGGAAGTTCGATAAATTTTCTGACAGCCTCCAGATCGTGAGCATATCAGCAGACCAAAGCATTGTTCCCATGCAAAGGTATTTGGAAAATGTTCCTTTTGATTGGACTTTCTTGTATTGTGGAGATAACGTAGATTTTTTAAATAAATTCGGGATAAAAAAATACCCTCATTATATGCTCTTAGACAAGGACGGCTATATTTTATTAAACCCAGCGGCCTTACCAAGTAATAAGTTGGAAGAAAAAATATACAAACATACCGGTTTTATTAGGGAAAAGAATAGAAAAAGATATTAACAGCATGGGAATGAAATCTTTTTTTTAAATTCGCAGATTCGGTAAAACAAAAATTTGTATGTCAATAGAAGTAAAAAATATAACCAAGCTATACGGCAAACAGCGAGCTCTCGATAATGTATCTTTCAACGTACACTCTGGTGAAGTAGTTGGATTATTAGGCCCAAACGGGGCTGGAAAATCCACTATGATGAAAATCATTACCTGTTTTATCCCACAGGATGAAGGTGATATAAATGTTTACGGGTATAATATTGTTACCGAACCTTTTGAAGTGAGGAAAAAAGTAGGTTATTTACCAGAAACCAATCCTTTATACCTGGAAATGTATGTATGGGAATACCTTGAGTTTATAGCTGGGATTCACAAGTTGGGGAAAAAAACAAAGAAGAGAATCAAAGAGATCATAGAAATAACCGGGTTAGGGCCTGAGCAGAAAAAGCTTGCAGGGCAACTTTCCAAAGGTTATAGGCAGCGGTTGGGGTTGGCTCAGGCAATGATCCATGACCCAGACGTCCTTATCCTTGATGAACCCACATCCGGACTTGACCCCAACCAATTGATAGAAATCCGTAATTTGATCAAAGAAATTGGCAAGCAAAAAACCGTTATGCTTTCTACGCATATCATGCAAGAAGTTGAAGCGGTGTGCAACAGGGTAATCATTATTGACAAAGGTAAAATTGTTGCCAACACAAGTACCAAGGAATTATACAGGCTCAGGGGGCAAAAACAGGTTGTTATCGTAGAATTTAATAAAAATATTGAGGAAAAAGAAATCATGGCTATTGAAGGGGTTTCTGGCGTATCACAAACAAAACAAAACACTTGGGAAGTATTGTCGGAGGCAGATTTCGATATTAGGAACAATATTTTCCAGTTTGCTGTGAAACAAAACCTTACTGTTTTATCTCTAAACAACCAAGAACAAAACATAGAAAGGATTTTCCAAGAATTAACTAAAAAATAATTTTTTAAAACTTATTGTTATGGGTTATTTATTTACATCAGAATCTGTATCAGAAGGGCATCCTGATAAGATTGCAGATCAAATATCAGATGCTTTGTTGGATGAGTTTTTACGTTATGACCCCAATTCTAAGGTGGCATGCGAAACGCTTGTAACTACAGGGCTAGTTGTTCTTAGTGGAGAAGTAAGAACAAAGGGATATGTTGAGGTTCAACAAATTGCAAGAAATGTTATCCGCAAAATAGGGTATACTAAATCAGCATACATGTTTGATGCCGATTCTTGTGGCATCGTTTCAACCATTCACGAACAATCTCCAGATATTAACCAAGGTGTTGACAGGGCAAATGAAGAGGAACAAGGAGCAGGCGACCAGGGAATGATGTTTGGCTACGCTTCAAGAGAAACAGACGACTTTATGCCGATATCAGGCGACTTGGCTCATATACTACTTCAAGTACTTGCCGATGTAAGGCGCGAAAACAAAGAAATGACTTACTTAAGGCCGGATTCAAAATCGCAGGTAACTGTAGAATATGATGATCTTGGCAACCCTAAAAGCATTAATACCATCGTGGTTTCTACACAACATGATGACTTCATCAAACCTGAAGACAATTCACCCGAAGCTATTAAAGAAGCAGATACCCAAATGCAATATATGATCAAAAGGGATATCCAAAATATTGTTATCCCAAGGGCTATAGAAAGGCTTCCTGAAAGGGTTAAACCTTTGTTTGAAAATGGATACAGGTTGCTGGTGAATCCTACAGGAAAATTTGTTATTGGGGGGCCTCATGGAGATACCGGCCTTACCGGCAGAAAAATTATTGTTGACACTTACCAAGGGAAAGGAGCTCATGGCGGTGGCGCTTTTTCTGGAAAAGACGCGTCAAAAGTTGACCGCTCTGCTGCCTATGCCGCGCGTCATATAGCGAAAAACATGGTTGCTGCCGGTATCGCAGATGAAGTGCTTATACAAGTAGCCTATGCTATCGGTGTAGCCGACCCGGTTGGCCTTTATGTTGACACTTTTGGCTCTTCAAAAGTGAGCATGTCTGATGTTCAAATAGCTGAAAAAATAAATACAATTTTTGATATGCGGCCTTATGCCATTATTAAAAGATTTGGCCTTAAAAACCCAATATTCCTAAAAACAGCATCTTACGGCCATTTTGGAAGAGACCTCGAAGAAAACGTGGAAGTAGAAGTATACTACAAAGATGATAATACTTACACCAAGACCATTGATGGTGAAGAAAAACACTTTAAAAAGGTAGATATGTTCGGCTGGGAAAAGCTGGATTATGTAGATAAACTTAAAAAAGATTTCGGACTATAAATTTTTGTATAAGCAGTTAAGGAAACTCCTTAGCTGCTTATTGTTTCCTTATATGAAAATTATAAAAACCATATTGTTGTCAACTTTCCTCTTTGTGCTTTTTTCCTGCCAAAGCAAAAAGGATGAAGAAGGGGAAAACATTCAGGTCACGAAAAGGATTCGTTACGAGGTTGGGATTAAAACGCCAGATCCAAGTTATGATTGGTGGGTGCAGAATATTGAAGGTGAGAAAAGAGAAAGGTTTCTCGGCAAGGTCATAAAAGCTGCTTATGACGGAGAGTTACAAGTATATAGCAGCTTTGGTAAGCCCCTTACAACCGAAGAAGTCAAAAATATACAAAACGATGTTGATTCTTTTTATGTTCAATCTGAAGCTCCTCCATATAAAGATTCTTTGGTGGTAATAAAAAACAGGCTCAAGATCAATGAAATAACAAAAATCAGTTTCTTAGAGAAATGGGAACTTGATGAAGAAAACTATAACATCATTAAAAAAACCCTTGGTTATGCACCTTTAATAGAAATATACGACCACGAGGGAAACTTTAAAGGTTACCAACCACTTTTTTGGATTTATATAGATGAAAATTACCCAGGAAAGTTGACAAATCCAACAGTAGAATAAACTACATTATGGAATACCAGCAATTTACGTTGCCAAATGGCATTCGTGTTATACACCGTTATACCGACTCGTATGTGTCTCATTGCGGGATGATTATCAACACAGGCTCTCGTGATGAAAAAGACAATGAACAAGGTATAGCACATTTTCTAGAACATGTGATTTTTAAAGGCACTAAAAACAGGAAAGCATACCATATCCTCAGTAATATGGAAAATGTTGGTGGTGAACTCAATGCTTATACTTCAAAAGAAGACACTTTTATTTTTGCTACTTTTCTCCATAGGTATTATGAAAGAGCCGTGAATATCATCACAGATATTCTTTTCAACTCCACTTTTCCCGAAAAGGAAATTACAAAAGAAAGAGAAGTTGTAATTGATGAGATTAATTCTTATAAAGACACTCCTTCTGAATTGATATTTGATGATTTTGAAGAGCAGGTTTTTAAAGGGCATCCTATTGGAAGAAATATTTTAGGAAAACCGGCCAATATTAGGAAAATAAACCGGAAAAAAATCACGCATTTTATTGATAGGACATATAATACAGATCAAATGGTGTTTTGTTCTGTTGGTAAAATACCTGTTGAGAAGCTAAAGAAATACTTGGAAAAACATTTGGAAGGCATAAAGCCTAATAATAGAAAATACACCAGGAAACCTATTAACGGGTATGCTCCAGAAACCTTTACAATGAACAAGAAAACCTATCAAACCCATTGTCTTATTGGGAATAGGGCTTATTCCAGCAGTGATAAAAAGAAAAACATCTTAGTGCTATTAAATAATATCTTAGGAGGTCCGGGGCTTAATTCAAGGCTAAACCTGGGCATTAGGGAAAAGTATGGTTTTTGCTATAATATTGAATCCAATTATACAGGTTATTCAGACACAGGCATCTTCAGCATGTATTTGGGTACAGCTAAGGGTTTCGCTGATAAAACCATCGAATTGGCGCTTACAGAGCTAAAAAAACTTAGGGAAACAAAACTTGGTGTATTGCAATTAAAGCGTGCCAAGCAACAGCTTATAGGGCAATTGGCTATTTATTACGAAATCAATTCCAACGAATTGCTTTCTATTGGAAAAAGTTTTCTTACTCATGGAAAGGTTGATACCCTTGAGCAAGTCAATAAAAAAATTGAAGCAATATCTGCCAACGAGCTTATTGAAGTGGCAAACGAGGTTTTTGACCCAGGAGAGTTGAGTATGTTGATTTATAGGGCTAGGTAGGGGTGTGTGGTTGATTGGTTGATTGGTTAATTTGTTGATTGGTTAATTTGTTGATGGGTTGATATGTTGATGGGTTGATATGTTGATTGGTTGATTGGTTGATTTGGTAATGAGTTTATGTGTTGATGGGTGAGGATGGTGCGATTGAGCGATTGAGCGAATGAATGATTGAACGACTGAACGAGTGGGTGAGTGGTTGAGTGGTTAATTGGTTGATTAGTTAATGGGTTAATTAGTTAATGGGTGAATGAAGTATGAAGTATGAGGTATGATGTATGAGGTATGAAGTTTGAGATATGAATCAAGAAGTTAGCTTTACAAGAAAATAATAAATAGTAAATAATCAATAATCAATCAAAAATGGACTTTATTGATCGAGACTTATTAAAATACATTGAGGATCATAGCACACCGGAGGATGAGATCCTTAAAAAGCTTAACCGCGAGACTTATGCAAAAGTTCTAAGGCCAAGAATGCTCTCAGGACATTTGCAAGGGAAATTGTTAGAAATGCTTACCAGGATGATAAAACCAACATCAGTGCTGGAAATAGGCACATATACAGGCTACTCGGCTATTGCTATTGCCAAAGCCCTTGAACAGAACAGTGTTCTGCATACCATAGAAATTAACCCCGAGTTAGAAGATTTTGCAAGAAAATTTTTCCAGGAAGCTGGAGTTACTAGCAAAATTCATTTATACATTGGTAATGCACTGGAAATTATTAACAAGATCGACACCCATTTTGAAATGGTTTTCATCGATGCAGATAAAACCAATTATATCAACTACTTTGAAATGGTATTGCCCAAGGTGCCCAAAGGAGGTTTTATAATTGCAGACAATGTTTTGTGGAGTGGAAAAGTGCTTGAAGATAGCTGCCATAATGATAAAGATGCTACTGCAATGAAACAATTTAACGAATATATCCATAATGACAACAGGGTGGAAAATTTAATGCTCCCAATTCGCGATGGAATTACCCTTGCCAGGAAGCTCTGATTGTTTATACTTTTATTAAGCATCAAAATCAATAAAGAAAATTTACAGGTAATAACAATAAATGGTTATTTTTGAACAAAAAAATTGAAAGGCAAAGTTTTTAAATCAACAGGTAGTTGGTACCAAGTAATTACAAGTGAAGGCATTCAATACGATTGCAAACTAAAGGGGCAATACAAAACCAGGGGGATAAAAAGTACAAATCCTATAGCAGTTGGCGATAATGTTGAATTTGAAGTATTAAAAGAAGAAAATGCAGGCTTAATTCACACCATTTTCGAGAGAAAGAACTACATTATAAGGAAATCGACCAAGCTGTCGAAACAAACTCATATCTTAGCTGCCAACATCGACCAGGCAATAGTGATGGCAACCATAGCTTATCCAAGAACTTCAAGCGGGTTTATAGACCGGTTTCTTGTAACGGCAGAGGCTTATCATATCCCCTCTATCATAATTTTTAATAAAACAGACATTTACAACTCCAAAGAACAAAAAAAGCTTCAAGAATTCATTAACATATACGAAAGTGCAGGGTATAAATGCATTGAAACTTCAGCAGTAAAAAACATACATGTTGAAAAAACTGCATCGATCCTCGAGGATAAAGTATCATTGATCGCTGGGCATTCAGGAGTAGGAAAAACAACCTTGATCAATGCCATTGACCCAACATTAAACTTGAAAACGGCTGATATTTCCAACTTTCATCAAAAAGGAAAGCATACAACCACTTTTGCCGAGATGATTAAAATAGGTGAAAATGGTTTTATTATTGACACACCTGGTATAAAAGAATTTGGAGTCATTGATTTTGAAACCTGGGATCTTTCCCATTACTTCCCTGAAATGTTAGAACATCTGCACAATTGCAAATTCAATAACTGTACCCATGTTCACGAACCCGGTTGTGCTGTTTTAAAAGCCCTTGAAAATGGAGAAATTCACCCCGAAAGGTATAAAAATTATTTACAAATTCTTGCAACCATTAAAGATTCTTAATCCTTACTTGCAATATTGTTGAAAAGCTTTATCAGCTCCCTCCGTGCCAAGCATTCTAGCTTTATTTAAATCCTGGCAAGCCGACCGTTTAGATTTTTTACTCCCGGCTTTGCATATCCCTCTTATATAGTAAGCATCTCCATAGTCTTCATCGAGTTCAAGCGCTTTGCCAAGGTCAACCATGGCAGCATTAACACTCCCTAATAGGTATTTTGTTTCTCCGCGCATTTTATAGGCAAACTTATTATTAGGATTAAATTTTATTGCATTAGAAAACCAATCCGTACAAATGTTATACTGCCTTAAATGATAGTATGCCATTCCAATATTATAAAACGCATAATCATCCTTTGTTTCAAGAAACAGCACTTTGTTAAAATCATCAATGGCGCCCAAATAATCCTCATAGGCAAGTTTTATTTCTCCACGCCTGGTTAGCGCTTTGGCGTTATAAGGATCTTTTTCCAGGGAACTGTTAAAAAATTGATAGGCGTCTTTGTAGTTTTCTTTTGATAGGGAAACCATCCCTTTATAATATTCTTTATTGAATTTATCTTCTTTAAAAGGTTGTATCTTCTTTATTCTCATCGCATCCATACCAATAATAGCTTTATCATCGTTGTTTTGCATAGCCAAGGCAACCAATTCTCCACTTGTATTCAAAATGGCATTACCACTGTTTCCTGTTCCCAAGTTATTGAAATCAAACCGCAATGTTTTGCCATAATGCCTAAGAAGCCGCTCTTTTTTTAAGCTACCCTTTATGGGTTGGTGATCTTTGGTTATGTCTAAAATATAGAATTCCTCCCGGCTGTATTTCTCTTTTGGTAAAGGAATAAAGTAGCCCGGGTTGTTTTGTAATTTAAACCTCACTATTCCACCTTCATAATCAAGGCCATTAAATTCATTAATGAATTGGCTTTTACCATCTTTTGTTGTTATCTTGATCTTATCAGCCTTATCAACCAACTGGTAAAGGGTAACAGTATTTCCAGCAGAATCTATTACTACACCAGCGCCATTATCAGTGACTTGCCCGGCTGAATTGTAAACTTCGATACTCACGATGGCTTTTGGGGCTAATTTTAATGGATCTTTTTCTTTTTGTGATTGGGCGGAATAACAAATAGCTAACAGGATAAAAATAGTAATAAGGCGTTTCATGGTAAAAGTATTTTTTGGATTAACATCAAGCCAAAAATACTAGGAAATAGATCAAATTCAATGAAAACAGGGCTGAACTTGCAAACAAAAAGTAATGATTCCAAATAAAATTAAATAGGGGAGGGTGTTAATAACTTGCTAAGTGTTTTTTTTTCATTTAATCATCTTTTATGCACCTAATGCTAAGTCCATTAGCTCTTTCCATAATAAAATTAATAATTGTATTTATTTTTCCAAAGGAATTTCATTCTTTTTCTTATCTCGTTTTCTTTAGTGTTTTTGCCAGGGTCATAAAACTTTTCACCCCTGATGTTTTTAGGTAAAAATTCTTGTTCTGCAAAATTGTTTTCAAAATCATGTGCATACTTGTAATTGCTTCCATAGCCAATTTCTTTCATCAGTTTTGTTGGGGCATTCCTAATATGCAGTGGAACAGGCAAATCACCGGTTTTTTTTACCCATTGCTCGGCCTTTTTAATAGCCATATACGAAGCATTGCTTTTGGGTGATGTTGCAAGATATATAGCGGTTTGCGAAAGTATGATCCTGCATTCGGGATACCCGATAACATTCACAGCCTGGAAACATTCATTGGCCATAAGTAAAGCATTGGGATTGGCATTGCCAATATCTTCAGAGGCCAGTATGAGTAAACGCCTTGCAATAAACTTGGGGTCTTCTCCCCCTTCTATCATCCTTGCCAGCCAATAAACAGCAGCATTAGGGTCGCTGCCGCGGATAGATTTTATAAAAGCCGAGATCACGTCATAATGCATTTCGCCCGACTTATCATACGTGGCAATATTTTGTTGTACTTTCTCAAGCACGATCTCGTTGGTAATCTCTATATTGCCAGTATCAAAGGCGCTAACCGTAAGTTCAAGGGCATTGAAGAGTTTCCGGGCATCTCCACCCGATATTCTCAGTAGGGCTTCATTTTCCAAGACGTGGATGCTTTTTCCAGTATCCTTTTCCAATTGCTTAATACCTAAATCCAACAATCTTACAAGTTCTTCTTTGCCTAAAGGCTTAAGAATATAAACTTGACACCTTGACAAAAGTGGTGAAATCACCTCAAAAGAAGGATTTTCTGTTGTAGCTCCTATTAAGGTGATGATGCCTTTTTCCACTGCACCCAATAGAGAATCTTGTTGCGATTTATTAAACCTGTGTATTTCATCAATAAAAAGGATAGCTTGTGTAGGCGATTTGCTTGCTTTGTCAATAACCGACCTCACATCTTTTACTCCTGATGATACCGCACTTAAAGTGTAGAAAGGTTTTAACAGTTGCAAAGAAATGATATTTGCTAAGGTAGTCTTTCCCACTCCCGGTGGCCCCCATAAGATCATTGATGGGATTTTTCCCGATCCAATAGCTTTTTTTAAAACGCTATTTTCTCCTACCAAATGTTCTTGACCAATAAAATCATTTAAGGATGAAGGGCGTAATTTTTCTGCAAGAGGTTTATAAGATGCCATCCGGTAATTAGTTTTTGTTTTCTGATAATGCTTTTTCGTATGGAATTCGGTTCATGATGGAGCGCCCCAATGTAACTTCATCGGCATATTCTATCTCGTCTCCTATAGCAACTCCCCTGGCTATAACCGTAACATTGATGCTGAATTCCTTTAATCGCTTATAAATGTAGAAGTTTGTTGTATCGCCTTCCATGGTAGTGCTTAAGGCAAGCACAACCTCTTGTATTTTTCCTTCCGAAACCTTTTTTACAAGGGATTCAATATTTAAATCATTGGGGCCAATACCGTCCATTGGCGAAATAATACCTCCTAAAATATGATATACTCCTTTGAAAAGCGTAGTGTTTTCTATGGCAAGAAAATCCCTTGTGTCTTCAACAACACATACAGTTGTTTGATCCCTTTTTACATCCGAACAAATATTGCATATTTCATTTTCGGAAATATTATGGCAAACTTTACAATATTGGATATCATTCGTTAAGTTTATTATTGCGTTGCCAAGCGCAGAACCTTCATCTTTATCCTGCTTAAGTAAATGTAAAACAAGCCTTAATGCTGTTTTTTTTCCAATGCCGGGTAATTTCGACAACTCGTAAACAGCATCTTCAAGTAATTTGGATGGTAATGGATACATACAAAAAAAATTATTGTACAAAGGTAAAACGATTTTTTCAATTGAAAATAAATCTTATTTTTGCCCTCCAAAATATATCCATATGTCGGCAATTGCAATCCTGACCAGTTTTTTAGCTTATACAGCATTATTGTTTATCATCATGTTTTTTACTTCAAGAAAATCGGATAACCGTTCTTTCTTTATTGGCAATAAGCAATCACCTTGGTACGTGGTAGCTTATGGCATGATAAGCGCTACATTATCAGGGATTACCTTCATGTCAGTGCCCGGATTGGTTGTAAATAGTCATTTTTCCTATATGATGATCGTATTTGGATACTTTTTTGGCTATTTGGTGATTATTTATGTGCTGTTACCCTTGTATTACAAACTCAACTTAACATCAATTTATACCTATTTAAATAAGCGTTTCGGGTTTTGGAGCTATAAGACAGGCGCTTTTTTCTTCCTTGTTTCTAGGTCTATTGGCGCTTCTTTCAGGATGTTTTTAGTAGTTAATGTTTTACAGATTTTCGTTTTTGACAAGTGGAATATCCCGTTTACATTCACTGTTGGTGTTTTTATGGTACTGATGGTGCTGTATACTTTTAAAGGAGGCATAAAAACCATCGTTTGGACAGATACCCTGCAAACAACCTTTATGATTCTTTCTGTAATCTTATCTATTGTATTTATTTCTAAAGAATTGGGATTTAGCTTTAACGACCTTGTAAATACAATTGCTCAAAAAGATTATTCAAAGATTATTTATACAGACTGGCAACACGAACGGAACTATATTAAACAATTTTTAAGTGGAATTTTCATCACCATTGTTATGACGGGCTTAGACCAAGATATGATGCAAAAAAACCTAAGCTGCAAGAATCTTAAAGATGCCCAAAAAAACATGTTCACCTTTGGCACATTGCTTATTCCTATGAACCTAATATTCCTTTCTTTGGGTGTAGTTTTATTGATTTATGCCAATGCAAACGGGATTTCTTATGCAGAAACAACAGACAACCTCTTTCCTACTATAGCTTTAAATCATTTATCACCTATAGCAGGAATTGTTTTTTTAATTGGGTTAATATCTGCTGCCTATTCCAGCGCTGATAGCGCCTTAACAGCTCTAACAACTTCTTTTTGCATTGATTTTCTTAGGTTTGAGGAAAGGAAAAACCTTTCAGAAAAGAAAAAAACCATCACACGCACAAAGGTACATATAGGTTTAGCTTTTGTCGTATTTCTTATCATTGTCGGTTTCAAAGCCATAAATGATGAAGCTATATTGAACAAATTATTTACTATTGCAGGATATACTTATGGGCCTTTGCTGGGATTATATAGTTTTGGCCTCTTTACAAAGTTAAAAGTAAAAGACAAATGGATTCCATTTTTATGCTTGGCTTCACCTGCCCTCACTTACATCATTAAAATGAATTCTGAAGTTTGGTTTAATGGCTATACTTTTGGTTTTGAATTGCTCTTAGTAAATGGGTTTATCACCTTTATAGGCTTATTGACACTTTATAAGACAAAAACAAAAAAGATTGTATAGTTTCATAACATATTATGGCTTTGTTCGTTTAACGTTAAAGCATATAAAAACCCATTAGAAATGATAAAAAAAAATATCGCAATCGTTTCAATCTTCATTATAATAGCAGGATGCAACAAATACAACTATAATGTTGAACCTTTTAATATTTATACAGACCCTACTCCAACAGAAGGGTTTTACTACGCGCTACCACAAACCGTGCTCAAAATTGATATTATTGTTGAGAAAGAAGATAAGATTAAAGGGCCATATGCTGCCTATGCCTCAAAATATCTCGGTTTAAAAAACGTGATCTGGGTTAATTCTTCTGAATATAAAATTACGGATGTTATCATTAATACAGCTTCACAGCCTGACCCAGATCAATATTTTTTTGTTGAGCTTTTTAATAAAAAAGGGTTTAAAGAGAAGGAAAAAGAAATGTTTGCCGAACTAACCGAATCAGGCCTTATCAAAAGCATAAACACCAAAACTACTGCTATTAAGAAAGCAGATGAAAAATACGCTATCAAACAAATAACCTATAGCCCCTATGACCAATTATACAAGCTTTCTGCCTATGACAACCTTTATGAAAAGGTTGATACCATCATAGAAAAAGTAAATATAGATACTATTACCATCGAAAAAGAAATCTACAAGAAAAAGCTTGTTGAAAAATCTTCTGAGCAAAAAGCCAAAGAAGCTGCTGATAATATCATGGACTTGAAAGAGGCCAAAGTGCAAATCTTAAAAGGTTATGCAGAAGTAAATTACTCGCAAAATACTATGCAATATATGATAAACAGGTTAGATAGCATAGAAAACAATTACTTAAGCCTTTTTACCGGGATTACTCACAAAAGAAAGATTAAATATTCTTATACTTACTTGCCTGAGCCCAACCAAAAAGCTTCCATTTTATGTAAATTCTCTGCCAAAGAAGGAATTCTTGACAAGCAATCGCAAGAAGGTGAGTTTATCAACATCCGTTTGGATTATAGCGGAAATACTTCTATTGTGTCCCAAAAAATAAAGCAAAAGAATAGATTTTTCAAAAAAGCCAATGGATTCTTTTACAGGATACCCGAAATTGTGAAAGTTAGCATCAACAGGGAAGAAAATGTAATTACAAAAGGTGATTACATGATTTCACAATTCGGAGTAGTAACATCATTGCCTCCTGTGCAAACCGAGATTATGTATTATCCTAATACAGGCGCCCTTAAAAAGGTAAATTTTAAATAATCTACTTCCTCTTAAAAATTAATGCCGTTTGAGATGGTAAGTATAACCATAGCTGGGTTTTCTTATCATTTTTTGACGTTAGGTCTATGGTTTTATATTCCATTGATTCATCTATCCTGTCGTGCCCACCATAAATGGGTGAGTCAGTATTCAAAACCATTTTGTAGGTTCCTTTTCCAATGTCAATGCCATAATCCGTGAAGGATTTTACAGGATTAAAATTAAACACCAATATCAATCCTTTTCTTTCAAAGGCCAATACTTGGTCTCCGGGATTACAATTAAGAATACGGATATTCTTGGTAGCCATTAATTGAAATTTTTTGGTCAAACGGATCATATCGTGATCAAAATCAAGAAGATAATGATACCTGAGTTTCTTGTTCTCTGCCAAACTCCATTGCCTCCTGGCATATTGATAAGACCAATTGTTTCTTTCGCTGGGAAAGTCTATCCACTCGGGATGGCCAAATTCGTTTCCCATAAAATTAAGGTAGCCATCACCACCTAATGACAAGGTTAATAGCCTGATTATTTTATGCAATGCAATTCCACGGTCAACAATTATATTTTCCTTGTCTTTCCCCATAGAAAAATACATTTCCTTGTCAATGAGCCTGAAAATAATGGTTTTATCACCTACCAATGCCTGGTCGTGCGATTCAGCATAGATAATGGTTTTCTCATCGCTTCTTCTATTGGTAAGTTCATAATACATTTCGCCTACATCCCATTCTTCATCTTTCCTTTCTTTTATGAGCTTTATCCAGTAGTCTGGAACGCCCATAGCCAGCCTAAAATCGAAACCAAAGCCGCCATCTACTTGTTTCATGGCAAGTCCTGGCATTCCACTCATTTCCTCGGCAATGGTAATGGCATTTGGATCAATTCTATGAACCAGGTTGTTGGATAACATTAGGTAGGTAATGGCGTCTTCGTCCTGTCCACCATCATAATACTGCTCGTAAGAAGTAAAATCCCTCGACAACCCATGATCATGATATAACATACTGGTAATACCATCATACCTAAACCCGTCAAATTGAAATTCTTCTAACCAATACTTACAATTAGACAAAAGAAAATGCAATACTTCATTTTTTCCATAATCAAAACACTTGGAATCCCAGGCAACATGGTATCCCCTGTCGCCCTGGTGAAAATATTGATATGATGTACCATCAAAAAGTGCAAGCCCTTCGTCAACATTTTTTACAGCATGAGAATGCACAATATCCATAACAACACGCAATCCCATTCTATGGGCTTCGTCTACTAAACGTTTCAATTCTTCTGGAGTACCAAAACGCGACGAAGGAGCAAAAAAATTGGATACATGATAACCGAACGAACCGTAATAAGGATGTTCTTGTATGGCCATTAATTGTATGGTATTATAGCCATTTTTAGCAATCCTGGGCAAGATATCCTTCCTGAAATCTTCAAAAGTATTGATCTTAAACCCTTCTCCTGACATGCCAACATGGGCTTCATAAACCAGGGGTGGTTCTGTTAATGCTGGTTTCTTATGTTTCCAGCGATATTTTTTTGGAGGGTCCCACACTTGGGCAGAAAAAATCTTTGTTTTCTCGTCTTGTACCACTCTTCTGCACCATGCTGGGATTCTGAATCCTTGGCCTGTGCCCCAAGCTATATTTAGTTTGTAATAATCTCCATGTTTTAATGCATCCAGTGGCATTTTTATTTCCCATATACCATTGCCTATGTTATGCAGTGCAAAACGTGGATCAATCTCCCAACCGGAAAAATCACCTACCATAAATATATTGGTGGCATTGGGAGCCCATTCCCTGAAAATCCAAGAATCCACCGTTTTATGTAGACCAAAATATTGATGGCCATTGGCAAATTCAAGCAAGGAGGAATCTCCAATGATCTGCCGTTCTTTATCCTTGGCTCTTTCTATTCTACTCTTGATAATTTCTTTATAAGGTTCTAAATAAGGATCATTTTCTATTAGCAATAATTGATTCATAATTTAGCTTGTTAGTTTATTCAAATATAATGAAATTTAACAAAGTTGCACTGGAAGATAAGTAAAATTTTAAGATGAGAGGCTTTCAAAAAAAATAAAGTGGATTAAAATCATACATATAAATATTATATTTTTTGTTATTTTTGTGCAAAATTTAGACATAATTCCTTAAACATCTGACTGAGGATTAAGATGGATTCTATTAGATTTTTTTTAATTCATTAAGATAATTTTGAATGTTTTAAACATATAGGAGGATGAAAAAATTAATATTGCCACTGTTTATTCTAATAGTATTAACAGGCAAGGTCTATAGCCAGCAATACGGGAGTGCTAAATCAATTGCTATTAAACGATATAATAAAGGCGTAAAGCAATTTAAAAAGGAAAATTATATAAAAGCAATAAAATATTTTAATTTATCCATTTCTGCAAGGCCACATAAAGATACATACTATAATAGGGCAATTTGTAATTTAAAACTCGGTGATCATGAAAATTATTGTATGGATTTGATGAATGCCCGATTATATGGTGATAAAACTTTGGAAAAATTATATAATAATAAATGTTTAAAGAAAGATACCACCTTTTTTGCTTATGGTGAAATCGTGGACAATAATAAAGAATGGGATAGTTTTAGAATTACATACATTGATAATATAATGAAAGATACGTTTTATAAAACCCTAAATAAATCAAAACAGGCCGTTGAGGTTTTTACTCTTAAGGAAGGAGACACTCTTTATAAAAAAGGAACATTAAATCTTATTAAACCTCAGTTTCCTGGAGGGGATGATAGTTTAATGGTTTTTATTGCAGAAACTATTGAATATCCTAAAGAAGCAAGAATGAATTCAATATCAGGAAATGCTTTTACATCTTTTATCATTGAAAAGGATGGCTCTTTATCGAATTTTAAAATAAAGAAAAAACTCGGATATGGTTTAGATGCTGAATCAAGAAGGGTTTATAGTAAATTGCCTGATTGGGAACCTGCAAAATATAAGAATAGGAATGCTAGGTTTCTTTATGAATTTAATATCATGTTTAATTATTTGGGTGTAGTTCATTTAAGGGATATAAAGTAAAAAAAATTCACTTCTTTCATTGGTTCCAAATACATTCAATACTAAAATACCGGTTATAAAAGCAAAAACGTTTCCAATTAGCCATGCACACAAATTCTCTTTAAAAAATACAACCAGGCCAGTCAATATTTGTATTTTTGCATAATGTTTTTTAAGAACAAAAAATAATAAACAAATTATCCAATCATGGCACATAATACCAAGAAGCTCAACCCTGTATACCGTTTTTTCTGTTGGTGCTCGGGCGCAAGGCTCTATATTCTTGATAAATGCCCAACAGACTACAATAAATTCTTTGGCATAGGTATCGTTATTTTCTTTACCGGGATTGTTGCCGCGCTTTCAGGCGGGTACGCCATTTACACGGTTTTTAATCATCTCATAGTGTCAATCATTTTTGGTGTTTTTTGGGGTATGCTCATTTTTTTCCTGGATTGGTACCTGGTTTCAAGCTTAAAAAAGCAAAATAAGCTTCATAAAGAGTTGCTTATGACATTTCCCAGGTTACTACTTGCAGTGCTTATTGCCATTGTTATATCAAAACCTTTAGAACTTAAATTATTTGAAAAAGAGATCAATAAAGTTATTGAAAACAGTAAAAGAGAAAATGCCGTAAGTTATAAGAGCCTTGTCCAACAAGAATTTGATGAGATTGATGAGCTGCGGGAAGCCAATAAAGTTATAAACAAGCAATTGGTAAAAAAGGAAGAAGAAAGAGATAGGCTTTTTAATATGACCATTGAAGAAGCAGAAGGAAGGAGTGTTACAGGGAAACCCGGTAAAGGTCCTGTTTACGATGAAAAAAAAGCAGCGCTCAATAAAACCGAGGAAGAACTCCAAGCGCTGAAAGACAGGCTTTTACCCATGATTAGTGAAAATAACCAGCGAATTGCCACCTTAAAGCAAAAGAAGGACACCAGGTTATTAAAAGGCGAAGATGTGAACGAAAGATCGGATGGTTTCTTAGCGAGGATCATGGCGTTCAATAAACTAACAGGTACCAATAGAAATATTGCGGTTGTTGGTTGGTTTATCCTCTTGCTTTTTATTACCATAGAATCGGCTCCTATATTGGTGAAATTGATTTCTGACCGCGGCCCTTATGATGAAATGCTGGAAGCGGAGGAGTATAACAAAAAATTTGAAGTCGACAGGATTGTTGCCAAAATACAAGATGAAGCCCAGGCCCTGAGGTTTGAATCCGAAAAGCAAAAAATGCACCTCAATGCCGCGCTTGAAAATACCAGGGAAGTTATGAATAACATTCTTTTGGCTAAAAAAGAAGTTGAAGACAAAAAAGTAGACAAATGGAAAGAAAATCAATTGAAAAACATTGATAAAGAGATGAAAGATTATTCAAAATTTGTTAACAATATTTTCAATGGGAATTTTAAAGAACTGAAAAACAGGGATATCAACAAGGATTGGAATGCCAACTAATCAATAGCCTGTGTTTTAATCTTTATAGCGATTTATTCTACTTCCCAATCAAAATAAACGGGCTCCAATAAAACGGGTGTGCATACTTTCCTCCTGCAATCATTTTTAGCTTGGCTTCGCGCAAAGCTTGGGAATAATTACGGTTTTTTTCGTCCTGCAGCAGATTATCGTAGAAATCCACCATAAGCTGGGATGTTGAATTATCAGCCACTTTCCATAAGGATACAATAATATTTTTACTACCGGCATAAAGCAATGCCCGGCTCAAGCCGATGAGCCCTTCGCCCTTTGTGATTTCTCCAAGGCCCGTTTCGCAGGCAGAGAGTACGGTTAAGTCTGCATTAAGCTCCAGGTTGTACATTTCGCCTGTATGAAGGATGCCGTCTTCTTTGGAGGCGCTGTCCTGGGCAAGGATAATACCGGATAACTCGGGTTTATCTGTATTTACCATACCGTGGCTTGCAAAATGGATGTATTTGTAATCTTTAAGTTTTCCTGATTTGACATAGTCTTCATTGGCACTAGCCCTCAAATTGACCAAGGCCTTTTTTTGTTGATTTTCAAATCCAGAAAAAATAGTTTGTACTTCCTCTCTTGTACCTGGTAATGGTGCTATCCTATTGCCGTTCAATACTCTGCCACGTGTTGTGTTTGAATCTGAAACAAGTTTATCCATGCTGCGAAGCATCTCACGGGTACGTAAAGTAGCTCCACTTGATTTTTTATCATCAAAAATAGGGGCAAAAGCCAACCAATCGTTTAATGGGGTTACTTCTACTTTTTTGGTTTTTTCTTTTGGGAATGTGCGATAATACAAATTAGCCGAATATGAATAAGAAATGTTGTATTGATGTATTAAATATGGGTAATTGTTGAACGCTTCGAGCTTGCCATTATATTTTTCTGTGATCAATGCTTCAAAAGGGATCAATGACGTGGAGCCGCTGGGAATGATAACAAGGTTCTTGATTGCTTTTGGAATTTCAAAATTGAACAGTTGTGCATGAATTTCTTGCGCGCTGTTTAAATAGATTTGACCATCACCATAAGGTGTGCCCAAATTCATCCGCATCAAGCTGATCATATCCTCATAATTTCTTTTTTTCTTTATCCTATGAACTTCTACCTTGTTTTTTAAGATCACAAAAGTAATAAGATCATTATCATCATCTGTAAAGCTTATCATTGCAGTATTATTATCAATTATTCGTTGCAATTGCCCAACAGTTGCCAATTTTTGGCCGTATTTCAATTCATGGTATTTAGGATATTTGTCTTCAAATATTTTCATTAAACTATCATAGCTTCTATTAAACTTAAAAAGCTTGTTTCTAAATTTAATTTTTTTTATAGAATCAGTATTCTCTGCAAGCATCTTCTTGAAGAATGTAATTTCTGTTTTTAGCTCTCGTTCTTTTTCCAATATACTGCCAGGTATACCTGCAAATTCCATTGCTTCTGCCCCTGCCAAAGATTCTAATAAAACTGAAGCTTTGTTTTTTTCTGAATATTGAAATGCAAGTTTTTTATAATATTCAGAGCTATCAGCTTTTGCATATTTTGCCATCTCAAGACATATATTGATTGCTTTTCTGTATACTTGATTGGCAATCTCACCTAAAGCAAGTTTATCAGACTTCTTAGAAATTCTTTTTCTAGTAATATGGATAAATTGATCACATGCTTTTAAAAGGTTCAAGGCGATATTCATCCTTTCTGAAAATGTATCGTTCTTTAAACCATCAATAGCCAGATCTTTTCTTGCAAATATATCTGCCTTGGATTCTAAAGCATGCAGGATGTCAATATTATTGCTTTTGTTAATATTGACTGAAGGTATATATGCAATATTATCCTTATGCTTGAATTCACCAGGTGTTTTGAGGGTAGCCAAATGATAAAATTGTAATGCTTTCTTTAAATTATTCAAATCTTGATAGGTACTTGCAATATTTTTATAGGATTCAAGGGTGTTGTCATGATACCAACCCAAACAAACCTTTCGGTTACCAAGTGCCCTCGTTAAGTATTTTAGGGCTTTATCATAATCGTGTTTTTTCTGATATACCAAGCCTATATTATTGTAAGATTCTGCGACATCTTTATGGTTTGAATCAAGTTCATTCAAGCGAATACTTAGACTTTTATTATAATATTTTAAAGACGAATCATATTCAGACATATAATAATATGAATCTCCAAGGTTATTATATGTGTTTGCAATATATTGGTTTTCTGCTTCATACAACTGCATTTTTATGTGAAGACATTTTTTATGAATTTCCAATGCTTTGTTATACTCACCTTTTTTATTATATACAACCCCAATGTTATTATAAGCAGAAGCCACTGAAAAGCTGCTTTCTCCTTTGGCTGCTTTTAATATTTCAATGCTTTTATTATAGAACTCAATAGCTTTATCGTATTCCATGATTTCACCATAAATAAGTGCGATGTTATTGTAATTCCTGGCAATTGAAGTATTCTCTTTCTTATAATATCTTTTTTTTATTTGTAAGCTCTTAAATTGATATTCTAATGCCTTTCTAAATTGCCCTTTATAATAAAGGACAACCCCAACATTATTGTAGGAAGAGGCAAGGAAATTACTTGTGTCGCCCTTTAGTTTCTTGGTAATAGCAATGTCTTTATAATAATATTCCAGGGCTTTGTTAAATTCCGCTTTTTTCCTATAAACAAGACCAATATTGTTATAAGAACCTGCCACTGATATGTGCTTTTCTCCATATAATTGTTTCTTTATTTGAAGTTCTTTTGTCCAATATTTTAGTACAGAATCATTTTTTGATAAATAATAATAAAACACACCAAGGTTATGATATGCATCAGCAACAGAATAGTTGTTTATATTGATTTGGTTTAATGCTTTCTCAAGAGCAGATTTGATGATATTAACTCCTTCATTGAATTGTTGCTTCTTAAGAAAGCACTTGGAAATGGATGTTTGCGTAACCAAGTATTTTACCCACAAATTGTTCTTTATATATAATGTACCAGCATTTTCAAAATTTACAATAGCGCTGTCATATTTTGTAGCCTTTTTATACTTTATTGCTTGGTCAAAATATTTCTTTGCTGCAATAGTATCCTTATCAATTGATTGAGCAAGTAATGTGCAATTTATGAGCAATAAAGAGCAAATTAATAAGTTTTTTTTCATACCTATATGAGTTTTAACCCTATAAAATTGCAAAATAATCTGCTTAAATCCAAATAGTTTTTGCTAAAAATATTCAAACATATTGTTAACAAGTTATTTGTTTTCTAGCACAATACTTATTGGAAGAAATTTGAAAGTGTAAAATTTTTAGTTTCCTGCTTCAACCTTCCCCAAAACCGCCTTCTTATAAAAAACACTTTGCAATACCCCCCTTCCGGCAAGGAAAACAACAAAAGCAAACCATAAGCCGTGGTTTCCCCATAAAGGAAACAAAATATAATAAAGCGGGTAAAATAAGGCTGTGGCGAGTAGCATGAGGTTGCGCATCATGGTGGAGGCTGTAGCCCCTATGTATATGCCATCCCACAAAAATGCAGCAAAAGATACTATCGGGATTATAACTACCCAAAACCTGTATGGCATAGATGCTTCAAGAACATTTTCCTGGTCGGTGAGCAGCCGCAGGATCAAATCATCACCCAACAGGTAAAGCAAGGTAAACGGCGCTGCAATGATCAACCCGGCCAAAAACAGTTTCCTTATCACTTTTTTGAGGTTTCCCGGGTCTTTGGCGCCTATGTATTTCCCTGTTAAGGCTTCGGCAGCGTAAGCAAAACCATCAATAAAAAATGAGAATAATAAGAAAAACTGGAACAAGATGGTGTTCACAGCCAGAATGGTATCGCCTGAACTTGCACTCTTGGCGGTGAAAAATGAAAGGGTTACGATAAGGCACAAAGTACGTATGAAAATATCTTTGTTTACATTGAAGAAATTTTTCACGGCCTTCCATTGTATCATTTCTTCATAAGACCAGTATTTGGTGATCTTGAAATAATACAGCCTGAACAAGATCATTGCTAAAATCAAACCGCAATATTGCGCACAAACAGTTCCTAAGGCAACGCCGTCTGATTTCATATCCAACCCTATGGCAAACAGCACATTAAACCCAATATTCAAAAGATTTATGGTAATGGCGATAAACATGGGGAACTTGGCATTTTGCATACCAATGAACCACCCGGTAATGGCGTAAAGGCTAATGGTAGCCGGGGCCGCGAAAATCCTTATCCTGTAATAACTCTTGGCAAGGGTTTCTACCTCGGGGCTGCCGCCAATAATGGCAAAACCGATCATTTCAATGGGCTTTTGCAGGATGATGAGCAAACAACCGGCAAGCAATCCAACAGAGAGCGCCCTGGTAAAGGTCAGCACACTTTCTTTCAGGTCTCTCGCGCCAAAAGCTTGTGCTGTGAAACCGCTTGTGCCCATTCTCAGGAACCCGAATCCCATGTAAATAACGTTAAAGATCATCCCGCCCAGGGCGATGGCTCCAATGAATATTTTAGAGTCCAGGTGCCCCATGAGCGCTATATCTACCATTCCAAGCAATGGAACTGTGATATTGCTAACAATATTTGGTAAGGCTAAGTTTATAATCTTTTTGTTCATTGGCCATCATTTACCAGGCAAAAGTAATGAATACACAATTGCATTCAAAGATACAAAGTAGAATTTGTATGCTTGTCGGTACAAAACAGCGAAAGATTTCCTGAAGAAAGGGATTTTTGGAAAACAGAAGGTATAACCTGTTTATTCTATGCTTTCATAATGCTTTATGATTTGCGCTCTTGTGTATGCCCCGGGGTTATCAGCCTGTTTTAGGCTTAACTTTCCCTTAAATTCGCCAATGGTAGTGTAATGATGCTTTTCCATCCATGCTGTCAACTCTGAAAGCATCTCATTAATTTTGCCCAGGCCAACTTTGTAAAAATCATGATAAAACTGATTCATTGAGCCTTCTGATAATTTCTTTTCCTTCGTTTTTTTAAGGCTTTCCTGGTATAAGACCGAGCATATCTGAACGGCAGAAGCGCCTGCTAAAAGCTGTTTTATAAGCGCTGCACCACTGTGGATGCCTGTTGATGAAGCCAAGTCGCAATGGGTCACATCGGATAGTAAAGCTATCCACCTCAGAGTTTTGCCTGCCTCTTCCGGTGTGCTGAAAAGGTTGGCAGAATGTATGGTCTCTTTTTCAATATCAATATCAGGGGTGAAAAAACGGTTAAACAAGACCATGCCAGATATACCTGTTTGGGATATTTTTTCTGCAAAACTTGCAAAAGATGTAAAATAGCTCCCGATTTTTATCCCAATAGGCAATTGTGTATGTTTTTGAATATTTTCAATCACTTCAAAATAAATCCTTTCAATCTCGTTGGAAGTTTTTTTGGTTTCATAAGGGACAATAAAAAGGTTGACTTCGAGAGCATCCGCCCCGGCATCTTCAATAATCTTAGTATAATCTTCCCATCCATCTGCTGATACGCAATTGATACTCGCTATAACAGGTATGGACAGGTTGGCTTTGGCTTGCTTGATCAAGTTGGTGTAATCTTTCACCTTGTTTTTCTTGATGTAATCATTGACAAAATCTTCGGCTTCCTCACCAAACTGTTCCTTTAAGCCACTTTCTAAAAAGGCTTTATTGCCTTCATACCTGATCTGTTCTTCAAAAAGTGATTTAAGTACAACAGCAGCAGCTCCTTGTTTCTCAATTTCTATAAGCCTGTCAATATTCATTGTAAGCCCGGAGCTACTTATGATTAGTGGGTTTTTAAGCTCCAGCCCCATGTATTTTGTAGATAGGTCAACCATAACAATAAAAGAATTTCGTTAAATAGAATGAATAAAACTACATATTTACTTTTAAATGAACAAATATTGTGATGAAAAGTTAAATAGATTGACTTAATGTTATTCAAAAAACTCGATTATGGAGAGAATTTTCATAAATATAAGAACTGGTAAAAATGACACGTTTTTATTATGGTGTAGCAAATAAATTTCTCTATGCTACCCAATAAGCCCTGTATATTCCTGCAATAAAGCCGCAATACCTATAAAAGCCATTAAAACGCTTAGCACAAGAAAAATGAACACGATGACCTTCCCTAAATAAAGCGCTTCGAGCTTTGCCAGCTTTTTACCCTCCTTTTTCCTTTTGTCCAGATAAGTGTCTTAGCTCCTGCTTAACCTGGGAGATCATGGGATTTTCTACAACAACAATCCCTTATAATGTATAGCTTGGTTCCATTTTCTTGGTATTTAATGACTTGTTTGGTAAAGTTAAGAAAAAATTTCGTGTTAATTTTTTGTAAAATGAATGTTTATGAATTATATTTGCAACTAAATCGATTTAGCGATTTGGTTATTTTGAATAAATCTCTTATAATGAATAAAATAAACGATCAATACTTGCTCAAGGCTATTCGTAAAATAGTTCTCCTGTTTTTAATATTTGTGTTGCTCCCATCGGCTATGAAAGCCCAAAAGACTGTAACAGGCACGGTAAAAGAGCAAAGCACCGGGGAGACCTTGCCCGGCGTAACGGTCATGATTAAAGGAAGCACTACCGGCACCGTAACGGATATGGAAGGCAAGTACCTGATCAAAGCCGGGAAAAAGGATACATTGGTTTATTCTTTTATAGGATATGAGAAGAAATATAAGCTAGTGGGTGAAAAAAGTACCATCCATGTTTTCCTGGAAGCTGAAGCCGAAATGCTTGACGAAGTGGTGGTGACAGCCCTGGGGATCAGGCGTGAAAAGAAATCCCTCGGTTATTCTGTCCAGGAAATGAAAACCAAGGAAATAGAGTCCATCAAATCATCCAATATGAGTTCCCAGTTGGCCGGCAAAATTGCCGGGCTAAGGGTAACTACTACCAATGGCGGGCCGGGTTCCTCAACCGGGCTGGTGCTGCGTGGGCTCAACTCCCTAAAAGACAACCAGGCATTGGTGGTCATTGACGGGATCCCGGTTACCAATATCACCACCAATACCTCCAATGAATGGGGAGGAAAAGACTACGGCAATGGAATTGGAGACCTGAACCCCGAAGACATTGAAAGTATTTCTGTACTGAAAGGCGCAAACGCTTCAGCGCTCTATGGGTCAAAAGCGCTGAACGGTGTTATTCTCGTCAATACCAAAAGGGGCAAAGAGCAAGATGGAATTGGTGTGACGATCAGTTCAACAGTTTCTAAAGAATATCCTTATTTTTTATACGAAATGCAGGATATTTACGGAGCAGGAAGAAACGGGCAATTCCGGGCCGTGTGGGATATGGATTCGGCAACAGGGATTCCCGTGTACAACACCAAAAGCGGCTCGGCTTATGGCAGTTGGGGCCCAGAAATGCAGGGGCAAAAGATTATCGATTGGGACGGCAAAGAACGAACATTTTCGCCTCATCCGGGTAATTACAAAAAAGTTTATGACCCCGGCACCACACTCACCAATAACATTGCCCTGGACGGTGGCAACAAACATACTACCTACAGGTTTTCATATACCAACCTCAATTCGGAAGATATCGTACCCAATACCACCCTGGATAGAAACACCTTGAATTTTGCTTTGCACAGCATGCCTAACCAAAAAGTGGAATATGACTTCTCTATATCCTATATGAACCAAAAAGCTGAAAACCGGTTGGGGTTGTCCAATGAGGCGCTTATACCGAGAAATTACATAATGATGCCACGGCATATCTCTGATCAATCTCTTAAGGAATCAATGGTTGATGAATATGGGAACGAAAATGTATGGTACACCAACTGGGGTTGGATGAGAAATCCTTACTGGGTCATAAAAAAAGAAAGAAACGACGATACCAAAGACCGAATATTGGCCAATAGCTATTTTAAATACAACATCTTTGAAAAACTGAGTTTGAAAGTGCGCGGTGCAACGGATTTCTTTTTGCACGATTTTAATGAGATTGGCCCATTCAAAGGGATTTACAGCTATAGAGGGGCAGCTTCCAACAGTTGGCAGCAAAATTTTATGCGTACAGGCGATTTCCTGGTCAACTATCATAACAACATTACAGGAGATATTGCTTATAGCCTCAATTTTGGGGGTATGTCAGAGCATGAAAAAAGGGAATACGAAAAGATCAGCTCTGATGGAGGCCTTATCGTCCCCAATTTCTACAACCCGCTTTTTAGCGAAGAGACCAAGAAAATTGAATACAATATATTTGAACGCCAGCTCAACTCCCTGTATGGTTTTGGGCAATTATCCTATAAAAGCATCTGTTTTTTGGATGTAAGCCTTAGGAATGATTGGTCATCAACCTTGCCCGTAAACAGCAATTCATACAGCTATCCTTCTGCGAGCCTTGCTTTGGTGTATTCGGAGCTATTCAGCAAGGAGCTTCGGGAAAAGTTTTCTTTTGGGAAGCTTCGTTTTTCTTATGCCCAAGTTGGCGGAGATGCTGATCCCTATAAGCTCAACAAAGGGTATTATATCCCTGATGAATCGTTCAATGGGCTGCCTTTTGCATATCTTTCAAAGACCATCAGCGAATCCAACCTGAAGCCTGAAGAAAAAATCTCCAGGGAAATAGGCGCTGAATTCTATTTCTTCATGAACAGGATTGCCCTTGATGTTACGTATTATGACAATTACACGAAGAACCAGGTATTGGATGTGGAAATCTCACAAACAGCAGGCGCCAATTATAAAGTCATCAATGCCGGTGAAATCACCAATAATGGTATCGAAGTCCAACTCAGGGCAAAACCTGTTAAAACGAAAAATTTTGGTTGGGACATAAAGATGAACTGGGCAAAGAATACCAACAAAATTGTTGAAATGACGGAGGATACCAAAAACAAGACCCTCAGAGAACATTGGAATATCCAGGTTTGCGCCACAGAAGGCCACCCCGTGGGCACTATCATGGGATATGGAATAAAACGAGACGGCCAAGGCAGGAAGCTTGTTGACGCTACCGGGCTTTATATTCGTACAGACACGATGGTAATACTCGGTAATGCACAGCCTGATTGGATTGCCGGCTTCTCTAACTCGTTCAGGTACAAAAATATAACGCTTTTTGCTCACGTGGATATCAGCATGGGGGGTGATATTTTTGCCGGAAGTAACATGTATGGATATGGATATTCAGGGAATTTCAAGGAGACCCTTGACGGCAGGGAAGAATGGTACGAATCGGAAAGAGCCAGGGAAGAAGCCGGCGTTGAACCGGAAAATTGGAAAGCAACAGGAGGCATCAAGGCTGATGGCGTTTTTGAGGACGGGACACCTAATGATAATTACGTAAGCCCGCATGACTACTGGGATCAGTTTTCTTCCTGGACAAACGAGATCCACGAGCCTTTTGTTTATGACGCCAGCTATGTAAAATTAAGGGAAGTATCCATTGCTTATGATATACCAAGCAACCTGGTGAGCAAACTCAAATTGAAAGGTGCCAGCATTTCTGTATTTGGCAGGAACCTGTGGCTGATCTATAGCAATGTGCCCAATATTGACCCTGAAGCCAGTTACACCAATGATCTTAGCCAAGGGCTTGAGCTATATTCATACCCTACAAGGCGCAGTTTTGGAATGAACCTGAGAATCAAAATATAGAAAGTTTGTACTTAACTTAAAGCATCACAAAAAAACAAAGCACATGAAAAAAATCAAACCCATGATAAAGTATTTTAAAATTTTTTTATCGATTTTGGTTTTTGCATCAATAAGCGGGTGTGATAAGGATTTTGAAGAAATGAACCAAAATCCCAATGCACCTGCAGCTATGGACCCGGATATGTTGTTCACCTATTCACTTTACACCGGGATGGGAAGTTATGACATGAACATCGAAATGGAGCAGCGTGGCATCATGCAATGGATGATGTACCATGGGACGCTTTATGGACAAGAGGAAGGAAAAGAGTATTACCTGCCGTCAAGTAAGGATGAATTTTGGAAAAAGCGATATACTGAAGCCTTAATGAATGCACAGGAAGTTATCAACGTTTGCAGGGATGACCCTGTACTTTCAAACAAGAAAGCCATAGCGCATATATGGAAATCCTATCTTTTCCTGCAATTGGCAGACCTCTGGGGAGACATCCCTTATTCAGAAGCGCTTAAAGGAACTTCCGACGGCGTTTTGAACCCGAAATACGACAAGCAGGAGAACATCTACAAAGGTTTGATTGATGAACTTCTTAATGCCGCCCAAATATTGGAAGACGATCCCAACCAAGAAGATTTTGGTTCGGCTGATTTGGTCTATAGCGGGGATGTAAACCAATGGAGAAAGTTTGCTAACACCTTATGCATGAGGATTGCCATGCGCATAAGCATCGTTGCCCCGGGTTTTGCCCAAAATACAATGAACAATCTACAGGATGCTGAAATCATTGCTTCCAATGATGACAATGCAGAATTCCCTTTTGGTGGTGACCTGAAAAACTTCTTATACGAGCATTATACCAGTGGTGAAGAGTTTGCGGTGTATTGCCTTCCGGGAAAATTTATTGTAGACTTGCTTGTAAATTCCAACGATCCCCGGTTAAACATCCTGGTAACACCGGCGCAGGTTCCTATCTACGGCGATTACAGGGGCATCCCCAGTTTATTGCCTGCAGGCCATTCGGAATGGGAAAATTACCATGAAAATGGCTTGTATTCATGTGGACTAGGAGAATGGTTCCTCCGGGAAGATACACCCAAGCTCCTCATGGGTAGGGCAGAAACTTGTTTCCTTTTGGCGGAAGCCGTACTCAACGGTTGGTGGGACGGCAACGCTCAATCGCTTTATGAGCAAGGTGTGGAGGCTGCTATAAACTATTACAACAGCCCGGATGTTACCCAATCAGATATTGATGATTATATACAATCGCTTCCCCCGGTGAGCTTAGAAGAGATCATCAAACAAAAATATATTGCATGGGCTTTCATGGATGTACATGAAGCTTATGCCGAGTACCGCCGGACTGGATTTCCCGTGCTGAAAGACTTTTGGGGAGAACCCATTAACCTGGCGGAATTCCCGAAACGTTTTAAATACCCTACAGATGAATATTTCCAGAACAAGGAAAAAGTGAATGAAGCTGTTAGCAGGATGGGTGGGGAAGACAGTAAATACATAAAATTATGGTGGGATTTGAATTGAAACTTACTTAAAATACCAAGATATGAATACAAAAACTTTTTTTCTCGCATTTTTGGTTTTTGCTTTCTCTATGCAAGGGATAGCGCAAAACTCATCGGGCAAAGCCATCTATTTTGATTATATGGCATGGAACCAAGGTGGCGAATACCCTCCTTTGTACATCGATTGCGGCAATAGCAGTGATTTTAATACCGGCAATGAACTTACCCTTGAAGCATGGATAAGGGTATTTGATGCCGGTTGGAACCAAAAAGTCATTGGAAAGATGACTGACCAGTTTGATAATGGCTATGTAATGGGAATGGAGCTATTGCAATGTTATTCGGAAATTTTTAATCCCGGGCAGAATGAGATCAAGGCAGGAACCATGCCCCTGGATTCCTCTTGGATACACCTTACAACAACATTCAAGGCTGGAGATGTTATGGCAGCCTATATCAACGGGGTTAAAGTAGATGAAATAAGCGTTCCTAACACCCCAATTGGTTCTAACAGCAATGCACTTATCATTGGCACGGCTCCTTGGGATATTTACTCGCTTCAATATTTCGGGCATATTGACGAAGTTAAAGTCTGGAATGTTGCTCGTACAGAAGAACAGATCAATGAAACCATGTTCAAACGCCTTAATGGCGATGAAACAGGGCTGTTAGCATACTATGATTTTGATGTTTCAGGCGGTGTTTCACTACCTGACCTGTCATCCCATGGAAATGACGGAACCGTTATGATCGATGACGATGAATACTGGGCATGGGAATCTTCTTATGCACCTGTTGGTGATGAAAACTTGAGCCAGATGTCCGGGTTGGCTGCTGCCTGGCCCGGGAAAGGCGAAGATACAGGCCCTTATGCAGTTACGACAAATGGGCTTACGTTGCTTACGGATATTGAGTTCAAGAAGCCACAATACGTTGTTTTTGGCCATAATAGTGGCAGCGGGGTTACAACCGATGGTTTGGGTTCGGGAATACCAACAAGTTTTGAGAGAACAGCAAGGGAATGGTACATGAACAAAGCAGGAAATATCCATTCCGATATGCTTTTTGACCTGTCTAATGCTGCAGGTGGTGGCGCCGAGTTGCCATCTGATAAAGATGTTTCATACTATACGTTGTTTAAAAGGGCTTCTACTGACCAGGATTACCAAGCTTGCTGCTGTGCCAATGCAAAAAACGGGGATATTGTAACATTCAACCACGTTTCTTTGCAGAACAACATGTATTACTGCATTGGTGTTGGAGATGAGAACATTGCCCCGCCGGCAAAAACCACGATGGTAGAAAAATCTACCGGCATTCAACTATATCCGAATCCTGCAAAAGATAAGGTTTACATCAAAAACTTACCAGCAAAATATTCTAAAGCCCGGCTATTCAATATTTACGGGCAAATCACCAGGACGTATGAAATAACGCCTTACTCAAAAAGCATTGATATTTCCGGTCTTAATGCCGGGACCTATATCATTTCTTTTGATAATGAGATATACGAAAGAATTTATATTATTGATTAACCTAAAATATAATGATCATGAAAAAACTAACGATTACACTTTTTGTTTTATTGATGTCTTGCAACTTGATGCAAGCACAAACAAATTACGCACTTGAATTTGATGGGGATGATGATTTTGTCTTGGTTCCCCATGATGCACAGCTCAACATGAATAGTGAATTCACCTTAGAAGCATGGATTAATGCCAATGAATGGAAACCACAAGCATGGGCAGGGACTATTATTGGCAAAGACGGTGATGGCGATAGCGGTTCCAGCGGTTATGTTTTGCGCTGCGGTAACGATGGCATTGCCCAGCTTGTAATAGGCAATGGCGGATGGCCGGAAGTAGGCTCGCAGCCCGTGATGGTGGAAGGCGTATGGTATCACCTGGCTGGTGTTTACACCGGTACGGAACTGAAAATATACATCAATGGCGCTTTGCAAAACACGGTTTCCTCGGGCGACCCTATTACACCTTCCGATTTTGACCTCAGGATAGGAGAGAGCGGTGATTTTACCGGAAGAGTTTTTGACGGGAAAATCGATGAAGTCAGGATATGGGATCACGCTAAGGACGCACAAGAAATTGCAGATAATATGACCACCGAATATACAGGCTCTGAAACTGGACTGGTAGCATATTACACCTTTGACGAAGGGTCAGGTTCCTCCGTTTCTGACCTCACACCCAATGGGCACGATGGAACCTTAACAAACATGGATGCTGCCAATTGCTGGGTGAATGGTTACGAGTTGTATTCCAATGATATTGGCGTAAGGACCATTTTAAAACCCTATTCAGGGCCGGAATGGAACAGCCACGAGATTGTTGAAGTTTCCGTTATGAACTATGCGTTTGATGAACCTACGAGTTTTGATGTTTCTTACCAGGTCAACGATGGGGAAATCTATACCGAAACAGTGAATAACCCGCTTGCTGCTTTTGAAAGCTTATCGTATAATTTTACCAGGGTAGCCAATTTGCTTGATGAAGATACCGTGAAGATTACGGCTTTTACTTCATTGCCGGGAGATAATGACCCTTCTAACGATACAGCGGAAATGTATATTTACAGATCCAATACGATTACCCCGTTTTACCAGGTGCAACATGATTTTGGGAGCAACGGGCAATCCCACAGCAAAAAATTTTACCTTCCTGAAGACAACAGCGCTTATGAATCGATCTTAATGCATGTAACCCTTGATTGCCCGGCAACTGGATGTGACCCATGGGACCAGCCGGCAAAGATTACTTTGATAAAAGACGGCGAAAGCTATGAGATTGGCAGGTATATCACTCCTTATCGTGTAGCTTGCGGCCCATGGACGATAGATGTTACAGATTTCAGGTCGCTGCTGAAAGGAGAAGTGGAAATTAATTCTTACGTGCAGGTATGGGGCGCTTCTGGGTGGCTCGTTACCATTGAGTTTGAATACAATGAAGGTACTCCTGACTATCCTTACTCAAAAATTGATAAACTCTGGAATACCGACTACCTCATATACGGCGACACGGCCTATTCTTATGACCTGCCTGTTAAATCCATGGCTATTGAAGAAAATGCCGAAGACGCCAGGATAAGGCTTACCACCTCCGGGCACGGGCAGGGAAACACGGATAATGCAGCGGAATTTTCCCATTTTATACACCATATCTGGGTTGATGGCTCCGAAACTTTTGAACAAGACCTCTGGAAAGATGATTGTGAAGACAATCCATGCTCTCCACAATACGGCACGTGGGAGTACGACAGGGCAGGTTGGTGCCCCGGGCAGCAGGTTATCCCCAACCATTATGAACTGGGAGATTATATTACACCGGGGAGCAATATTGACCTGGATTATGTTTTGTATGAATACATCAATTATTTGAACACCGGGTATAATGGTTCCTCTCACACAGAACCGCATTACAGGATCCATTCATACCTGGTATCAGAAAGCAATGAGCGTTTGGCAGATTTTTATGATATTGGTATCAATAGTGTGATCTTGCCAGATCCTGTTTTGGTGGAAGATGCGCAGCTTTCCGTTGAAATTGAGAATTTTGGTACCCAAACGGTTAATGAATTCCAGTTGGCATATTATTACCAGGATGAAGAAATCTATAGCGAGGAAATATCCCAGTCTATTGCAGCAGGGGAAACCATTACCCACCAGCTTTCTAACACGTATGATTTTTCAGATGCCACCCTTGATGATATTTTTACGGTAGTTGTTTTCATGGAGAATGACGAAATGTCTAAAAATGATGCTATGAACCTAACGTTAAGCGGCAGCCAGGTATCAGTTGAAAAAGTATTGAATGAGCCTGGTTTTATGCTTTTCCCTAACCCATCAGGTGGAGAGGTATACGTGAAAGCCGGGGATATAACCGAAGAAGCGAACATAAGTGTATTCAACATCCAGGGAAGCTTGGTTTATAGCAAAGACCTGCAACCTCAAAACGGCACAGTCTTTTATACATTTAACCTGGGCAATAACCCGGCAGGCGTTTACTTTATAAAATTCCGCACAAAAAGCGGCGTGAAAGTGGAGAAGTTGCAATTGCAGTAACTGTAAAATTGTGTTATCTTCATAATATTATCGATAAGAGTTTTTCTTAGGATAGATTGCTTGCCCCCTATTTTATAAATATGTAAGTAGCGGGGCAATTTTTCTTGCTTTAATATTAACGGATTATTTGAATGTCACCCAAATTGAGCGATTTTCGCTCACGATAAAGAAATTGTATGCTTTTCACCTCACCTATTCGGTGAAAACCGACAATTTCTAAATCGGGATTATCCGCCAGCTGGCGGAAAGCGCTTTTTCACTACGTTCAAACCGCTCAACTTAGGTGTCATATGGGTATTTTAGAAAATTAACCTTCCCTTAAAAAATTCTTCGCAAAGTTTGCACAAGCATATAGTTTTTTAGCGTAAATTTGCAATTCATTGTTTTATTCTAAAAACCAAAATATTATGAGCATAAAAAAAGAGTGTTTCAAAAGCAAACCTACCTGCAAGGTTACATTCAGGCTTCCGAAAGATATGGCACAAAATGCAAAAAAAGTCTTCGTTTCCGGCGATTTTAACGAATGGAAACACAACAGCACCCCCATGAAAAAGCTTAAAAACGGTGAATTCAAAGCGGAGGTTAATCTGCAAAAAAATAAGGAATACCAGTTCCGTTACCTCGTTGATGGCAAAACCTGGGTCAATGAACCTGAAGCTGATAAATATGTCCCTAACGGATATGGTGAAGAAAATTCAGTAGTTTGTGTCTAAATCTTTGTGTATGCGAATATTCATATTCATTGGTGTTTGTACCATGATTTTTTTATCCTGTGCTCCTTCGGGTAACCAAAGGAACCCAAAGACTGACGAGCTAATTGACATTGATAGCGCATTCTCTGCCTATTCGGCAACCAATTGTTACCAGGCAGCATTTATTGAATATTGCGCAGAAGATGCAGTGATATTAAAAGATCACCATCACCCTATAAAAGGAAAAGCTGCCATAACGGCCATGTATGAATCTAACCCGGACAGCAACAGCCTGACCTGGCAACCTGTTTTTGCCAAGCTGGCTGCATCAGGTGATTTGGGCTATACTTACGGTTATTATCAATACAAAGTATTGCAACCGGGCAACAAGGAAAAGATTACTGCCGGGACTTACGTTACGATCTGGGAAAAGCAAAAAGACGGCAACTGGAAATTTGTCCTGGATGCCGGCAATGAAGGCTTGGGGAAGTAGTGGTTGTGTGATTTTTTTGCTTTGAAAATAGTCATGAAAGTCGTAACCGAAAACCTGTGTCGATGTAATTTTAAAATTGGCATACAAGGCTTTGCCGAAGTTTGGCAATATTACAAGTTTTAATTTTATATATATAATTTGGGTTTTTAAAGAAAATTATTAACTTTATGGAAATAAACCTCTCAACTTAATCTACTATGACTAAGAATAAGGAATCCAAAAAGAAAAATGAGGAAAAAGAAAAATCCAAAATATCCAGGAAGTTTTACGAAAAAGAACTGGCCAAACTGCAGATAGAGCTGGTAAAGCTGCAAGAATGGGTAAAGCAAAAAGGCTTGAGGGTAGTAGTAATCTTTGAAGGAAGGGACGCCGCCGGTAAAGGAGGTACGATAAAAAGGATTACACAAAAGTTGAACCCTCGTATATGCAGGGTTGTAGCGCTTGGCACTCCGAGCGACCGCGAAAAAACGCAATGGTATTTTCAAAGGTATGTGCAACATCTTCCTGCTGCCGGTGAAATCGTGTTGTTTGACCGGAGCTGGTACAACAGGGCAGGCGTGGAAAAGGTAATGGGGTTTTGCACAGAAAGCCAATATTGGGAATTTCTAAGGGCTTGCCCACGCTTTGAGCAAATGATCATACGTTCAGGCATCATCTTGATCAAATACTGGTTCTCGGTAAGCGATAAAGAGCAAGAAAGGCGCTTCCAGAAAAGGATCGACGACCCCACGCGCCGGTGGAAGCTAAGCCCAATGGATTTAAAATCCAGGGAAAAATGGGTAGAATATTCCAAAGCCAAAGATGAAATGTTTTCTTATACCGACACCAAAATATCACCTTGGTATGTAGTAAAAGCCGATAGCAAGAGAAAGGCACGATTGAATTGTATCAGCCATCTGCTCAGTATGATCAATTATAAAGATTTAACACCAGATCCTGTAAAATTGCCACCCCGTGATATGTCTAAAAGGTATGTGAGGCCACCAATAACTGACCAGACTTTTGTTGAAGAGAAATATTGAACCCGGCAATGCTGAAAAGGCAACCGATAAATATACCAGAAAATACAAATGCTTTTAAGTATTGTAATTAGCTCATTATTAATTTGTTGGGCGTCATGTCTTAGGTTTTCCTGGTTGGGAAATTTGCCTTTCATGCATTCAAATCCTTGACGCACAAAATATAATCCATATATTCAAATAAAACATTTGCGACTTATTTAGAAAAATTGTAGCTTTATTGTTTCCTTTTTGATACAAATGGAAATGGTGAAAAATAGCACATAAAAGTTTTTTACCTAAGTATCACTATAAAACCTAAGCAATAAAGGTTTATATTGTTATTGATATAGGATTGGTTTGATAATGTGTTTAATTGAAAAACTTTATGGAAAGAAATGTTAATATAGAGCTGCAAGAAAAAATCAATAAACTCGAAAAAGAGGTTGAATTTTATAAAACAATAGCCGATAATACTTTCGATTGGGAAGTATTCAGAGCACCAGATGGAAAAATAACTTATGTGAACCAAGCTTTTGAAAAGATAACCGGTTTTAAAAGCACTGATTGGATTAATGGCAAAATCTCACCAAAAGATTTCATCCACCCAGACGACTTTCAAAAAGCCCAAGCATCTATCAAAAAAGCATTGAACAAGGAAGCTATCAATGACTTGGAACTTAGGGTCATCAATACAGGTAAACAAACCCGGTATGTAAACTTATGCAGCCAACCTGTACACAAAAACGGCCAGTTTATTGGTGTAAGAACAAGCATAAGGGACATTACTGAACAAAATAAGTTTAAGAATTTTCAAAAAATTTATGAATCCCTCAAAGAAAGTGAAAGAAAATTCAAGGCTTATATTATTAACTCACCTATTGCCATTTTTATAGCTGATTCTGAAGGGAAATATACTTTTGTTAACCCCGTAGTATGCAAACTTTTAGGATACTCGCAAGAAGAGATGTTACAGCTATCCATTCCCCAGATACTACCGGCTGATAAAGTGAATATTGGCTTAGAGCATTTTAGAAAATTACAACAAACAGGCGAAATACAAAATACTGAAATACAATTTATAAGAAAAGATAAAACAATAATAGATGTTGTCCTTGATACGATTAAATTATCTGATGACGAGTATATTGCTTATGTTAAAGATATTACCCATATCAAAGAAACCGAAAGGCAGTTAAAAAAGCAAATTGATGATTATGCTAATCTGAACCGGGAATATTTATCTATTAACGAAGAATACAAATCTTCAAATGAACAATTGAAGAAAGCAAGCGAGTTGGCACTGGAAAATGAAGGAAAATACAAGAAACAACTCAACTTTACCAATGCATTGGTTGAACATTTGCCAATACCGGTATTCTACAAAGATAGTGAAGGAAAATATATTGGCTGTAACCCTGCCTATGAAGATTTTATAGGTATAACAGGAAGACAAATTATTGGGAAAACAGATGTTGATATATGGCCACAGGATCTGGCGAAGAAATTCCGGGATGCCGACCTGGAAATGCTCCAGGGCAAAAAGAAACATCATGAATATGAATTCAAGTTTGAAGATAAAAATGGCAACATAAAAAATATTGTTACCACGAAATCAATCTTTTGTAATCAACACAACAAACCATCAGGAATTGTAGGAGCTTACTTGGAAATCACCAAACACCGGCAGACAGAAAAATTCTTATTGCAACACTCAAAACGCTTAAAAATACTTTATGAGTTGAATCAAATGTCGCAAATAAACATTGAAGACATTTACGATTACATTTTAGAACGGTCGTTGGAAATTTGCAATAGTAAAATTGGGTTCTTAGGATTTTTGAATGATGAGGAAACAATTGTGCGCATTCATGCGTGGTCAGCTTCTGCTATGGAAATTTGTGAAGTAAAAGAAAAATTTGTAGAATTTGAAGTAGAAAAAACCGGGATATGGGGAGAAGTAATCAAGCAAAGAAAACCTTTTATCATCAATGATTACAAAGCCGATAACCCATTGAAAAGAGGAACACCTGGAGGACATGTGGCGGTTCATAACTACCTAAGCATACCCTATTTTGATCAAGGGAAAATTATAGCCATTATAGCTGTTGGAAACAAAGAGGAAGATTATAATGAAAACGACATCAAGGAATTAACCATTTTAATGGAATATGCCCACAACAAATTTAAGCAGAAGCAATTTGAGCGTGAACTAATTGAAGCAAAAGAAAAGGCCGAAGAAAGCGAAAAACGGTTCAAAGCGCTCCATAATGCTTCGTTTGGGGGAATTGCTATTCATGACAAAGGAATAATCATGGATTGCAACCAGGGGTTATCTGGTATCACAGGCTATTCTCTTGATGAACTGATAGGTATGGACGGGTTACTCCTTATTTCAGAAAGCACAAGGGATTTGGTGATGAGCAATATCTTGCGTGGATATGAAAAACCTTATGAAGCTGCCGGGCGGAGGAAAAATGGAGAAGAATACCCCCTCAGGCTTGAAGCCAGGAATATTCCATACCAGGGAAAAATAATGAGGGTTGTTGAATTCAGAGATATTACAGAACAGAAGAATACTGAAAAGGCGCTAATACTTGCGAAAGAGAAGGCGGAGGAAAATGAAAAGAAATACCGCACCATTTTTGAAGGAGCTCCACTGGGTATTTTCCGTTCAACAAAAAAAGGTAGATTTATTGAAGTAAATCAAGCGCTTGCAAACATGCTGGGATATGATACGCCCACTCAAGTTGTACATTCAATCACAAACATTGCCCAGCAGATTTATGCTAAACCGCCCAAAAGAGTTGAGGTTGTGAGCCAAACTTCGAAAATTAAAATTTCAAAATTTCAAAATGTATATAAGCGAAAAGATGGGGAAATTTTCTATGCCAATCTATATTTACAGGAAATTGAAGATGAGCAAGGAAAAACAATTTTGGAAGGAATTGTTGAAGATGTTACGCAAACGAAGGAATATGAGAAGAAATTAAAATTGGCCAAAGAAAAAGCCGAAGCAAGCGAAGAAAAGCACAGGCTCCTTTTTGAAAACATGGCGCAAGGTGTGGTTTACCATAATAACAAAGGAGAAGTTATTTATTCCAATGAAGCAGCTGCCAATATTTTGGGATTAACAATCGACCAACTCTACGGAAAAACCTATTTTGACCCAAGATGGAAAGCTATTGATGAAGAGGGGAATACGCTTCCTGGTGAGGAGCATCCAATTTCTATTACGTTAAAAACCTTAAAACCTGTTTATAACTTCATTATGGGTGTCACCATCCATGAAATTAACGAATACCGGTGGATTAGCATCAATTCGATTCCTGTTTTCAATCCGAAAACCAAGGAACTTAGTCAAGTTATTGTTACGTTTGAAGATATTTCCCAACAGAAACAAGCAGAAAATGAACGATTAATCAAGGAAAAACTCGAAAAGGAAATTGCAATTGCAGAGGAATCGCTTAAATTTAAACAAAACTTCCTCGCCAATATGAGCCATGAAATCAGGACTCCCCTAACAGGTATACTGGGCATGGTTGATGTTTTAAGCAAAACAAAGCTTAATACAGATCAAAAGGACTATTTGAATACCATCTTCCAATCGGGTGAGAATTTGCGGGTGATTATTAACAATGTGCTCGACTTCTCAAAAATAGAAGCTGGGAAAATGCAGCTTAAAACCCAAGTTTTCCAACTTGAAACACTAATAATTAATGCTCATAAACTTTTTAAAAGCATCTGCTTCAAATCTATCAAGTTCGATTATGAAATTGACGCTACATTACCAAGATATATCAAAGCCGACGAAAACCGCTTAACTCAAATCATTAACAATCTTGTTTCAAATGCAGTAAAATTCACAGCAAAAGGAAAAATTACGATGCACATGGAAAAATTATCCACTTTAGATGAATCTAAAGTTACGATAAAGATTAGCATTTCAGATACAGGAAAAGGAATTTCCAGTAACAAGCAAAAAAAACTATTTGAACCTTTTTCACAAATTGATGGCCAGGATTTCATCCAATATGAGGGAACCGGCCTGGGGCTCTCAATATGCAAGGAATTGGCCCAATTGCATGGAGGTGAAATTGGTGTAAACAGTGAACCGGGAAAAGGAAGCACTTTCTGGTTTACTTTCCTGGCTGAAAAGACTGGTGAAAAAGACGTTCAACCTATTATTGAAACAAAAAAGGAACAGTACAAAAAAAGCCTTAATATTCTTTTAGTTGAGGATGTAAAAGTCAATCAAAAAGTTTTTAAACTCCTACTTTCTTCTTTAGGACATAACATTACTATTGCAGAAAACGGGCTTAAAGCATTGGAAATATTTGACCCTGCTAAGTTTGACCTTGTTCTCATGGATATACAAATGCCTGTGTTGAATGGGGTGGAAGCTACCAAAAAACTCAAGAAAAAGTATTCCAAGCTCCCGCCAATTGTAGGATTAAGCGCTAATGCCTTTGAAGGCGACAGGGAAAGGTATATGGCCGAAGGGCTTGATGAATACTTGACCAAACCATTAAAAGAAGATGAATTTAATGCTATGGTTGAAAAACTATTCACCTAATATTCAGAAAAGAACATATCAATATAATTTATTATTTGGAAATTGCGTATTTTTTTATTAAATTGTAAGATAAATGGGGTAAAATAATGATTTATTGTTTAATTAAACTGGAGCGCTTATGAAATCAAGATTTACAAAACTAATCAAAAATGTGAGTATTTTAATGGTAGCCGTATTTCTACCAACCTTATTATTCTCACAAGAAAAAGACTCTGTTGACATATATGATATGTCTTTAGAAGAGCTTATGAATGTTTCTATTTCCTCGGCTTCTAATATAGAGGAATCGCTCAACCGTGCGCCTGCCACGATATTGATCATCACGGAGCAGGATATTGAAGAAAGAGGATATATCGAAATGTACGATGTGCTAAATGATTTGCCTGGTTTTGACCTTTCCCGTGCTTTTGGCGATGATAATTACTACCTATATGCCAGGGGTTACAGGAAAGAAACAAGTGACCAGATGCTCCTTATGATTGATGGTATTGCTATGAATCACTTGTATAGCAACAATATGAATTTATTTGCCATGTACCCTTTATCCAATATTCAGCAAATAGAAGTCGTTTATGGCCCTGCTTCCGCTATTTATGGGCCAAACGCTTTTGCCGGGGTAATAAATATCATCACAAAAAAGAAAGGAAAGTCTACGGTATCAATGAATGCAGGACAAAACAACACATACGTCACGGATGTAAACTTTAATCAAACAATTAATGACATGAAGTTAATTTTTTCTGGCAGGGTGTATAGCTCTGACGGGCCTGATTTGGTAAATAGAACTCCAGCCCTTGATTCCCGTTTGTTTAATGATACAGTGAACTTATGGGCTCCATTCAGAAATACTGACTATATCGGTTACCAAAGCCCCATACAATCGCACTTCACCTCTGGTTCAATAAGCTACAAAGGCCTTTCAGTTGGGTTCATAAATTTTGTTTATGAATCGGGGTACGGGGCAGAGTGGCCTGGCGATAAAGTGTTGAATGCCAAAAGCTGGGGGTTTGATGAAAATACTTACTATGCACGGTATGAAAAGAAACTTATGATACCGAGTACAAATAAAGAAGTCAATTCCAAAAGCTTAATAAGGTTCCGTGAGAGCGGCCATCCTTCCAGCTCACTGTTTATTGAAAGGTATAGCGGTGGCGTTGACGCTTCCTATTGGCAAACCACCAATAAGGCAGTATCATTCTTCCAGGATTTTGCTTATACACACAACGAGTTTTTTAGTGCCAATATTGGGGTTAAATTTAATCGCAGGACACTTCAAGGAGCATATAACGAGAATTATGGCCCTTTCTTTCCCAGTGATTCGACAGCAGATTATGTGTTCCCAAGTTTGCCGGCAAGGGAAATTACACAGCATAATCATTTTGTTATGCAAGACAAAGGCGTATATGGACAATTCAAGTTTAAACCTGTAGAATCTATTGATATTGTTACCGGCTTGAGGTATGATGATAACAGCATATTTGGGGATGTTATAAACCCAAGAGCGGGAGTTGTAGCGGAGCCAATTGATGGTTTGATTACAAAACTATTCTATGGACAGGCTTATTTAGAACCTACAGCCCGTATTTTGTATGGAGGGTGGCAAGGAAGTTTGTCAAACGTTGATTTAAAACCAGAAAAAATAAGAACCATAGAAGGGTCCATAGCTTATGCCCAGGGCAATTTTTCAAACAGTGTAAATGTTTTCATGAATCAAGGTTTTGATGTAATCGCAGGAGCAGAAAACATTGGTGAGAGGAAAATGACCGGTGTGGAATATGCCGGAAAAGTTTTATTGAAAAAACCGGCTACATTTCTTCATCGGTTAAAAGGTGATGTTTATGTTTCTTATATTGAATCAGAAGAAGACAGGGATGATGAAAAAGGATGGGTAAATACAGGCAATATGGCGCCATTAAAAGTGAAGGCAATCGTTACTGCATATTTTACCCGTAACTTCTCTTTAAGTTTACAAAATAGATGGATAGATGAAATTGAGACTGTTGATAGCAACCCCATAGATAAAATCGACTCATATTTTGTTTCTGATGGATTCATTACTTATAATAATGTGTTGGTTGAAGGGTTATCTTTTGGAGTAAAAGTATATAATATCTTAGATGCTGAGTATTTTCATCCCGGTTATCGTGATGCAAGCGCAGGCGAAAACTTCGTATTTAACAATGGCCACCTAGATGAATCTGTGAGTGGTAGCGAAGGTTGGTATAATTCCAGGTTGCCCCAGCCTGGGAGAACAGTGATGCTTAATGCACGCCTTAAATTTTAATGCAAAGACTATTTAGTGTTTGCATCAAAATCAAATAGGCTGATAAGAAAAGTCCAAATTCAAAGCTTGCGAAGTCTGAAAACACTTGAATTTACTATTGTAAATGAAGGTTTTTCAGACGAGCATAACGCAGAAGTTGGGCTTTTCTTGTAGATGCTATCTAAATATATTTGCAAAAATTACCTGTTCATAAATATTTATATCAGTAATTTTTTGCAAATTTGAATACTCATATCTTGTTTAATCAAAAAGATATTGCCATGAAATTAAGAAAAGCATTGCTATTTGTATTGTTTGCCATAACAATAGCATTATTTTTGGCATTTACACCAACAAAAAACTTAAAAGAGATCCTTGAAAATATTGAAGATATCTCTTTTGAAGCGAAAACGCCGGCTGAAGGGTACAAAGCAGCTTATGATATGCAATTTACCCAACCCATAAATCATAATACCCCTGGTGGAGAAAAATTTACCCAACGTGTATACCTTTCTCATAAAGGTTTTGATAAGCCTATGGTTGTGATACTTGAGGGGTATACTTTGTTTTCTACCCAGCCGTGTGAATTAACCCGATTGCTTGATGCCAACCAGCTTATTATAGAACATCGTTTTTTTAAGGATTCTAAACCTGATAGCATACCTTGGGAATACCTTACCATAAAACAAGCTGCTGCAGACCAGCACAAGATCATCCAAACATTTAAAAAATATTATACGGGCAAATGGGTATCTATAGGTATTAGCAAAGGAGGCCAAACAACTATATTTCACCGTAGATATTATCCCAACGATGTGGATGTGAGCGTGCCTTATGTAGCCCCGTTGAACTTATCTGACGAAGATGAAAGGGTGTATGAATTCCTCGCTAACGTTGGTGATGAAGAATGCAGGCAAAAGATTAAAGCGTTTCAAGAAATGATGTTCCAAAGAAAGGATGAAATATTCCCTATCTTTGATTCTATTGCTAAGGCAAAAGATTGGGAGTTTAGGTTTGGAAGAAAAAAAGCCTATGATATTAATGTTTTGGAATTTGGTTTTGCATTCTGGCAGTGGGATGCCAGGTGCGATGAAATACCCGGTGATGAGTCTTCTCCACATGAGCTTTATGATTACTGGACCAGCGTGGCAGGTTTTTCTTTTATTGAAGAAAACAGCATGGAGCCTACACGGCCATTCTTTTACCAAGCTATGACAGAAATAGGAATGTATGGCTATGAAATAGAGCCTTTTAAAAAATACCTGGACGATACGGCCAATATACGTTTTGATTTCAGCATGCCGAAAAGTGTTGAATATTCTTTTAATCCAGAACCCATGAAGGATATCTCCAATTGGCTGAAAGATAGCGGCGATAATATGCTCTATATTTATGGCGAATATGATGCATGGTCTTCCACGGCTGTTGAGCCGTCAGAAAAAAACAATGCAGTTATCATGTTCAACCCGGAAGGCACACATACAACGCGCATCAGGAGTTTTCCTAAAAATATGCAAGACAGCATTTATCATACCTTAGAAAAATGGTTAGAAATAGATTTATTATCAAAATAAAAACACATAACATGAAGAGAATAATTTTAACACTCGGGTTTTCAATTTTCTTATTGATTCAATTTTCTGATGCATGCACGGTAATTGTAGCAGGCAAAAATGCAACAACCGATGGCTCTGTGCTCGTTTCACATTCTGATGGTGGCGCTGATTGCCGCATTAGGGTTATACCAAGAATGACTTTCCCTGAAGGTGCTAAAGCTCCAGTGTACTGGGGCATACAAGATGTAAAACGGCCATTGGATGATTTTGGTGATGTGATTGGTTACATACCTCAAGTAAAAGAGACTTTTTCTTATATCCATTCTGCCTTGCCACATATAAACGAGTATCAGCTTGCTATTGGCGAAAGCACCATGAGCCAAAGAGAAGCAATGAAATTCAAAAGAGAAGAAAGCGACCAAATTATGACTGTAGGCCAAGCAGAGATTTTTGCTTTGCAAAGGTGTTCTACTGCCGTTGAAGCAGTAAAATTGATCGGGAGGTTAATGGAAGAATACGGGTTCCTGCCATCTTGCCTTGGTGAGTCTGAATGCCTTGCTATTGCAGACCCTAATGAAGTATGGCTTTTCGAGGTTTTTGGGGTTGGAAAATGGGAGAAAAACAGTGGAAAGCCTGGCGCTGTTTGGGCAGCTAAAAGAATACCCGATGATCACGTGGCTATGGTTCCTAATTGGAGTACGATTAAACATGTTGATACAACCAGTAATGATTGCATGGCATCTTCTAATTATATGCAGTTTGCTATTGATAAAGGATGGTATGACCCAAAAAGTGGCAAACCTTTTCACTGGCAAAAAACGTATTCTCCTATCCCAAGAGAATGGGCTACAGGACGTTTTTGGCTGTTTTATTCCACTTATGCACCCAATTACACAAAATATCCCGATAGGGAACTTAAATCGCCATACTACGCTCAAAATCCATATATTCAATACGTTGAAGACCTTGACCTTTACCCTTTTTCAGTGAAACCAAAGGAAAAAATCTCTTATAAGGACATCATTGCTTTTCAGCGCTCTGTTTTTAAAGGTACGATTTATGACATGACATCAGATCCTGATTGGTACATTATTGGCGAAGACGGCAAAGCAGAGCTAAGCCCTTTAGCCACACCTTTTCCTACCAAAGCCATGAGAAAACTCCTGGATATCAACTGGAGGCGGAATGTGGCAAGAGGAGGATTTGGAATGGTAGCACAGTTACGTTCTTGGCTTCCTGATGCTATTGGTGGAGTTTATTGGGTCTATGAAGACAACGAATTTGTTGGCCCCTATGTGCCGGTTTATACCGGTGTTACGAAAATCAACCCTTTGTATAAAACTTATGACCCGGATAAATTCAGCCATAAATCGGCCAGGTGGGCATATGATTTTGTTGATAACTTATTGTACCTTAAATGGCAAGATGCCTGGAAAGATGTAAAACCCGTAAGAGATTCCTTAGAAAGGGCAACGGAAAAAGAGATGAAAACATTAGAAGAAGAAGCCTTGAAAATATATAAGAACAATCCCGCAAAAGCGAAAGAGATGCTTACAAACTTCACCTGGAATAAAATGGAACAATATGTTGATGCATATATCAAACTAAGATACAATCTTTTAGAAAAATACACGAATAACAAACAAGGGATTAATTTCTGATTGTTTTAGTGTGGCACCTAAGTTGAGCGTTTTGAATGAAAATGAAAGAACACTTTTAAAATTTAACATTCGCATCATGAAAAATATTCTTATTTTTATACTTGCAATCATTGCATTGAATGTATTTTCCCAAAAAAAGGAGAATATATTTTCACGTTCTCAAGATCAAAAAAAAAATACAAAAGCATTAATGCATTATGTCTTTGAAGAAAACACAACCACCTTCCAAAGCATTAATGCAACAGGTACACCATTGCTGCCAAACGATTGGGATGATGGATGCACAAACATTACACCTATTGGTTTTGAGTTTAACTATAATGGAACTATTTACACGCAATTCTCTGTTAATACGAATGGTACCATCAATATTGGCGCACAACAAATAGATGAAGAAACTAACGCTCTCGAATCTGCTACTTGTTACAACCTGCTTGCTCCCTTATGGGATGATTTGCAGTTTCCAAACAGTGGCGCTGGGGATGGGATCTTTATGCAATTGGATGGAGCAACAGGAAATCAAATACTAACTATTGAGCATTACCAGGTGAGCAGATACAATAGTTCTGGAAATGTGAATTTTCAAGTAAAACTTTTTGAGTCAGATAACCATATTGAGTTCATTTATGATGACCTGTCTGATGCAGCCGGATGGAGTAACTATTCTACCACTTCCATAGGAATAAATTCACAAGAAAATGCATCAACGGTTTTTATAAGTGTAACCCCCGATTCAGATAGTGGAGCAACCATTTCAACTACTGTCCCCAACAATAATATCCAAAGGGCTGAACTTTCGCAAATTGAGCCTGGCACAACATACGCTTTTGCTCCTCCCCAAATTTCTGATGGCATTGATATTGCCGTAACAGGTGTCCTGTCACCACAAAGCGGCCTGCTGTCCAGCTCGGAGGAGGTTAAGATATTGCTGACAAATATGGGCTTACCTATAGATGCCGGGTTAAATCTGAATTATGAACTATATTTGGTTGATTCAGGAATATTGATCGATACTGCGTCACAAACGTTTGAAAGCTATGGGGCATATCCAATAAACACTCTGGAAACAGTTGAATTTACATTTTCTAAAACATTGGATTTAAGCAATAACTACCATTATCAATTAATTGCTACTGCAAGCATCCCAGGTGATGTGGATCCTACTAATAATGAAAAGGTTGCAGTGGTTTCTGGAGTCATTATTGGTGATACCCTTTTTAATAATGGCCCAATAGTTACTCATACCGATGCAGGATTTAATGGTGCAGATGTATCCGCCGTACAACAGAATCTGGGGATGCAGGATTATGGTTACAATACAAGTAATCTTATTGGATATAGAAACGCAGATCAGTTTACTGTTCCGGATGATGAAGAATGGGATATTTCCGGATTTGGTTTTTACAATTATCAAACAGGATCAGACACAGTAAGTACCATAGAGTATGTTGATTTTAAAATCTGGTCTGGAGCTCCGGATAGTGGAACAATAACCTATGATTTCACTTCTGAAAACATGCTAAGCGCTTCATTCTGGACAGGTGTTTACAGAACTGCTTCAGAATCTATAGATAATAATGAACGGCCTATTATGTATAATATCTGCAATTTTGGTGACAGTAATGCTATCACATTAGGGACAGGGATATATTGGATTGATTGGTCTTCTGACGGTGAACTGCTTTCCGGGCCATGGCAACCATTTGTTTCTATTGTTGGAAGCACAACAACTGGTGATGGCATGCATTTTGGCACGAACGGGTGGGAAGACATGGTTGATGCAGGAACTTATACACAGCAAGGCATGCCATTTATTGTTTATGGAACTACTACAGGCATATCCAAAATTCGTGAAAAAAAACAGGATGAAGTTTCAATTTCACCAAATCCTGCTACAGATTACTTTGTTATCAGCACATATAAACTTCTGGATGGTGAGTTAAAAATATATGATACCAAAGGGCAATTGGTTTTAAACAACAGGGTTTTCGGGAAAAAGCCTAAAACCGATGTTGCATTCCTTAACAAAGGTATGTATTTTGTAAATTATATAGGCAAGCAACATACCTTCAAAACCAAACTTATTAAAAATTAAAATTCACACAAGTATTATTTGATGAGAAGCTGCTGCCAGTTCAAATAATACTTGTGTGAAGTGATTAGAGTGCAATGAAAAGCATTCAGAGAATATTACTGACCCTTTATTGCAGGCTGAATTGAACCAATCACACAATTGAATACATATCGGCATTAAACAAATTCTATCCTAAATTTGTATAAATAAATATAAATAACTACATTTGTTTAGGTGTTAAACTAAAATTCAACGTATGAAGCAAAAAATTATTTATTTAACCTTGCTGGTGCTGTTTTTAAAAGCTCCGGCAATTTCCCAGGTTATACACTGGGAAGAAACCTTTGATGACGATCCGCCGGGTTGGACAATGGATGACCATTGGAGTATAGCCCCAGGAAAACTAATGATGACATGGTATCCTGTTATTACAAATTATGACCAGGAAGCCGTAAGCCCCGTTATTTCACTCCCTAACGCTGCCGGTGAGTTGATAGTAAACCAGTACCTGGATATCTATTCATCGGTAACTACTGAACAAAGTGAAATTTCCTTGTTGCATGGAGGCAATGAAACGGTTTTATGGGATTATGAATGCGTAAACGGCGATTGGGGTTCTCAAGGAGGAACAGAATTACCTCTTGACATCTCTGCATTTGGAGGCCAGAATGTGCAATTCAAATTCAGGTCTTGGGGGCCATCAACAGATTCTTGGTATGATTGGAACGTCTATGATTTGACAGTAACCGTATTGCTTGATGAAGATATGGCAGTTACAGCTATTAATGGGCCCTACAATGTTGACCAAGATGTTTTAAATAATTGGACAGTTTCGGTAAAAAACTCAGGCTTGCAAGTTCAAACGAGCTACAAAGTTGCTTTATTTGATGAATTTACCGGCACGAAGATCGATAGTGTTATGGTGAGTGAACCGCTTTATTCCGGTGAAACAAATGAAATTGATTTCTCCTGGATTCCAGACACTTGCTACAACACAGTATTATATGCTACTGTTGAATCCGAAGATGATGATTACCCAGCCAACAATACTCATTATGGCACTTTCGTGAGAATAGAACCTAATTTTGATTATTCTGTACTGGTGATCGATAAAGACAATGGTATTGCAACGATCAATGACCCTGAAACAGGTCAAGCTATAGAACCCAATGTTGCTATAGAAAGAATATTGCAGAATTCTGGCATTGAATTTGAAACAGCTTATGATGTTCCCAATAATCTAACGGATTATGACATTGTTTTACTCACCCTCGGGTGTTATTGCCTTAGTTGAGGGGCTACCCCTCCCGGTTCTGTAAACGCAACAGAACAGGACAAGCTCATAAATTACCTCTCACAAGGAGGAAATTTATATATTGAAAACGCTGACTTAGGAAAAGACTTGCAATATACTTCCTTGCTGGATTATTTAGGTGTGCTGCTTGGAAGCGATGGTTCTGATTATGAAGTAGATTCGCTATTGGCAGATAATTCATCCTTTATGGAAAATTCATCTTTTATTTATGCTGGTGGTTCAAGCCCCCATTACATGGTGGATGATTTGAAAAGCTCTGGTGCAGAAACGTTTTTTGTCTCCGAGGAATATAAAGGAAGAATGTATTATTATGCTCATAATAATTATAAGGCTATTTCTTCAACAGTAGTACTAGGCGCTTTCAAAAATGGTGGCCACTTGAATAATAAAAACTTTTTACTCAGTGAAATGATCAATTATTTTCTTGATATCACCTATCAACCACCTATTTCTATAGCACAATTGGCGCAAGGAGAGGATGTTAAAAATTACCCGAATCCTTTTTCTTCATCAACAACAATTCAATATAATATTAACAAAACTTCTTATGTTGTGTTTGATATTATTGACATCAACGGAAGATTGATGAAAAGATTGGTTGATACAAAACAAACGCCAGGTTCTTATTCTACTACTTGGAATACCCGTCAAGATGGAAATATTGCAGAACCCGGGATGTACATCTTAAGATATACGATCAATGGTACTATAGGGTATAAAAAGTTATTATTGGTTAAATAAAAAAATATTTGCATATTTGTAAAAGAGGGTGTCCAGGAAATGAAGGGGTGAGTGATTCTCATAGAATCCTAAAAAGTTAAATACCAATACACTAGGTTATTAACAAACTCCCCCCTTCACTAAATAATGGTTGCAAGAAAACCAAAGTGTCTGATAAGAAAAGTCCAAATTCAAGGCTTGCGAAGTCTGAAAATACCGGAATTTACTGTTGTAAATGAGGATTTTTCAGACGAGCATAACGCAGAAGTTGGGCTTTTCTTGCAGACACTAAATAGTCGTTTTCGGGACTTTTTGGAAACCTTCTTTTTTTAGAGAGGTCGGGACTGGTGTTCCAGTTGGTCTTCAAAACCAATAGCAGACGGATAACACCGGCTGTGGCAGGTTCGATTCCTGCTCTCTCTGCTTTAGAAAAAAATAATTCCAAATACCTACTTTTATGGGCATAGACTTTTTTTAATTTTTACTCCTCCTCCCCAATACCACTTTGTCTAAGCCTTTCAAGCTATTGGTTTCGTTTTATTGCCCAGGGCGCTGCCCTGGGTTGTGTTGTCAAAGCCTTTCAGGCTTTTTATGTTTTGAGGCACAACCTCGTAGGTTTTTTTTGTTTGCTGCCTGTTGTTTGCCCAAGAGGCATGCCCTGCTTTTTGGCGTTTTAACCTCCCGGGCTTTTCCCGATTTGCCAATTCATAGCCTGCACCTTTATTTTCGGTTACAGCCTTTGAACTTCTGTTCTTTTGCTCATTAATTTTCCTCGTAAAATATGCATCTGCTTTCAGCTGTGATACCTGGCCTTTTTATTTCCTTTCACTCACTTCCAGGGTAAAGCCTGCACTTACCCTAAATCCACTCTACCGCGGGCGGCAACACTTACCTCGAATCCCTAACCCCACGGGAGCTGCAATATCCCGGGAGAGGCTGAAAGCCTCTAACAACACAGCCGTGGGCACCGCCTACGGTAATTGAAAGAACGTAAGTCCCACAGCTTGTAAGGCTGGGAGGTGTTATTTGTTATTAGCGCCTGCACCTCGGCTCGGCACAATTTTGTCTAAGCCTTTCAAGCTATTGGTTTCGTTTTATTGCCCAGGGCGCTGCCCT
>CAZJDA010000013.1:69979-86804 GCA_964544705.1 uncultured Bacteroidales bacterium
ACAACACAGCCGTGGGCACCGCCTACGGTAATTGAAAGAACGTAAGTCCCACAGCCTGTAAGGCTGGAAGAAATTTCATCTATTCCCAAAAAAACTTTGCATCATAATGTACCACACCTTGCTTTTTCATAAACTCTTCTACCTCTTCCTTAAATCCCACTTTTTTATGATGCTCAGCCTGGTTTTGTATGTATCGCTTCACCACCTCCAACTTAGATGGACTGACAGAAAAGGCTGCATACCCGTCTTGCCACGCAAAATTAGAATCGCCCCCCTCAATTTGTTTCATCCATTTTGACGACTGCTTCTTTATTTCTTCTACTACTTTAGCTAATGCATAGTTTTTCGATAAACGAAACATTATATGCACATGGTCTTCTACTGAATTTATTACAATAGCAGAACTTTCATATTTTTTCAGAGTACCTGCCTTGTATGCATGCATACGGTCACGAATTTCATTCTTTAAAAAAGGAAACTTGTTTTTCGTCCCGTAAATTAAATGAACATACATTTGTGATAATGATTGGCTCATGATCGTTGATTTTGAGTTATTCAAAACGGTTTTTCAATTCCAAGTTCTTCGCAAAATTCAGCAATGGTTTTGTCGGTTTCAGTCATATCTTTATCAATTTGTTGCAATTCTTTGACTGTGGCTTCCAGGTTAATGGGTTCCTCTTCTTCAAAGGTATCCACATAACGGGGTATGTTTAAGTTGTAATCATTTTCTTTTACCTCGCTCATGGGGGCAATATAGCTGTATTTGTCTTCTGTTTTGCGTTCACGGTAAGTATTAATTATGAATTAATTGTATTTGAAAAATAGTATTTGATAATTTTTTTACATATTGTCCGTTCAAATTTAAACAAATTATAAAACCTTTTTAGTATTTAAGAAAATTATATTTCTTTAGTAATTTTAGCAAAAGAGCCTTTTGTAAAGAATAATATACTACCTTTATGGATGTCGTTATTAGGAAGACTGCTAAAGACATAGAGAATAAAAATATTATTTGCAAAGGGTTTTAGGAGTTAGTTTATTTCTACTCCCTTTGTTTTCTAAGTCAAAACTTTCATTCATGGATGACAACAATATACTAACGAATTTACCTTCGGTTGACAAACTTCTCGGCCATGCCAAAATAAAAAAACTTATTGATACTTACAACCGGGAGATTGTACTTTATTTTATAAGACTAACCTTGGAAAGTTTTAGGAAAAAGAAACAGGCCCCTCATATTACAATTATTGTAAAAGAAATAGAAAACAGCTTGGAAAACCTTTTCAAAAAAAAGCTCAAACCAGTAATCAATGCTACCGGTATTATCATACACACCAACATAGGCAGGTCGCCTTTGGGAGAAGATGTATTAAAAGAAACGTTTGAAGTATTAAAAGGTTATTCCAATCTTGAATTTGACCTTGAAAGAGGCAGTAGAGGCTCGCGATATTCCCATGTTACGGAACTACTAAAATATTTAACCGGCGCCGGTGATATTTTGGTTGTAAATAACAATGCAGCCGCCATAATGCTTATACTTAAAGCCTTTGCAAAAGATAAAGAAGTAATAATAAGCAGGGGAGAACTCATTGAAATTGGAGGCTCATTTAGGATGCCGGATATTATGGAAGCATCGGGTTGCAAAATGATTGAAGTTGGAACCACCAATAGAACCAACATCCAAGATTATGAAAAGCAAATCAATGACAATACAAGCGCTTTGCTTAAGGTTCATCCGTCCAATTACCATATAGATGGCTTTACCAAGGAAGTGGAACTTGACCAATTGGTGCAGTTGGGGAAAAAATGTAACCTGCCTGTTTTTTATGATATGGGTTCAGGTCTTCTGAAAAAGAACAAATTGCCTGTTTTAATAGATGAACCTTGCGTTAAAGAAGCATTATCAACAGGCGTGGATTTGGTTAGCTTTAGCGGTGATAAGCTGCTTGGAGGGCCTCAATCAGGAATAATAGCTGGGAAAAGCCATTTTATTGATATATTGAAAAAAGATCCTTTGACCAGGGCGCTCAGGGTAGGAAAAACGACCCTTGCACTACTTGAGTCAGTTTGTATAAAGTACTTGGATGATAATGCTTTTATGAATGAGCTGCCATTATACAAAATGTTGAGTCAATCCAAGGAAGAACTATACATTAGAGCTGAAAAGCTGCAAACTTTGCTTAAAAGCAATTCTATGTCTTCTGAAATTATAGAAAATAAAGCAACTAGTGGTGGCGGCTCCTTGCCGGGACTGGAAATAAATAGTTTTGCCGTTGTCCTGAAGATTAAAACTTCTTCGAACAAAGAAAAAGCGAAATTTGCGGAGAATATGTTTTGGGGATTGTTAAAACAAGAAAAACCCCTGCTTGGCATACTCAGAAAGGGAATGATTTTGTTTGATATGATGACATTAACCGACAAACAGGTTGAAGAAGCAGCTTTGATGATAAACCGGCAATATAAAAGTTATTGTAATGAATAAACATATCATCATTGGAACTGCCGGCCATGTAGACCATGGTAAAACAGCGCTAATAAAACGGCTTACGGGTATTGATTGCGATACTCATAAAGAAGAGAAACAGCGCGGGATAACCATAAACCCGGGTTTTTCACACCTGGATTTACCTTCCGGGACTTCTGTCGGTATTGTGGATGTATCCGGTCATAAGGATTTTATAAAAAATATGGTAGCCGGAGCCTTTGGAGTTGATATGGTACTACTCGTTATTGCCATGGATGCCGGCATTATGCCGCAAACCTTAGAGCATCTTAATATCATCAAAATGCTGGGTGTTAAGAATACGATCATTGTAATAACAAAAGCAGACCTTGCCGATAATGAAATGATAGAGCTGGCAAAACTTGAGGTTATGGAGTTTGTTGAAAAATATGATATAGAAAATCCTCCGGTGGTAAGTGTTTCATCTGTTACTGGTCAAGGAATTGATGAGTTGATTGAAGAAATTGAGCAAATGATCCCAGAAATTAAAGAAAAGGACCATGGAGATGTCTTTAGAATGTATATTGACAGGTACTTTAACAAAAAAGGCCATGGGGTTGTGGTGACAGGGTCTATCATTTCTGGTAAATTGAATATTAATGACAATGTATTTATTTTACCGGGAAATAGCGAACCTGTAAAAGTAAAAAACATCCAGCGACACGGCAAAACTGTAGCGAAAGTTTATGGAGGGGATAGGGCCGCGATCAATATACCGGGAATAAAACTAAATTCGCTGCAAAAAGGATTATTGCTTTGCAATAGAAAACTAAAGCCTTCCTTTATGGTGGATGCCAAGTTATATCTTTTCCCTGGGAAAAATACTTATTTGAAATTATGGTCAACAGTGTTGTTTTATACAGGGACTTTTTATACCACAGCCCGAGTTCATTTATTGGATAAAGACAAGCTTGGAGGTGGGGAGGAAGCTTTGGTACAAATACATCTTACAGAAGGCGCCATTTTAATGCCCAAAGATAAGTTTATCATACGGAACACTTCCGGTGATCTTACCTTGGGAGGAGGTATTGTGTTAGATACTAATCCGCTTCATCACAGAAGAAGAACAGTGAAAATGATCCAATTGGTAAAAAAAATTAACGATGCTATAGAAAGTGATGAAAAACTTATCAATTTTATCGAGATAGAATTATTGAAAAAGGCAACACCGGTTTCCATCGAAAACCTTGCTGAATCAATTGGCACGAGTAGTGAAAACCTGGCTAAAAAGTTAGGAGAAAATAATAGCAGTCGAGTTCAATGTATTGAAGATAGCGGTAAAATGTTTTTATGGCATCGTGATCATATGGAACGATTTAAAAAGGAATTATCAAGTATTATTGATCAATATCATCGCGATAATCCATTGTTGAGTAAAGGTTTAAGCATGGATGAGCTAATCAGTAAAATGAAGCTTGATATAGGCTATAGTCGATTGTTTACAAAGATATTGGTAAATGAATTATTGGATGAGCAAATAATACAAAAAGCAGGAAACACTTATATTCTTCATGGCTTTAAACCCAAAATCGGTAAAAATACCAGGCAACAGATGGAAAAGATAGAAAAAGCCATAAAGGAACATGGTGTTGATAAATTGGATTTTGGCACATTGGTAGAAAAAGCCGGCACCGGAAGTATTGAGAAAAAGAAGCTGGAGCAAATATTACACCTCCTTGTAAACCAAGGAAAAATTACTTTATTACCCGGTATGCCGGTTCATAATAAAAATTTGGATAAGATTAGGAGTAGATTATTAAAAGTCCTTAAAGAGGAAAAAGCAGGTATTAACGAAAAGCAATTCAGGGAATTGATAGATACGGGGAAAAAAGTAGCCCAAATCCTCCTCGATAATTTTATCCGTGAAGGAATTGTGAAAAAGGAAGGATTTTATATTCATATTACACCTAAGGGGAAAGGTGCAATTAGATAGTCATAAATATAATTAGGTTCATATTGTTTTATTAAAAATTTTACAGAGAAGTTTGGTTTTTTGTATAAACTACCTGTTCGTTATTGGACAAAAATGACTGTCTGCGAACAAATTTAAAGTTAGGAATATATCCCTTTACGGGTAATGGCATGATTTACATATCTTTATAGCGGATGGTATATATATTGCTTTCATATAAACAAAAGCAATGCTTAAGAATTTCCTAATTATAGCTTATAGAAGAATCAAGAGGGAGAAAAGCTTCTCTTTTATCAATATACTAGGATTCTCAATAGGAATAGCCTGTAGCTTACTGGTTATATTGTGGGTACAAGATGAATTGTCTTTTGATAAAAGCCATCAAAAGAAAGATAGGATTTATCGTATATGTTCAAAAATCCTGGATAGCCAAGGAGAAACTAACACCTCAATCACACCTGGTGCATTGGCGCCTCTACTTGAAAAACAATTCCCAGGAATAGAAAAGGCAACACGGTTCAGAAGTCTTTCTCACTTTACATTTATTATAGGGGACAAAAGCTTTAGCGAGCCCCACAGTGCACTTGCTGAATCGAGTCTATTCTCTATATTTTCTTTTCCTTTTATAGAAGGCAATCCAACAAACTGTCTTAATGAACCCAATTCTATTGTACTTACGAACAAATTAGCACAAAAGTATTTTGGAGAAAAAACCGCCCTCAATAAGGAAATTGAGATACCTGATCTTGGAAATTTTCGAGTTACTGGTGTAATAGAGGATGTAGATCATTGCCATTTTCATTTCAATTATTTAATCCCATTTTTATGGTCAAAAACCATTTTTAGTGATGACATTGTTGGTTTGGGGTCTTTTAATTATACTACCTACATCCTGGCAAGAAAAGGCATTGATTATGAAAATCTTGAGAATAAAATTAAAGGCTTCTATAATACTTATTCTAATGCAGACTATAAAGATAACGAAATAAATGCAACGCTTTCGCTTCAAAAACTGGAGGACATTTATTTGAAGTCAGATTATGCTTATGACTTCATAGATAAAGGCAATATTGACAATGTATATTTATTTTCAGCCATTGCATTTATCGTATTACTTATTGCAAGCATTAATTTTATGAATCTCACAACAGCCCGGTCGGCAAAAAGAACCAAAGAAATTGCCGTGAGAAAGGCTTTTGGTTCTCAAAGAAAACACCTTATCTTCCAATTTTATATTGAAACGGTTTTTGTAACCCTATTAAGTTTTGTTTTGGCTTTGCTATTTGTAGAAACTGCCTTACCCGTTTTTAATTACCTTTCGGGTAAAGAACTTGGTTTTGGAGCCATTCTTTCAACTGATATAGTGATCATTTACCTAATACTGGCATTGGTAACTTCCATTTTTGCTGGAAGCTACCCGGCGCTTTATTTATCTTCTTTTAGGCCTATTAATATTTTGAGGGGACAAAAACTATTTTCACCAGGTCACGCAACGCCCAGGAGAGCCTTGGTGGTTGTTCAATTTTCTATAGCTATTGTACTTATCATTTCTACGCTTGTAATAAACCGTCAATTAAATTTTATAAAGAATAAAGAATTGGGTTACGATCCTGGAAATCTATATATCATTCAATTGCGGGATGATATTCGAGACAATTATGATGACCTGGTTAATCGACTTTTGTCCTCTTCTTCTATAACTCATGTTAGCGCCATTTCAAGCCCATTAACATATGCAGGCCCCAGTTTGAATGTTGATACTTGGAGTGGAAAAAAAGGAATTGGTAAGATCCGGATGCATTACTATTCTGTTTATTACGATTTTCTGAAAACCCTGGGAATAGAACTATTAAATGGAAAGCCATTTACACCATTACAAAGGCTTGATACGTCATATACCTTTTTGATCAATGAAGCTGCAGCCAAAAGGATGCAACTAGAGAATCCTATAGGAAAAAAAATAAAGTTAGGTGATAAAAAAGGCAAAATTCAAGGTGTTTTTGAAGATTTTCATTACAACTCATTGCATTACAAGGTAGAGCCATTGGTTTTGTCACTTAACAGGAGAGGCCCGGGTGGATTGATAATTAGGGCTAAAGACGGGAATATGGCGGAGTCTCTTCACCATGCCGAAAAAATATGGAATACCCTAGATCATAAGCATCCTTTTACTTATGTTTTCCTAGAAGAAGAAATTGCTCATCTCTATCAACAAGAAGAACGAACGGGTATACTTTTTCAATATTTTGCAATTTTTGCTATTTTGATATCTTGTCTTGGCTTGTTTGGTTTGGCTTCTTATATGACCCAGCAAAGAAGAAAGGAGATCGGTATAAGAAAGGTTTTAGGCGCGGGTACTAACCAATTAACCCTATTGTTGACCAAAGATTTTGTGAAATGGGTAATAATTTCTGCAATTATTGGGCTTCCCATTGGTTTTTATGCCATGAAACAATGGCTTCAAGAATTTTATTATAAAATAGACATCTCACCTTTTCTATTTATCTATACCCTGGCAATTGCGATTGGAATAGCTATGATAACAGTAGGCATCCAAACATATAAGGCAGCCATCCAAAACCCTGTTGATAACCTGGTGGGTGAATAGATTTCTTTTTGTTTTGAATTAGATGACTATTTGACTATTTATTAAAACGATCCAGGTAAAATTTTTCTTCCTGCTGCTTCTTTGTCTTTTTTCCATTGATATTGTAAACAAAACTTAATATAACATATCGAGTTTCTCTTTTTCTCCTGTTGGTTTGGCTATACCTATAGTTGTTTTCGTTAACAGCATCAAGATATAACCCGAATTTGTAATCATCCAAAACATAACAATACTTTTTCCCAATTTTTTTTCAAGGAACACAAAAATATTTTATCTTTATCCAAACTTTAAGTATGATTCGCCATTTTTTTGCCTTCATAACTTTTCTCATAAGCTTGGTTTGCATTGGGCAACCAAGTATGCCCAATGAAGGGCATGATGATGGTAAATATGATTCCAATCAAAAACTAATTGATACCCTCAAAGGAAAAGAAAAGGTTCAGTTCCTCAATAATCTTGCAGTAGATATCTTGATGCAAAATCCCTCTTTAAGTTTTGAATATGCCCAAAAAGCCTTAAAAATATCTGAAAACAAAGGCCTTAAAAAAGAAAAAGCAACGGCTTTAAAACTATTGGCCGAAATATATTCTTACAAAAGCGACTATGAACGCTCCTTGGATTATTACCAACAAGCGCTTAACATTTACCGCATAGAACAGGATACAATGGAGATCGCCAATATGATCAACAGGCTTGGATATATTAACGAGGTGTGGAAAAATTATGATCAAGCCTTGCAATATTACTTGAGGTCTTTGTCGCTGTTTCGTTCAGTGGATAATGCAAAAGGTTTATCATCAGCTTATAATAATTTGGCTATTATCTATGGCAAAACCGGTAAAGATGATTCTTCGCTCTATTACTATAAAAAAGCTTATAATATCCAGGGGAAAATTGGGGATAAAGTAGGAATGGGTATAATGGCTAACAACTTAGGCAGGTATTACATTACCCATGAGAATCCTGCAAAAGGAAGCTACTACTACAAAGAAGCATTAATGCTCTTTAAAGAAATAGAAAATTGGTATGGTTACGCATTCACCATCCATAACTTAGGTGTGGTTGATTTTGAAAATAAAAACTACCAGGAAGCAATTGAAAAATACCACGAAAGCCTTAAGTATGCCAAGAAATACGGGCTTAAAGAGCTACAAGGTGTTAATTATGAATCCTTGTCACGGTTATATGATTCGGTTGGAAATGTAGCAAAAGCTTACCACTATTATAAAATGAACACTAAAGTCAAAGATTCGGTTTTTAACGCAGATGTGGCTAAAAAGATTAGTGACCTAAAAAACCAGTTTCAAATTGAAAGAAAAGAACAAGAAATACAATATCTTCGTCAAGAAAATCAGTTAAAAGACCTTAAAAACAAAAGAAGCAAGAATATCATTATTATTGGTATTGCGTTTATCATTTTTATTATTGTGATAGGGATATTGATCTACCGTGCTTATAGGATAAGAACCAAGTCCAATAAATTATTGAGAATACAGAAAGAAGAGATATCAGGTAAGAATGAAGAATTAAGGCAGCAGCAAGAAGAGATCATAGCCCAACGTGATGACCTTGAAGAGCTTAATCAAAGGCTTACAGAACAAAAGCAAAATATATCTACCCAGAATGAGCAGATTAGCCTTAAAAATCAATATATTACAGACAGTATAGAATACGCCAAGTACATACAATCTGCCTTACTTGTGCCTATGGAGGTGATATGGAAATATTTCCCCGATTCATTCATATTCTATAAACCAAAAGATATTGTAAGCGGTGATTTTTTCTGGCTTGAAGAAAAAGATAATAAAGTGTTTTTTGCTACTGTAGACTGCACAGGCCATGGTGTGCCCGGTGCTTTCATGAGCATTGTTGGGCATAATTTGCTTTCAAAAGCTGTAAATGATAAAAATATTGAAAGACCTTCCGAAATTTTGAATTTTCTAAACGAGGGTGTCTACAAAGCATTGAGAAAACACACCCATACTTCCTTAATGGGAGATGGCATGGATATGGCCTTGTGCGTTTTTGATAAAGAAGCTTTTACCCTTGAATATGCAGGAGCCTTTAGCCCATTATACTATATAAGAGGCAACAAACTGAATCGCTTCAAAGCGGATGCATTGCCTATTGGTACATCTTTTTCTGATGATTTCTCTACGTTTAGAAACAACCTTTTAGAGCTTCATAAAAACGACATTATTTATATTTTTTCTGATGGTTTTATTGATCAATTTGGCGGTAGAAGAAAGAAGAAGTTCCAATCAAAGCGGTTTAAACACTTATTATTAGAAATTAAAGAACAACCCATGCAAATGCAAGGAGAAATTATCCAAAAAACCTTTGAAGACTGGAAAGGCAACAACATCCAAATCGATGATGTACTTGTTGTTGGTATTAGAATTTAATATAAATCCAAAAATCTATAAAAGTGAAAATAAAAATTAACTATTACAGGTTTATTACAGTATTTATTGCATTACTTTGGTTTTCAATTGCTCAAGGGCAAGTTGAGACACCGCTGGGAGATGATGAAACTGAAGTGGCTATTGCTGCAATAAAACAATGGGAAACCGGCAAAATTTTTAAAGTCCCTGAGTCAGTTTGTTATGATCAAGAAAACGACCTGCTCTACGTTGCCAATATTGATGGCAAACCTACTGCAAAAGATGGAAACGGCTTTATCTCAACATTAAGTATAAAAGGCCAATTGCTGGAAGAAAAATGGGTTGATGGACTTGATGCTCCCAAAGGTATGGGAATATATGAAGGGAAACTTTACGTTACAAATATCGATGAATTGGTAGAGATTTGCATTAAAGAAAGAAAAATTCTTAACCGTTATAAAGCCGATAATGCCAAGTTTTTGAATGATATTGATGTGAGCCAAAACGGGATTGTTTATGTTTCTGATATGCAGACCAGTTCTATCTACACACTTCAAGATGGGGAGTTTACTCTTTGGTTTGAAGATAAAAGGCTTCACCGTGTAAACGGGCTTTATTGCAATAATGATTACCTGGCTGCCGGTACATCAAAAAACATCTTGAAAATTCATTACGAAACCGGTGAAATGGATGTATATTTCAAAAATACAGGTGGAATTGACGGGATCAAAGAGTTTACTGAAGACGATTTTATAATCTCCGATTGGCAGGGAAAAGTACAATATGTTAGTAAAACTGGGAAAATCATATTGTTTGATCATTCCGACAAAAAGATCAATGCTGCTGATATAGAGTATGATAAAAAAAGCAAGATGCTTTATGTTCCTACTTTTTTTGATAACAGGGTGATGGCTTATAAGTTGGAAGCGCGGTAGTGGTTTTTTAGAATAGTGAACCGGGCTTGGTGTTTTAAAATCCATATCGGTATTAGTGAAGGGGTGAGTTTGTTCATAAACGGATGTATTGGCTTTTACCTTCAGGATTCTATAAAAATCACTCACCCCTTCACTTTCTGGACAGCCTCATTTTAGAAGTTTATTTAACCCTTTCAAAGTATTTTTCCAGGCTGTTTTTCCTGATTAAATCATTAATCAAGGCTGTATCTATTCCGTAAGCCCCGTTTTCGTTGTAGAATTTATTGTTGTCATCATTTCTACGGTAGAATTGTGAATAAGGGTCTTTTTCAATAATAAGCTTACTAAGGGTATCAACACTTGGTTTTATCTCATAGCTGTTATATTCATCAATGGTCATGGAAATATACCCGGTGTTTGGCCCCAATGAGCCATTTAGGTAATAACCGGATATAAGCTCAACTGGCCATTTGGATGGAAGGCTGCCCGGTGCTGATGTAATTTTTGATTTATCTTTAGAGAGCTCAACCGGAACATGGTTTGAATAATCATTCGTGTCTTTAAACGTATACACGTAAATTGTTGAGTCTTTAGTCTTTACTTTTTCACAAGAAAAAAGTAAACAGAAAATCAAGGCAATTAATAAGGTTAAAGGTCGTGTCATTTTTGTAAAATTATTTTTTTATTACCAGCTAATGACGCGTCACATTTATTATTGAGAATCTATATTGTTGTAATTGAGCAAATTGCCAAACAGTTGATGCGTCATTTCTTTGTTGACTTAACACTAATTCCAAGTTTTACGGTAAAATATTCATCGAATTCATTTTGTTGTTCATCAATAATTGACTGAATACTATTGTGATATGCTGCTCCAAGGACTATCCTGTGATTATTTACTGGCAAGCTTATCCCAAAACCAATATTCATCCCAAAACCAATTATGTCATGTTCAAAATCGGCTGAGATTTCATTTTCTGTTGCACTGCTTAGTGGGGGATCCAGAACTTCAATGCCTTTCCCCCATTTAAGTGGGATGATTTCAAGTGCCGGGCCTGTTTCAATGAACAACTTATATTTGCTACCTGTATTGGCTCTTAGCATTAAGGGTATAGAAAATGAGTATACATTAAATTTCATATCTTTATAATAACAATAATGGCCACACTGAACATCATCATCAAGATATTTTGTTTTCTCGAATAATAGTCCGGATACAATATTTATCTTTTTTCCAGGAAGCCATATTTTTTTTATTGATACTCCAAACCCAGGTTTTGGTTCAATTTCATTTTTGCTTAACAAATGATTGGAGCCAATGGCAAGTTCAAATTTTTGTATTCCAGGGCTATCCTGGCAAAAAGAATTGGGTAAAAACATTATGACAAGAAGTGCAAGAATTATATATTTCATAATCTATTGAATATTACGTTTTAAACAGTCATTTTTTTGTTTCTTGTTTTTGATAAATATAACCGGGCTATAGAATAAAAAAAATTGAACTTGCTAACCTGTTTTTGACCAAATAACTATTTCTTCCGTAGCATCTTCAAAGAAACCCGGACATTCCCCATCACCTTCTCCTGAAATCCCACCGGATGGGCTGCAAATCAAGTTACATTGTTCATCATACAGCTCATATAGCGCATCCGGGCAATTCCCGGGGACAAAAAGATATACGTCATCACCTTGATAGTTGTATTTAAATACTTTATCAAGGCATTTATCATTTTCTTTCCTGATCTTCTTCTTGATACATCTTGGTGTTCCTTTTGGGATATCTATTTTTTCGCAAGAGAGGGTAAGAAGCGAAAACCCTATTAACATGCTTATTAAAAACGCATTACATTTCATCAGATATTAATTAATTAATTTTATTGTTTTAGAATAAATAGAACTTATAGTTTTCCAGGATATTGTTACTCAATATTGCTGCTAATAAATTCTTTATCCTTTTTTAAATCTTCAAATATTAAAAAGCCATCACTTAAAGTGAACAAGACTCGTTTTGTAGGCTCATCTTGCTGACTAATCCTGTTGTCAAACATATATACATTTTTGAATGAGGTATTTTTAATCGTGTATTCTTCATAAATTGTTTTCCTGAATGGGTGCTTATCTTCTTCGTACAGGATTTCAAATGTGTCAACGGAAAAATTCACATAAATTTCATATTCAAAGTCTCCATATAATTTTTTCATTTGAATCCCCCCGTAGATATCTTCGTTCCTTGTTGAAGCAAATCCAAGTTGTCCAGATTCATACTCTTTAGGATCACAATAACCACTTTTTCCATAGTGAATGTTTTTTTTATAAACAATAAAGTCATAAACAATGGAGTCTTCATGTTTTAGGGGAAAAGTATCGCCTTCGTTATATAATAACAAGGCTTTTTCCTGGTCTGATAGATCATAATAATCATCTTTTTCTTTTTTGCAAAAAGCAAAAAGGGTTGAAATGAAAAACATTATGCCGATTGTTTTTAAATTTATTTTCATTTTTTACTTTTTTTTTTAAACATCATTAACTTTATAAAACAATATTTAATCAACCAACAAACTCCATTCAACTCCAGATTTCTCGTAAAATTTTACCAGGCCATAATTATTTGCAGCTATAGCTTTATAAATTGATATTGAGTTATTTATGGTGTCGCTTTCAAATATAATTGCTTCTTTATAGGATTTATTATCAATTTCAATTTCTTGTGATAAATTATTAAGGTTTTTGATATTATCAAAATTAAAATGACCATATTTTTCCTTATTGTCAATATTAATGGTAAAACTTATTGATAAATTATTGCTGTATGATTCATTAAATTTTATTGTAAACCCAGTAAGTGTATATGTGTTGAATACATCAAGTATAGCATAAGAATAACAAGATTTCTTGTTTTGTCTTTCAATTTTAAAACTTTTTGAATAGTTTTTCTTTTCAACGACAAAGCTCAGCGTATCAGTATTTTCATTTATATAATTCAGCGTATCACCTTCATTTTGAGGCATCCAGCTCAATAGTGATTTGTCAAAGCCCGGGCACTCGTATTTACAAGCATTGGTAAGCAATGCAATGATTGTGATGCTTATTAAAATCGGAAGGTGTTTCATTCTTTATCTGTCAAGTTCCACAATGTTATTTAAGAAAACTTGAATTATTTTACTAATGATTAAGCATTTCATGATAAACGCAACAAAGCGCTTTTTGTTGTATGATTTGATTTAATTTAATGTCAACTTGGTACTTGTACTAAACATTTAACATAGTAAAAGTTGCACCACCTTTTTTGATAGTTCATCATAAATCTATTATGTGTGCATTATTTTTTCAATGACTTGGAATTAGTATTTTCAAAGCTTTGATTTTCTTTCTCCAATTCAATCACATACAATGTCAGCTCCTCAATCTTCTCCAGCAGCACCGCATCCATGTCCCCGAGGTTCAGGCCGTCTTGTTCGAATTCTTTTGCTGAAGGCACGCCAGGCAAGTGTTTATGCTTTGCTATGTATTCTTTTACTTTTACCAGGCTTTGACTATTTAGTGAAGGGGTGAGTTTGTTAATAAACTGATGTACAGATTATTAACTTATTAGGATTCTATGAAAATCACTCACCCCTTCACTCTCTTAGCCTGGCCTCCTGGTTACAGCGTTTTCTATAACAGCGGGGTTAACCCCGCTGTTAGCTACTTCATGACAACCAGCTAATTAGGTATCAGGCCATTTTTCTTCTTTGCCCATCTCTATTTTATAAAAATATGAACTTTGTGTACGATCTCTTACTGTTTCACCCATTTCCCCGAGGCCAATTGTTTGCCTTGCCGCGTAATGCGGTATAAGTAAACGCCCGGGGGCAGGTTGGTAGTGTTGATAAGGGTCCTTGTTTCCCTGGTATTCCATTGCCCGGCTTTTATGCCTTGCAAGGTGTACAATTCGAAAGTAACTTCTCCTTTTTGGCAGATGGGTTTGGTAAGCTCCAAATATACTTTACTATAACCCGGGTTGGGATACAGCAAATGATTTGTTTGCTTAAAGCCGATCGGGTTATCGATCCCAACAAAAGGGCCTTCCTTATCGAATTTAATAATAAAAGCCGAATCCGGTAAAGAATTGTTGTACGTTGTTTTATTTAATTTTACAACAAACCCACTATCGGATGTAGCCAATGGGCTTAGATATTTAAAACAATAATTTGGATCGTCATCAAATATCCAATAGTTCAAAGGGTCTAGGTTCATATTATAACGGCCGATAAATCCTTTCTCTATGAAAGTACCACCCACAGCACCGGTTAATATGATCTTTTTATCCTTGGTAATAGCAATAGCCCTGTTTTCATACATATAATCCACATCTTCATAATAATACCTTTGCTCTTTAACACTTGTCAAGCTATCCCCATCTATTAATTTGTTCAATACAAGGTCATAACTCCAGTAACTACTCATGGTGCTATGTAAACCTGCAAGCAGCATGGTGTCTTCAGCAATCCATTTCCCGTGGAATAAATCTGCATTAATTGTAAAAGAAGTGATGATGGGCTTTTGTGATATAAAATTCAAGTCCAGGTCATATTCTTTAAGCCATGCATCGGTTTCAATGCCCGGTATTTCCAGGTAATCTCCAAGGCAATATATCCTGGTTGAATCCGGGTGCATCATTACTTGCTGCAGATCGCTAATAGTATCCGAAATAACTTTAAGTATTTCCCCGGTTTCGGACATCTTCACCAAAAAACCTTGGTTGATCCCACTTGCAAACCAATTGTAGTTTTTTGTATACAAACCAATTATATAGTTACCTTCAGGGGTTTTCACAGCATTCTTGGGTGTAACCCATCTCCTTGGCAGCGTGAGCTGCGATGACCAATTAACGTTTAGCATGCTATCGTAATAAACAGCAAAAAAACCTGAGGTATCAATAGTATTTGGAGACACATAACACCCAAGGGCTAAAAGGTTTCCATTATTGCATTGTTCTATTTTTGTATAATAACAATCGCTTACATCTCCAGGTTTTATCTTTCGATTAATGCTATCTCCTGAAAAATTCCATTTGAAAATCCAGGCAGAGTCGCTTATATCCTTATTGGATTTTCCCGTTTCGCTTATGCCTCCCACAAAAACATAATTGCCTGGCCTAGTTTCAATATAATCTATGATATTCTTATCATCTCTATCGAAACCCCATTTAAAAGTATTTTGAGCATTGATAATACCTGTGTTTGCTATTAAGAAGACTATTAATAAGTGAGTAAACCATTTATAGATGATATTAAGACTTCTAACATTAAATATATTTTTCATACAATCTATATTTTAATGTGGCAAGCCTTCATGAAAAATGCCATAGTGAAATTCTAATTCATGCCAGATTTCCAATAATTCACCATTTGCATTTTCGTATTCACGATCATTTACTTTACAAGAATGAAAACTTTTTCCCATAGGGCCAAAATCATGATCTAAAGATACTTTGATGGTCTGGATATTTTGCATATAAAAATTCATTTGGTCGTAAGGTTCATACCACAATACCAAATCAGGTTCCTCTCCGCCATTATTAGCTGCACACCTATAAAATACAAGGTAATCCAGGGTATTGTCTAATGTATCGCCGTGTGGCCCAGTGTTCTGGTAATATGCAAGGATATCACCATCAGTAATGGTATAGGTTTCTACATCAGTAAAATATCCTCCAGGAACAGGCTTACTCAATGGATCCGGCATGGGCTCTCCATAATTCATCACATTGGAAAACAACCGGGCTGCATCCCAGCCTTCATAACCCGTGGGGTACATGCCAAGGCCACCGCCATAGTACCAGTTGTCATCTTCTCCAAAAGTATACAATTGACTCCTTGCGCTTCCATTGCCATCACCGCTCATTACACCGGTAACAGCGGATATTTTCATTACTATAATACCAGAGTTCAATTGGCCTGGGGTAGTAATGTCTTTTACATCAACAATCTTGAACTCCCTTTCATTAGCTTCCAATTGTGCTTGGCGGTTGGCCATGTTGCCTGCTAAAGTGATATATGCAATGGCCACATCCGAAAACTCTACCTGGCCATTATCATTCAAGGTAAATTGTATGGAATTGGTATCAGTTTCCGGGTCTACTGCAGGGCCGGCATCCATGCAAAAAGTGTAATTCAGCGCAGCTTCTATGCACCACAAGGCTTCCCCGGCGCTGATCTCGCCGCCGGCTTTTTCATTGTTCTTTACGCGTTTTTTAAAATCCAATATCTTCTGCTGGGTTTGTTTATCTGCGGCAGAAATTTCCTGATCCACGATGTTGTTTTCTTGATTTTCTTCGCTTAGTTGGTTTTCTTTGGTACAGGAGAACGCGATGAAAAACGCCACTGCTGCTATTATGCTTAGTTTTATTATCTTTTTCATTTTATTTTTTTTGATTAATTTGTGTTGGTTAAAAAATTCATTCTAAAATTTAGTAATTTGCTACAAGAATTTTTAACAGTCAGAAAAGATGAAAAAGGTAAA
>CAZJDA010000014.1:0-33731 GCA_964544705.1 uncultured Bacteroidales bacterium
CGGGCTTTCTAAAATGACAATGGACGAAATTAATGACGAAGTAAAAGCGTGTAGGAATGCAAAAAATAATTCTTGACACTAACGTAATTGTTTCTTCACTCATTCAAAAAAACTATCCTTATCTAATTGTTGAGCACTGTATTGACGGAAATGCAACCATATGTATTTCAAATGCTATTCTTGAGGAGTATTTAGAGGTTTTAGGACGACCAAAATTTTCAAAATTCGCAGACTTTAAAACAAATGCAGACTTTTTCATTGCAAGATTGAGTGAAATTTCAGAAACCTATGAACCAAAAGACAAGTTGGATATTATCGAAGACGAACCAGGCAACAGAATTTTAGAATTAGCAAAAATTTCTAAGGCTGATTTCATAATAACAGGTAACACTAACGATTTTACAATGAAGACTTTTGGTAAAACAAGAATACTGACCCCGAAAGAATATTGGGAAGAATATAAATAATAATCGCAGGACGCACTACTGGCAACATTTTTTATACTTTTTCCCACTTCCGCAGGGACATGGGGCGTTGCGGCCAATTTTTTTCCCCGTTCTTACAGGTTCTATCTTCTCATTATTATAAAACATGGGTAAGCTGTCTTCATCATAATCTTCATAATCATCATAATCATCATAATCATCATAATCATCGTAATCATCTTCAAACTCATCCTCATCATAATCTGCCCAATGGGCTGTAATTTCATCGTAAGTTTCCTTTATTGACAGGATATCTTCTTTCATATGGATCTTGGTGCCTTTTGGCATGTCACGTTCCACTTCCTCGTATTCCCCACAGATACTTTTGGTAACCATTCCTTTATCATAGAGCTTTTTTATTACATCGATTAACTCAGTAGCTTTTACTCCTATCAAGTCGTAAATTATGAAAGAAATCAGGTCGCTGTCAATTACATTGTCTTCACCTGTGCTGCCCAGGTAAAAGTTGAGTATATCTTCATACCAGGCAATAACTTCCGACCGGCGTTTAGGCTGGTGAAATACTATTTGCTCTGCTACCTTAGAAATCGTGGTTTTAGTGTAAGTATAAATTCCTGGCTCTTGCATGAACTTTTTGCATGCCTCAAGCTGGTCATTGGCAATTTTATATAAGGGCTGCCACAAGACAGATGATAAATAATCACCTAAATAGAAATCCAGGAAATACTCATCCTGCCTTAAAATTTCAAATATCACACCCAAGCTTTCTTTGGCTTCTATTTCGCCAAGAAGGAAAAAAGCATGAAGAGTAAAACACATTTCTTCTTCATTCCCGTCATCTTCAATTTTTTGATTAAAAAACGCATACCTATGTATTGAATCCATTAAAATAGCTTCCAGGTCTTTTCTTAATGTATCTTTAGGCAGGGCAAGCAGGGTGTCGATTATTTCATGCTCAATCAAAAAGTCATCATTATAAAGCTCCTCCACCTCGGGATGATTAAAAACAGGCTTTACACCCTGGTGACCAGGTGTTACAGTTTGTTTCACTTGTACTTTTTTCTTTATCTTTTCTTCTTCTGCATAAGTTTCTAAGTATTTCTTCATTTTTAAAATTAATACCAATTCTTCAAACAATCCCAAGTCAGCATTTTCGGGGGCAACTTTCCTAAGTTCTTCCAAGCGCAACTCTGCCTGTTCTAAGTCTTTGATTGCCGTATAATACATGATAGTGACTTCTAAGAATGCTTTTATTTCAGAAACATGGAATACCTCTCTATCTGGATATAATTCCTTGATTTTCAAGTGCTCGCCCAGCAATCCCTGTATTTTTTCGTATTCCTTATTTTCCAAGTATTCTTTGGCCTTTTCTAATTTACCGAACAAATAACCAGGATGCTCTTTTACTAACCAATTGGTAACTTCTTTGGCTTTTTCAAACTTCCCTATATTCTTGTAAAGTATTGATAAATAATTTTTTAATATGGGTGAACCGGGATATTTTTCTATTAATTGTAAAAACTTTTTTTCACTTGATTTAACCCTTTCTATTACCAACTCATACAAGTGTTCTATCTCGCCAGAAAGTTCTTTGGGAATTGGATGCAGTTCTGCTAAAAATCCTGGATCATCTGTAATAATGTAGTCTGTTAATTTTGATTCTTTTTTGCTCATAAATTTGTTAGTTTGCTGGTTTTTAATTCCTTTCAACTCATCTCGTAATCCCACTGATATAGTTTTAAACAAAATTAACCATTTTTTATAATTCTCCCAGCTAAGTTTTGCGATTCCTGGAGACAGATTTTTGCCGAGCAATATTCCAAATAACGAGGCTGAAAGCCTCAAACAACAAAACCGTGGGCAACGCCCACGGGAATTGAAAAAACGTAGGTTCCACAGCCTGTAAGGCTGGGAGAATTCTTAGTTATTTAGACGAAAATACCAAAAAGCCACATTCCCATTCTATTAAAAAAAATGCTTTGCAACCACACAAATGATTGTAAATTTTAATTACTTTTGCAACCAAAATTTAATCATATGATGGCAAAGAAGAAATCACAAGAGCCTGAAGGAAAGAATATACAGGCAGTAGAAGAAGCGTTAACCAAGACGGAACAATTTATTGAAAAAAACCAAAAAATCTTAATGTATGTTGTTGCCGGCATCGTTATTATTGTTCTTGGTTTTATGGCATTTAAAAAGTATTACCTAACCCCGATGGAAAAAGAAGCACGAAACCAAATGTTCATGGCTGAAAGGTATTTTGAACAAGATTCTTTGAACTTGGCATTGCAAGGTGATGGTAATTATCTTGGTTTTCTCGATATTATTGATGAGTATGGCATGACACAAGCCGCTAATCTCTCCCATTATTATGCTGGGATGGCATACCTTAAACAAGGAATGTATGAAGAAGCTATTGACCATTTAAAAGACTTTGGTTCTGACGATGTTATGGTTCAAGCAATGGCTTACGGTGGAATAGGAGATGCTTATTTAGAACTGGGTGAAACAGGCAAAGCTATTGATTATTACTTGAAAGCTGCAAACCATGAAGAAAATTTCTTCACTGCACCCATCTTCCTGAAAAAAGCAGGCCTTGCTTATGAAACAGAAGGTGAGTATGAAAAAGCGCTTGAGCAATATAAGAAGATAAAACAGAATTTCCCCAAAAGTCAAGAATTTAGGGATATTGAAAAATATATAGCCAGGGCTGAAGCCAGCTTGGAAAAAAACACCTAAACTTAATCTATATGGCAACTACCGATTTATCTCAATATACTAATTCTGGGATGAAAGGCGCTGAAAACATGCGTTTTGGAATCGTGGTTTCCGAATGGAACCCGGATGTTACCGGCGCATTGTTAGAGGGAGCCTTGGAAACACTTTTCAAACATCATGTTGATAAAGAAAATATCCTCGTTAGGACGGTTCCCGGTAGTTATGAATTGCCCCTAGGCGCCCAATTCTTCATGGAATATACCAACGTGCAAGCTGTTATTTGCTTGGGATGCGTTATACAAGGAGAAACACGCCATTTTGAATTTATCTGCCAAGCCGTTGCGCAAGGTATAAAAGATGTTTCTTTAAAATATAACCTTCCTGCTATATTTGGTGTACTAACAACAGATAACCAACAGCAAGCCCTTGACAGGTCTGGTGGAAAACATGGCAACAAAGGTGTAGAAGCTGCACAAACAGCCATTAAAATGCTTAACTTAAAGTATAACGACCTTAAGAATCGGTAAATATAATGGATAGACAAAAGCAGAACAGTCCCAGGATCGTTTTTATGGGAACACCTTCTTTTGCTGTTGCCACTTTAAAGAAACTATACGAACAGAATTATCATATCGTAGCCGTTATCACAGCTCCAGGTAAAAAAGCCGGCAGAGGGCAAAAAATTTCACAATCGGAAGTAAAGAAATATGCCATTAAAAAAGGCTTGCCTGTATTGCAACCTACCAATCTAAAAGACCCGGCTTTCGTAGAAGAATTACGAAGTTACCGTCCCGAATTGAATATAGTAGTTGCCTTTAGGATGCTACCAGTAATTGTTTGGGACATGCCTCCAAAAGGCACAGTTAATCTTCACGCTTCTTTGCTACCCCAATACAGGGGTGCGGCGCCTATAAACCATGCAATCATCAACGGTGAAAAAGAAACCGGTGTCACCACTTTTTTTATTAGCCACAAGATAGATACCGGCCAAGTCATTTTCAGGGAAAAAGTAGCCATTAAGGATACGGAAACAGCAGGAGAATTACATGACCGCTTGATGGAAATAGGCGCTTCATTAATGATAAAAACTGTTGATGCCATCATCAAAAATAAACATCCAAAACAGGAGCAGACAAAATTCATCAATTCAGCGACAAGATTGAAAGCTGCCCCCAAAATTGATAAAGCATTTTGCCAAGTAAATTGGAACAAAAACATCCACGATATTTATAATCATATCAGGGGTTTAAGCCCTTTTCCAGGTGCTTACACCGAACTCATTTCACCGGAAGGAGAAAAACATTATGTTAAGGTATATAAAGCGGAAAAAACCATTCAAGAACATGATTACCAGGTAGGTTCCATACAAACTGATGGCAATACTTACTTAAGTATAGCCGTGCCGGGAGGTTTCATAAAAATCCGCGAAATCCAGTTATCAGGCAAGGGCAAAATGCCTGTAACCTCCTTTCTTAAAGGATTTCCTATAGATAACACTTGGCGTGTTAAAGTTGATTAGCCTAAATTTTTCTTCCATAACTACTATCAATAGGCGAATTTATCGCAAGTTATTAACAAAACGCTTGTTTTATCAACAAATTAGGCATTTTTTTGCCTGAAAACTTGACTTATAAAGGAAAAAGGTTATATTTGCAAAAAGTAAGTTTTTTTTAATTTATTGTTAATCCTAAAATTAAGTAACATGAACAAAGCAGAATTAGTTGAAGCAATGGCTTCAGACGCAAAAATGACTAAAGCAGATGCCAAAAGAGCATTAGATGCATTTATTAACTCTACTAGCAAAGCACTAAAAAAAGGTGACAGAGTAGCATTGGTTGGATTCGGATCTTTCTCAGTATCAAAAAGAGCTGAAAGAAAAGGAAGAAACCCACAAACTGGTAAAGAAATTAAGATTCCTGCTAAAAAAGTAGTTAAATTCAAACCAGGTTCCGACTTAGCTTCTAAAGTCAAGTAAGCGTTACTAAAATTTAAAGCAAAAAGCTCCTGTCAACCACCAGGGGCTTTTTTATGGTATAACTTCCCACTTTTTTATAGTTTTACCTCTCTGAAAAAAAAACAATGAATACCTCTTATAATAAAAAACTGCTGGATTATCTTTTTAATTTCTTAACAGAAGAAAGAAAAGAAAAAATTGAATCTCGTGTAAAAAATAGGACACGGCATATAACTGTTGTAGTAGAAGATATTTACCAATCGCATAATGCAAGCGCAGTACTACGTTCTTGCGAATGCATGGGCATTCAAGATATACATATAATTGAGAACAGGAACGCTTATGACATAAATCCAGACGTGGTTCTCGGTTCCTCAAAATGGATCAACACATATAAATATAACAAATTGGAGAATAATACAATGCATACGATAAACCATTTAAAAAAATCCGGTTATAAAATCATTGCCACTTCCCCTCATAAAAATGACGTGGAAATTGACTGCCTTGACATACATCACAAAACTGCCTTATTATTTGGCAATGAAAAGGAAGGTTTAAGCAAAGAAGCTATGGAGCATTCTGATGGATTTGTTAAGATTCCCATGTATGGATTCACCGAGAGTTTTAATATATCGGTTTCGGCAGCTATTTGCTTGTTTCATTTAAATGAAAAACTCAGGAAGAGCAATATAAAATGGCAATTAAGCAAAAAGGAACAAGAAGAAATAAAACTGGAATGGGTTAAAAACACGCTAAAATACCCGAATATGCTAATAAAAGAATTTTATAAAACCTATCAAATCGAAAAGGATTAGTTCTTACCAGTAATACCGATACGGCTATCATAAAACTTATTCCCTTTTCAATCAAATAAACTCAATAAAATATTTAATTCATTGATCTTGCCCGGGAATCCTAATTTATCATAAGAATTGATCAAATTGGCAATGAGTCTTTTTATGATAATCACATTTGAGCAAGGATAGAAATAAGCATCGTTGGGTTTATAATCCGCCCTTTTCAAGAATATGTCCACTTCTTTGCGTGTAAAAAGCACCCCTTTATTAAAAGGATTGATATAAAATAGTACTTCATTACGGTCAATAAAAGATATTCTTTCGGAATTGAGCTCATTGGTATAGGCCAGCACAAAATGCTCGGGCAAGTTTACACCATAAACCGGGATATTGAGTTGTTCGCACAAAATTATATAGATCATCCCCAGGGACAGTGGATTACCTTTTCTTGTTTCAAGAACTTTGTTGATATATAAATTTTGGGGAGCATAGTAATCTGTTTTATTTCCCTTGAATTGGTAAATATCAAAAAAGATATGGTTTACCACCTTAATCTTCTCCAAAGCGGTGAGGTCATCACTTAATTCAAGCCAGATATCCTGTTTGATGATGTTTAACTCCTTTCTTATGGCTTCTTCATCCATGCTGGGATATTGCGACCTCGTTACCAAGCAATAGGCCAATAAGAGGTTTGAAGCGCCTAAGTCAAGCCATTCTTTTAATTCATCTTGTACGGAAGTAAATTGTATTTTATGCGACAAGTTCTCTATTCGTTTTTGGATAAAGGAATCTAAGGTACTCTCCCAGGCATTTTCCAGGAGGGGAAGTGCTGGCCGTCCAAAAGTAATGATCTTATCACAAATCTCTTTATAAACCTTATTATCGGGTTCATCCAGCAAACTAATCAAAGCCCTTAATTCATTTTGCTCTTTTCTTCTTAATGGCATATTTATGATGATATTCTTTCAAGTACAAGCCGGATAAGCTCTTCAACGGACTTTTTATAATCTTTGCTAAAAGATTTTGTAACCCTGTTGGCAATAATATCGCAAACAGTAACGGCATTATGGCCGAGCATCTTACACAATCCTAATAGCGCCGAGGTTTCCATCTCAAAATTGTTGATCCTGTTTCCTTTATAGCGGAATTTTTCTATCTTCCTGTTTATGCCTTTATCGGCAAGAGGCAACCTAAGCACCCTTCCTTGAGGCCCATAAAACCCGGGAGCAGTAGCTGTAATCCCGGTTTTTAGCCCCTCCCCTATTCTTCGTATTAAACTTTCAGAAGCTTTAACAATGTATGGGTAGGGTAATTTATCGCTCCAACCTGTATGTTTTATGAAAGCCTCGCTCATCTCTTTTTCATAGATGTGTTCCGCGTCATAAAAATTGAGTAACCCATCAAGGCCTAAACCATATTCCGAAACAACAAAAGTGTCTACATCAACACCAGGTTGCAATGCCCCGGAGGTACCCAGCCGAATTATATTTAAGCTTTTATGCGTCTTGTTAATCGTCCGGGCCTTTAAATCAAAGTTCACCAAAGCATCCAGTTCGTTAACAACAATGTCGATATTATCTGTTCCTATACCTGTTGATAAGGCAGTTACCCTTTTGCCGTTAAATATACCTGTATGGGTAACAAACTCACGATTAGATTTTTTGCAGTCTATTTGTGAAAAATGCTTAGAGATAGCTTCTACCCGGTTTTGATCGCCAACTACAATAATCGTATCTGCAATATCTTCGGGTAATAATTTAAGGTGGTAAATGCTTCCGTCTGGGTTCAGTATCAATTCCGATTCTTTTACTTCTTTCATAGGTGTTTGTTTATGTTATGATTTTGCTTGAATGTTTGAATAAGTGAATGAGTGAATTAAGATTTTTGAGTAAACTTTTAAGTATTGGTATCCTCATATTAAATAACACTTTACACTGGTTATCATATAATTGAAATTTGCAAAAAAAGTGTTTGTAAGTTTGTAATTTTCTATAGCCATAACAAAGATAATATTCATTTGAGTAAATGTAAACTTTTCCGGGGGTTTATTATTAACTTTGGATTGTGAATAATTCTTACAACATAGAAATACCATGAAGAAAAATCCACTCATAGTAATCCTTGGCCCAACTGCCACCGGTAAAACAAAACTTGCAGTTAAACTCGCTAGCGAAATTGATGGAGAGATCATAAGCGCAGATTCCAGGCAAGTTTATAAAGGAATGGACATTGGCACCGGAAAAGATTATGAAGACTACACGATTGGTAATACTACCATTCCTTATCATTTGGTCGATATTGTGGAGCCTGGATATGAATACAATGTGCATGAATTCCAGGAAGATTTTTTAAAAACTTATCATGATATCATTTCCCGCTCAAAAATACCTATACTCTGCGGTGGCACGGGCATGTATATTGAAGCCGTGCTGAAAGGGTATAAGTTGATCCATGTACCAGAAAACCCGGAATTACGTGAGCTATTAGCCCATAAAAGCAAAGAAGAATTGGTACAAATCCTTTCCACTACAAGGGATTTGCACAATACCACCGACACAGAAAACTTGCAAAGATTGATAAGAGCCATTGAAATTGACAAATTCTATAAAGAAAACCCCGGCATGAACCAGGCGTTTCCAAAATTCTCTTCATTAATTTTTGGGGTATATTATGACAGGCACATCATAAGGGAAAGGATTACTCGGCGATTAAAAGAAAGACTCAATGAAGGAATGATAGAAGAAGTAGAGGCTTTGCTAAAAAAAGGCCTTAAACCCGGACAATTAAAGTTTTATGGGTTGGAATACAAGTTTTTAACCTTGTATATAGAAGGAAAAATCACTTACGATGAAATGTTCACCCAATTAAATACGGCAATTCACCAGTTTGCCAAGAGGCAGATGACATGGTTTAGGAGAATGGAGAGGAAAGGCGTTGAGATTGTTTGGTTAAAAGGAAACAATAAATTTGAGCAAATAGCAAAAGCATTAAAAAAGAGGAGCTAAGAGCGAAATTTTGGTAGAAATATATGTAGAAAGACAAACACCCGCTGAGTTACAAATGCATCTGTTTTGCAGGTAGTTTGTATCGGCGGGAATTTCATACAGATAGCAACATATAGAAAGCATAGTAAGCTTTTTTTATAACGAGACAATCAATAAAACCATTTCCTAGTTACCTAAAGCAGCCAATTTTTCAAAAACAGCGGTAGATTCGTAGCTGAACGTCTTCGGCCTTTGTCGGAAGCTACAAAATATGTAGCGTAGTTGGAAAGTACGCTGAAGAGAATACAAAAAAAGGGATAGCGCGGTGTTTCACCCTATCCCCTATAAAAAAATTAACCCTATTATTCCTTAATCAGCAACATATGTAATTCTACCACCAAAATCATTTTCAAGGATTAGCTCCTCTTTTTTCAATTTGATAATCTTCCAATAATATCCACCAGGACTTCCACCATTATCTTCATATACAATCCGTATAAAATTCTTATCATCCATAAACTCCCAAGTACCATCTTCATCATAATCAAAGCTACTGCCACCCATCTTATAACTTACTTCTCTCTCAAAGCCTCCATCTTTATCGAAAGTTATTAACTCTTCATAATCATCAATACCACTTTGATCAGAAGTATGAGTTTCATCTCCCATTGATTCATAATCATCATATTCCCAATCACGGGCTAAAATTCCTTTTTTTGAACCGAGGAAAGGGCCACCCTCTTCGTATTTTGAACAACTGGAAAATACCAAAGCTCCAGCTAATAATACAAACACTGATAATAGTTTAGTTTTCATAGTTATAAAATTTTGGTTAAAAAATCTTCGCAAATTTATCACATTTTTTCAAAAAACGAGTGAAGAAATAAAAAAATTTATCGAAAAAACATGCATGTAAAATTTAGTTGGCTACGTATATCGATAAATAAATCTACTATTTAAACTCCTTCTCCATTTGATACTCAACAATTTCTTCATCGTAATAATAAGAACCTTCGGCTATAATAACAAGTTTGCTACTACTTAGTTCATACAAGCGCAAAAATTTATAATCATGATACCCTCCCAAGGGAATATAGTCGCCGGTATAGGTTTCTGTTTCAGCAGCGCCACCGCTTTCAACAGTAATTTCGGTAACAAAGAGGTTGATGGTTTCCTTGGACTTAAATCCCTTGTTGTCGTTTTTTCTTCCAAATTCCCATGAACCTTTTTCTGTTGTAACCTTGCCATTTTCATCTTTTACCCATTTATAAGTACCATCTTTATCAAACACAAGGGTTTCTTCATAAGGATAACTATTATTATTAACAGTTGCTTGGTTGTTTGAATATTCAAATTGCACGTTTCCTGTTGGTAACGTATAATTCTCGTATCCTTCTTTTAATTGCCATTCTCCTGCCAACCGTGCTTTACGGCTTCTAAGGGAAAGCCAGGGGTCGCCTTCGCCTTTGCGGCAAGAATTCAACATCATTATAGCAATAAAGGCCAGGCAAAACGGTAAAAAATGTTTTTTAAGCATAAGTATAAAAATTTTACTTTTCAATAAATGGCAAATTTTTCAACATTGTAATAAAAACACGGCATAAAAATTGAATAAATAATCGAGATTTCGTAAATTTACAATTTAATACACAATAAAAAATATTTACCATGAAAAAAATACTAGCAATATTTGTCATAACAACCATGCTTTTCGGCCTTTCTTGCGAAGACGAGAATGGTGATGGAGTAACCAACTCAGAGATCATCGCAGGGTTAAAACAAGCTTTAACAGTAGGTACGGATTCGGCAGTTAACATTGTTTCTGCAGTAGATGGATATTATCAAGACGAACTGATAAAAATCCTTTTGCCGGAAGAAGCGGAAGTTGTTTATAATGAAGTGAAAAATCCTACTTCTGATATAGCTACAACTTTAGAAGCTTTAAATTTATTATCAAAAGTTGAAGGCCTTTTTGATGATGTGATTCTGGGGATTAATCGCTCGGCAGAATATGCAGCAGATTCTGTAGCCCCAATTTTTTGGGACGCAATTACCGGCATTACCATCAATGATGGGAAAGAGATCCTTTATGGGGCTGATAATGCAGCAACCGTTTACCTTCAGACAAATACAAATGATCAAATTAAAGGGTTGTTCAAACCTATTTTACAAAAATGGCTTGATACACCAATTATTCAAGAAACATCAACAAATGATATTTGGGTAAATTTAACAGCTACTTATAATGAAGCTGCTGACCTATCATCAATAACCCCATTTGTAACCGATATACAACCTATTCCAGAATCAAGCACTACTGAAGAATACCTAGCCGACCACTCAACACAAAAAGCCCTTGACGGGCTATTCCTTAAAGTGGAAGATGAAGAGAAAAGAATACGAGAAAACCCTTGGGAACGTGTAACAGAACTCTTGGAAAAAGTGTTTAGCCTGCTGGATTAAAGATTAACCAACTACATAAACTTATGACAACCAACGGGTAAACCCGTTGGTTTAGTTTTTTGCTTGCTTTATAATTTCCTTCCTAAAAACCTCAAGGTTTCCGCTTTGCCGTTATGATGAGCACCTTCTTCCATATACATAAGTTGGAACATTATACCGTTGATCCCAGGATTCTCTCATTATAGATTTAGATTTTATTTGCCAATTGCCCGCAGGCAGCATCAATATCTTGCCCACGGCTTCTGCGTAAGTTTACTACCATGTTTTTCCCTTCTAAAAATTCAACAAATTGATTTGTCCTTTCTTTTGTACTTCTTTTAAATTCTAATTCCTCTGCTTGATTGTATTCAATAATATTTACTTTGCATGGAGTTATTCGGCAAAATTCAGCAAGTTCTTCAGCATCTTTAAGTGAATCATTAAAATCTTTCATCAACAAATACTCGTAAGTGATTCTCGTACCGGTAGATTGATGAAAATTTTCAATAGCTGTTGCCAACTTTTTAAGCGAATTGGTTTTATTTGCCGGTACAATGGTGTTTCTTTTCTTTTCGTTAGCAGTATGGAGCGAAATGGCAAGGTTGAATTTCACCTTTTCGTCAGCCATTTGGTTAATACCTTCAACAATTCCCACGGTAGAAAGGGTAATTCTAGATGGAGACATTTCCATCCCGGGCTTGCCCGTCATAAATGAAATGGCTTTTTTTACCGCTTTATAATTCAGTAAAGGTTCTCCCATCCCCATTAATACAATATTGCTCAAAGGCTTTGAAAATTCTTTTTCAGACCATTCGTTAATAAGCTTTACTTGGTCAAAGATCTCGTAAAAATCCAAATTCCTTTTGTATCCCAATTTTGCGGTGGCACAAAAAGCACAACTAAGCGGGCATCCAACTTGCGAAGATATGCAAGCTGTTGTTCTATTTGCTGTTGGTATGAGTACACCTTCAATAAAAAAGCCGTCATGAAGCTTAAAAGCAAATTTCATGGTTTTATCTTGGCTTTGTTGGTAATGCTCCACCCTAGTTTGAGGAATAAAAAATACATCCCGGAGCATTTGACGTGTTTTCTTAGAAAGGTTGGACATATTATCGAAATCACGGGCACCTTTTTGCCATAACCACTCATATACTTGCTTGGCACGAAATTCCTTATCCCCTGTTTCCCTGAAAAAGGCCTTCAACTCATCCAGGTTCAATTCAAAAATATTCTTTTTAATTATGTGCATTTATTTGATGATTATTCGTTTCAATTTTTCTGAAATATTTTTCTTAAGCGCGCTAAGATCCCTGTAGCGCGTTATGAGCTCCTGCATATCATCTTCTTCGTTTGGGTTCTTGATCTTTGCTGATAGGTCTTCAAGCAAGGTTTCAACTTTTCTCAGCTTAAAAGCGTTGATCAGGTTTACTGTAGCTGATTTTAGCTGCATATCTTCCGTTACAACATAGATCTTTTTTTCTTCCCAGTTTTCACTTAAGCTATAAGGAGATGTAGTAATATCAATGGTAATGTTTTTAATGTTTTCGTCTTCATGATGAAAAAAATATTGTTCATCGGGTAGATATTCCTCTTTATCAATAGCATCTTTATATTCTTTGAATATCTTGGCATAATTTTCATTAGAAAACTGTATATCATCGTTCACGATTTCGTTAACAATAAACTCAGCCACTCTAACAGGTACATCTACGGGGCGCTCATCTTCATTGAGGGCTTTAAAAATAATCTCTCTACTTGCATACATCAGCAACATACGAATGATCTCCTTTTCATGAGGTTCGGTACCTGCTTCCTCCAAAAATAGTTGGGTTTCGGTTTGCTTCTTAGCCTCTTCTTGTTCTCCAGTTGTTGCTTTCCCTTTCTTCTTGAATTTTTTCCTCAATAGTTTATTCAGCTCACTATTAAGAGAACCCTCATTAATATCCATCAACTGGCTGCATTCCTGCATGTATACAGTTCTATCAACCACGTCAGGAATTTCAGAAATGGTTTTCACGATTTCTTTAATGAGCTCTGCCTTTTTTATAGGGTCGCCCTGGGCTTCTTTGAGCAAAAGCCCGGTTTTAAAAGCAATAAAATCTTTGGCATTTTGCTGGATAAATTCTTTTACCTCTGCCGGCCTTTTCTCCCTAGCATACGAATCAGGGTCTTCTCCTTCGGGAAATAACACTATTTTAACGTGCATCCCTTCTGCTAATATCATGTCAATGCCTCTAAAAGAAGCTTTTAGCCCGGCTTCATCCCCATCAAATAATATGGTGATATTTTTTGTATAGCGCCTGATAAGCTTTATTTGCTCTGTAGTAAGCGAAGTTCCTGATGAAGCTACAACATTTTCAATACCGGCTTGGTGCAAAGAAATAACATCCGTATAGCCTTCTACCAAATAACAATTATCTTCGGATATGATTTTCTTTTTAGAAAAAAACAACCCATAAAGGATCTTACTCTTGTTGTAAATTTCAGATTCAGGAGAATTAACATATTTAGGCTTTTTCTTATCCTTGGTAAGGATGCGCCCTCCAAAGCCAACCACCCTGCCTGTAAGATTGTGGATTGGGAAAATGACCCTAGCCCTAAAACGGTCGTATTGCTTGTTTTCTTTAGCAACAGTAAGTCCTGTTTTAACAAGATACTCTTTTTTATAGCCTTTTTCTAATGCATATTGGGTAAAAGCATCCCATGCATCGGGCGAAAAGCCGAGGTGAAATTTTTCGATAATGGCTTCATTAAACCCTCGTTCTACAAGGTAGGATAAGGCAATGGCTTTTCCTGTTTCTGAATTAAAAAGCTTATCGGTAAAAAACTCTTGGGCTAAAGTATTTACCGCGTATAAACTTTCTCTTTCATCAGCAGCTTGCTCCTGTTCCGGTGTCTTTTCCTCTTCTTCAATAGGGATACCATATTTTTTTGCCAAGAAACGTAGCGCCTCAGGATAGGTATAATGCTCATGCTCCATGATAAAGTTTACAGCATTACCCGATTTACCGCACCCAAAGCATTTATAAATCCCTTTAACAGGAGAAACGGTAAAAGAAGGTGTTTTTTCGTCATGAAAAGGGCATAAACCTATCATGTTAACACCCCGTTTTTTCAGGGTGATAAACTCTCCAATAACGTCCTCTACACGAGCAGTTTCAAGAATATTTTGTATGGTATCTTTCGTGATCAAAATTTGCTTGTATAAAAAAATATAAAATTAAAGAATATAGTTGAATTCGCAAGGAAATTTATTTGCCGCGTTAAAAAGACCACATTTAGTGGAAAATGGATAACCAATAACAAGCAGGTCATAAAAACAAGTTTCCTTGGATAAGAATAAAAAGTAAAGTATTATCAAGCCCAAGAACGTATTTAATGCACCTAAACCTAAAAACAAACCTTATATGAACCTTATGTGCCCTTATATGGTTCAAAAAAAAATAAAATCTTTAAGCCAAGTTTTATTATGAAATCTCCCATAATTTTATTAATTTTATAGATATTTTAATCCAAAGGAACTAAGTTATGCATATCCAAACATCTCACCAAGAGAGTTTAGAACTTGGTATAGGCAATTATACTTGTAATTGGGGGGTACATATAGCAGGGCTATACGAAAACGAGCAAGAGCGGGATGAGATCCTCTTTGGCTTCTTGCATCAAGGCATACTTGCAGGCGACCTACAAATGTACTGCCCAGAAGAACAAACCAAAGATGAATTCAGCTCCAAATATAGCAGCTGTTGCCCACAACATGCTCATCAATTAGAAAACCAAGACCGTTTTAGATTCTATACAGCAAAAGAGCTTTATTATCCCAAAGGAAAGTTCAACCCGGTAGAAATGGATAAAAACCTAGACGATTTTTATAAAAGATCACAACAAGAAGGCAAAAGAAATATCAGGGCTACTGCAGAAATGGTTTGGGCGCTGGAGTCTATCCCTGGCATTGAGCATTTAATGGTTTACGAGTCAAGACTTAACTACTTTATTGAAGGAAAGCCTTGGATAAGCATTTGTATGTATAATATCAATAAATTTCCAGGCGAGATCATTATGAATGTTCTCAGAACTCATCCATATACGATTAACAAAGGTATTATCACCCAAAATCCCTATTTTATAAACCCGGATAAATGGCTTGCTGATAATGCACCCCAATTCTTAAACGATTAAAACTTATGTCAAATTTATCAAACGAAATTTTTCTTTTAACAGCCAACCTGTCTCAACAAAAAGATAAAGAAAACATTATACGGTTTTTTATTGATGGTATTAATAGTTTCTTTAACAACATAAATTTCGAGTGGAAAAACCATAATTCTGGCGTTAACAATTTAGAAATTTGCACTAAGAACAATTCTTATGGCAGCATTTATTGTGATAGCCCTGGAAGAATAGAAAGCCACGATATGATGTTGTTGCAAAATGCAGTGCAAATGGTTGCTGTTTTTATCGAAAGAGCAGAGCAAGAAAAATTACTCGCTAATAAAAAGAAGCTCCTTGAGGAAATTGTGAGGGATAAAACCAAGGAACTTATAAATGGTAGAGAAGAACTAAAAAAAAGCAAATTCTTTACTGAAAAAATCGTTAACACAACGCCCAACCTTATCTATATCATCAACTTACAAAGCCGTTCTATTGTATATGCCAACGAAAGCATCAAGAGAATATTGGGTTATAGTCAGCAACAAGTGCAACAGATGGAAGGCGATTTTTTAAATAGGATCATTCACCCTGATGACATAGGGAAAGTCAACGCTTATTTTAGTGATCTTAAGAAAAACAAAAAAGGGGAAATCCAAAGCATTACTTTTAGGGCAAAAAAACAAAACGGCAATTATTGCTACTTAAAAAACCGGCACACAGTTTTTAGCATCAATACAAACGGCACACCAAAGGAAGCTATTGGAATAGCTCTTGATGCCACCCACGAAACAGAAGTAAAAAAAGCAACCATAGAAAGGCAAAAATACCTGGAAGGTGTTTTGAACTCTGCTCCTGATGCTATAGTTACATTGGATGCAAAACACAAAATCATAGAGTGGAATAAAGGCGCCGAAAAACTTTTTAGCTATTCTAAGCCCGAAGCACTAGGCAAAAACATTGACGATTTGATCACAAAAGCGGGAAAAACCAAAGAAGCAAAAGGTTTTACCAACCTTGTTTTAAATGGCAAAGACCTTGAACCCAGCGAAACCACACGCTATCGTAAAGACGGCAACCCGGTAGATGTAATTGTAGCCGGTTCGCCAATCATTGTTAATAATGAATTGATTGGTGTTATTGCTGTTTATACCGATATTTCAAAAAGAAAAGAAGCAGAGAGGTTATTATTAAAAAGTGAAGAAAAATTTAGGCTTGCTTTTAGAACAAGCCCGGAATCAGTGAATATGAACAGGGCTTCTGACGGGTTATATTTAGATATTAACGAAGGATTTACTAAAACAATGGGATATGCCAGGCGGGATGTAATTGGAAAAACTTCACTGGAACTGAATATCTGGGACAACCCAAAAGACAGGGCAAGGCTGGTTAAAGGCTTGCAGGAAAACGGCGTAGTGGAAAACTTGGAAGCGCGGTTCAGGGCAAAAAACGGGAGTATAAAATATGGCCTAATGTCTGCACGGGTCATCGAAATAGACAATGAAATGGTAATTCTTAATATTACCCGTGACATTACCGATAGAAAGCTGCTGGAAATTAGAGAACAACAATTATCAAGTATCGATCAAGCTATTATAGGTAAAACAAGTATGAAGCCTATGCTCGAAGGTATCCTTTCAAAGATTAATGAAATTTTTGATTGCGACAGGGCTTGGCTGCTCAATCCCGCTGATTTAAAGTCAACACACTACAACATACCTTTTATACGATGCAAAGAAAAATGGAATCTACAACCGGGGTTGCATCTGCCCATTGATAAAGAGGCAAGTTTTGTAATAAAAAGATCCCTTCAAACTACAGATCCTGTTGCCTTTACTCCTAACTCAGAAGCGCCTATACCAAAAAATATTTCTAAAGAATTTCATGTGCAATCTCAATTGCTTTTTGCCTTAAAACCCTTAACAGGCAAACCATGGATACTTGGCATGCACCAGTGTTCTTATACAAGAGAGTGGAAAGCAGATGAAAGAAAATTGTTCCAAAAAATCGGTTGGAGGTTAACAGATGGCTTAAATAGCATGCTTTTCTTTAGGGATATGAAAAAAAGTGAAGAAAACCTAAGAATTACACTTAATTCAATAGGAGATGGCGTTATTGCTACAGACAAAGAAGGCAAGGTGACTTCAATGAATCCCATAGCTGAACAACTCACCGGCTGGAATGTTGAAGAAGCCAAAGGAAAACAATTGGAAACCATCTTCCAAATAGTAAATGCCAAAACCAATAAAAAAGCTAACAATCCCGTAAGCAAAGTCTTAAAAACAGGTAAGATTGTAGGATTAGCCAATCATACCAAGTTAATATCAAAAGCAGGTAAAGAATTTCAAATTGCCGACTCAGGCGCTCCTATCAGGCACCCCGATGGAGAGATTATTGGCGTAGTATTGGTTTTTAGGGATGTTACGGAAGAATACAGGATGAGAGAAGCCTTGGATAAGAAAATCCTTGCCTTAACTCAGCCTATCGAGGATAATAAAAGCGTTTCTTTTGAAAGCCTTTTTAATATTGATGACATACAAAAACTACAAGACCAATTCTCTAAAGCAACTGGTGTTGCTTCTTTAATAGTTGACCCCAAGGGTAAACCTATAACAAACCCCAGCAATTTCTGCCGCCTGTGCCAAGATATTATCCGTAAAACAAAAAAAGGGTTGGAAAATTGTTATAAATCCGATGTAGAAATTGGTGGATACAGCCCCGATGGCCCCATCATACAACCATGCAAAAGCGGCGGATTATGGGATGCCGGGGCAAGTATAACCATTGCCGGCAAGCATATTGCAAGCTGGTTGGTTGGGCAAGTAAGAAACGAAAAGCAAGATAAAGAAAAGTTAAAGAATTATGCAAAAGAAATTGGAGTTGATGAAAAAGAGTTTATGGATGCCTATTACGAAGTTCCGGAGATGACAGAAGAAAGGTTCAGAACCATCTCTAATGCTCTCTACTCTTTTGCCAATCAACTTTCGCAGATAGCCTACCAGAATGTTCAGCAAGCTCGTTTCATTTCCGAAAAGAAAAAAACAGAAAAACAACTCATCCATAACAAAAAAGCTTTAGAAAGAGCACAAAGAATTGCTCATCTCGGTAGTTGGGAAATGGACATAAAAACCGGGAAGACAAAATGGTCGGATGAATTTTTCAGGATTTGTGGTTTTAAACCCCACAGCTTTGAACCAACAAGCAAAAAAGGATTTGAATCAATTCACCCGGATGATAGGGATAGAGCTGCGAAGGCCGTGGAAGAAGCTATTAAAAACAAGTCAAAATACCATATAGAAAAAAGGATTGTCCGCCCCTCAGGAGAGATAAGATGGGTGCTCTCTCAAGGCGATATATTAACCAATGACAAAGACGAACCCATAACACTGGCAGGATCATTTCTCGACATCACCGAAAGAAAAATGCAAGAAAATCAAGTCAAAGAAAAAAACTTTGAATTGCAAGCTGCCGAGGAAGAACTGAGCGCTGCTTTTGACGAACTAAAAAGCACCTATGCAAAACTGGAAGAAGAAAAATCAAAATTGGAGATAGCCAAAACCATTGCCGAAGAAAACGAAGCTAGGTTTAGGGAGCTAACCGAGCTATTGCCGGAAACCGTTTACGAACTCGACAACAATTTTAAACTCAAGTTTCTTAACAAAAGCGGCTTGAATAAATTCAAGCTTACAAAAGCCGATTTTAATAAAGGCATCAATATTTTTGATTGTTTTATACCAGGCGACCATGAGAGGATTAAAAAAAGCATTAAACAAAACCTAAAAGGAATAAAAATATCCGGGAATACTTATACTGCCGTAAAAAAAGATGACTCCACATTCCCGGTTTTGATCCATACAAATACCATAAAAAGAGAAAATAGGATAATCGGCTTAAGAGGAATATTGATAGACATCTCGGAATTGCGCAAGTCGGAAAAACTCAAAAACGAGGTACGCATAGCCGAACGCACCGCCAAACTTAAAGAACAATTCCTTGCCAACATGAGCCACGAAATGCGTACACCTATGACCGGCATTATCGGTATGACGGAATTCCTGATGGATACAAATCTCAACAACCAACAAGAAGAATATGTGAATGTCATCAGGAACTCCTCCGAAAGCTTATTATTCCTCATTAATGATATCCTGGACATATCAAAAATTGAACAGGGAAAAATGGGCTTGATACCAGAAACCATTGACATTACATCAACACTTAATAACGTGGTAAACATCTTTTCGGGCCCTATAAAACAAAAAAACCTTAAACTCGTTATTGAATACGATAAAAAATTCCCCAACTTTATTTCTATAGATGAAAACCGGTTTAAACAAGTGGTTTCTAATCTTTTGTCTAACGCCGTTAAATATACAAAATCCGGTTCTATAAAAGTAAAACTCATTGCAAAATCCTTAGAAAACGACATAGTAAGTGGTAAGATCAATGTAATTGATACAGGTATAGGAATAAACCAAGAAAACCTTGACAGGATATTTGAAATGTTCTCTCGTGTAGATGACTCCTATACAAGAAAAACAGAAGGTTCTGGACTCGGCCTCCATATCTCAAAACAACTCGCAAAGTTAATGGATGGAGACCTCGGTGTTGAGAGCATAGAAGGAAAAGGAAGTAATTTCTGGTTTACTTTTAAAGCACAAATCAAGAAAGATGTGAAAAAAGAGAAAGTCCATGAGAAATTGGATGATGACGAAATTAGATCGCTTAACCTGAATATATTGCTTGCAGAAGATAAACTTGTAAACCAGCAAGTTATAACTATGATGCTCCAAAATGCAGGTTGCCATGTAACCATTGCCAACAATGGTAAGGAAGTGATAGAAAAATTCCAAGAAAACACTTACGATATCATTTTCATGGACATTATGATGCCGGAGCTGGATGGAATTGCTGCCATGAAAAAGCTCAGAAAGGATTATTCAAAACTTCCACCGATAATAGGCCTTAGCGCCCATGCCATGCAGGGCGATGCCGAAAAATTCATTAACCTAGGAATGGACGATTATATAGAAAAACCCGTGAAAAAGGAAACTTTGCTTAGGAAATTGGTAAAATGGGCTTGATAATTTTAGCAAGCTATTAATTTCTTAAAAATCTCTAAACTTGTGATTTAGAACCTTAAAATTAAATAAGATTTTATTATCTTTGTAATAAAGCAATAATTTTTAAACTTCAGAATACTATGATAATTGAAAAAAATAAAATACGCTCCATCCTAAGAAGTCATAAAATACCTTCATTACAAGAAAAGAATGAAGAAGACTTCATCAATTTTTTCCATGAATTATTGATGGAACTGGAAACAGCTCAACAAGAAAAACTGGCTACCAAAGAAGATATAAAAAACCTAATGCAATTGATGGAAAAACGGTTTGAGGCTGTTGACAAACGGTTTGAAGAAATGGCTCAATTCAATAACAAGCGGTTTGACGCTATTGACAAACGGTTTGAAGAAATGGCTCAATTCAATAACAAGCGATTTGACGCTGTTGACAAACGGTTTGAAGAAATGGCTCAATTCAATAACAAGCGATTTGACGCTGTTGACAAACGGTTTGAAGAAATGGCTCAAAATAACAACAAGCGATTTGACGCTGTTGACAAACGATTTGAAGATCTATACCACTACATGGACAAACGGTTTGAAGACATGAATACAAACATCAATAAGCGGTTTGAAGACATGAATAGGAGGTTCAATATGATGTTTACATTTATGAGCATAGGTTTTACAGTTATTATTGTGTTAACTGTATTGTTTAAATTTATTCAGTGATTTTTTTGTGCCAACGATAATTTATTAAGCTATATAGAACCTAAGTTGAGCGGTTTGAACGTAGTGAAAAAGCGCTTTACTTAGGGTTAACCCCGATTTAGAAATTGTAGATTTTCACCGAATAGGTGAGATGAAAAGCTTACAATTTCTTTATCGTGAGCGAGAACCTTTAGTTCATGACCGAAGGGAATAATCGCTCAATTTGGGTAGAAGCAATTTATTACCATCTCCTTCCTATAGAAAAAAATTTTCTCTATAATACCAGGAATTAAGTAAAAAGACTTATAAAAAATATATATGATTATTGTATATTTGATATTCATTTTATAAAATCCAACATATTTTAAGAATGATATTGTGAACTATAATTTGTAAAGAAGATGCCAAAAAAGTCCACTTATAAAGAGTTAGAAAAGAAAAACATACAACTGCAGAATGAACTTCAAAGCTATAAAAATAACGATATCAATAGCTCCAACATAATTTTTGAAACGATAAACGCATTAGAAGATACGTTGTTCATAATCAACACAGACTTTGAGATTGAAAATGCTAATAATAACGCACTAAAGTTATTAGGTAAAAAGAAAAATGAAGTTGTTGGGAAAAAATGTTATCATATCATTCATGGAATTGGAAGCCCCGTTGAAGATTGTCCCCTAAAGAGAAGCTTAGAAACGAGTAAAATAGAAGTTGTAGAGCGGTACGAAAAAAAAATTAATCGTTGGCTTTCACTTAAATCTTCGCCAATAAAAAACCTTAACGGGGAAATTATTAAGGTTGTTTACTTAATACGAGATATAACACTTACCAAAAAAACCAGTGAGGAATTAAGGAAAAGTGAAGAAAATTTCCAAAAAATGCTGAAAGCGATTCCAGATATGGTCTCTATTCACGATACAGAGATGAATATACTATACAGTAATTGGAATGGATTTGCTGCTATTGAAAAAGAAAAAAGAATCCTCAACACTAAATGTTATAAAACTTACAGGGGATATGATAAAATATGCCCTGACTGCAAGGCAAAAAAAGTAATAAAAAGCAAAAAGGCATACCAGGAGGAGATGAAGTTACCTGACGGCAATTGGGTTGATCTACGTGTAATTCCTTTAAAAGATGATAACAATAATGTAACTTCATTTGTAGAGTGGGTTCGATTTATCACTGATCGCAAAAAAGCAGAAAGAGAAATAAGGGAAAGCAACGAAGAACTGCGCGCTGCCGAAGAAGAACTAAAAGCTGCGTATGACGAATTAAAAGATACCTACGGAAGGTTAGAAGAAGAAAAATATAGGTTAGAGGTTGCAAAAAACATTGCTGAAGAAAATGAGGCCAAGTTCAGGGAACTCACCGAAATGCTCCCCGAAACCGTATACGAAATGGACATTAATGGGAATATCAGTTTTCTTAACCAAAGTGGGTTTAAAAAATTCAAGTATTCAAAAAGCGAAATTGAAAAAGGAATAAACGTTTTGGATTGTTTTATAAAGGAAGATCATGAAAATTTAAAAAGCAGTATAGCACAAAATCTTAAAGGGATCAAAAACTCTGGGAACACGTATAATGCTGTAAAAAAAGATGGAACTGTATTTCCTGTTTTGATTCATAACAGCGCCATAAAAAAGGATAATAAAATTGTTGGTTTAAGGGGCATTTTAATTGATATTTCAGAACTAAAAAGGGCAGAAAAACTCAAAAATGAAGTAAAAGTTGCAGAATACACCGCAAAACTCAAGCAACAATTCCTTGCTAATATGAGCCACGAGATGCGCACCCCAATGACTGGTATTATAGGCATGACAGAGTTTTTAATGGATACCAAATTGAACAAACAGCAGGAAGATTATTTAAACATCATAAAAAACTCCTCAGAAAGTTTACTCTTTCTTATTAATGACATCCTGGATATCTCCAAGATTGAGCGTGGCAAAATGGACCTTAACCCGGAAACCATTAGTGTTTTGGATGCTTTAAATAATGTCATGAATATATTTTCGGGTCCAGTAAAACAAAAAGGGCTTAAACTCATATCCAACTTTGATAACGATTTTCCAAAACATATTCATATTGACGAAAACCGGTTCAAACAAATCATTTCTAATTTAATATCCAATGCTGTTAAATATACCAAAACAGGATTTGTTAAAGTAAAGCTCTCCAAGATTGCTATAGAAAACAACTTTGTAAAAGGTAAAGTCAATATTATTGACACAGGTATAGGTATTAACCAGGAAAACCTAAGCAAAATCTTTGAAATGTTTACCCGTGTAGATGATTCGTTTACAAGAAAAACCGAGGGTACAGGACTTGGGTTGCATATCTCAAAACAATTGGCCGGTTTATTAATGGGAGATATTGGTGTTGAAAGTGTTAAAGGAAAAGGCAGCAATTTTTGGTTTACTTTTAAAGCGGAAATAGAGGAAGCCCCAAAAGATCTTGAAACAAAAAAGGTTTTTGAGGATGAGGTCATTTCAAAGCATTTAAGCATCTTATTAGCAGAAGACAAATTTGTAAATCAAAAAGTCATCTCCATGATGCTAGAAAACTTGGGTTGCAGCGTAAAACTAGCCAATAACGGGTATGAAGCGATAGATCAATTCAAGAAAAACAAATTTGATATTATTTTCATGGATATAATGATGCCTGAGATGGATGGAATTACAGCCATGAAACAACTGCGGTCTTTGCACTCCAAATTACCCCCTGTAATTGGCCTAAGCGCCCATGCTATGCAAGGCGATGCCGAAAAGTTCATCAACCTGGGCATGGATGATTATATTGAAAAACCAGTGAATAAGGAAACTTTACTTAGGAAATTAAAAAAATGGGCCGGCTGATCGTAAAAAACTAAAACTAGAATTTAAGACTTTTTGATTTGTGTCATGAATAAATTCAGGTTTTATACTTGTTTGCATTTAATGATGCAAAGTAGAATTTGAATGCTTACTTGATATCATGCCGGTTGTCGTTTAAAACAATCACAGGATGGAAATGAACTTAAATTTTATCTTTAAACGCATATCGGTATAAACCATTTTTTATTATATTTGTAATAAGATAGCTGGACGAAAACATCAATGCGTTATGATAATCGAAAAAAATAAAATACGTTCCATCCTAAAAAGTCATAAAATACCTTCATTACAAGAAAAAGATGAAGAAAACTTCATCAATTTTTTCCATGAATTATTAATTGAACTGGAAACAGCCCAACAAGAAAAACTGGCTACCAAAGAAGACATAAAAAACCTTATGCAATTGATGGAAAAACGATTTGAGGCTGTTGACAAGAGGTTTGAGGCTGTTGACAAAAGGTTTGAGGCTGTTGACAAAAGATTTGAAGAAATGGCTCAAAACAATAACAAACGGTTTGAGGCTATTGACAAACGGTTTGAAGATTTATACCATTACATGGACAAACGGTTTGAAGACATGAATAGGAGGTTCAATATGATGTTTACCTTCATGAGCATAGGTTTTACTGTTATTATTGTGTTAACGATTTTGTTTAAATTCATGCAGTAAATCTATTTGTAGCCCTGTTTCTAATATAGCAATTTAAATCATTCACTCTCCTATCCTTAAATATGAAATATTAAGTGTTATTATAACTTATCACAATAGTAAGTGTTAGAATTTAACTCATTTCAACCTTACCCTGGGGTCGATATATGCGTAAATGATATCAACAAAAATGTTGATTAGCACCAAAACCAATGATATACTAAGCAAAGTTCCCATCAATACAGGAAAATCGTATTTTTCCAAGGCGTCAACAATAACAACACCGATTCCTTTCCAATCAAAAATATATTCAACAAAAACCGCTCCTGCCATTAAAGAGGCAAACCACCCGGTAATTGCAGTAATAACAGGATTTAAAGCATTTCTTAAAGCATGTTTCACGATAATACGTTTTTCACTAAGCCCTTTTGCCCTTGCCGTACGAATGTAATCTTGCGAAAGCACGTCAAGGAAAGAATTTCTTGTTAATTGCACAACAATAGCCAATGGCCTTATACCCAGCGTTAATGCTGGCAAAATCAAGTTTTTTAAACTCAAATACTCACCTTCTCCAAAATCATCTACCGTGTATAAACTCCCTACCATGTTAAGCCCAGTATAATCAGCCAGTACATAAGCAAAAAACCATGCAATGATTATGGCTGCAAAAAAAGAAGGCACCGACATGCCCAACACGGCAAATACCAGGGATATCTTATCAAAAAAACTATCCTTTTTTATGGCCGAAAATATCCCAATTGTAATCCCTATTATCACTGCAAAAGCAATAGCCGTTATGGCAAGCAACATGGTTTTCGGAAACGCCTCGGCAAGAATAGACGAGACTTTGCGTTTACTTTGATAAGAACGTCTTAGGTAAGGTTTTTTTAAAACTAAGCTTTTTTCTTCACTCACACGCAAAAACTTTTGAAAAGGTGCGTATTTATCCTTGTCAAGAAACCAAAAACTTGAAGAGTCTTGGTGGTTATGAACAGAAACAGGTGATAAGTCATTCAAATAATGAACGTACTGGATAAAAATAGGCTTATCCAAACCCAAATCCTTCCTGATCGACTCTACTGAAGACACATCAGCACGTTGCCCCATAAGCATCCTGGCAGGGTCGCCGGGTAAAACATTGAATAAGAAAAACACAATGGTAACAACACCAAACACTACAAGTAACCCATAAAGCAATCTTCTCGCAATGTATCGAAACATAAAAAAGACTTATTCACCGTTTTCCAGGTATTCTTCTTTAAACGTTTTAAATGTTGGCATATCATTGTAATGCCATTTTCCAAGTATAGTGCCATTCTTGAGCAATACAAGACCTGGATTAGCCCTAACAACAGTCTTTAATGCAATCTCATCGGCATGGTATATGGGAAATTCAGCATTTACCTTTTCCATGAATTTTTCTGTCATCTTAGGCGTTGAACCTGTTAGCCCAACAAAAGAAATGTTTTCTTCCTGGCATTTTTCATAAAAACGGTTAATTTTATCAAAAGGTTCTTTGGCAGCATCTTTTACAAAATACATTACCAGAAGAAACTGGTATGAAGGATTCCTCACCAGGTCATTGGTAACATCATTCCCTTCGGCATCCTCAATTTTCAACTCATTGCTTGGATGTTCAACTTGCTCTACCCGGGATGACACAAATTCCCATTTAGACATCCAAACAGAATCATCCCAGGGATAATTTGTAGAAAGAAATTCCTTTGTTTCGCCTGTTTCCTTGTTCTTATAAGTAACAAAAGATTTGGGTGGAGCTGCATTTTCATCTATCATGCTTGACCCAACTTTCCATGGCCTAAAATCAATGATTGGAAGATGGCTAAGGCAATACCAGGATATTCCAACAATAATGATCACGCCTAAACCAACAACACCCCATTCGGCTTTTGCACAAAAAGCAGGCTTGTAACGATTCCGGTTAATAAAAATGATAATAGTAAATACCATTATAACCAGGTTCTTATAAAACGTACCCCAGTTGGATAAAATAATAGCATCTCCAAAGCATCCACAATCATGAACTGGGTTTTCTATAGCAAGATACAGGGTAAGAATGGTGAAAAATACCATAAAAATCATCACCCCCCAAGAGGATAGTCTCATCCGCACACCCAAAAGTAAAGCAAAGCCAATAACAAATTCTGTTGCAATTAATATTATTGACAACGGCAATACAAATGGGTCCATGAACTCCATTCCAAATGCGAAAAAATAATCCGACAGTTTATAAGCGGTTCCCAGCGGGTCAACTCCTTTAACAAAACCCGAGAATACAAATACCAATCCCACAATGATACGGCTCGCAATTCTTATTGTTTTCATATATCAATTTTTTACGTTTTATCCGTTATTTTACTCTTGATTATCGTTAACGATAAAATAGTCCTGTTAATTATTTCTTTATAAAAGTATTTCAATTTATCTTCATTGTCATTAATCTCATTACCAGCATCTTTTATTTTCTTTTAAAAATTCTCAAAGGAATTTGCTAATATTGCATCATATTATTTGTATGATTTCTATATTTAAATAGATTCGTTATTAAAAAATATGGCTAAAGATACATTTTTTTCAAAAAAGCATACTTTAAACTGCAAGGGAAAGTTATTAAACCTGGATAAACCGGTGGTTATGGGCATCCTAAACATTACCCCTGACTCTTTTTATGATGGTGGCAAATATACATCAGATTCTGAAATAATCAAACAAGCAGGAAAAATGTTCGTTGAAGGAGCCAAGATCGTAGACATTGGGGCTGTATCCACCAAGCCTGGGGCTCAAGAAATTAGCGAGGAAGAAGAAGAAAAAAGGCTGATCCCTATTGTTAAAAAACTTGTTAAGGAATTTCCTAATGAAATTTTCTCTGTAGATACATGGAGATCCGGAATTGCCAAAGTGGCTATAGATCAGGGCATGTCTATTATTAACGACATTTCCGGTGGAACTTTTGATAACAAGATGTTTGACTTAGTTAGCAAGGAAAATGTCCCTTACATCATTATGCATATCAAAGGAAAACCCTCTTATATGCAAGAAAAACCAGTATATGAAAATTTGATCAAAGAATTGATCTTTTTCTTTAGTAAACAAATTGAGGATTTAAAAAAACGTGGTGTAAAAGATATTATAATAGACCCTGGCTTTGGATTTGGAAAAAACCAGGAGCATAACTATCATTTGCTTAAAAACTTGGGTTATTTTCACTTTTTTGGGTTGCCCATTATGGTTGGGGTATCAAGGAAATCTATGATCAACAAGTTACTCGGCACAAAACCTGCTAATGCATTAAACGGAACCACTGTTTTGCATACCATAGCATTATTAAGCGGTGCTAAATTCTTAAGAGTTCATGATGTAAAAGAAGCAGTGGAAGCAATAAAAATCACGGAAAAACTCAATGCATCTTAATTTTTCCTTTTATTTTTGATGATGAAATGATGGATACATTTTTATATAGCACTTTATGTTTTATCAATCTGCGCCTCCTGGATATAATAGATATACTACTGGTGGCTGTACTCCTTTACCAGTTATATAATTTTATAAAAGGCACAGTAGCCATCCATATTACCCTGGGTATTATTTTGCTATATATCATATGGCGGTTGGTACATGCTTATGAAATGGAGCTCCTCAGTGGTATTCTCGGCCAATTTATCAATGTAGGTGTGTTGGCGCTGATTATTGTATTCCAGAAAGAAATACGGCAATTTTTACTCATTATTGGCCGAAACAAGTTTATTAGGCAAAGTTCCCAGGCCATCTTTAATATCAGAAGACAACCCGAAGAAGAAACATCTCTAAATATTGAACCCATCATCAGGGCTTGTGAGAACATGTCGAAAACATTTACAGGCGCTCTTATCGTTATTGCCAACGAAAACGATCTTCGTTCATATATTGATACGGGGATAAAACTCAATGCCAATATTTCAGAGCAGGTTATAGAAAGTATTTTCTTTAAAAACAGCCCTTTGCATGATGGCGCTATCATTATCCATGAGAATAAGATAAAAGCTGCCAGGTGTATATTACCGGTTTCGGAAAGCAAATCCATATCCGCTAAACTTGGATTAAGGCACAGGGCTGCAATAGGCATTACAGAGCAATCCGATGCATATGCTATAATCGTTTCGGAACAAACAGGTTATATTTCATATTGCAAGAACGGAAATATAAAACGCAATATAAAAACATCTGAACTGAAAAGAATAATCTTCCAGCGATTTACCAATACATAAACTAAAAGATATTAGTATATTGAACGAATTGCTTATTTTACTGAATTTTATTGTAAATTTGCAGGTTAATTACAGTATGAACTCTCAATTGGATAAAAATTTTGAAAATACCCAATAAATATACAAAATTTTGGGCATTCCTGTTGATTCTAATTTCTTCTACTGCTCTAAAGGGCAATCAATACACCGATAGCCTTAAAAACCGCTTATTAAAGCTTGAAGAAGATACCAACCGGGTAGAAGTGCTTTTTAAGCTTTCTGGCAGTCTTTATAATGAGAACAGGCACTCTAAAGCTGCTGAACATTATTTTAATGCAGCCCTGAAGTTATCTGAAAAACTGGGTTATACCCGGGGAATAGTAAGGTATTGGGATACCAAAGGTTACCAATATAGAAATAGTTCGGATTATTCAAAAGCCTTAAATTGCCATTTCAAAGCTTTGTCCATTGCTAAAAAAGAAAACCTGACCGATTTACTACCAAGAATATACAATAATATTGGTGTTGTTTATCGCAGGCTTGATGAATATAAAAAAGGTTTAGACTATCACCTACAAGCGCTAAAAATTTCGGAACAAATCGATGATGAAAGAACCAAATCTTATGCCATCAATAGCATAGGGAACATCTACTTACTTATGGGGCAACCTGATAAAGCGCTTAACTATTTCAATAAATCGCTTATTACTGCGGAAAAAAATAACAATACATTGAGTCTTGCAATAAATTATAATAATATTGGCGAAGCTTATGAAGAAAAAAAGAATTTTGAAAAAGCCCTTACGTATTACAACAAATCCCTAATTTTCAATCAAAAAATAAATAATATAAAAGGGATTGCTATTTGTTACGATTGTATGGGTAATGTTTATAAAAAAGCTGGTGAGCATGATAAAGCGCTTAGTTATTATCAAAAAGCCCTACAAATGGACGAAAAACATGGGGATAGAATATATGTTGCAATAAGTTATATAAATGTTGGAGAGGTAAGCACATATCTCAATGACTTTAATAAAGCAGAAAAAACCCTTGTGAAAGGGCTTGAGATGGCCAAAGAAATTGGCTCTAAAATGCAGGTAAAAAAAGCTTATAGCATTCTTTCGGAACTTTATAAAGCAAAAGGTAAATATAAGGATGCGCTTGCCTATCATAAAAAATCGATCATTTACAAGGATAGCATATTAAATGAAAAAAACAACAAGGCCATCGCTAAGCTTCAAGCCGTTTATAACTCAGAAAAACAGAAAGAAGAAATTGAAGCTTTGCAAAGAGAGAAGGAATTACGCGAAAAAATTATAAAACGAAAAAGCCTGGTTATATTTTTATTGATCTTTGCCATTGCCCTGGCCGTGATCCTAACATTTGTATCCTATAGAGGGTATAAAATTAAGCAGAAAAATAATAAGATGCTCAAGAAACAATCCGACTTGATCTCAACGAAAAACGAAGAACTTGAACAACAAAAATACGAAATAGAAAAGCACAAAGAAGAAATAGAAAACCAGCGTAAAAAAGTAGAAGAAAAAAATAAGTACCTTGAAAGTGCTTACGAAATTATTGATACCAAAAACAAGAAAATCACGGGGAGTATATCTTATGCTCGGCGAATACAACAAGCTTTGCTGCCGGCTCACGCCTTCATTAGCAATTATTTTGATGATTTCTTCATACTCAACCGCCCAAAAGATATAGTAAGCGGAGATTTCTATTGGCTAGACAACCGCGATGGAAAAGTGTTCTTTTCTGTAGCAGACTGCACTGGGCACGGAGTACCAGGCGCTTTTATGAGCTTTGTTGGCTTCAATTTACTTAATCAAGCCTTAAATGAAGAACGCATCACCAAGCCATCAGATATTCTTACTTTTATTCATAATGGAATTAAAAAATTGCTAAGAAAAGAAGACAAAACCAATACAGTTAAAGATGGTATGGATATTGCCCTGTGTTCTTTCAACCCTTCAACATACCAATTGGAATATTCGGGCGCTTTAAACCCATTGTATATTATAAGAAATAAAAGCCTTATTGAATATAAAGCCAATTACACGCAAATCGGGGAAGATGAAGAAGAATATTTTCACCCATTTAACAATGACGTTATCGAACTACAACCCGGTGATAACATTTACCTCTTCTCTGATGGCTATATAGACCAATTAGGTGGGCCAAAAAACAGGAAATTTCTAAAAAAACGCTTCATTAAGACCTTAGAAGAGATTTCTATGCTTAATATGAATCAGCAAAATGTAAAATTGAACGAAATTATTGATAAATGGCAAGGAGACAATGAACAAGTGGATGATATACTTATTTTCGGTATAAAAATTCATTGATCATAGGAGTTATATAAACCAATATATACTATAGGATTCCATTAAAGTATATAAACTCCATGGTCAAGGCTCCTGATTTTCTCATTCTTAAATATTTACGATATATTCCTATCTAATACTTACTTCTATATATAGTGTTAAGTCAACAAAGAAATGACGCATCAACTGTTTGGCAATTTGCTCAATTACAACTACATAGATACTCAATAATAAATGTGACGCGTCAATAGCTCTTATCCAGGTATTGTTTCGCTATGATTAAAAAAAAGATTAAAATTTTTTGGTAGATTCAAACTCATTTCGTTATTTTGCGAAATATAAAACTAATGCAGTAAAAAATGGATACCAAGATTGAGCTTTCAAAAGAAATTAAAGAAATGGCTAGGATTACCAAGGCAATGGGGCATCCGGTGCGCTTGTACATTTTACAAAAACTATCTAAAATGAACTCCTGTTGCTACAGTGGCGACCTGGTTGATGAGCTTCCTATTGGCCGCTCTACACTCTCGCAACATCTAAAAGAACTGAAATATGCAGGGCTTATACAAGGAGAAATAGAACCTCCCTACATAAAATATTGCCTGAACCGTGAAAACTGGGAAAAGGCAAAGAACCTGTTTAATCAATTGTTCAACGAAAACCAGGAACTATAAAAGGAAACTACCTTTTTTAATTATTAAATATAAAAACGGAATAATTATGGAAATTAAAATTCTTGGGACAGGATGCCCAAAATGCAAAACCCTTGAAAAACTTACAAGAGAAACCGTTAAAAAAGAAGGCATTGATGCTAATATCACAAAAGAAGAAGACATTATGAAAATAATGGAATATGGTGTTATGAAAACACCCGGGCTTGTTATAGATGAAAAAGTCATTTTTTCCGGCCGTATGCCTTCCGTTAAAGAACTTACTAATATATTAACCAATAAACAATAGTTTCATGAAAACAATCAAAATGATTTCTCTTTTATTCATTGTTGCCAGCGTAAGCATCTCATGCTCAGGCCAAACCGGAAATAATAAAAATCCATCAGTAAAAAAAGCTGATGATGTCCAGGTTTACTATTTTCATAATGCAAGAAGGTGTGCCACCTGTAAAGCAGTTGAAGCAGAATCAAAAAAAGCGGTTGTAGAACTTTATGGAAGCAAAGTGCCATTTGTAGCATACAACCTTGAAGAAGATGAAGGAGAACAAAAAGCTAAAGAATTAGGCGTTTCAGGGCAAACATTGCTTATTGTAAGTGGTGATACCAAAATCAATATCACCAATGAAGGTTTTATGCACGCCCGTAATAACCCAGACAAGTTAAAACAAATTATCAAGGATAAAATTGACCCGCTGATGAATTAATGTACTAATGATTTGATGTGCTGATGTTTTGATAGACTGATGGCTGTTGTGTCGAGGAATTGTTTATAGTTCAAAACAGAATACTGGCTTAAGTTATGTGAGAAAGCTTAATGGTATCCTAACCCTGATGGGATATGCAATAAACTGCTATCGATTCAAAAACTGCTGACCAAGATAATTAGTTCTTCACGCAAAAATTTAAACAAATATTCAAATCATCAATAAATCAACACATTAGCACATCAACAAATTAACAAATTAACAAATGGAAGAGTTTCTGCAAAATCTAATGAGCAATAGCTCATTACCAATTGTTACGGCTTTTGTTCTCGGTTTATTGACAGCCATTAGCCCGTGCCCGCTTGCCACGAATATTACTGCTATTGGTTTTATCAGCAAGGATGTAGAAGATAAACGAAGGGTTTTTATCAATGGCATTGTATACACAGCCGGAAGGGCTATTGCATACACACTTTTGGCCGTGATTATTTTTATTGGTGCCGATCAATTTGAAATTTCAGGCTGGTTCCAAAAATACGGCGAAAAAATAATTGGCCCTCTTTTAATTGTAATTGGTTTATTGATGCTCGACGTCCTAAAAATAAAACTTCCGGGTGTAGGGAATTTAACAAAAAAATTCCAGGGAAAATCTAAACATACCTACTGGGATGTCCTATTATTGGGGATTTTATTCGCCCTGACATTTTGCCCTTACAGCGGCGTGCTTTACTTTGGCATGTTAATTCCGATGACAGTCAGTAGTGCCACCGGGCTTTATTTACCAATCGTTTTCGCTATTGCAACCGGTATACCTGTCATTATTTTTGCATGGCTGATTGCCTACACCGTTTCGGGAGTTGGAAAAGTTTACAATAGTTTGAAAACATTTGAAATATGGTTCCGCCGAGTTATTTCAATCCTTTTTATTGTTGTGGGAGTGTACTATGTGGTAATTATTTATTTTTAGTTTTTATGGTTGGGA
>CAZJDA010000014.1:33831-85781 GCA_964544705.1 uncultured Bacteroidales bacterium
GGTTTGTGAGTTTGTAGGTTTGTGAGTTTGTAGGTTTGTGAGTTTGTAGGTTTGTGAGTTTGTAGGTTTGTAAGTTAATATTTTTGTGAGTTTATTAAAAGTAAGACCGTCAGGATAATTAAAAACCCCAAAACTTAACAACATAACAACATAACAACTTAACAACTTAAAAACTTAAAAACTTAAAAACTTAGCAACTTAAAAAACCCAAAACATTATAAAGTTATGGCAACATTTAAAAGTTTTGAAGATATTGAAGCATGGCAATTAGCGAGAGAATTGGTAAAAGAAATGTTTATTGTTTTTAATGAAAATAAATTAAAAAAAGAATATGAGCTAATGTCCCAATTCAAGAAGGCAAACCTTTCAATTATGAACAATATAGCTGAAGGATATGGAAAGTTCAGTAATGCTGATTTTATCAGGTTTCTTGATTATGCTAGCGCTTCGGCATCTGAAGTAAAAAGCATGCTTTATGTAATGGATGATTTAAATTTCATAAACTCCAATGATGCATGCCTCTACCGAAATAAGGTTGATGTAATACAAAGCAAGATACTTAGTTTAATCAAATACCTGAAAAATCACAAAAAACCTCAACTTAAAAACTTTAAAAACCAAAAACACTCATAACTTAATCACCTAAAAACTTACAAACATAAAAACATAAAAACATAAAAATTAAGCAAAGATGGAAAGAAAAAAAGAATTAAAAATACTGGCTTGGATAATAATCATTTTCGTATTTGCCTATTTCATGCCTGTTGAAAGTGCCAGGTTTAAAGAAGCCATTATGGCCATGTTCGATTTGGCTAAATGGTATGCACAGGAGCATGTAATTTTGTGTTTGTTGCCAGCGTTTTTTATAGCCGGGGTTATAGCTGTATTTGTAAGCCAGGGCGCGGTGATGAAATATTTTGGTGCCAAAGCCAAGAAATGGGTTGCCTATACAGTAGCATCTGTTTCAGGAACTATTTTAGCTGTTTGTAGTTGCACCATATTGCCACTGTTTTCAAGTATTCATAAGCGTGGAGCTGGCCTTGGGCCTGCTATTGCTTTCCTGTATTCCGGCCCGGCCATCAATATACTGGCAATTATTTTAACAGCCCGTATTTTGGGTTTTGAGATGGGAGTTGCCCGTATTATAGGGGCTGTAGTTTTTGCAGTAGTTATTGGCTCTGCTATGGCGCTTATTTACCGTAAAGAAGAAAAAGCTAAAAGGGAAGAGCAATTAACTTTTCCTGATGTTAAAGAAAAACGCCCCATGTGGCAAACAGCATTTCATTTTTTTACACTCGTGCTCATTTTGGTGTTTGCCAACTGGGGAAAACCGGGTGAAGGTGTGGAAAGTGGTGCATGGTATTGGATATGGTCGAATAAATGGTATATCACTTCTGCTTTTGGCCTTCTGTTGATTTACTCGCTTATCAAAATTTTAAAACTTAAATGGCAATATGTGGCGCTTGCAGCAGTGGCAACTGCCGTTTCGGCTTTTATCAGCAGCTCCCCGCTTGTGCCTATGGTTGTTGCCATAGCAGGATTGAGCATTATTACATTAACCGATAAACGCAACCCTGACAATAAGGAATGGACAATCTCCTCATGGGACTTCACCAAACAAATAATGCCTTTGCTGGCCATAGGCGTATTGATAGCCGGATTCCTGCTTGGTTCCACACATGATGATACAGCCATGGCAGGTATTATTCCCAATGAATGGGTGGCTAACCTAGCGGGTGGTAACTCAGTATCTTCTAACTTTTTTGCCTCCATCGTGGGAGCATTCATGTATTTTGCCACATTAACTGAAGTGCCCATTTTGCAAGGCTTGATTTCAGCAGGGATGGGCAAAGGGCCGGCATTGGCATTATTGTTAGCTGGCCCATCGCTATCATTGCCTAATATGCTTGTGATTCGCGGTGTAATTGGAACAAAGAAAACATTGGTTTATGTTTTACTTGTGGTAATTATGGCTACTATATCAGGCTTGATTTACGGTGGATTATTTTAATTTTATAAATAACAAAAAATATAAATATATGAATTTATTTAAAAACTCTGGAATTAAAAACAAATGAATTATGAAGAAAATTAATCTATTTATTACTATTGCCTTTTTGGCTTTCTCAGGAATTTCTTTCGGACAATCACAAAAAAACACTGAAGTATTATTCTTTAAACCTAATCTTTCTTGTTGCAAAGCGAGAGCATGTGATAAACTTGCAGGAAATATCAAAAAAATAGTTGAAACAAATTTTCCTGCCAAGGAAATTGTTTTCCATACTATACTCATTGCTAAACAAGAAAACAAAGGTTTAGTGGATAAGTATAATGTTAAATCACAAAAAGTGGTTGTTGTAAAAAATCGAATGTTAGGGAAAGATAAGGTTGTTGATATATCGGATATTGTTGCAAAATACCCGCGTGCAAAAAATAAAGAAGAAGCTGAAAAAGAAATTGTAGATAAAATAAAGTCTGTTTTATAAAATAAGGGTAGTTGAATTACCTAAAAATGGTTCCATCCCCGGATGCGACATGGAAACTCACGTGATATTCGTGGTAATGCAAGGACAGGTTGATGTTACGGTGAACGAACAGGTACACAGCCTCAGCGAAAACCAGAGCCTGGCATCTGGGCCTGCTGTGTTTTCAATGAAATCAAGAAAAGGAGCAAAACTTATGGGTGTTCAAATTAAAAAAACAAAAGGGTAAACCATTATGCTGGCAATAATAATTATCACGGCAATACTTACACTTATTTCATTGATTGTTGACTCAAAAAAAACCATCAAAGGAATAAAAAAAGGCATGGTGCAGTTTTTTAAAATACTGCCTACTATATTGTCGGTAATCATTGTAATCAGCATTGTACTGCATTTTGTTTCTAACGATTTAATTGTTGAATACCTGGGAGAAAGTGCTGGTTGGGAAGCCTATATTTCTGCAGGTATTCTTGGCTCAGTATCGCTGATACCTGGTTTTATTGCATATCCACTGGCAGGGATTTTAGTAGAAACCGGTGTGAGCTATGGTGTTATAGCCGTTTTTATTACAACCCTGATGATGGTAGGCGTTTTAACCATTCCCATTGAAGCAAAATATTTTGGAATGAAAGTTACGCTTATAAGAAATGCGCTCAGCTTTATAGGAGCTGTCATTGTTGGTGCGACAATGGTTTTGGTTTATACAATTACTTAAGAATATGAAGGAGCAGTTTAAAAAATATAAATTCGATTTCCCGATTATTATTGCTTTTGCAATTTTTATTGCCGCTTCCTTCTATTTCCACTTTAAGCCCGGTATTTCAATTTTTAAAGATAATTTTTGGCAATTCATTAAAGAGATGATATTCATACTACCGGCCATTTTCATCCTGATAGGCCTTTTTGACGTTTGGATACCAAAAGAGCGGGTACAGAAGTATATTGGCGAATCTTCCGGTATAAAAGGAGTCATGTTGGTTATGTTGCTTGCATTTATCCAGGCCGGCCCTTTGTATGCCGCATTTCCTGTTGCATACCTTTTATGGAAAAAAGGTTGTTCGCCTGCCAATGTTTTCATCTATCTCAGTGCCTTTACTACGGCTAAAATTCCTATGCTCACTTTTGAAATTGGATTTTTAGGCCTGGAATTTCCCCTGCTGAGGGTATTAATCACCATCCCGGTTTTTATCCTTATCGGGATAATAATGGGAAGATATTTCAAACGAAATAATTGTAAAATAAATAGTTATTAATAAAAATTATATCTTATGTTCACTTGCCCAATTTGCAAGAGTGAGTTAGTTGAAAAAGCGGTTGAAGCAACTTGTTCGTTTTGTGGAACGGCTGAAGAAAACGACTACATTTGTCCTAACGGGCACTTTCAATGCGAAGATTGCCGCCTATCCGAACAATCGGAAATTATTGAGAGGGTTTGTATTAATTCAAAACCAGGGAACCCTGTCGAAATGGCGAACCTGGTTATGAAACATCCATCGTTTAACCAGTATGGGATTGAACACCACGAACTGGTTGCGCCCGTGATTTTATCGGCATTAAGGAATCTTGAAAAAATGGACATTTCTGATGGAAAAATAAAAGCTGACATCAAACGTGGAAATAAAATACCGTATGGTGGTTGCGGAACCATGGGAACGTGTGGTGCATGTGTATCGGCTGGTATTTCAATGGCCTTGCTTACCGGGTCTAATTACCTGAAAAACAAAGAACGAAATTTAACCCTAAAAGCAACGGCTAATTCATTGCTCAGGCTTCCTGAACTGGGCGGGCCACGATGTTGCAAATACAGCACCTATGCAAGTATCTTATCGGTTTGGGAAATTGTTCAAAACGATTTACAAATAGATTTACCTTTATTAAAAATAAAATGCGACTTTAAAGATAAACTTAAAGAATGTCACTTAGATAAATGCCCTTATTATGACAGTTAAACAAAATTGGCGTTTACTTAAAGATGAAATCACAGATCCTTTGATGCATTTTGCAGTAGAAGAGGCATTGTTACGCCTTACAGACGAAGAATACAAAATGCCAACACTTCGAATCAGGCAAACAGAACCATCGGTTTGGATTGGCTATTACCAGGTGCCGGAAGAAGATGTTGATGTAGATTATTGCCATAAAAACAACTTGAAAATTGTTCGCCGGTTAAACTCAGGCGGGGCTGTTTACCAGGATTTTGGGACATTTTGCTACTCTGCTTTTTTCAATAAGAATAATTTTTTGTCTGCGGTAGGATTAAATCATACAGATGAACTTTACCTACTATTTGGGAAAGTAATTATTGAGCTGTGCAAATTATATGGCATTAACGCCAATTTGTCCCCAGTAAACGATATTACAGTAAACAACAAAAAAATATATGGTTCTGCCCAGCTCGGCTGGTATTCGGCTTTTGCCCATAGCGGTACTATCTTGGTAAATGCCGACCTGGGTAAAATGCAACTCGCATTAAAACCTTCCGATTTAAAATTTGCTGATAAAGGTTTTAAATCGGTGAGAGAAAGAGTAATTAATTTATCGGAGATAACTGCCATTCAGGATATTGAGCAAGTTAAAAATAACTTTATTAAAATCTTTGCTAAAAAGATGAATATTATGTTAGTAGAGCAAGGGCTCACAAAAAAAGAACAGGAATTAGCAAATCAATTATTTAAAGAAAAATATGCGAAACCCGGATGGACATTTGCTGTGAGAAAACCTCATACTACTGCATTATCAACAAAAACAGCCAGCGGAGTGCTTACATTAAAATGCGAAGTGTTTCAAAATAAAATTTATTCAGCAAGCATAACAGGCGACTTTTTACTGCCCGATCATAAATTAATACAAGAAATAATAGATAACTTGAAGGGTAAATCCCTTGCAGAAGCAGTTTATATTATAAAAAAATCCAAGCTGCCTGCTGATATAATTAATGGATTAGTTCATCTTATAAAACAAATAGATTCATAAAGCTTATGAGTGAAAAAAAATCATTAGTACGTTTAGAAATACTGGTAGCTTCGCCACCCACGAAAAAATGCAAGGCTATTATGGAAATGTTTGAGGCTTTTTTATCAGAATTTCCTGACAAGCTAAAACTTGATATTTATTACGCTAGTGAACCAAGAACAGTAAACCCTACCGAAGGTTTCAAAAAGGAAAATGCTAAATATAGGAAAATTCCATCAGCTTATGCAGATGGTAAAAAGGTGGCATCAAAAGAAATTCCCGAATCTGGAAAAGTTCGGGATGCGATTATTGAATCAATAAAATTGAAATAGCTAATAATTCTGCATAGCGAACATTTCAATAACTTTGGAATTTAATGGATAAATCTTAAATTTGCCATAATATAACCATAAATATTATTAAGCAATTAAAACAATTTTCTTATGAAGCTAAAACAATCAAAAAACGGCGAATGGCACTGGTTTACGGGAGGAATCATCGTTTCTGTACTGGCTATGGCCACCTATGTTGTCTTCCAGGAATTAAGCTATAAAAGCTACCCGTTTGGTATTACTGCCAGTTTCGGAAGCATAACAGCCTTGTTTAAATACCCTTTTTCTGCTTTGGCCGAAAACCCGGTTATTCAGAAATACTCGAACAGTCCAGCGGCAATTATTTCCATTACAATGCTTTTCAGCGTTGCGCTCGGTGGCTTTGCTGCAGCCAAGCTTAATAAAAACTATGCCCCGGAAGTTATACCATCGGTATGGAAAAAATATCACGGTCCCAGTGTATGGAAAAGATTCATTATCGTATTGATAGGTGGTTTTTTCCTTGGTCTGGGAGCAGTACTGGCCAGTGGTTGTACAACAGGTAATATTTTGCAGGGATGGGCTCATCTTTCACTGGGAAGTTTAGTGGCCGGAGTTTCTTTCTTTATTACGGGAATAATCATGGCTAAAATTCTTTATCCAAAAACAGGAGGGCATAAATAATGATACTAAAAATAATCATCGGTTTAATTGTTGGCTTTGTATTTGGATATACATTACAACGAACTGGGATAACGAAATATCCTCGGGTAATGGGCATGTTATTATTAAAAGATTTTAAAATTTTGAAATTCATGCTCACAGCAGTGACTTTTTCAATGATTGGTTTTTACACACTCGACAGTTTAGGTGTTATCTCACTTAATCCCAAATCCTTAGATTGGGGAAAACTGGTTGGCGGACTAATATTTGGATTGGGGATGGGACTTCTTGGCTATTGTCCCGGGACAATGCTCTCCAGGATTGGTGAAGGCAAAAAAGATGCCTGGGTCGGATTAGTCGGTACCGTTCTGGGAATTCTCTTTTTTGCTATCAATGTAAAATTCTTCAAAACTCAATTTAAACCTGGATCGATGAGTGGCGATATTTCTGAAGCTTTGGGCATAAATCAATGGATTATTGTTCCCATTGCAGCAGTTATTTTTATCGCCATTATTTACCTGGTCAATAAAAAAGTGGATGATCATAAAAAGAATTTTTGATATTTAGTGCGTGCAAGAAAACCAAATTGGTTGATAAAAAACACTTAAAGCCATAAAACCAGGAAACTAAATGTAGTATTGCTAAAAATTATCCATTCTATTTTAATAAAGTAGAATAATATTCCAATACTTCTATTGTTTCTTCTTGTGTGATAAAATTATCAATCACCGCATCACCAATATCTTTCAAAAGCGTGCAATTAATTTGCTTGTTAAAATTTTTCTTATCTTGCATCATAAGCCTTAGCAACTCTTGTTTGCCCTCCTCATTTATAGAATAATACGGATAATTTCCCAATACATATTGCGCAATCTCTTTATAGTCATTTTCCGCTAACCCCGTTTTCATGGAGGACAAATACGATTCACAAATCATACCCATTGCCACTGCCTCACCATGCAGCAAAGGTTTGGGAGAATGCTTTAAAGAATGCGTTTCGAAGGCATGGCCGAATGTATGGCCAAAATTTAAAGCTTTTCTAATTCCCTTTTCATTTGGATCTTTATGAACGATTAATGATTTTATACGAACAGATTCTTCAATTATGCCTGGATTATCTACAGTGAAGGAAGGATTCCATTTCTTTATTTCATTCCAATAATTCTTATCAGCTATCATTCCATGTTTCATAACCTCTGCAAATCCATTTTTTATATGCCTTTGTGGCAATGTCTTGAGAAAACCCGGGTAAATACAAACTAGTAATGGATTGGTGAAAGTACCAAGTTGATTTTTGAAGCTATCGAAATTCACACCGGTTTTTCCTCCAACGGAAGCATCTACTTGGGCAAGTAGTGTAGTTGGGATATGAATGAAATCAATTCCTCTTTTATAAATAGAAGCTGCGAAACCTCCTAAATCACAAATTGCTCCTCCACCCAAGTTAATCAATAATGAATCCCGGGTAGCATTGGAAAAAGTCATTCGTTCCCATATCAAATGGCATGTTTCCAAGGTTTTGTTGACTTCACCACTTTTTATTACAATTGTTTCAGGAACCTGGGACGTAAAAATCTCTTTTAATAAAGGGTAGCAATTATGATAGGTGTTTTCATCAACCAAAATAAAACTATTTTCCCTCGTATTGGTTTCTTTTCTAATAAGATCAAAACCCTTTGAGCGAAGAGATTCGCTAAAAAACAAATGAGGAGTTATATCAAGTATATTGCCGGCCATTATTCATTAAACATTTTTGATAATTGATTGATGCAAATTTAAAGATACTTTTATTTTATAGTGCAACTACTTGAAAAAAAATCACCTGGCAAAACTTTTAACCCTTTGGAGATTTGGCACTCTCAAGAATCATGTTTTATAAGTTTCTCACTCATTATCTCACACTTTGTTTGTTCCATTTTTGTTATATTTGAAGAATAAGGAGCATTATGAATACAAACATTTTCACAGATACACGAACAGCCTTCGCCGCCAAAACAGACAAAGAATTAAAAAAAGCTTATTGGCTATTTAGGCTGGTAAAAAATCCAAAATGGGTTAGGACTGGAAAAGTATTATTGAATATTGCTTTAAAAATAGGATTCCCAATTAAATGGATTATAAAACCTACTGTTTTTAACCATTTTTGCGGTGGAGAAACCATTATGGAATGCGGGAATACAATTCGTTCTCTTGGCCATTATAATATTGGTGCGATTTTGGATTATTCGGCAGAGGGCAGTAAAAACGAGAGAAGTTTTGATGATGTGACAGAAAAAATTCTTGAAACCATAACCAAAGCAAGTGAAGAAAAAAATATTCCTTTTGCGGTTTTTAAAATTACGGGAATTGCACGCTTTGACCTACTTATGAAAAAGAGTAGCCATGAAAGATTAACAAAAGAAGAAAACGCGGAGTACAACCGGGTTTTAAAACGTGTTGAAAAACTTTGCAATGCAGCATACCAATCACAAACACCTTTGCTTATAGACGCTGAAGAAAGCTGGATACAAAATGCCATTGACGATTTGACATTGGCTATGATGATAAAATACAACAAGGAAAAAACCATTGTTTTTAACACTTTGCAGATGTATAGACACGATAGGCTCAAATATTTGAAAGACATCCATGAACAATCGCGAAAAAACGGCTTTCTTGTTGGCCTAAAACTCGTTAGAGGTGCATATCTTGAAAAAGAAAACCAAAGGGCACTGGATAATGGCTACCTAAGCCCTATTTATCCCACAAAAAATGATACTGATAATGCTTATAACCAAGCCCTAAAATATTGCCATGAAAATATCGAGCATATCGCTATATGCGCAGGAACGCATAATGAAGAAAGTTGCTTATTATTAATGCAAATGATAGAAAGAAAAGTTTATCCTAAAAATCACAACCATATATCTTTTTCTCAATTGCTTGGAATGAGCGATCATATTTCATTCAACTTGGCTAAAAGAGGATACAATGTCAGTAAATATGTGCCTTTTGGGCCAATTAGGTTAGTTATACCTTACTTAGTAAGACGTGCCGAAGAAAACACCTCCGTGCAAGGCCAAACAGGAAGAGAATTAGAACTCATATCCAAAGAACTAAAAAGAAGAAAAAAATAATGTACTTATGATCAAGAAAATTACTTTATTGCTCTTAAATTGCTTTTATATTTTCACTTTCGGTCAAAACCCAGCAAAGGATCATTCTATTGACAAGATCAAGGAAGCCCTGCAACAATACAATAAAACGCATTATTTGCAAACAGTTTACTTGCATCATGATAAAACAGAATACAAAACTGGGGAAACCATATGGTTGAAAGGTTATTTGTTTGCTACACACACGTTAAAGCCGGATAACATCAGCACGAATCTTTACGTAGATATTGTTAATTTTAAAGGAGAGTCAAAGCAGTCTACCATTCTAAAAATGGAAAATGGTACAGGCTATGGCCACATGGAGCTGTCAGACAGCATCCCCGATGGATTTTACCAAATAATTGCCTACACCAATTGGATGAGAAATCATGGCCAGGAATGTTTTTTCCGTCAACAAATTAGGATTCATAATTCCGCAAGGTTTGTTTATACAAGCGATGACAAAAAGCTGGCAAGAAGAACGTTAAGGCAGGCAAAAGATATTCAAGTGTCATTTATGCCAAAACAAAATCCTCTTTTAAGTGGAGTAAAGAACACACTCCAAGTAAAAATCACCAATGGCAATGGAATAGGCATCAAAGCACATGCTAAGTTATTGGATGAAAATAAAAACATAATTGCTGAATTTAGTACTGCCGGGAATGGAGTTGGCCAATGTGTTTTCACTCCAAAAAAAAATCAAAAATATAAATTGGAAGTCACCTATCAAAGTAAGAAAAAAAGATTCAAATTGCCAGAAATAAAAGAGAGGGGAATGATTTTTCATGGTGAAAAATCCGCGAATTATGTTCATATAGAAATCATCAATAACAGGAAAGAAAGCAATGACCCTACTTATAATAAAATGATCCTTGTGGGGCAATCTCATAATAAAATTTACTTTGCCTATTCAAAAATCCTTGAAAAAGACACATTGGAAATAAAAATTGCCAAAAAAGAATTTCCAAGTGGAATTACAAGGCTTATTCTTATGAACGGCTATTATAAGGCCGTTTACAGTAAGTATGTTTTTATACCACCTCCCAAAGAAAAAAGCATTGTATTAAAAGAAATTAAAAAAATTGGTGATGATACTGTTGAATTGGTATTTAACAAATACACTCAACAAAACTTGAACGCTTCTATAGCCGTTAAAACGAATAAAGAAAACAAGTTTGAAAAGTTGAATATTAAAGAACATATGCTATTGGCGCCAAACATTAATATAACGCCAAATGACAAGGCTGTTTTTAATAAAAACTTCAATGAAAGTGAATATAAAAAAATACACATGTTGATAAATGGTTATGAAAGTAACCTCGACTGGGATGTTGTGATGACAAATAAAAAATACAAACCAAAATACCGTTTTGAAAGAAAACTTGAGGTTCATGGAAAGATAACCCATTCTATTATTAAAACCCCGGTAAAAGAAGCTACAACCAGGCTTACTATACTAAATGAATACAACGACACATATCAAACCAAAACTGGTGATGACGGTAAATTTCATTTTTTTGGACTGGATTATACAGATACAGTTTTTGCACTTGTTGAGGGTACAAAACCTAATGGGGGTGAAAACCCACTGGTATCCATCGATTCTTTTTTTGTAAATCATAAAGTAAAGGTCTATAATCCAAGCTATATTCTTACAAATTATAAAAAACGATTAAAATACCTTGATAGTAGCCAAAAATATAGGGATAAGCGAACCGGTAAATTCGCTCTTCACAAAAGGGCTGATTATGTTTTTTATATGGAGGATTATAATACGGATGTATACACCAACGCTTATGAATTCCTGGATAGCCGTACAGTAGGTGTTTTTAATCCCAGGGGACAAAGTTACCTTAACAGGAGTTCATATGGCGGGCCTTTGGTACTGCTAAACGGGAGCCCCATGGGAGCTTCTATTCTTTTTTCTATAGCTCCCGGTGACCTTGAACTCATCGAGGTAACAAAAGGCCCAACAGCCATTTATGGTATGAGAGGCGCTAATGGAGTTATCGCCTTATATAGCAAAGATTTGAGTCTTTTGAACAGGGGCAAGCAAATGGCTTCCTTTGTTGGTTTTTCAAAACACAAGAAGTTTGAAATTTATGATCATGCCACAGAAAATCCCGGCTATAATTATACCATCTATTGGGAGCCCCAAGTAGTAACAAAAAGTAATACTTTTTCTGTACGCTTCCCTAAAACAAATTCAAAAAGCATACATCTTGAATTAGAGGGCTTTTCTGGTAAACGCTTTATCTCTTTTGAACAAAGTGTATTATTAAATTTATAACATTTAATACACCAAAACACAAACAACTCAATATCAACGACATATAGTTATTATGCTGCTTTTTTCAAAGTTTTTTTATAATTTTACGCAACCATTTTTTGTCTATAACCGTCTTTAAGTTTAAACTAATCTCATACGTATGGTTTGCAAGAACTGTGGTTACAATAATAACTATGCAGGCGATGACTGCATAAATTGTGGATACCCGCTTAATGATTCCTATTCTAAAGAAAAAAAATATAGGATGAAGTTATCTGCAGTTAAAGCAGGATATAGGTATCTTACTAAAAATTACCTAACAACAATTCGTTTCCTTTCATTCTTTTTCTTGGGTAGTGCATTTGTAACACTCACCTATAACATTGTTAACGATGCAACAAATTACTTCCCTGTAATTATCATGCTATTCATCTCAGGGTTGTATTTCCTAATATATATTCTTGCCAAGAGGAGCCAGGAGTTTTTCTATTTAAGCAAATTTGCCCTGGGTTTTTATTTGATACATACCATTTTGGAATTTGCTTTTAGAATATTTCCCGGTGATATAGCTTTTTCTAACGATGTTTCAATGAAAATGAGCTTTTATTCCTTAATGGAACAATATTTTCCATATATCTACTATATTATTAGGATCGCAATTGTTTATTATTTTATTAAAGGATTACTTATTGCCATTAAGATCAAAGATGAAGATAAAACATTGCAATACTTCCTCCTCTCTAAAAGATATAAATAAAGAGGGGGGTTAGAAAGTGAAGGGATGAGTGGTTTTCATAGAATCCTGAAAAGTAAAAAGTCAGCACATCTGTTTATTAACAAACTCACTTTTTCACTAAATAATCGTTATCGGGACTTTTTGGACAACAATTTTATTGACAAACAAGAGATACTCTATTTAATTAAGCCAAAATCCGCTTGCTTTCATCTTTGCAATATTTTCGGAAGTTAAATGGACTTTTTTATCCATACCATAAGGATGGTAGATTAATGCGTGATTATTTTCCAATACTTTGAAAAGCTCAATTTGTTTTTTGTCTTTATGCGCTGTCCAAACTTCTGTTTGTGGATTATAATTTAAGTCGAGATAGGTCCCGGCTCCTTCTCCCTCAACAACTTGGATAAGAAACCTGTTTTTCATGGCAGTGAGCTGGAAAAGCCTTTCTTCATTCTCGATAAATCGAATTTCTGTTTCACCTTCATTCATTGCAAGCGGGTTGGTTCCCGACCAAAACTCTATAGTATTAAAAATCAAGGCATCGCCTATTACACCAATTTCATAAACCGGTATAATACAAAAGGCAAGAAATACAACTTCTTGCACAACTTTATTGCCAACAGATTTATTTACCTGGTAGATAGACTGGGTTAACTCAAAAGACCCAAAGCATCCTGGTTGGGTTGTTAAAACAATTGCTGCAAATAAAACAAATAGCGTTTTTTTAATTTTTTTCATGACATAGATTTTTAGAGGTTTATAATATTTTATACAAATAAAAGCAAACTAACTGCCATAATAACCATCCCGGCTATCAAGCCATAAATAGCATGGTGATGTTTTCCATATTCCCTGGCTGCAGGTAATAATTCGTCAAGCGAGATAAAAACCATGATACCGGCAACAGCAGCAAATAAAACACCAAAAACAGTATTATTCATAAAAGAAAACAATATGAGATATCCCACTAAAGCTCCTACAGGTTCGGAAAGCCCAGATAAAAAAGAGAGAAAGAAAGCTTTCTTTTTACTTTTTGTAGCATAATAGATAGGAACCGAAACAGCAATACCTTCAGGAATATTATGTATAGCTATTGCAATAGCAATGGATAAACCAACATATGGATCGGACAAAGCCGCTGCAAAGGTGGCCAGTCCTTCAGGGAAATTGTGTATGGCAATAGCAAGTGCAGAGAACATACCCATACGCAATAACTTTTTATTTTTTACAATGTTATTATCAACTGGAATATCTTCTATTCGCTTAACTTCATGTGGGTTTTCAAAAGAAGGAACCAATTTATCGATAATAGCAATGAAAAACATTCCTCCAAAAAAAGCGGCTACTGTATACCAATAACCTTCTGATTCGCCCCACACACTAACGAGTGCTTCTTTAGCTTTGGTGAATATCTCTACCAGTGAAACATAAATCATAACCCCTGCAGAAAAACCAAGAGATACAGAAAGAAATCTCTCATTGGTAGTTTTTGCAAAAAAAGCTAATGCACTACCTATACCTGTAGATAATCCAGCAAAAAGAGTAAGGAGAAATGCAAATAATACTGTATTATCGAACATAGTATTTTTTTTATCGAATTTACAAAAAATTTACAAACTCTTTTTCAAATCACTTATTTTTTTCTTTTAAAAATTCTCCTGTAAATGATTTCTTTTCTTTGATAATATCACATGGTTTCCCCTCAAAAATCAATTCGCCTCCCTTTTTTCCACCACCAGGGCCCAAGTCAATGATCCAGTCTGCGCATTTAATTATTTCCGGGTTATGTTCTATCACAATGATGCTATGCCCGTTTTTTATGAGGGCATTAAAAGATGCGAGCAATTTATCAATATCATGAAAATGCAAGCCGGTAGTGGGTTCATCAAACAAAAACAAGGTTCTATTTTCTTTTATTCCTTTTGAAAGAAAGAATGCCAATTTAACTCTTTGAGCTTCTCCCCCACTTAATGTACTTGAAGGCTGCCCAAGTTTTATATACCCTAAACCAACATCAGCTAAAGGTTGCAACTTGTTGACGATCCGCTTTTCATAATTTCCTTTTGTTTGGGAAAAAAAATGGATGGCGTCATCTACAGTAAGGCCAAGAATATCACTGATGTTTTTTTTGTTATACTTGATATCGAGTACTTCTTGCTTAAATCTTGTTCCTTTACAGTCTTCGCAAGGAAGAACAATATCTGCCATAAATTGCATTTCAATTTTTACTTGCCCGGCACCTTCGCAAGTTTCGCACCTTCCTCCTGGAATATTGAAAGAAAAGAATCCAGGTTTATATCCCCGTGACTTAGCCAACGGCAGTTTTGAATAAAGATTACGGATCTCATCATAAGCTTTAAGGTAAGAAACAGGGTTGCTTCTTGAAGACCTACCTATAGGATTTTGATCTACCATTTCCACCGCGTTAATGCTGTGTATATCACCTTCTATCTTATCAAATTTACCAGTTCTTCCGGCATAACCACCATGGATTTTTTTTAATGCTGAATAAAAAACGCTTTTCACAAGCGAAGATTTCCCAGAACCACTTACACCAGTGACTACAGCTAAAATATTTAACGGAAACTTTACAGAAAAGCCTTTAAGGTTGTTCTCCCTGGCACCTATTATCTCGATGTATTCCTTCCATTTTCTCCTTCTTTCCGGTATAGCTATGCTTTCTTTACCGGTTAAATATTGAGCTGTAAGGCTTTTTGTGGAGTTAACAAGGTCTTTTTGCCATCCTGAAAAAATCACTTCACCTCCTAATGAACCTGCCAAAGGGCCAATATCAATTATGTAATCGGCGGCGTTTATTATTTCTTCATCGTGTTCAACAACGATTACCGTATTTCCTATATCCCTAAGCTTTTTGAGTACTTTGATCAGTTTGTTAGTATCTTTGCTATGAAGCCCAATACTAGGTTCGTCAAGAATATACATGGAACCAATAAGGCTGCTGCCAAGTGCCGTGGCTAAGTTTATCCTCTGCGACTCACCTCCTGATAAACTTGATGAAAGCCGGTTTAGGGTAAGATAACCCAAACCAACATCTATAAGATAGGATAGCCGGTTTTGTATTTCAATAAGAAGCCTCTTGGCTACCTGTTGGTCATGCTTAGAAAGTTCAATATTGGTAAAAAAATCTGCTATCTCATCAACAGGCATTAACACCAAATCAATAATGGATTTATCATTGATCTTAACATAAGAAGCATCTTTTCTCAGCCTTGTTCCCTTGCAATCGGGGCAAACAGTTCTTCCCCTATACCTGGATAACATAACACGGTATTGAATTTTGTAGGCTTTTTCTTCCAAATGCTTAAAGAATGCATTTAATCCATCAAAATATTCATTGCCAGTCCATAAAAGGAATTTTAGTTTTTCACTAAGTTCATAATATGGTTTATGAACTGGGAAATCAAACTTATAGGCATTCATAACGAGTTGCTCCTTCCATTGGCTCATCTTTTCGCCTCTCCAGCAAGCAATGGCTTCTTCGTATATTGATAGGCTTTTATCAGGCACTACAAGGTCTTCATCAATACCAATTACCGAACCAAACCCTTCGCAAGTTTTACAAGCGCCATAAGGATTGTTAAAACTAAAGAAGTTGACAGATGGTTCTTCAAAAGTTATCCCATCCATTTCATATTTGTTAGAAGATGAATATCTTTTGGCTACTTTCTTTCCTGTAAAAATGTCAACATTACATTTTCCTTCCCCTTCATAAAAAGCGGTTTGAATAGAATCCGCTATCCTCGTCTTAAAAAACTCGTCATTATATTTTACCACAACCCTGTCAATAACTATCTGTATTTCAGAGAGTTTGTAATTATTTTTATTTTCAAGGATATCGTCAATTCTCAAAACCTCGTCTTTATGAAGAATCCTTGTAAATCCTTGTTGCAATAATAAATTCAGTTGTCCTTTGGTATTCCTGCCTTTTTTTAATTTAAGGGGAGCAACGATCATGGCTTTTGTATCCTCGGGTAATTGAAAGATAAAATCCACTATGTCAGTAACCGTGTGCCTTTTCACAGGTTTGCCTGAAACTGGTGAAAAGGTTTTGCCAACCCGTGCAAAAAGCAATTTCAAATAATCATAGACCTCTGTTGAGGTTCCAACAGTGGAACGCGGATTCCTTGTATTAACCTTTTGTTCAATAGCAATGGCCGGGGCAATACCCTTAATGTAGTCAACTTCAGGCTTTGACATCCTACCTAAAAATTGCCTTGCATAAGAGCTTAAGCTTTCCACGTATCTTCGTTGCCCTTCGGCATAAAGGGTGTCTAGTGCCAAAGTAGATTTTCCTGAACCTGACACACCGGTAATTACGGTAAATTTATTCCGAGGAAAGACCACATCTATATTTTTCAAATTATGTAATCTTGCCCCTTTCAAAAGTATATGTGTTTTAGAACTAAATTGGCTAATATCCTCTTTCATAAGTAACTCATGCTCCATTCTTAACTAAAAAATGATTATATATTTGGTATAATTGTTGTAAATCTTTAAAACATGAACAGAAATTAAAGATTCAAAAATAGGAAAGAAAAATAAATTTTGGCACAAACATATTTTTTTTATTATATTTGCACTACAAAAAAGCTATTAATCACCAAAAAATTAGGAGGACCTCTATCGGCATAAACGTTTACCCTTTTTAAGTTTAACCTGTTAAAAGGGGAGGTTCCTATGAAGCAGACTAAGCAATTAGTTAATGACAAGGAGTTGATTACTGAATATTTAGCCGGTAAAGAATCCAGCATCGAAAAGTTAATCAAGCGCCACCAAAGGAGAATTTTTTCTTACATTTTTTTGATTGTTAAAGACAGAGACCTAGCAGAAGATATTTTCCAAGATACATTTATTAAAGTGATCAGGATATTGCGCTCAGGCTCTTATAAAGAGGAGGGCAAATTTTTGCAATGGGTATTGCGGATTGCTCATAATCTTGCTATAGACCATTTTAGAAAAGCCAAACGCTTTCCTACGGTAGATAATGACAAGGAAGATTTTGACATTTTCGATATAATAAAAACCCATGACCCTAGTATTGAAGATCAACTTATAACAGATCAAATACACACTGATGTTAAAAATCTGATCCAATATTTGCCTGAAGAGCAAAAAGAGGTGCTGGTTATGCGCTACTATTCTAATCTTAGTTTTAAAGAAATAGCAGAGCAAACCAATGTGAGTATTAATACAGCTCTTGGACGAATGCGTTATGCAATCATTAATTTGAGGAAAATTGTTGAAGAAAAAAATATCGTCTTGGCAAAATAAAAATTGTTAGGCTAAGGGTAAAATAATTTCTATTCTTTTTACGTTAATAGTAAAATCTTAAACCAAAAACTATTGCGTATGAAGAAACCTTATACCCTACAAAATTTTCATCAAAATAAACAGGCAGGAGACTATAACTTCGCTGATTATGTTAATGATATGAAAGGTAATATGAAGCCTAAAGAGTCTACATTAAGGAACATACTTGATTATTCTAAATCGCTTTATGTATTTGCCTGTAAAACAACCGATCAAAAAGAACTCATGGTAATGAACTGAATTCATTAAAACTTATTAAAAAGGCGTTAATCTTGGTTACAAAATTAACGCCTTTTGTCTTTTATAAACAAATTCACATTATACCTATGGTATTACACCCTAACACCAAATACTATCACATCGTCAATTTGTTCTTTATTTCCTTCTCTTTTCCAATCTTCAAAGGCTTGGTGTAAAATATCCCGTTGTTCTTGCATAGGTTTATCACTAATTGAAGCAAGCATCTCTCTTAGACGCTTTTTCATGAATTTTTTGCCTTTAGGCCCACCAAATTGGTCTTGGTAGCCATCGGAAAACACGTATAAAGTATCTCCTTTTTCCAATTGAACATGATAGCTATTGTACCCATTAAATCTCTCTGAAAAAGCCTGTCCAATAGGATAAACATCAACCTTATGCTGGATTGCTTCTTTATTTCTAACATGAATAAGCGGATTGTAGGCGCCTGCATATTCTACTTCCATTTTCTTTATATTGAGTGCACACAAGGTAAGGTCCATACCATCTTTCACTTTTCTATCATCATCTTTCTGAAGTGTAGCACTAACTCCAACACTCAAATAATTAAGAATTTCAGCAGGTTTAGTTAACCCGTCTTCATGAACAGCTGCATTCAACAGGTTGCTTCCAACAATACTCATAAAAGCACCTGGCACCCCATGGCCGGTACAATCTACAGCGGCAAAAAGTATGGTGTCTCCAACAGAGTCAACCCAATAAAAATCACCACTAACGATATCTTTCGGTAAAAACAAGACAAAAAAGTCATTTAAGCTTTGGCTAATGAAATCATTAGAAGGTAAAATAGCATGTTGAATACGCATTGCATATCTAATGCTATCAGTAATATGTGTGTTTTTCTCTTCAATTTGGTTTCTTTGCTTTTCTATTTCATCACGTTGAGTAATAATCTCTTCCTTCTGTTGTTTAAGTTCCTCGTTTTGGTCTAAGATTTGTTGTTTTTGTGCTCTTAGTAGCATATTGGCCTTTTGCTTTTGCCGATAGCCCCTTAAAACAACAACTACTAAGATCAAAAGCAAAATAAGCCCACCGGATACCGCAATGATGAAAATCCTATTTTGCTTAAGCTTGGCATCTTTGATTTGTTGCTCCTTAGTAAGAAGTTTTATTTGTGTTTCTTTTTTCTCGGTTTGGTATTTTGTCTGCATTTCAGCAATCTGCTCACTTTTCTTTTCATTGAAAATACTATCTTTTAAATCAGTACTCAATTCATAGTAATCAAGCGCTTTCTTAAATTCTTCTTTTGCTTTATAGATTTCATAAAAACGTTTATAAACTGATTTTTCCCATTCTTTATCTCCCAGCTTTTTGGCAATTCTCAGGCTACTTTGCATGTAGCCGAGTGCTTTATCATATTCTTCTTTATCATGATAAATGCTACCGATATTATAAAGGGTTTTTAATCTTCCACTTCTATCTCTCAGTTCTTCTTGTATTGAAAGGGCATATTTAAATTTATCTAAGGCTTTTTCAAAATTCTGTTGACTACCGTGAATGGTGCCAATATTCATTAGCAAAGTGGTGAGGTTCCTTTTATCATTGTACTTTTCAAATATGTGCATAGCTTTATCAGCATAAACAAGCGCTGAGTCGTAAATTGCATTTTCTTCTGGCAGGAGTTCTTTGCTAATTTTGCCAACATCTTTCCCAGTTTTCTTCTGCTTTTCGAAATATTCTCCTTTAATCTTTTGTCCAATTTCTTGTAGGTTGGCAACAATTTTTAACAACGCTTCGGCAATACCAAGGCTATCTTTCAAGCGCTCTCTTGTTTCCAATGCTTTAAAATAATACTCGTTTGCTTTTTCATTCTCTCCCAACCTGAAATAAATAACGCCTATATTGATCAGCCGTTTTGCAATCTCGGCCGTATCTTGCATTTCCTCGTTTATCTTCAAGGCTTTTATATAGTAAGTGAGAGCGCTGTCATAGTTAGCGTTATAATCATGTGATAGTCCTATATTATTGAGTGCATTGGCAATTTGAACCTTATTCCCGATTTCTTTTCTTATTTTTAGCGCTTTTCTATAATAATTTATCGCTGAATCAAATTCACCTTGTATTCCAAAAACAGTACCAAGATCGCTTAAACACCGGCTTAGCCCCTTTTTATAATTCAGTTTTTTGGCAAGTTGATAGGATTTTCGCCCATATTCCAATGATTTTTGCGGATTGCTGTATTTGTAATACCAGCACAGATCGTCCATGATCAAAACCTTGGTGGTATCTTCTGTTACAACTTTTAGTTGCTTCTCTAAACTATCAATATGGTCTTGTTGTGCATACAGTATTGATATATTGAATGCAAAAATGATTAAAACAAAATATTTTAAGGTTTTCATCATTTTTCGGGCACGGTATTAAGCGCAAATTTATGGTGCTAAAATAATAAAGTATTTTTAAATACCAGTATAAATTATACATTAAATCAAAAGGGGTTGAAACTTAAAGTTTCAACCCCTTTTATTTATCTTGTCATTAATGAACAATTATAAACTTTTTGGTTATTACTTCATTACCTATATCTGCTTTGAGATAATAAATACCCTTATCCAGGTTTCCTAAATTCAATCCCATAGAATAAGTGCCTTTTTCAAGGTGTTTTCTATATAACACTTGTTTGACCTTTGCGCCCAAAGTGTTGTAAATGTCAATACTAACTTGTTTTCTGTTTTCGATATTGACAACGATATTTGCATCCTGTTTTACCGGGTTGGGGAAAATATTTACGGTATTATTTGTATTAAAAGGTAATTTGTTTGTGTTTCCAATGGTTGACAAATCTATATCTCGGCAATAAGTATCGGACTGGTTTGTTCTTGGGTCGGAAATGGTAAGACATACTTCATAAACATCATCGTCTCCTTCGTAAACGTGTGTAGGAAACATAGAAACCGAGTCTATTTCACCATCGCCAAATGTCCATATAGTTCGTGCAGGTTCACCATAGGTTGCCGATTTATAATCAACCGGTTGTCCTTTGATATCAGAAGAACTTGGAAAAATAAATCCAAACATACCTTCTAAACCGGAAACGCCCGAGTTTACATTTACCAAATCAAAATGATGGCTAACGATTCCATAGATATTTGTTGCTTTAAGATGCACAAGGTATAATCCTGCTTCATCATAAGCATGAACTGGGTCTTGATCGGTTGATGAAGTACCATCACCAAATTCCCAATACCAATCTTGGATTTCCCCATAAGATTCATCGTCAAATTTTACCGTGTTATTTAAATCGGTGACTGAAAATATAAAATTAGCGTGGCAAGTTAACGTATCATCCCCAGCTTTAATATTCTTACACTTTGTATCGTAGCAATTTGTTTCCTCGTTCCAAACAGTGAGGCAAACATCATAATATCCGCTTTCATCATAATTATGAACTGGATTATTTTGTGTAGAATGGTTGCCATCGTTAAAATCCCAGTAGGCACCATCAAGTCCACTTCCTAGCGAAGTATTTATAAAATGCACTTTGTTTGTAGCTAGGTCAGAAAAATAGTTGAAATTGGCTTGGCAATCGCTTGCAGAATCACCGATAAGAATTAATTCATTTTGGTGGTCCATGCAACCATTATCTTCGTTATAAACGACCAAGTGAACATTATAGAAGCCGTTGTATTGATATGTGTTTGAAGGGTTTTGTTGTGAGGCCGAGTTGCCATCACCAAACTGCCAGTAGTATTCTGTTGCCTCGTTATCTTGTGCAAAAAAATCAACTTGGTTTCCATTAATCTCGTAATCAAATGCTGCATTACAGATCATTGTATCTTCACCAACGGTAACTTCATGACATATCACATCCTCTTCTTGGTAGAGGGAGTCAAAAACAGTGAGGCAAATTTGGTAGGTACCTGGCTCATCGTATGTTTTAATATAGGGCTGGTTATTATTAGAAAAAGTACCATCGCCAAAACTCCAGTATGAATACTTATAATTTACAGAAATATTTCTTAACTGGCAATTTAAGTTTTGGGTGTTCTCATACAAGAAATCCGCCAGGATTTCATCTCCTATATTACCAACAATAATATTCTCTGTATGCAGGTCGGTTTCTGTTGTATCTATATTACCTGCAAACAATGAAACCGGGTATTGCCCGGGTTTGGGATAATAATGCGTATGCACATAATTTGTATCCCCAGAGTTTTCGAAATCGCCATAATCCCAGAAATAAAAATCTATATCACCAGAAGATTCGTTGTAAAACGTCACGGATGAGTCTGAATTAACCGTATAGGTGAAGAAAGCGTCGATTACTTTTTCTTGTGCCGGTAAAATATTTATAATTAAAAAAAATAATACCAACAAGATTGAATAAGATTTATTAATTTTAGATTTCATAATTAAAAAAATTACAGTTGTTTTTACTATTTTTACAGAACTCTATTCAACAAATTTAATAAATAATTCGTTAATTGAACAATAATAACAAATAAAATATAATCCTATAATGGACAAAGGCGAGCTTTTGGAGTTTATAAGTATAGCAAGGAAACAAAAATTCAGGAAACTTAACTTGTCGAATAAAGAAATAAAGGAACTTCCTGGTGAAATTGAAAAACTTCATAACATACAATCTATTGATCTAAGCTATAATAACATAGAATCCTTCCCGGTTCAAATAACAAGGCTACCACAAATTAAATCTCTATTGCTTTACAGGAATTATATCAATCATATCCCTGCTGATATTGGCAACTTAAAAAATCTTGGATTACTTGATATGAGTTACAACCGACTGACTCACCTCCCCCCCGAATTTGGTAAATTGATCAGCTTAAAAACTTTAGACCTCAGTTACAATAAACTGGAAACCCTTCCTTTAGATTTTATCAATCTTACCAGCCTAAAAAAGCTATACCTCGAACATAATAATTTCACGTTTCCACCGGAAAAAGTTATTAAAAGAGGCCTTTATGCTACAATGCACTTCTTGTTTGGTGAAATGCGCAAAAAGGAAGCTTCAAAGGTGATGGTACAAGTATATAATTTACCACAATCAATACATTCGGCCTTTAGCGAATATTTGAATTATTTCAATGACCTTGTCTCGGTGCTTAACAACAGGAATATTGATTTTGACATAAAATACATAAGGCACGACTTACAAGAAAATTTAGAGATTGCCAACAACGTAAGCAATTATTTGGCTGAATTTTTATCAAAAATTAGGCAGGGGTTACTAGAACTTCAACAAAAAGGCGTTCCAGCAGACAACCAAGAAGATTCAAATCTTTTAGAAAAAGAACTCCGTAACTATGCAAACGATTTGAACCGAACTCTCAAGGAAAAAAATAAGGAGATTGAAGAACTTAGAGAAAAATTAAACTCATTTACTGAAATATTGGATAGAAGTATTAGCCGCAAAAACAATGGAAGTGGCAATGTTTAAAAAGGCTCCTTTAGAAAAAACCTTGTTGTATCACCCCTGTTGATATAAAAATCCCATTACACCTTGCTTACTTTTCAAATTAAAATGAGCAAAGTGCAATGGAAAAATTATACAAAGTTAATTGGATGCTCGTTTTACCAAAAACCAAGGATTTTTGAGGTTTTCTTTGTTATATTCAAGCTCTTCATTGGTATTGGCTTTAAATACATCACTGCCGGAAAACTTGGCAATAGCATGGCCCGCACCGGTATCCCATTCCATGGTTGGTGCATATCTTGGATAAATATCGGCTTTGCCTTCAGCTACCATACAGAGTTTTATTGAACTTCCCCTCGACATAATCTGTATTTCTCCATGTATTTCTTTATGGCTGTTGATAAATTCTTCTGTTTCCTCATTCATGTGAGATTTGCTACCAACAGCGGTAAATGGCCTATCGCCCTGTGGTATAGGTAATTTCGTTGATTGTGCTACCAGGTCAGCAATACTCTTATAATCCTTGGTGCGGGCATTCTCCAACTTGTAAGACCCTCCATTTTCATAACCAAAATAAAGTATATCGAGCACTGGCACATAAATTACACCCATTACAGGGGTTCTGTCCTCAATTAAAGCAATATTAACAGTAAATTCACCATTTCTTTTAATGAATTCTTTTGTCCCATCTAATGGGTCAACCAGCCAAAATTGCTTCCATTCTTTACGTTCTTCATAAGCTATATCTTTACCCTCTTCGCTCAAGATAGGAATATCAAGTTGGCTTAGGTAGCGTGTGATAACGTTATTAGACTTTGTATCAGCCTTTGTTAAAGGGCTTTTATCATCCTTTAACTCAACGGAGAATTCTGTGTTATAGATTTCCAATATTTCTTCTCCTGCTTCAATAGAAGCTTTAATTACTAAATTGAGCAATTCTTCTGTCTTCTTCTTTTCCATAATCAATAAATAATAATTAATAAGCCTTAAAACCTCGTGCTTTTGGTTTTTTTGCACAAAATTTTAAGGCTAAGTTTTCACAAAAATATAATTAATAATTAATTCTAATTGTATTTACTTGGTAACCCTTTTTATCATAATCGTTTTTCATCTTTCGGCTACCAGTAGTTGCTCCTTTCATCGAATTAAAGTTTTTGGCAAAAACCTGTTTATATTTTGTATGCTTTGAAGGAAATTTCTTCTTTAATGCATTTTTAAACAAGCCTTTAGCCCATTGCATATCTTGGCTTTTATTTGTAGCAACAATAATATTGGATACTGCAACTTGCTGTTTACCCCCAATGTAAGCAATAGAATAGCACACATAATAATTTTTAGTATCTTGTATTTCTGTTTGCTTTTTGGAGGAGTCCATTCCTTGATTCTTAAGAAGAAAGTATCCGCCTATTGCACCACCTAAAACCACAACAACAATAAGTATAATAGCCCATAGTGGGAAACCACCTTTTTTCCTGTCGTCAACTTTGCCAGGCGGTGGCGGAGAAGGTGGTGGTTTATGTGGTGCTGCCGGTTGATTATCCTGCGGCGGTGGTGGCGGCTGTTGTGGCTGTTGGGTTTGCCCCTCCAGCTTATGCCCACATTCTGGGCAAAAATCTTCTATACCTTCCAAATTGTTACCGCACTTAGGACATTTAGAAAAATTGTGTTTTACCTGCATAATGTTTTAAAGTTTTTAAAATGCAAAACTACCTAAATTTGGTGCATAAATCAAATTCATTATTATACCAACTATTAGTGATAAAATAACATATACTACTATTAATATACCAATTGTGGCAAGTAAGTATAAGGCAATGTTTTCTTTGGGTGTTTTCTTAATAGGCTCAAAACCTAAGTACATCAGATAAATGCCATAGAGCCCAGCTAAGAAAGCGAGAAAACTGATGGCAGGAATAATGTTAAATATGCCTGCTACCCATGTAGCTGTATAAGAGTATACTACCAATTGCAAAGACCTTCCAAAATTCTTTTCGGATTTAAAAGACTTTGCAAGCGCATCAATAATAACTGCTGTGATAAAGACTGTGGCAAGACTGACAATAAAAACAGTAATTCCTGAAGTAATTCCAAGACCCCAACTCTTAACGCTTACAGAGCCAAAACCTATACTAATTCTTCTACCTATTAGCCCTATACCTAATATGGTAGATATAGCCGGTATTAAAGCTAAAGGCAATGCATATCCCATAATAATTGCCGAGGTATTTGGCGTTTCCTGGGAGATTTTTCCCCATTCTTCTTTGGGTTTAGTTAATATGCCAATAACACGGCTAATGATATTGGAATTTCCAGACTGCATCTGCGTAGATTGCTGGTTTTGATTGGTATTTTGATTTTCTTCCATGACGAATAGTTTTTGGTTAAATTATACAGCAAATATAATTGAATCTTTTTGAAATTTCATAGAGAATAAAAAAATTGTCACAAAAAATAAATTATTTGTATTTTTTTGTGACAATTGTACGATTTCTTAAAGAAAAAAAGGATATTCCACTATTTGGTAATCTTTGTACCCCCGTTTTTCTCTCCAAGCTTGCTAGCCTCTGTTATAAAAGCGTCTTTTCCTGTATTTTCAACAAAACCAATAGCTGCTTTTATTTTAGGCGCCATACTACCTTCTCCAAATTGTCCTTCTTCAAGATATTTTTTTGCTTCTGCAACAGTAATTTCATCCAGTTCTTTTTGGCCTGGTTTGTTAAAATTAATACAAACCTTTGGTATATCAGTAAGTATAATAAATTCGTCGGCTCCAATTTGAGCTGCCAAGAGAGATGAAGCCAAATCTTTATCAATTACGGCATCAATACCTTCAAGGAAATTGGGTTTTACATAATGAGAAGGTATACCGCCTCCACCAACAGCAACAACTATTTGCCCGCTTCTTGCAAGGCTTTCTATAGATTTCTTGTTAATTATAGATTGAGGTTGTGGTGAAGCAACAACTTTCCTCCATCCCCTACCTTTTGCATCTTCCTTAAATACAGCATTTTGCTCCTTTGCCATTTTATCGGCTTCTTCTTTTGGATAGTATGGACCAATAGGCTTGGTAGGATTTTTAAAAGCCGGGTCATCTTTATCTACAATTACTTCTGTTACAATAGTGATAACATCTTTTTCAAGGTCGTTTTGTCTTAAAACATTGCCTAATTGTTGCTCGATCATATACCCAATTAGTCCTTGTGAATAAGCTCCGCATATGTCAAGTGGCATTTCCGGGATGCCATATAATTTGGCGCCACCCAGGTTTTGCAATAAGATATTTCCTACTTGCGGGCCATTACCGTGGGTAATAACAAAATTATAATCTTTTTTAATGAGCTCCAGCAGGTTTGTGCATGTATCATACACATTTTTTTCCTGCTCACCTATCGTACCTTTTTGGCCTGCCCTAATAAGAGCATTGCCACCAAAAGCTATTACTGCAAGTTTCTTCATATTTATCCCTGTTTTATTTTAATTTTCAAAAAAAAGAGGACAAATATAAGAATATTCATTAGAACCGAATATAATTTTTTGTTAATTCCCCGGGGTAAGTTTAATTGTCAATGCCTCAAGCTGGTAATTGTTTTTTTAAGCATCAAATCTCCATTAATAATCACAGGTATTGCCTGGTTTATTTTAGCTCCTTTTAAACTCAGAATCCCGGTATTATTCCTAATTTTGCATATCATGACACACAAACCTAAAATAGCTTTTCATACCTTAGGCTGCAAATTGAATTTTGCTGAAACTTCAACAATTGCTGATAACATTAAGCAATTGGGCTATACTATTGTTGCATTCAGTCATTATGCAGATATATATGTTATTAACACCTGTTATGTAACAAAAAAAGCTGAAAAAAAAAGTAAGTCAGCTATCCGTCAAGCGTCAAAGAAAAATCCTGGCGCTACCATTATTGTAACAGGATGTTATAGCCAACTTGAACCTGCTGAAATTGCCGGTTTGGAAGGAGTAAACTTGATTTATGGTGCCAACAACAAATTGAATATAATTGAATATCTCAGGAAATATCATAAACCTGGCAAGCAATTCATTGAAACAAGCGGCAATAAAGAATATTACCCTGCATTCTCCACTGATTCCAGGACAAGGGCATTTCTTAAAATACAGGATGGTTGCGATTATTTTTGCGCCTACTGTACCATCCCTTATGCCAGGGGAGGAAGCCGTAGCGGTTATATCAAAAACATTTTGGCTGATGCTGAAAGAATTATTGAATCCGGCATAAAAGAGATTGTAATAACAGGGGTCAATATCGGTGATTTCGGAAAAGGCCACAATGAAAATCTCTATATGCTTTTGAAAGAATTGATTGAACTAAAAGGCATCAATAGGATCAGGCTTTCTTCTATTGAGCCCGATTTGCTTGAGGATAGAATCATTGAACTAGTAAATGAAAGCGAAAAACTGTTGCCTCATCTTCATATTCCTTTACAATCTGGATGTGATGATGTACTTAAGCTTATGAAAAGAAAGTATAAGAGGCAATTATTCAAGGAGAAGGTATTAAAGATCAAATCCCTTATGCCGGATGCATGCGTTGCCGCTGATGTTATTGTGGGTTTCCCGGGTGAATCTGGGGAACATTTTAGAGATACATGCGATTTTATCCGCCAGCTGCCATTATCATATGTACATGTTTTCACCTTTTCGGTGAGAGACAACACATTGGCAGCCAAACTACCTGGGCATTTACCTGTACCAGTCAAAAAAGAGAGAAGCGCCATACTTCATCATATATCCAGCGAAAAAAAAGCGCATTTCTATAGTGAAAGCAGGGGAAAAACCTACCAAGTCTTGTTTGAATCTTCAAATAACAAAGGCTATCTATACGGTTTTACTGAAAACTATATTAGGGTAAAAACACCATTTAACAAAAATTTGGTTAACCAGATAGTACCTGTAAAACTGGACAATATTGATGAAGAGGGCGTTTACGAAACCCTTTTGCCATAAACTAATCCAATTTTATAACCGTTTTGTTATAAAGGATATTTCTTTCTCTCAGGTAATTCATGATAAAATGAAAGCTGTTTTCATCTTTTCCTACTATTTCAGGGGGAAATACTCCTTTGGATGTGAATATATCTTCATCTATCAAGCTTACGGCAGCAGTAGCTGTAAATCCCGTTGTACGGCCCATAGAAGATAATCCCGTGCCTTTGTCGTATTCATCTAATAGGTCATAAATAATTTCTACATGCTCATCATCAAGGATGCCTTTCATAACTATGCGCATAATGGTGAATTCATCATCATCAGGTTCTAATTTCCATTGGTCAAAAAGCAATTGATTGGTGAAATCAATGGGTTTTATTACATTATTTCCTACTTTAACCTCAGTTTCTTTAAAAAATCCTGCTGCTTGCAAGGCTTGTATTATTCTTATATGACCGGGATATCGTAAAGTTTTTTCTTTCATAAAAGGTATGTTCTTCATGGTATAGAGCAAAGAACGCAAACCATCCGTGTTAAAAGCTTCCAAGTGTCCTAAACCGTCAAAATAAACAAGTTCTGAATCGGACATAGCAGGTTTTTCAATAATTTCGCCGGCTTGTTTCAACCGTGCAGGCCGTTTGTATTCTTCAATGACATCAATGGGCGAAAATGGCGCCTTGTATTCAAAAGGAAATTTCCTTTCTTTGGGCAAACCTCCAACCATGTATTTAAACCGCCTGATCTTCATATGATTATTGTAATATCCCACAATAATATTAGGCATACCCGGAGCCACACCACAATCAGCAATAGCTGTAACGCCATTCTTTTTGGCAATATCGTGGAGTTGAGTAAAATCCTCGGGCATAAAAGAAATGTCCACTATGTCTTTCCCATTTTCTATTACAGCTTTTAAGGTTTTGTATCCCATAAACCCAGGCACGGCTGATACTACAAGGTCATAATCCTTTATTATTTCTTTAATACAACTTTTATCGTCAAGGTTTTTATGAATAACATCTACATTATAATTTTCGCTGCAAAAGTTTAAAGCGCTTTCATCCATATCTGCGGCAGTAACTTCATACTTTTCCGAAAGGTCATAAATAATAGCCTTGCCAACCATTCCTGCGCCAAGTACAATAATTCTATTTTTCATAAGCCTCTTTTTTTTATTATAAATAGCTAAGATAATAAAATTTATTAACCTTGCAATTATTCATGTAGTGTGCTCCATAATTAAAAAATGCTATAAATACACTTTTTCACCTAACATCACCTTGCCTTAATTTATTAGCATAGCGATTACTCTTTCTCAGAACTACAACAAAGAATAGGCTTCATAGACTGTATGGGTTCGCATCGACCACACTACTTGATATTTCTCTTTCATACTTTGAATAATCCATTTTCCTTAACCAAATTTTTTTCCAGGGTAACCCTTTTACCTAAAAAACCGTTATATTTGTATAAAATCATTCATTGTGTATTGTTATGAAAAAAACTACGCTTCTTTTGTCATTCATCTTTTTAGTTGTTTTATCAGCCCTTTCACAGCAACTTACCTTACAGGAAAAACTTACCCACCTTGATACATATTTTGAGCAAGCACGCCAAGATTGGGAAGTTCCAGGGTTAGCAATAGGAATTGTTAAGGATGATTCGCTTGTTTTTGCCAAAGGTTATGGTGTTAGAGAAATAAACCAAACCAAAACGGTAAATACCCAAACTCTTTTTGCTATAGCCTCTATTACCAAAACATTCACAGCCGCGGCCATGGCAACGCTTGTTGATGAAGAGAAACTCTCCTGGGACGATAAAGCGAAAAGCCATCTGCCTTGGTTTGAATTATATAATCCATATGTTTCGCACAATTTTACCATAAGGGATATGCTTTCGCATCGCAGCGGTTTGAAAACCTTTAGCGGAGACTTGCTCTGGTACGCTTCTACATATAATCGTGAAGATATCGTGAAAAGAGCTAAACACTTGGAACCATCCAACGGATTTAGGGAAAAATTCGGCTATTCCAATATCATGTTTATTGCAGCCGGTGAAATTATTGAATCTATAACCCATACCACTTGGGATCAATACATCAAATCCACTTTTTTTGAACCCCTTGGAATGAAATCGTCCATCACTTCCGTTGAAGAACTTAAAAACTTTGAAAACTATGCCATTCCGCACACAAAAAAAGATGATAAAACCATTGCCATTGATTACCTTAATTGGGATAATGTTGGGCCTGCGGGTTCAATCCTGTCCAATATTGATGATATGAGCAAATGGATAAAACTCAGCCTTAAAAAAGGGGCATTTTCCGGCAAAAATATCTATAGTGAAAACCGGGCATGGGAAATGTGGACACAACACACAGTAAACCCTATATCTAAAAGAAGTAAAGAGCTATGGCCAACCATGCATTTCAAAAGTTATGGATTGGGTTGGCAGCTATTCGATTATCATGGGAAAAAAGTTGTTGGGCATAATGGAGGCTATGATGGAACCTTATCCAGCTTTAATATTGTGCCGGAAGAAAATATGGGTTTCATCATTCTTGTGAACAAAAACGCTACCTTGTATTATTCACTGATTTACAAAATATTGGATGTATTTCTTTGCGAGGATTTCAAAAGTGAAAAAGACTGGAGCAAATTGTTCTTATCCTATGAAAAAGTAAATAATAGCGAGCCGGAAGATGAGAAAAAAGAAAAAAAAGTTATTACCAAAGCATCACATCCTTTAAAAGACTACACAGCGGTTTTTCATTGTAATATGTATGGCGATGCAACAATAAAATTAAATAACGATAAGCTTGAGTTAAAAATGCTTCCCTCTCCAATGTTTCATGCAATTCTTGAACCCCAGGGATATAACGTTTTTACAATAGAATTTTTAGAATTCCCCTCCCTGCCAAAAGGTACAGTTAGTTTTAATTTTGATAATGAAGGGCTTGTAAAAGAGATGCAAATATTTGTCCCAAACCCGGATTTTGATTTTACAGAACTGAAATTCAAGTTAAAAGAAAAATTATAATACATCAAAACCTTAAGGTAATGAAAAGTTTTTTAAAAAATTTATTGGTATTAGCAAGCATCATGGCTTTTACCTTGACCTCATTATATTCGCAAGTTACGTATAATTTCGAGATTTATGATTACCATAGAATCCCTGTGCAACGCCTTAAAATAACAGCAAAAGAAGCTTCAGGCAAAACCATCATTGAACATACTGATGCTTATGGAAAGGCAAGCCTAAAACTTGACGGAGGTACATGGAAAATAAGCCTGCCAGGGATGCCGAATTTTAAAGAATTCACCATCCCTGTTGGGTCAACAGGTGAAGGAAACTACCAAATACCTTATGACTTGGATGCCATTCTTGCTAAAAACAAGGTAATACGAAAGCGGAATTTAATGGATTTTGATACCATTGATGTTAGCAATCCTTCATCATTGAAAATCAAAAAAGGAGAAACCGGTTTAACGGTTGAAATTTTGACTCCATCGGGCAATCCTTTGCCCAAAATTCCGATTAGTGTGGTAGATGTTGAACGAGGTAAAATCTATCAAAACAAAACCAATTATAAAGCACAAGCCAACTTTCTTGTCCCAATAGGAGCTAATTATGCTATTGATGTAGACGGGTACCGCAATTTCGGGTTTTCAGGGATGCTGGATAAGGAAGGGTTTTTCACGGTTAGGTTAAAATACAGGCCAACAAAAATCAACCAAACAGTAAATAATGACACCATCATACAACACCTTGCAAAACCAATAAATCCAACTTCAACCCATACTTTCCTCGAAATCACCGTTGAAGGGGATGGCAATCAAACCCTTCCCAATGAGAACGTATATTTGCGTAAAATTCATTCTAACATTGTTTACAAAAACAAAACAGATAATGATGGCAAAGTGAGGTTTCTCCTGCCCCATGGAGAAAAATACATGCTCAATTTTGAATTCCAAAAAGATGTGGATGTATATAATTTTACCCATATAGACGGGCTTCACAAGGTGCGTTCACTGATGAAATACAGCCCGGATCCCCGTTTGCAATACCCGGAAAACTTTATTCCTTCACCGGAAGAACTCTTTGTTGAGGAATTTCAAAGCTTTATTGATAAACAGCTTCCCGATCCAATTGATGAGCGTGTGGGGCTCTTCCTAAAATGGGGCAATGACAAAGTAAGTGCCATGGCCAAAGAAGCGGTGCTAGAGGTTGGCATCTCCGTGAAAAATGACAAAGAGGCCCGCAAATATACACCACCGCTCAACCTTTCTTTTGTTATTGACAAAAGCGGTTCTATGGCTGGTTATGGCAGGATTGAATCCCTAAAGGAATCGCTAATAGAATTTATGGATAACCTTAAAAGAGATGATAACGTTTCGCTTGTAACTTTTGATACAGAGGCATTTTTAGAAATTCCCATGCAACCAAAAGGCGATGGGAAAGCATTAAAAACCATGATATACCAAGTGGAAGCTGAAGGAGGAACTAACATCTATAACGGTTTGGTGATGGGCTATGAAGAAGTGTTAAAATACCATGATAAAGAAAAAAACAACCGGGTAATCCTGCTTTCTGACGGTTATGGCTCAACCGAACCCAAAATTGTTGTAGAAAAATCCAAAGAATATAACCAAAAAGGGATAGACTTATCTGCTATTGGCGTGGGCGAGAACTACAACCATGCTTTGCTTTCTTTGCTGGCCACGGCAGGAGGTGGGCTTATGCAGCATTCTGCTGAATCGCCGGATATTGTTAAGTCATTCCAAAACGAGTTAAAAAGCCTTATTTCGCCGATAGCGATGGATGCCAAGCTTGAAATTTTTTATAATGATCAAATCGTATTTAGTCATTTATTTGGTTTCCCGGTTAAATCCAACCAAGCAAACAAAGTCGAAATAGAGATCAGCAACCTGTATGCAGGAGCCAATAAGCTTGCGCTTGTCCAATTTGACCTGGATAAACCCACCCAACCTATTGAAGAAAAACCAATTATTACCAGGATCACTTATTTTGATGTAATAGAGCAAAAAGAAGTTGTTGTAGAAGAAAAAGCATACCTCAAATGGGAGCCTTCTACCGGCAAATATAAGTATATGGTAGAAAGGCAGCAAAAAAAGCTCTATGCTATTGCCATCATGAACCAATCCTTAAAAGTAATGTCAGAAGCCTTTGCTGCCGGCGATTACATGAAAGCCATACATACCGTGAACAGGACAAAAGCACAAGTGGAGGAGCTTTTCCCCAATGCCGATGAGAAAGACGTAGCTGTATTAGCCGATAAGCTGGCTATGTATAGTATTGCCTTGAACAATTACAAGAAAAACCGGCAAAGGAAAAAGTGAATTATGCTATATCCGTGTTATGGGGATGTAAACAAATTGCAGTGCAATTAGCAATTTTTTAAAAATCAGCAAACAGACCAGTAGTAGGGGTTGGCAGATGGTGCAAAGACGACTATTAACCATCGTCATTACTTCGACACACCTGCCGGCCTCTGCCGGCAGGTGTGTCGAAGTAATCTCCTGGCTGGGTGCAGTGCAGCAAACAAACCCCTTGAGCCATCACCGCTGCAAACCGCTAAGAGATTGCCACAAAACCCCACCGCACCTGCCAGCCCTTCGTTTTTCGCAATGACGGCTGGCGTGGTTGGCGGCGCTGAATAGCCAATGTTTGTAGCTGCCATCAAACCAAACTACGAACACGTCATTTCGAAATTGCAGAAGAACTGGGGGATGTGCGATTGGTCAATGAGAAATCTCCCGGTTGGGTGCAGTGCAGCAAACAAGACTTTTGCGCCAGCGCCACTTCAAACCGCTAGGAGATTGCTCCTTCTCCGTAAAACTTTGAAGGAGAAGCTTCGTTATTCCTCCTCGCAATAACGGGCATTTTTCCCCCGTCATTGCGATCCGCCTCGGCGGAGAGAAATCTGCTGGCTTATTGCAGTGTACCTTACTATTTCATATTTAACATGACATTAGCTTTATTTGCTATTAATTAAATATGTCCGTAAATTTGCCCATATATTAAAATTCTATGGCAACCATCAAAAATAAAACTTTCACTCTTATCGACCTCTTTGCCGGAGCCGGCGGTTTTAGCGAAGGGTTTTTGCAAGCAGAACATCATAACAAGTATTTTGACTTTATTCTTGCCAGCGATATCAATGAAAATTGCGAACTTACCCATATAGCCAGGTACAACCATCAATTGGGGATAGATGTTGCTTTTTTAAAACAAGATATTACTGAACCCGATTTTGTTGACAACCTAAAAAAAAGAATTGGGAACAGGAAAATTGATGTAGTATGCGGCGGCCCGCCATGCCAAAGCTTCAGCCTAGCAGGAAATAGGAAAAAATACGACAAAAAAGACGACCTCTTTGCCAACTACCTTGAGGTGATCAAAACCTTGCAACCCAAATATTTTGTCATGGAAAACGTAAAGGGCATTCTAACTAAGGAGAAAGGGCAAATTAAAAAAATGGTCATGAACCAAATCAGGTCTATTATTGATACGGAAGAATTGCCCAAGCTGGTTCATTTTGTTCAACAACTAAAACCCAAAAATCAAAATGAAGAGTTGACCTTGCAATGCCTTATCAAAAAAATTCAAATGGAAGGGAAAGAACCCGAAGAAACAAGCAAGTTAAAAGAATCCTATATAAAAAATATTGAGGAAAAATTCAGGAAACTCACACCCCAAATTGTTGATTACAAAACCAGTAAAACAGATAAAAGGATCAACACCATTCGCCATGGGTTTAATCTATTGAGAAGAAATAAGGAAATTGAAAAGCTGAAAAGGGATATCATCAAGGAAAAAGATATTTCTTATATTCACAACGATTTTTTTACGTCTTCATTTGATGTTTTTCTCAACGAACTTAATAGCGCACAGATTATTCAAAAAATTGAATCGGCTTTTGATGAACTGCCTTTACAAGAATATCATTGCGAGGAAACAACCAAAATCATCCAAGCTTTAAAAATCTATATTTCCACATTTGAAGAAGTTATTGAAATTATTGCTAATTATTGCAATAAGCGGCAAAAAGCAAAGCTTGATACAATATTACAAAACATAAGGTTATACAACATCGAAGAACCCATTGTTGTTAATGCTTCGGACTACGGTGTACCCCAAAACAGGGAGAGGGTTTTGTTTATAGGATGCCGGAAAGGCCAAAAGCTTATTACCCAAATACCACCAACAGTGAAAGAAGATGAAAAGGTAACGGTATACGAAGCCCTCCATGACCTGGATTTTATCCAAAACAATGAAACGGCAAAAGATTATGAGCCAATTGACGAATGCAAAAAACTTCATAAAAAATTAATTGTTTATAGAAACATAGATGGCAAAATTAATAACAAAACCGGTAAAACTTATGTAGAATGGAGCAGGGAAGGCCGAAAAAATAATAGAATTAGAATTAAGCCGGCTTTTTATGTAAAAAACAAAATTGATTTAAATGACGGCAAAAAAAAAAATTATACATTGCATAACCATCAAACCAGTAAACAAACAAAGGATGTAATAAAAAGGCTGCAAACTATCTTGGAATCAGGGAGCTACCAAATAGCAAAAGAGACCCTTAAAAAGCAAGGGCTTTCATCTGGTAAAAGAAATTATCATGTTTTGAAGCTAAGAAAACAAAGTCCTACCATCTTAACGATCCAGGACGACTACATTCATTACAACACCCCAAGGTCGCTTACCGTAAGAGAAATGGCACGGCTCCAATCATTTGATGATTCTTTTGTTTTCCAAGGAAAAAGATCAACAGGTGGTAACAACAGGAGAAAAGAAACTCCGCAATACACCCTTGTGGGAAATTCAGTACCTCCACTTATGGCCAGAGCTATAGGTATAGAAATTTTGAAAAATATCGAATAACACGCTTGCTTGTTCCTTGTTCGAGAAAAAGCTCGAAGAAGTCATTAACCCGGGAAATTAACTTCGTTGAGGGTATCGCCGTTCACGAATTTTCTACATCTATTTCTCAACACACACATATCACACTTGGGAGAGCGGGATCTACATACCAAGGCTGAGAAATCCAATATGGCCCAGTTCAATACCTTGGTTTCTTTGGTATTTACCACTTTGTAAGCCAAAGATTGCAAATATGGGTCATGCCTGATATCTGCCATTTCTCTTTTACCAAAGAACCGTTCCAATAGCCTTGCCATATTCACATCAAGCAATGGTGAACTTTTTTTCAATACATAGAGTTCAAATGCATTGGTTATGTATTGGCCCATCATGGAAATATCTTCTACTTGGGTTCTTTCCTTTGGAAATCTCCCTTTTCTTCTATTGAGCTCTTGGGCAAGTTTGTATAAACGTTCACTGCGCTGTTTATATAAACCCAAGGGTTTCAGTATCTCTTGTAATTCTTCTTTGGTCGCTTTTGCAAGCTGTTTCCATGAAGGATATTGCTTTAAAAACACAGGTAGAAACTTGGAAACAGTTTCTGCTTTTGTTCTTTGCAGAAAGACCTCAGAAAGGATTAATTCATAATTTGTGGCAGATTTATTACGCCAACGAAAATGTCTTCCGTGTTTTTGAAACCAATCGAGTAATTGCGATTGAAAATAATTGATGTCTTCTTCATATACAACTTTGTGCATACTCAAAGATAACGAATATTAACGAAATATACTTATGTTCAATAAATCGATTAAAAAAACCTGTAAATTTCAATGTTTTTGATAATTTTTTCAATATAAAATATTAAACCGTTGATTTTGGCGGCTTTTTCGGGACGCCTTTTGCTCACGCCAACGTTAAACTATTTGTTCCAAAGGGAGTGAAACTGATTATTAATGATAGAGCAAGGGATATCAAAATAGCCAATTTGGAAAACAATATTGAAATCAATGATCATTCAGGCAGAATTATTTGCCAAGCTATACATGGTAATGTTGATATAGATGACAACTCTGGAAGAATCATGGTAAAAGGAATTCATGGTAACCTGACAATTGACGATCACTCTGGAAGGCTGGTCGTTAAAAATATTAAAAAAGATTGTAGAATTGATGATAATGCAGGCCGGTCTATTCTTAAAGATATTGAAGGTGAATGCCATATTAATGACCTGTCAGGCAGGCTTCAGATAGAAAATGTTGGAAAAGGGTTATATATTGACGATGAAGCCGGCATGATAAGCCTTTCCAATATTGGATACATAGAACAATCCGGTACTAAGATCACCATCATTGACAATTCCGGGAAAATTCGTGGAGAAAGCATCACTGCACAATTTATCAATATTGATGATCATTCTGGTAGTATCCGTTTAACAAATACTTCGGGTCATGTAAAAGTAGATAACAATACTGGTCAGGTAGAAATTACGGATGATAAGAGCAATTTGAGCAAATCAGGAAAAAAATAAAAACTCAAATAAATTGATAAAATTCTTCTGTTTATTGAAAAAAATTATATCTTTGACCCAGTTATTCATATGAATATATTTTAAAACCTTTTAGTAATCATTTTTTAGTTAAGATGAAGTTATTTCATCATAAAATAATCAACCAAGTTTTCCCGAAAGGGCTCTACATATTATTAGTAATCATTTTGATTTCATCTTTAACCTATTTTGCATGGTTTCTTTTGTCACCACCATTGTCGCATGAAGGCTTTAAAGATGTTCATTTAGAAAATGGAGACTTGGTATTTCGCCGTGGCCGTTCGGCAGAGAGCTTTGCCGTTTATATTGCTGATAAAGACCGCGATTATTCCCACTTAGGGATAGTAATAATAGAAAATGACAAACCTTTTGTTGTTCATGCAACTACCGGGGAGTCTGAAATAAAACCGGAAGTAGTGAGAAAAGACCCGCTTCAATATTTTATTCATAAAAAAAGAGCCAGCCATATTGCCCTGTATCGCCCCAATATTAGCAAAAAAGAAAAAAACAAAATTGCCAAGCAAGCCCTTAAATTTTATAAGGAAAAACGGGTTTTTGATGATAAATACGACCTTAAAAGCGATGACAAGCTATATTGTACCGAATTGGTATTAAAAGCTTATAAAAGTATTAACGTTGATCTTTCTGACATCAAACCTGAAGTTTTTGATATTGCTATAGGTAGGGTTAAAATTATTTTTCCGAGTGCATTTATAAAAAATACGAATTTTTATAAAATTTTTTCTAATTAATTTATCAACTTAAAACAAAGTACTATGAAAAAAAGAAACATTATTACAGCATTAATGGCAGTAGCAGTAGTAGCATTCATGTTTTCATGCGGTGGCGGCGGCGGAAAAAGCCCTGGCGACTCAATAAAAGCTTACTGGAAAGCAGCTAGCAACGGTGATTACGAAAAAGCTACCGAATATGTTGTTAAAAAAGACGGCACAAAACTCAATGATGAGGAAAAAACTAAGGTTACCGGCATGATGTCGATGGGAAAAAGCGAATTTGAAAAAAATGATGGTTACAAAGACATCAAGATCATCAAAGAAGAGATAGCAGAAGACGGCAAAAGCGCTAAGGTAGAGTTCGAAATCATCTACAACAACGGTGAAAAAGAACAAGAGAACCAAAAAATGCTTAAAGTTGACGGAGGCTGGTATATACCTTTCGACAACTAAAAAGATTAATAGCAGAATTTGAAACAGGCATTTTTTTGAGATGCCTGTTTTTTTTGTTGTTGATAAAATCAAGTTTGAAAAAACCCGCCCCACAAAAATGATCCTTGCAAAGGCGGGTGGAATATATAGAGAGCCCAGATTACTCGTATTTCAAATTATGCGCAGGATTTAACCTGGCCGTTCTGAAGGAATGGTAAAAAATTGTCATAATAGCAATGAAAAGCGCTATTGCTAAAGAGATTACGAAATAATACCACGAAATGTTGATCCTGTATGGGAAATTATTAAGCCAATTGTTCATGTAATAATAGGCTACTGGAATAGCAATAACACCGGCTAAAAGAATAAGCTTGACAAAATCCCTGTTGATAAGCCCGATAATTTGTGCAATACTGCTGCCAAAAACTTTCCTTACTGCCACCTCTTTGGTGCGCTGGGTTACGATAAACGAGATCAACCCAAAAAGCCCAAGACAAGAGATCAAAATACATAAAATGGAGAATAAGGTAAAAACTTTGGTCGTATTGATCTGGTTACCATAAAGGTATTCAAAATTTTCGTCAATAAAACCGGCATTTAAGGGAGTTCCCGGCAACAATTCATTCCATGAGCTTTCAATTTCCTTGATGGTTTTGTCTATATTATGGGCTTTTAGTTTTAGATTGACAACAGCAAAATAATTTGGGGTATACAGGTAAGCTGCCGGTTCAATGGGTGTTAAAAGGCTGTAATAATTGTAGTCTTTAATTACTCCAATTACTTTATAGTTAGGCAAACTATCCCCACTCCTGTTGAGTATTTCTTTGCCGATGGGATTTTCCCAACCCAGTTTCCTAACGGCTGCTTCATTAAGTATGATGCCGCGTTCCTCGTCCGTTCCGTGCCCGGGGTTAAAGGTTCTGCCTATTTTAACCGGGATTTCCATTGTTTCCAGGAAATTTTCATCAAAATATCCCCATCTCACCATCAATGCTGTTTGGGCAGTATCGTCAACGTGCATCCTGCCTTGGCTCCCTGCAACGCCAGTATTTCCAGAAGCAGCAGCGCATGAAAGGATGGCCGGGTTGTTATTCATTTCGTTCATGAACAACTCTATACGCCTGCTGTTTAAAGAATCATTATTGGTAAAACTTACAGAGTAAACATGCTCATCATTATACCCTTTGTCTTTTTCCCTGAAATAGTTCAATTGGCTTATAGCTATCAACGTTGAAGAAATAATGATGATGGTGATAATGAATTGCACGATCACCAATATTTTCCTCAACAACCCGGAGCCTTTCCCGGCTTTCTGCAATCCTCCTTTTAATACCTTTACCGGTTGAAAGGCAGATAAATAAAACGCCGGGTAACTGCCTGAAAGAACTCCAGTTACCAAAATAATAATAACAAGCCCAATATTTAATATCCAATTGGAAAAATCTACATCCAACCTTGATCTTAACATTTGGTTTATGGATGGCAGCATAAATTCCACGATGATAAGCGCTATTAAAGTAGCAAGCAATGCAAATATTACCGATTCAGTGATGAATTGGATTCTTAGCTTGCTTTTTACGGCTCCCGCCACTTTTCTTATTCCAACTTCTTTGGCCCTGTTAATAGCTCTTGCCGTTGAAAGGTTTATATAATTAATGCAAGCCACGATCAATATAAGGAAAGCAATGATGGAAAAAACATATATCTCATTGATATCCCCTTGGCTGTAATTCAACACCTGGAACTTAATATGGTTGGATTTGAGGTGGATATCTTTCATGTTTTGCAAATACAATTTCAACCCGTCCTCCCATTGTTCTTCATCGAGATGGCTTTCTAAAAACGCAGGGAATTTTTCTTCCAATGCCTGCACATCAGTTCCTTCTTTAAGTTCTATATAGGTGTCTAAGGAATTATTACTCCAAGTGCTTAACCCTTCGAACCTATCAAGCAATATTTCCATAGACATCAATGCTTTAAAAAAGAAAGTGGAAGTGCGTGGCCGGTTTTTCATGACACCTGTTACTTTAAAAGGCTGTTCTTCTACTCTTATAGTATTACCTATGGCATTAGCAGGGTTGTCAAAATATTTTTGGGCAAGCTCTTCAGACAAAACAACATTATTTGGATTACTAAGCACTTTATTCTTGTCACCATATAAGATTTCAACACTCATCATGTCGATAATATTGGAGTCAGCAAAAGCAAAAAGATTCTCGCTAAAGCTACGTTCTACTACTCTCACAGTATTTTGACCCCATAAAGTTATCCTGGCAGCGTCTTTCACCTCCGGGAAATCTTTTTTTAATGCTTGAGCCAATGGCCCCATGGTTACGGCAACATGCTGGTCGCCTAAACCGGGAACAGTTTGAATCTCTACTGCCCTGTATTTATTATCAACATTTTCAATAAACTTATTATAACTTGTTTCGTACTGAACATAAAAGGCAATGATGATAAAGCTTGCTATACCAATTGCCAAGCCGATTATATTCACCAAAGAATAACTTTTATGCCTTGTTAAAAAACGCCATGTTGTTTTTAAATAGTTTTTAAGCATTTTATTCGTATTTTAAAGTTTCCACCGGGTTTGTGTTTGCTGCTGCTATGGCTTTAAAACTGGTAATAAAAACGGCTATTACCAATGTTATTACTACGGCAAAAACAAAATAAAACCATTTAATTTGGGTGGCGTAGGCAAAGTTTTGCAACCATTTATCCATGGCAAAATAGGCCAGCACTACGGAAAGAATGTTTGCAATAACAACAAGGGTTAAGAAATTTTTGGTTAAAATATACACTAAATTGGGTTTAGTGGCGCCCATCACTTTTCTTATACCAAGTTCCTTGGTACGTTGCGACGCGATATATGATGATAAACCAAACAATCCAAGGCATGCAATTAATAGGGTTAAAAGGGCAAAATATTTAAAAATTGATGCCATTTTTTGTTCGGTTCGATATTGTTCATTGATCCTGTCAGACAAGAAGAAATAGTCGAAAGGGTTTTTATGGTCAAAGCTGGTATACGTTTGGTTAATAAAATCAATAGTTTGGGATTTGTTTCCGGGAACCATTTTGATGTGCACGTAGTTAAGACGGTTTTCCGATATATGAACGATCCGGGGTGTAATTGGGTTATGCAAAGAATTATAATGGAAATCTTTTAAAACACCTACCACCTTACCGTCTCTATTGGCTGTTCCATCCAAATCAATGCCGAATTGTATTCTTTTACCCAGCGCATCATCACCCCAACCAAGGTCTTTGGCAAGAGATTGATTAATTAGAAATGCCTGGGTAGCATCTGTTTTCATCTTTTTACTGTACATACGGCCTTTATCAAGTTCAAAACCCATCATATCCAGGTAGTCATAATCAACAAAGATCATATAAATGGCATGTTCTGTCATTTTTCCTTCTTTTTCAACCCTATGCACAGTAACTCCTCCCATATCACCCGGAACTGAGGCAGAGGTTGCCACATCAAGAATGTTTGGATTTTGAAGCAATTCATTTTTAAATGGTTCATATTGGTTTCTCAAAATCGAATCGCGCATTTGCATTACCAATATATTTTCCTTTTCAAAACCCAGGTCTTTGTCGTTGAAATAATTCAGTTGGCTTGTTACTACTGCCGTTGCAATGATCATAAATGCAGCAATAAAAAACTGGAATACCACCAAAACTTTTCTAAATACACCAGAGTTGCGCCCGCTAACATTCGTACCTTTCAATACTTTAATAGGATTAAATGAGGAAAGGTAAAATGCAGGATAACTTCCAGATAAAAGCCCTACCGATGCAACAATAATTACCAACCCTGTAATGATAAACGGGTCTAAAAGGTGTGACATGGTAAAAGCCTTGTCTGCAAGATTATTAAACACGGGTAGTAGGAAATACACGACAATAATAGCCAAAACCAAGGATAGTAAAGCCAAAACCACTGATTCACTGATGAACTGCCATATCAATTGTGTTTTATATGCACCTGATACTTTCCTAATTCCCACTTCCCTTGATCTTTTCTCGGCTCTTGCCGTAGCAAGGTTCATATAGTTGATAGATGCCAATACCAGCATAAAAAGGGCAACAGCGCTAAAAATATAAATATAAGCCTTGTTTCCAACAGGTTGGTCGGCATCTAAAGTGGAATTTAAATGAATATCTGTTAATGGCGTTAACATCATATTGAATGAAGCGTTGATTTGCTCGCCCAAAGGTTTTGTATATTTTTCGTAAAAGGGCTCAAGGTTATTTCTTAATGATGTGATGGTTGCATTGTCTTTTAGCTTGATAAAAGTATAGCAGCCGATGTTCCAGAAAGCGCCAGGCTCCCTGCTACTATAACGTTCCTCACCAATAAATTCAACCCTGGTAACCATCGATATCAATGCAGAAAACTTCAAGTGCGTATTGGTAGGTAAGTCTTCAATAACGCCTGTAACTTTATAATTGCGGCCACTGCCTGTGGTAAGAACTTTTCCTATTGGATTATCCTTGCCAAAATATTTTTCTGAGAGGCTCTCTGTTAATACAACAGAAAATTTTTCATCCAACGCTGTTCCAGGGTCTCCTTTAAGAAATTCGTGGCTGAACACATCAAAATAAGTAGAATCTGCAAAATATATATTGTCTTCATAGTATTCTTTGTGCTCGTTTCTTACAAGCACCTCACCTACGCCATCAACCCTGGTAAATGTTTCTATTTGCGGGTATTCATCTTTTAAGGTGGGCCCAACAGGGAAAGCGGCAATGGCAAACCTGTCATGCTTATTGGCAATATTAAAATCGGATTCAACCCTATAGATTCTCTCGTTGTCAGCATAGTGCTTGTCGTAAGCGGTTTCGTCCTGCACATAAAGCATGATAAATATTGCACATACAAGCCCTATGGTAAGCCCAAATATGTTAATAAAAGAATATAGTTTGTTTTTGATGATATTTCTCCAAGCAGTAAGTATGTAAGTGCGTATCATGGTTGTATTTTTTTAGTTTGGCGAACCGTTAAAATTTTCGGAAATAATCTGCCCGTCAAAAAGTTTTACAATACGCTTGCTAAAAGAAGCATCCCTTTGCGAGTGTGTTACAATAATAATGGTAGTACCGTTTTTATTGAGGTCTTCGAGGAGGTTCATCACTTCATCACCGTGTTTAGAATCCAGGTTTCCGGTAGGCTCATCGGCAAGGATGAGTTTTGGCCTTGCCACCACAGCACGTGCTACTGCAACTCTTTGCTGCTGCCCGCCGGAGAGTTGTAATGGGAAGTGTTTTTTCCTGTGAAGCATCTGCATTTTTTCCAAAACCTCTGTTACCCTTTTTTTCCTTTCGGATGATTTCATGCCTAAATAAATGAGCGGGAGCTCCACGTTTTCAAATACGTTCAACTCATCGATCAAATTAAAATTTTGAAATACAAAGCCAATATTGCTTTTTCTAAGTTGTGCCCTTTGTTTTTCCCTGAAATTGGAAACTTCCTTATCAAGAAAAAAGTATTCTCCATGGGTTGGATTATCGAGCAACCCAATAATGTTTAGAAGGGTTGTTTTTCCGCATCCTGACGGGCCCATAACGGCAACAAACTCACCTTCTTTTACCTGGAAATCCACCTCGTTCAATGCAGTGGTTTCAATTTCGTCTGTCCTGAAAACTTTGCTTAACTTTACTGTTTTTATCATAGCATTATGTGTTTTAATTTTCTACATAATAATGACGTTGAAAGCATTGAAAAAGTTACTAAGAGTGTGAAATTATATATAAAATCAGTAAGCAATAGTGATGGCCTCGCTCAAAACGAAACCATCACTGCTTATATGGATTAAACTGCCATTACCTGTTCTTTAATATTTTCTGCAACGATCTGCCCATCAAACAGTTTCATGATTCTTTGGCTAAAGCTGGCATCACGTTGTGAGTGTGTTACTATAACGATGGTAGTACCGTTTTTGTGAAGGTCGGCAAGCAGGTTCATTACTTCGTCGCCATGAGCAGAATCTAAGTTCCCTGTAGGCTCATCCGCTAAAATAATCTTTGGCTTGGCAACTACCGCCCTTGCCACGGCTACTCTTTGTTGCTGCCCGCCGGAAAGCTGCAATGGAAAATGTTTTCTCCTGTGGCTCATCTGCATTTGCTCCAGCACCTCGTTAACGCGCTTTTTACGTTCTGAACTCTTCATACCCAGGTATATCAGTGGAAGCTCCACGTTTTCAAATACATTGAGCTCATCAATCAGGTTAAAGTTTTGAAATACAAAACCAATATTGCTCTTACGCATTTGTGCCCTTTGTTTTTCACTGAATTTGGATACTTCTTTATCAACAAAATAGTATTCTCCTGATGATGGATTATCGAGCAGTCCTATAATGTTGAGCAAAGTGGTTTTACCACAGCCCGAGGGCCCCATAATGGCTACAAATTCGCCTTGTTTGATCTCGAAACTTACCTGGTTGAGTGCAGTAGTTTCAATTTCGTCTGTCCTGAATACTTTTGATAAATTTGTTGTTTTAATCATGATATATAGATTTTAAGGATTATTATTTGAATATCAATTTGTCTTTGTCGCCAAAATTATCGTAGGAAGAGATTACAACTTTTTCGCCTGGCTTCAATCCTTCCAACACTTCGTAGTAGCGTGTGTTTTGCCTTCCTATCCTGATATCTCGCTTATAAGCGAAGTTGCCTGTTTCATCCACAACATAAATCCAGTTGCCGCCGGTTTCCTGGTAAAAACCGCCACGCCTAACAATAACCGCGTCTGACACACCGCTGAATTTTAACCTGAGTTGCAAAGTCTGTCCTCTTTTGATGTCTTCAGGCGTTTCGTTCTTAAAGATCATGTCCACTTCAAAAGAGCCTTGGCTCACTTGGGTATAGATTTTGTCTACCTCCAGTTGATAGGCTTGTCCTTCAAAATCAAATTCAGCGCCTTGGCCTTTATACACCCTGTTGATGTATCTTTCATCAATAGAAGCCCTGAGTTTGAATCCGTCGAGTATATCAATCTGCCCCAGGTTCTCGCCCCTGTTCTTGGTTTCGCCAATTTCTGCACTAAAATTGGACAATTTGCCCGAGATAGGCGCTTTAATGAACAAGAGTTCAAGGTTTTTCTTCAATAGTTGAAGGTTGGTGTACATGCGGTCAATATTGTCATCAATCCTTGCTATTTGTTTTACAGAAGAAAGCGAATCATAACGTACCGACCTGCGTGTGATATCGAGTTTTTTGAGTTTTAACTCGTAATCCCTTTTTGCGTCAAGGTATTCTTTTTTAGAGATCACGTTTTCTTCATAAAATTTCTTTTGCCGCTTAAACTCGTCCTTGGCCATCAAAACTTCGTGACTGAGCTGTGCCATCTCGTTTTCGCGTGTAAAGCGTGTTTGCTCTATGTTGAGCTTGGTATTTTGCAACCTGTCAATAACCTCGTACATTTGGGTTTGTTGTTGCATGAAGTTCAGTTCAATATCCGAGTTGGAGAGTTTCATGATGAGGTCGCCTTCATCAAGGATGGCGCCATCTTCAACAAATATTTTTTCTACGCGCCCGCCTTGTGCTGCATCAAGGTAAACCGTTCTTTTGGGGTGGACAACGCCGTCAATAGGAATAAATTCCTGGAATTTATCTTCTTTAACGGTTGCTATGGTGAGCTTGGATTTTTCCACGTTCAGCCTGGAGCTTTTGTCCCTAAAGAAAAGAAGGTATATGATAAACAGCCCAAAAAGGCTTGCTGCTGCAATGGTTGCTATCTTTTTCAGAGTCCATTTCTTTTTTTCTATGATCCTGTCCATGTTTTTGCCTCTTTTTATTGTTTTGTTTTACTACAATATGGGATAAAAAAACAATCCCGTAAAGGAATTAACGAACATCGTACCACAATGCACAAGTACCATTATTTCAGCTTTTTATAACAGCAGCCAATTAAATATAACAGCTTGTGTTGTTCAATATTGTTCAGGAGTGTTCGTTTGTGGACAAAACAGGACATTGGAATGATCAAAGGTATTTACTTTCCAAAAGTGACGGGGTGAGTGATTTTCATGAGATCCTTAAAAGTTAAAAGCCGGTACGTCTGTTTATTAGCAAATTCACCCCTGGCTAAGCGGCATTTGTAATGCCGATTTATATCTTCGGAAAATTTGTAATTTTCCGATTGTCAGATGATAGCAGTTTCGTTTCTATTGATGCTTAACCTGACATATTTGGCTTCACAATGCCTGTGCAAACTTGCTGCATTTTGCTTTTCCAAAGCAATGGCAATTACAAATTGCAAACCGAATTGAGTTCTAACTCCATCATGAGTCCGTGTCTCAATACCATTCTTTATCAACAAAGCAATAATTGCATAGAATGAAGCATAATAAAGCCTATTAACAGTTGTATTCCACCTTTCATTCTCGGCTAGTAATTTAGCATCTTCTAATGCTTCATGAGCTCTATCAATTCTATAGTTGATATAATCTTCTTTGCTCATAAGCGAATTCCTTCATGAGTTACATTCTTATAAAGAGGAGAATGTTTCAATTTATTATTCCAATAAAGTTTCGGGTAAATCAAAACGGAAATAATTTGAATTGTTTCTAATTCAATGTCGTACAAAGAATCCCTAAGCCTATCTTCGATTTGGTTTGTAATTTTATTTTCATCTACAAGAATAAGTACATCCCAATCGGAGTTTTTCCTGTTATCTCCGCGTGCCCTGGATCCATATAAATAGATTTCGGCATCATGGTCATGTTGCTGAACTGCTAATCTAATTCTATTTAATAATTCCTTTTTCTTCATACTAAGACAAAGATATTCAATTTTTATTAATTATTGTCATAACGCGTTGTGCCAGCTACCAATTGCCATCAACGTTTGGGCATTTAAAGTCGTTGCGCTCTAGAACCACAATCCTTTCAAGCCATCAGACCGTTTGATTAGTTGTACTTCGCTCAAATTTGCCACTTTCCGCGCAATGCTTTAACATGCCGTGTTAGCGGTTGTTATTATTCATCAAATCCTCTTAATATTATCCTTAATCCTACTTCGTCGTCAACTTTAAAAAGCATCAAGTTATTGTATCGTACATTTGTTCTTAGTATAGCTCCCTGTTGCGTTTTGTCATAAATCTGTACACGACCAATTTCCGAATCTATTCGTCTTTTATCTGCCTGTAAATTAATTAAATCTGATTCAATAATGGCATATTTTGTCGAATCTTGAACGATTACTTTTGCTTTGGTTAAAACTCTTATCCCATTTTGAAGTGAATCAGACTCTGCTTTAATGATGAAATCTTCATTATTCTCAAAATCGGGAAGTGGATACAAATTTTGATTATTTGGATTAACTTCAAGGGAAGCTATATCATAAAGTTTAATAGTATAGTCAATTAATTCAACTCCTCCATGATTTCTATGACCTGGAATAACAAATCTTGCAGAACCATATTCAGATTTAATCCTTTTTGCAGTTTCTGACCATTCATAAAGATTTGCGTCTGCAATATTTCCAACCCAACCATTAAAGTTTCTTATCTCATTGCCTCCGAAAAGTATTTGTTCACTTGGAATCCACACTACAATCCCATCTTTGGTATGTGCTTCTCCTAAAAAGTGACAAATGACTTTCTCTGTTCCAACTTGAATTTTTGTTTTAGGATCAAATCCTATTTGGGGTATTGGTAATCCTTTATTTTTTGCAATTTGCCGTGTTAATTCATATGAGTAGGTCTTAATTCCATTTTTATGAACAATATCTAAACCTTCCATTGCATCAGGATGCCACCTATCAATAATGTATCCCATTATTTTTGCTTCTTTCTCGTTTCGTACCCAATCAATAAGGTTTTGAGTTTCATTATCAGAATCCGGGGTTGATACAATCAGTGCATTCTCCCCATTTATAAAAATTATTCCATTACTATTTTCGCATGTATGAATATAGGTCTTATCAGTAAGTTGAGTTAAAGTCAAATTTTCAGACACCTTAATTGCCTGTCCATGCAAGTGAATTGTCAGTATCAGGATTAATGATAAAGTCGATATTTTTCGCATTTTAATTTTTGTTCGTTGCTTTTTATAATAACCGCTAACATCTCAATAAACACATTACATCCATACCAAGTCATTCTATCCATAACAACATTGCGTTTATATCTATTATAGCACAACTGTTTTTTGCCCGGGAATGCCCATTGTAACTATAATATATATTTTTTTGCTATATATAGTAATCCATTTCTTCTGGTATTCTACCAATCAAAACTACAAAAAAATGATGATTATTTATTGCAAAATGGTAGAATATTTTAAAATAATCTTATGACTATTTTATACCTAAGTTGAGCGGTTTGAACGTAGTGAAAAAGCGCTTTACTTAGGGTTAACCCCGATTTAGAAATTGTAGATTTTCACCGAATAGGTGAGATGAAAAGCTTACAATTTCTTTATCGTGAGCGAGAACCTTTAGCTCATGACCGAAGGGAATAATCGCTCAATTTGGGTTAAAATTACAATGGTTATAAAGTATGAACCCCGGAAGTTCCCAATGCAAAAATGTAGGATATGGTTTATAAAAATGGGCAAAATGTTTTTTGTTGGTTTTGGTGGGAGTGGGGCTGGACGTGACCTACCCTTTTCGGAAGCTACCAAATAGAAAGCGTAGTGGATGCTAGGCTTAGCTGAGCCCCTTCGTTACTAATCAAACGTAGAAATCTTCTTTGCTTAACTTTAATTTCGGTTTATTCAGTTTGTGAATGTTTCGTCTGATTTCATCTCTGGTTTCACTCTCAATAAAGGTTGGTATCAATTCATCAAAACTAATCTTGAATATCCGATGAATCAAAACAATATCTTTCATAGAAAAGTTAGACACTCCATTTACTAGTTCAGATATATATGATTTACTATGCCCCAAAAGACTTCCTAATTCCTGCTGATTCATGTCATATTCTTTGAGATTTGAGCGAATTATTTCTTTTCTTTTATTATAAAACTCAATTTCTTTTTGAATGATATCTTCTGCTTTATCAGATTCTTCTAATTGCTTATCACTTATTAACTCAACGTTATTCCAATGCTTATTCTCATAATCCTCCATAAGCTTTAGTACTTTATCTCTAACTGGCTTTAATGATGGGTCATCTTGAATCATCCATCTCAATTTCCTTGCAAGCAGTGAAGCTTTCTCTAAATCATACTCACTTTGTAATTCCTCAACATTTTTAATTTCTCTTATGTCAATCAAGTTTTTCATTATCTTATTTTTTTATCCAGTTTTTATCTCGAAGCCATTTCTCAATTACAGTTTTATTATTTTGAAATGTCTTCTCATATTGGTCATGAGATCCAGCCCAAACAATAATCGCTCTATCTTCATCAAATTCAAGCATTATCATTGTCCTATGAATTTTGATATTAAAAAAATAAAACCCCTCACTATGAACACAATCAGCTTCTGGCCTGGTACTTAAAAGATCCATAGGATTTCTCCAATTTGCGCTTTCAATATCTCTAATTAATTCGTCAATAGCTTTTTCTAAATGTTTATTGCCTCGATTTTTCTTTTTTAATTTCTCAAGTATTCTTTTCTCATATAACTTCACTAAATCTATTTTTCTCCAAAGGTATAAAAAAAGTTTCAATTATTTAAGAACTAACTGAAATAATGTTCCAGTATCTCTCGAACTTTTGGACTGGGTGGGTTTCCTACAAAAGGTGCGCTGTTGGCCATTGGCGCATTCATTTATTCATTTAATAAATCAATATATACAAAAACTAAAACTAAACTAATTACAAAAAGCATTATAGAAAATGGTATCAAAACACTTTCAATAAGTAGGAAATTATCAATAAGAATTAAAACTATAGATAATAAGACTAAACCAATCAGTAAGATTAGTACCTTATTAGCTGGTTTAATTTCTCGTGTTTCAGTTTTTTCTCTAACTAATTTTTTTCTTGAAACATTAAGATTCATCATGCTAAGAGAAATTAGAAAAAATGAGAAAAAAAGCAATAACAATCCAGCACTACCAGATTTTATTTCTCCCTTTAAAATATTCATGTCTATACTAACTGAACCTTCTGCTTGCACATTATAAATTATCAAAATAATACCAGTAATAGCTAAAAGAATACCAACAATCAATACAATTGTTTTTCTAATTTCACTGGGTGTCCATTTAATATATTTATTCATTGTGATAAAAATTAGTTTTTGCTAAAAGCTACGATTATGCCTAAACGTTTAGTATATTCAAAGTAGGCAGTTGCGGGCTTCAAACCTAACAAACCGTTACGATTTTGTAGCGGGCTACAACCCTTGAATTTACTACTTACACGCCTATTTTGTATATACAGTGTTAACGGCTGGGTTTATTTCATCGAAGCATGATTTAATATCTGCTTCAAGTATCCATTCGGCAGAGGTTTTACGGCATAATGACAAAAAGCATTGCCCTATGGCATCAGCACAACAGCGTTTTTCCCTGAACCCATAAGAGTTTGGGTCTGCGGTTGTTTACTCCCTTCGGTCGTGAGATCGCTTCGCTAAGTTCTGCCACAGGATTTAATGCTATTGCAAACAATGCCTGCATTGCTCTGTCGTACATACATGGTATGCTTAATGGACGTTTTTTACCATTCTTCTTTTGGATATAAACGCAGGTTCTAAAAAGATTTCTTGCCATTTCGCACCCGTTGGAGGTCAGCTCGGTTTTCACCGGCAATAATGTTACAATTGCTATCCATACCATATCAAACCGTTGCTATGTTTATTAAATGTACTCATGTTCAAATTACCACATCACCCCGCATTACTTATGACCGCTTGTTGAACTCAACCTAAAGGTAGCTCACCGTCCGTTCGTTCTTTCTTACGTATAA
>CAZJDA010000015.1:0-4789 GCA_964544705.1 uncultured Bacteroidales bacterium
AACCCTGTGTTTAGGGAGAAGATTATTATTCAATAAAAACAACAAGAAAGCCGGCTTGGCCGGCTTTTTTTTCTTAATACAAATTAATCCGATAGTTCATGAGTCCATCATGATAAACTCGAGTTAAAACTCCGGGCAAGGGAATATAACTTTAATTTTCTTCTTGGGCGCTCCTTGATTGAACTTATAGCTTACGGATATTTCGTGCGCACCTGCCGTGGAATTTAACCTGGAAACCGTTATATCATAACTATAACCAATATTAAAACCTTCTGCTCTGAAACCCAAAATGGCTATTATGGCATCGTTATTTGGAACACCGGTTTCAAAACGTTTTATGAATGGTATGCCACGATACCTTAAACCAAACAACAATGGATTGATAAACCAATAACCGCCTGCATCAAACTGGTCAAATTTGGCTTGCGATTTATACAAAACCGAAAATGCAATGCTTTCCTCCTTATACCTTCCTATTATAGGACTGATCCTGTACTTGCCGCCGGCAAAAAAGGTATATTTTCTTGGTACGATGCTTTCGCCACCCATAATGGATTGGTTGGGTTCCATTAAATGGTCTACAGCCCCGCCAAACCAGTACTTTGACGAATAGAAAAACACCGATGAGCCAAAATCAACATACTTGGCATCATCAAGCGAACTGATCTCCTGGGAAGTAGGCAAATTACCATCAAAGCGAAGTTGATCTCCAAGAACGATATCATTGAAGCGAATGCTTCTTTGCGCATAAGTAGCCTGTATGCCTGGCCTTGCAATCCATTTACGCGAAAGTCTTAAATTATAGGAATACTGACCGGTGGCAGTAGTAGTGTTTAATCCCGCTGAGCCGGCTTGGTCGCGATACAATAATAATCCTAGCCCGCTTTTTAGGTTGTGGAAATAATGGTCGATAGAGGCTGAATAAGTAATAAAACGCCCGGGGATATTGGGCCATTGGTCACGGTAGTTGGCAACTACCCTGGAGCCATCTGTTGTTCCTGCAAACGAAGGAGCATTGTACAATGGAGATGAATAGAATTGAGAGAATTGGGGATCCTGTCCTTGTACTTCCAAGAAGAAGGACAAGGCCAAAATCCAAAAACTCGCTATGTATTTCAAAAGTCTCATTCTATAATATTCTAATTTTAACTTTTTAGTATTATATTTCTATATTTTCATTTCTAATATATTACCGTGACATCACCTGTTTTAATAATCTTATTTCCATTGGTGCATTTTATTTCAACTTTCCACACATAAACGTCTTGTTTTACTAATTCTCCTTTATAGTAGCCATCCCAACCAATGTTCACATCATCCGTCATAAAAACCATCTCGCCCCACCGGTTGTATATTTCAAGATGATAGGTTTCAAAACCTTCCCATATGGGGTAGAACACATCATTTGTGGGATCGTTTTTATAATATACGCCCCCGTTTGAACTTGATGGATTGGGAGTAAAAGCCGTTGGAAACTTCACCCTGCAAGCTTCTTGGGCTGTAACGGCATTTTCAATCATCATGGTATCAAAACACTGGGGTTGGGTATTATTGCCAACGATTAATGTTATGTCGTATACACCGGCTTCTTCATATAAATGCGTTGGTTCATACTCATAGTACATAGTACCGTCACCGAATTCCCATATATATTCACTTCCCAAGCTCGACATATTGATCGTTTTTACTTCTTCCCCTGGTAAATGGGCTAATACAGGTTCTACCCTGAATTGGGCAATAGGCGATTTGTGAACCGTTACCATCCGGAATGCAGAATCAGAACCACCATCGCTGTAAATAGTAAGCTGTACGTTAAATTTTCCCGAAGAATAATATTTATGCTTTACTGATGTAAGATTCTCGCCTGAATCAATAGCGCCATCTCCATATTCCCATTTATAATATTGGCCGTAGGTAGAATTGTCAGTGAATTCAACTTCAAAATAAGGATTGAGGCAACCTGCTGTAGAAGGTTCAAAATCAGCCAAGGGTACAGGGGCTAATATGGTAACTGTCTTGGTCAATGAATCGCGGCATTGACCATTATCTGCTTTTAATTCAACATCATATTCTTTGGTAGAAAAATCATTACCATTCCAAACATATGTATGTTCTGGATTTTCAGATGTTGAGTAAGTGCCGTCATCAAAATCCCAAGTGTAGCCCCAATTTCCGGTATTGGTTTCATTATAAAACTCAAAGGTTGTTCCAGGATATCTTTGCACTTGGGGCGATGCATAGAATCCCACTACCGGTGTTGGATGCATGGTAATGGTTGAAGTAATCGTATCAGTACATTGATGATCGGATTCTGAAATAAGGGTTACATCGTATTGCAAAACTTGACTGCTGGTATCGCTATACAATTTTACCGGGTTTGTTTCAGAAGAAAAAGTACCGTCACCAAAATCCCAATGATAAGTATTAGCAAGGGACGAATTATTCTTAAAATACACTTCAACAGGACGGCAACCAACAGTATCTTTGGGTATGAAGTCGGCTGTTACTTCCGGGTAGGCCGTAAAAGTTTGTGTTGAACTATCTGTACACCCATCGGAAGACATCACGAATAATTCTATATAATAGGTTTTTGTAACAGGATCATTGTTATCAAAAACATGGGTGAAACTCTCGGCATTTGTATCTGAAGTAGTGCCATCGCCAAAATCCCAATAATAACTTAATTCTTTTCCAACAGTAGTATTATTTATGGTAACCTCGTAAGGGGAGCATCCGTCATGGCTACTCAAGGTGAATTCTACTTCCGGTATAGGATGTATGGTAACCGGGATGGTAGTATCATCTACGCAGCCGTAATTAGATGTTGCTGTAAGATTTACATCAAAAATAGAATCATTTAAATGGCTCGAGTTATAATAGGTCATGTTAGGCTCTGAGGCCGATGAGAAGTTGCCATTATCAAAATCCCATTGAAATGTTGAAGCTCCTATAGTTTGATTGGTAAATTCAACATATAACGGGTGGCAACCTTCTGATGGATTGGGTGTAAAAGCCGTTTGAACATCGGGATAAACTGTAATATTCCTTGTTGTGGTACTTGAACAGCTATCACTAAAAGCTGTAACAGTTATGGTAAATACCTGGGGTGAAGTATAAGTTGGAGGTACATAATAAACATGGTTGATATTGCTGAATTGGTTGATGGTTGTATCTTCACCATCACCAAAATCAATATGGTAAGAATCGGCTCCAACCGAATAGTTTTGGACTCCAACATCTAATGGAGGACAGCCAATGCTATTGCTAACTGCAATAGCAGCTAAGGGGTTTGATAATACAGTAATTACCGTATCATAGGTATCATTGCAACCATACTCGGATTGAGCAAAAAGCTGGACATTATATTCAACATTAGAAAAATGGCTAAAATTACTAAAAGTGTACGTATGAGAGGTATTTGTAATGTGCGAAATATTTCCATCACCATAATTCCATTCATAAGGATTGGAATGTGTGGCTCCTACTGAATTGTTCGTGAAGGTAACGGTATGAAAATGACATCCTTCAATGGGATTGGCATTGTAGGAAGCAATAATCCCGGGATACACTGTTACCGTTTTGGTAATTGTATCAGTGCAATCGCCCCGGAAGGCCACCAAAGTAGCCTGGAAATTTCTTGGGTCGGTTTCGGTTGGCGAAACAGTATATGTGTGTTGTAAATTATTGAAAAACGTGATAGTATCACTTGTATTATCGCCATAATCAATGATATAAAAATTTGCCCCTTCACATTCATTAACGAAAGTACTGGTATGAGGAGAGCACCCGTTATTGCCTTGTACAGTCATATCAGCCAAAGGCTTGGATAAAACAGTAATATTGGTATCATAAACATCGGTACATCCCCATTCTGATTGAGCTGTTAAAGTAACATGATAAACCGTGTCGCTACTGTTGTAATAGTTTTCAAACAAAACAGAATGTGTTGAAGAAATGTTGTTAGAGCTGTTTCCATTTCCATAATCCCAGGTATACGGTGTGCTGTGCGTAGCGCCTAGTGAATTATTGGTAAACTCCACCGTTAGCGGGTGACAGCCTTCTATGGGTGTGGTAGCAAAAGATGCCTCTATATCCGGGTAAACCGTTACATTTCTCGTGATGGTATCGCTGCATGCACCCCTGAAGGCAATTACTTCTACTGTAAAAACCTGGGGTGAAACGGCTGATGATGGAACTTCGTACATGTGGTTCAAGGTGGTGAAAGAAGTCAAGGTATCGGGCAGTGATGCATCGCCATAATCTATGATGTAGGAATCCGCTCCTATAGAATAATTCACGATTTTAGCTGTGTGTGGCGAACAGCCGGGGCTGTTAGTAATAGAGACATCAGCCAACGGCTTGGCAAAAACTGTTATCACGGTATCGTAGGTATCGGTACATTCGTTGCCCGATTCGGCGGTTAAGGTCACCGTGTAAGCTGTATCACTGGTATGGCTGAAATTATGGAATACATGGGTGTGAACATTATTGGAATCGTTGGAGTTGTATCCGTTGCCATAATCCCAGGAATAAGCCGCGCTATGCGTAGCGCCCTGGGAATTATTGGTAAACTCCACCGTTAGCGGGTGACAGCCTTCTATGGGTGTGGTAGCAAAAGATGCCTCTATATCCGGGTAAACCGTTACATTTCTCGTGATGGTATCGCTGCATGCACCCCTGAAGGCAATTACTTCTACTGTAAAAACCTGGGGTGAAACGGCTGATGATGGAACTTCGTACAAGTGGTTCAAGGTGGCGAAAGAAGTCAAGGTATCTGGCAGTGATGCAT
>CAZJDA010000015.1:4889-16917 GCA_964544705.1 uncultured Bacteroidales bacterium
TGGTAAACTCCACCGTTAGCGGGTGACAGCCTTCTATGGGTGTCGTAGCAAAAGATGCTTCTATATCCGGGTAAACCGTTACATTTCTCGTGATGGTATCGCTGCATGTGCCCCTAAAAGCAATCACTTCTACTGTAAAAACCTGGGCCGAACCGGCTGATGATGGAACCTCGTACAAGTGGTTCAAGGTGGCGAAAGAAGTCAAGGTATCTGGCAGTGATGCATCGCCATAATCTACGATGTAGGAATCCGCACCTATGGAATAATTCACGATCTCGGCCGTGTGTGGCGAACAACCCGGGCTGTTGGCTATGGAAATATCTGCCAATGGTTTAGCAAATACTGTTATCACCGTATCGTAGGTATCTGTGCATTCGTTGCCCGATTCGGCGGTTAAGGTTACCGTGTAAGTTGTATCCGCGGTATGGCTATAATTATGGAAGATGTGGGTGTGAACATCATTGGAATCGTTGGAGTTGTTGCCATCGCCGTAATCCCATTGAAATGGAGTATTATGCGTAGCGCCTAAAGAGTTATTGGTAAACTCCACCGTTAGCGGGTGACAGCCTTCTATGGGTGTCGTAGCAAAAGATGCTTCTATATCCGGGTAAACCGTTACATTTCTCGTGATGGTATCGCTGCATGTGCCCCTAAAAGCAATCACTTCTACTGTAAAAACCTGGGCCGAACCGGCTGATGATGGAACCTCGTACAAGTGGTTCAAGGTGGCGAAAGAAGTCAAGGTATCTGGCAGTGATGCATCGCCATAATCTACGATGTAGGAATCCGCACCTATGGAATAATTCACGATCTCGGCCGTGTGTGGCGAACAACCCGGGCTGTTGGCTATGGAAATATCTGCCAATGGTTTAGCAAATACTGTTATCACCGTATCGTAGGTATCTGTGCATTCGTTGCCCGATTCGGCGGTTAAGGTTACCGTGTAAGTTGTATCCGCGGTATGGCTATAATTATGGAAGATGTGGGTGTGAACATCATTGGAATCGTTGGAGTTGTTGCCATCGCCGTAATCCCATTGAAATGGAGTATTATGCGTAGCGCCTAAAGAGTTATTGGTAAACTCCACCGTTAGCGGGTGACAGCCTTCTATGGGTGTCGTAGCAAAAGATGCTTCTATATCCGGGTAAACCGTTACATTTCTCGTGATGGTATCGCTGCATGTGCCCCTAAAAGCAATCACTTCTACTGTAAAAACCTGGGCCGAACCGGCTGATGATGGAACCTCGTACAAGTGGTTCAAGGTGGCGAAAGAAGTCAAGGTATCTGGCAGTGATGCATCGCCATAATCTACGATGTAGGAATCCGCACCTATGGAATAATTCACGATCTCGGCCGTGTGTGGCGAACAACCCGGGCTGTTGGCTATGGAAATATCTGCCAATGGTTTAGCAAATACTGTTATCACCGTATCGTAGGTATCTGTGCATTCGTTGCCCGATTCGGCGGTTAAGGTTACCGTGTAAGTTGTATCCGCGGTATGGCTATAATTATGGAAGATGTGGGTGTGAACATCATTGGAATCGTTGGAGTTGTTGCCATCGCCGTAATCCCATTGAAATGGAGTATTATGCGTAGCGCCTAAAGAGTTATTGGTAAACTCCACCGTTAGCGGGTGACAGCCTTCTATGGGTGTCGTAGCAAAAGAGGCCTCTATATCCGGGTAAACCGTTACATTTCTCGTGATGGTATCGCTGCATGCACCCCTGAAGGCAATTACTTCTACTGTAAAAACCTGGGGTGAAACGGCTGATGATGGAACTTCGTACAAGTGGTTCAAGGTGGCGAAAGAAGTCAAGGTATCTGGCAGTGATGCATCGCCATAATCTACGATGTAGGAATCCGCACCTATGGAATAATTCACGATCTCGGCCGTGTGTGGCGAACAACCCGGGCTGTTGGCTATGGAAATATCTGCCAATGGTTTAGCAAATACTGTTATCACCGTATCGTAGGTATCTGTGCATTCGTTGCCCGATTCGGCGGTTAAGGTTACCGTGTAAGTTGTATCCGCGGTATGGCTATAATTATGGAAGATGTGGGTGTGAACATCATTGGAATCGTTGGAATTGTATCCGTCGCCATAATCCCATTGAAATGGGGTGGAATGGGATGCACCCACTGAATAATTGGTAAACTCCGCCGTTAGCGGGTGGCAGCCTTCTATGGGTGTGGTGGCAAAAGATGCTTCTATACCAGGGTAAATCGTTACGTTTCTTGAAATGGTGTCACTACATCCTCTATTATTATAAGTTATCCAGGTTACCAAGTAGTTTTTGGTTGTGTCTGTTGTATTCTGGTAAGGATAAACAATTGAATCGAAACTTGTGGTGTATATCATTGTATCTGAACCAGCTCCATCATCAAAATCAATATAGATTGAATCCAGGTTTCCTATAGATTCGTTAAAGAAACTGACATTAGCGGGTGAGCAAGCAGGATTGTTCTGGGTTGTGAAGTCTGCCAAAGGCTTAGGATACACCGTAATATTTGTATCGGCAAAAGCCTTACAAAGATTTTCGGAGGTTACTTCAAGGCTTACGTGATACATTGTATCTAGTAAATGACTGTAATTAATGAAACTATGAACAGGGCTTTGTTCATCAGTGGAATAACCATCACCAAACTCCCAATTATATGTAGCTGCATTCGTTGAAGTATCTGTAAATGCAACGTTAAGAGGCATACACCCTTCAATTGATGAGCTTGTAAATCCAGCAATTACTTCCGGGAAAACAATGATCTCCCTGGTAATTTCATCGTAGCAATCACTGCTACCAGCAAAAAGTCTTACTTGAAGGGTATCTGGTGACATGCCTTGATTGATATAAGTATGATAAAATGTTCCTGTATCGGCCAAAACCGAGTCGGGTGAACCATCGCCAAAATTAATACTTGCCGAATCAAAATTCACCGATGAATGGTTAAAAGTTAAAGTAAAAGGAGAGCAGCCTTTGCTTCCAGGGATGGTAAAATGAGCGTTGATGTATGGGTACACCCGAACCATCCCTGTATCATAATCAACACACCTGTCATTTTTTGTTGAAGTAGTTAATATCACTTGAAAATCTGTAGAATCTGATGTGTTATTAATATACAAGTGTGAAGGTGTTTCTTCTGTTGATGATGCTCCATCGCCAAAATCCCAGTTGTAATTAATGCCCGTATTGGGTAAAGAAGCTGAGGCATCAAATTGTACTAAAAGAGAATCGCAACCTATTGGAGGTGTATAAGAAAAACTTGCTTCTACTTCGGGGAAAACAGTAATGGTGTCAGTAAATTGCTCTGAACAGCCGGCGCTATTTTCAATCGTCAGAGTTAAACTATAAACCGAATCCATATTACTCGGAATAGGAATATGTGTATTGGTATATTCATGATAGAGAACATCTGCCGACGTGTTAGAACTTGTTCCATCACCAAATTCCCATAAATAAGAATTTACAGCAGGTTTATTAACTACATCATTATATATTTCCACGTTAAAAGGAGAGCATCCAAAAACTGTATCAACGCTAAAGCAAGCGCTAATATGAGGGTGAATCGTAATAAATGTAGTATCATAATCAAAACACTTGCCATCATACCCGGCAGTGAGAATAACACGGAAAGTAGTATCAGAGGAAGAGTAATTCTCGAATAAGTGTGCAGGATTTATAGCGCTTGATGTTCCTCCATCGCCAAAATCCCAGTTGTACGTGTCTGCATTGGTTGAGTTGTTGGTGAAATCTATTAATAGTGGATGGCAGCCGGCAATGGTATCGGGTGTAAATGATGCATCTACATACCTGTAAATTTTAATGCTATCTGTAAAAGTATGCGAACAACCTGCTGCATTTTCAACAGTTAAAGTAATGTAATAGGTTGTATCATGGGTTGTGGAATCGGAAAAAGTGTGATATATCGTGTCATTGCTGCTTGTTGAAGTACTTCCGTCTCCAAAATCCCAATAAAAAGAAGTAATAGCGCCTTTGTTGGTAGAGGTATTGATCAATTGAGCTTGGTATGGACTACAACTTTCCGCAGCATCAAGAACAAATGAAGCCTCAACAAAAGGGTGTATGGTAATATTGGTATCAGCAGTATCTGAACAATTATAATTTGTGTATGTTACCAATTGCGCATTAAAAGTAGTGTCATTTAAACCATAGTTATTATATTCGTATTGTGGGCTTTCTGCTGCTGACGAGGCACCATTACCAAATTCCCAAAAACAGTAATCCGCATTAAATGAATTGTTTTGGAAGTTGATATTCAATGGGCTGCATCCCATTGCAGTATCCACATCAAATTCAGCATTTGTTTCGGGGTAAACAATAATCTGTTTATAAATGGTATCGTGGCATGTACCAAAATTTGTACCTACAATGGATACATTCAATGTATCAACAACGGTATCTGTATTAATATAGGTATGAGTAAAAGGATAATATGGAGGATTGGCGTAGACAAAACTGGTATCATTTCCATCGCCAAATTGATAATAAAATTCTTTAATATTGAAAGAAGCAGAAGGATCGAATGTAACGGTATGAGGGGAGCAGCCGTATGGGTCATCAACAGCCACAAGGGTATTGGTTGAATCGCCCACAAAAAGGAAAATTTCTTCTGTTGCAGTCATATCGCAAGCTCCAGAAATGGTAACAGTGAATTTGGTAGTTGAATCGGGGTCGGCAATGGGTGTTGGGCTAGTAGGATCGTCTAAGAATTCAGCTGGTTCCCAGGTATAGGATGTTCCACCTGTTGCAATAAATTGTTGTGTTTGATCATGACAAATAAAATTGGTGTGTGAGCCAACACCAGCCACTACCCCATCGGGATTCAGTTCGTTAAAATCGGAAAAATACCCGTACATATTTCCAGTACCATCTTTTCCATTAATAACACCGAGGTGAAAGATATCCTCTATGTTTTCAATAAGGCTGGCAGCGTTAGTAGGTATAATGGCATCGTCAAACGGGCCAAGTTTAGCTGCCCACCAATCAGGGGAAATTTGGGTAAATTGCCCATCGTTAATTATGGTATTAGGCCCATCACCGTTTAATATGAATCCATCCTGGGCTCCATCTCTAACAAGGAGGTTAAGATAAAACTCGTAAGAATCGGAAGAAGACAATGACCTAGTAAAGCCTACTTGTTCAGAACCTGTACACTTATCAACAGGTGGCAATAATGCTCCCCCGGTTTCACAGTCAAAACCACCGATATGATAGGCGTACGATTTATCGCTTGTTTGAATGTGATAAAAGTTATTCACCAATTCAAGTTCAAATATTTCACCTTCATCAATATTACCAGTAAGAACACCATCAATATAAACTTTTGTAGTGTCAGAAATTGCCAAAACAAAAACCCTTTCCATGTGGGCATCTGCTTCACCTCTCATAGCTATATATTCTTTACCTATAATATCAACCGGTACCAGTTGGTCTCCATTAATATCTTTGCATCCACCATGTGGACTTGCCCACATAGAATCATCCGATATCGTAACAGCAATGTTTTTGGTAGAAGTTATCTTTGTCCCTCCAAGGTGCCCTGCTGCATCTTGGCTAGCTGCCACAGCAGAATAGGTCTCCCCTTTATTTAATGTGATACTATATGTATCCCCGGCAGTATGTCCTACAACATCTTGTGTAGGGGTTATAGTTATTACATTATTATTCTCTGTAGAAACAATATCAATACGGGAATATGCATCAGGTGTATAATTGGTTCCATTGCCCCAATAATTTTGAAATGGAGTATAAAACTCTGTTCCCAATCCATTTTCACCTTTTAAAGAAAAAATATCATTATTCCAATACTCCCCTACTTCATAATAAGCGGTAATCAATTCCGAAGATTCAATTTTTATTCCTCTATCCAATACCTGATCTTCTGGATAATTCTCGATCATATCTATCCGTGCAGAAAGATCGATAGCTTGGGTTTCGTTGGCAGCCATGTTAACAATAATGGGGGTAAAAGCAGGATTAGCAGGCTGGTATATCGTAACATCAGCAGGTAAGGTGCGTGAGGATAATTTCAGGTAAATTGGCTCCCCACCTGGATAGGTGGCTCCATTACTATGTCCTATTGTAACTTCAGGAGCAACAAACCAAAAATTCCTGTCAGTCTGTGAGAATAACCTTGAAGCAAAAAATAGAACTATAGTAAATATTAAAACATACCTTAATTTTAAGTTAAACATTTTTGAACTTTCGGGTTATATTTTTATAACAAATATAATAAATAAAATTTACAAAAACCAGTATTTAAAGTAAATCCAGCGAATTTACTTAGGTATAAATACGGATGTAATATTTGTTGAAATTAACTAATTTTATGGAATATTTATTAGTTTTTTATAAAAAAACATATGTAAAGTTACTAAATTTGTGCAAAACACCTAATTAAATTTATATCATTATGAAAAACCCGAAACTTATCGCCCTATTGGTGGTTTCCCTCCTATTTAGCCACCTTGAAGCCCAAACATTTTTATCTGAAGATTTTGAAAATGGAGGATCCCAACCTGATGGATGGATTCAAATGGATGTAGATACAACGCATAACGGGGAATGGACGTATCAAGAAGGAGGGCACGAAGGGAATCCACCATCCGCTCATTCAGGTTCTTATAATGCACTGTTTCATTACCCCAGCCTGGAAAATGAAGCCACCATGCTCATTACGCCTCCCATCGACATTAGCGGAACCATCGAGCCCCAAGTATCATTTTATCATGCCCAAAGAATTTGGTTTTCTAATAACGATGAACTTCGGATATATTACAAAGTGGCAGAAGATAGCAGTTGGGTTAAATTGGATTCAATCCTTGGAGAAGTTTATAACTGGACAGAGCAGGTTTTTGACTTGCCAGAAAAATCATCTACCTTATATATTGGTTTTGAAGCAACAACAAAATACGGCTTAGGTGTATGTATTGATGACGTAATGGTGTATGAATCTGCCGTAATACCCATGCACGTGAAAGATATGACCGTTTCTCAAGCTTCGGACAATTTCGTGTATAACGGCTCGGAAAACAACCCAATGCTTACAACTGACATTTATGTTTATGGAAATTCAGGCAGTATTTTTCTTAATTCCGCAGTTTTCCATTCTAAAAACATTGATAATTCGGATATTGAACTCGATGGAGTAAAACTCTATAGTACAGGAACCAATGAATTTACCCCCGATTCCTTAATATGCCCTGCAAAAAACTTTATTGGCGATTCCGTAGTTTTTGATAACATCAACATGGAATTACCCAATGGGCATACCTATATTTGGTTAACCTATGATGTAGACGATTCAGCCACTGAAGGAAATACATTGGATGCACGATTAATGGAGAGCAGGATCAATATTTCCGACACACTATACCCTTCGTCAAATCAAGATCCTCCGGGTGAAAGGACTATCTTTCGTGCTATTTATGCAGATGATTTTGAAGAAGATAATCCATGGCTTTTTTCAGGCGAATTTGAAAGGGATACTGCAAGGGGAAAAGGCGGTGTTTCTTTTGGTTTTGCCGATCCCGCTTATGCTTATAGCGGTAAAAGGATCATAGGAACTGATATCAGTGGACAAGGAAGCTACCCGGGCGATTACGAACCCAACCTCACAAACAGGGAGGATAGCGCAGTATCACCGCCCATCAATTGCTATTTCTACAAAGACATATATCTCCGCTTTTTTAGGCAATTAAATATTGATTACTTAGACAGGGCTTATATTGATATTAGCAATGACAACGGCCAAACATGGAACAAAGTTTGGGAAAGCAGCAACAGCTTATTTACTACTGATAATACATGGAAATTAAAAGAACTGGATGCCTCCAATTATGTTGACAGGGATAGCTCGGTAAGGTTTAGGTTTTCCATTGGAACCACTGATGCTTCAAGGCAATTCTCTGGATGGAATATTGACGATTTTGTTATTACCGGCGACCTTATTGAAAAAGATATTGCTTTAGGAGATATCATTTACCCGTTAACTTCCTGTGGCTTAGGAGAAGAGCAAGTGAGTGTTTGGATCAAAAATACAGGAAAAAATAACCTTTCTGATACCATCCCTCTTTCGCTTCAAATTAAAAAAGGAATATTTCTCTATGATTCCTTAAAAACACCCCTGAGTGCAGGAGATAGTATTCTTTTCACCTTTTCGCAAACCTATGATTTCATTCCTGGAAATTACAACCTTGTTATGATCAATCATTTTGACGAGGATGAATACAGCAAAAACGACACAACAAGGCACAATTTTTATTCTTTGCCAACATACAATATCCCTTACACCCAACAATTTGAGACGGATACCAATTTTTGGCTGCCTTATGGCGAAAATAGTTCCTGGGAACTGGGTACTCCTGACGGTAACACCATAAATTACGCATTTTCAGGAGAAAATAGTTGGGTTACTTCATTAGATACTTTTTATAATGAAAACGAAGCCTCTTACTTGGAAAGCCCATGTTTTGATCTTTATGGAGTTGATTATATCCTGGCAGAATTCAATTTGTGGTATCAAATGGAAAAAGGTATTGATGGATTATCATTCCAGTATTCTACAGACGGGGGAAACACTTGGGACACGGTAGGCCACAAAGATGAAAGGTGGAACTGGTATAATAGTGATACCATTTCTTCGTTAGACTCTGTTTATAGCATCTCTCACGGATGGACAGACACTTCAGGAGGTTGGATAACAGCTCGCCATATTCTTCCCGAAGAAGTAAAAAACCATTCAAGCGTTAAATTCAGGTTTATTTTTGCTAATAACGATACAAACAATAATTACGAAGGGATTGCCATTGATGATATTGTTTTCAGGGAACCTCCTCCTGATGTAGGTATCGTGGAACTTATAGCGCCGGATTCGGCCTGTGAACTTTCAACCAGCGAAGAAGTAATAGTAGCCCTGAAAAATTTCGGGGCAGATACCCTTGAAAGCGGTTTTCAAATTCCTGTTGGTCTTATCTTGAACAACGAGTACCTTTTTACTGATACCATAGAACTTACTGAAGACCTTATTGCCAAAGATACCATGCATTACACGTTTAATGAGCATGTTGACGTATGGGATGCAGGAGATTATGAATTCAAAACGTTTACCGACCTCGAGGCTGATGAAAACCTATTTTCGGAAGGGAGCACTACAGATACAAACACAACGATCATCACTGTTTACGGTATGCCTAACTATACATTAGGCCCAGATATCGGAACAACACAGCCAGACACGGTTGTATTGGATGCCGGTGCAGGATATGTCTCTTATTTATGGAACGACCTTTCTACAGGAAGGTATTTCAACGTACCATCTGCCGGCAAATATTCCGTAGTGGTAACCAATGATTATGCCTGTACTGCCGAAGATACCATCCTTGTGGCTTCATCATACATGGATTTGGGAGTTACTGACCTATTGAATATTGAATCGGATTGCTACAACAGCAGCAGCATTTATCCTGAAATCGAAATTAAAAATTATAGCCTTGATACATTGTTTACAGGTGATACCGTTTTTATCGGTTACGAACTCAATGAAGAAGTTATTGATGCGGATTCCTTAATTCTTACTGAAAATTTTTACCCCGATAGTACCATATTACATTCTTTTGACGAGGATATCAACATGTCAAGTTTTATGGATTATAATTTCAGGTTTTATACAGCCATGCCATTGGATATTAAAAGAGATAACGACACCTTGTATACAACCAAAAATACCTGGGGACCTCCGCCATTAGACTTGGGCGAAGATATTTATACGACGATGGCTGACACCGTAGCTCTTGCCGCTGATACAGGTTATGTATCCTACCTTTGGCAAGATGGGGCTACCAATGATACACTATTGGTTTCATATCCTGCTACCGCTACTTATAGCGTTACGGTTGAAGATATTCATTCGTGCCAAAATAGCGATACCATTACCATTTATACCTACGATATTGCCATGCAATCGGTTGATTCGCCCGTTTCATCCTGTGAACTTACCGATGAGGAATACATTCATACTACCATCCAGAACCTTAGCCAAGATACACTCTCTATTGGAACTCCATTGCTCGCATATTATACCATTAATGATACGGCCTATACCCAAGACAGTATTGCGCTTTCGCAGGTATTATACCCTGATAGTATTATGCATTATACGTTTAATGATTCTATGAATTTTTCGTTGCCTTCAATATATGAAATAGAAGCAGGTGTCTATTTACAAAACGACGCAGATACCATTAATGATACTACCAACTATAATTTTGAAGTATACGGGCTTCCTATCGCTAACATAGGCCCTGATACCATCTTTACTACCCAGGCTGATACCATAATCTTTACTCCAGGGCCAGGGTTTACTGATTATTTATGGCAGGACAGTTCCATAAATGACACTTTTTATGTGAATTACCCTGCAACCGCCACATATCACGTATTAATAACAGATGCAAATTCATGCCAGGACAGGGATACCTCTGTTGTTATCACATATGATGTTGGTATTCAAGATATTAACAACCCCCTATCAAGTTGTGAATTATCAAACGAAGAACATATTGATGTAGATGTGATCAATTTGGCCGAAGATACATTATTGCCCGGAAATGAGCTCACGATCTCATATCGTTTGGATGATACGATTGCATCGTCCGATAATGTAGTTTTATCTCAAATCATATATCCTGATAGCATTCTGAATCATGTTTTTTCCCAACCTGTTGACTTGTCTGCTGTTAATGATTATGAACTTGAAATTAGTGTTAACTTGAAAAATGATGTTGATCCATTGAATGATACACTTTTCCGCACCATTAGTGTGTATGGTTACCCATCTATCGACCTATCTCCAGACACGCTCTATACAACACAAGCAGATACCGTAGTTTTATCCCCAGGTACTGGATATGATAGCTACCTCTGGCAAGATAGCTCTACAAATGATTCTTTGTTCATCGATTTCCCAGGTTCTGCAACATACTTTGTTAGCGTAAAAAATGAGCATAATTGTCAAAGTAATGACACCATCCGTATAATTACCACGGACCTTGCTATCAATAATGTATCTTCACCTGTTAACACCTGTGGGTTTATTGGCACCACGCCGGTAACTACCGAGATCATTAATCTTAGCGCAGATACAATTACTACAGGTAAACAATTTGAGGTGTTTTACGATCTTAACGACACATTATACTCCTCTGATATGATAACGCTTTCCAGTAATTTATACCCGGACAGTTCTTTACAACATACTTTTAGTGAAGAGCTTGAAATCACAGAATATGCAGCATACCAACTTGACGTTGGAGTAGATATCATAAATGATGCCGATACTTTAAATGATATTATGAACTATAATTTTGAAATGTATACAGTACCAACTGTAGATATTGGGCCAGATACGTTGTTCACCACTCAACCCGATACGGTTGCCCTAACAACAAGTACAAGTTTTGTATCTTACCAATGGCAAGACGGCTCAACCAATGATACATTCTATGTTTCTTACCCGGCAACAGCCACGTATAGCGTATTAGCCACCGATGCCTATTCTTGCAGCAATAGCGATACCATTACCATTATAACATTTGATATTGGGGCGCAAAATATTCATTCTCCTGTATCCAATTGCGAATTAAGCGCTAATGAAACCATACAATATGAATTTGCTAACACAAGTGAAGATACAATACCTACCGGCACAAGTTTACAACTGTACTATACCTTGAACGATACCATAAGCAGCCAAGAGAACATCAACTTACCGGTTACACTATACCCTGATAGTGTTTTCCAGCATAATTTTTCTCAAACCACCGATTTTAGCTCAATAGGAACCTATTCATTAGAAGCTGGTGTTGATTTTGCCCTTGATGCAGATTCATTAAACAATTCACTTATTAAGAATATTGAAACTTACGGTTTCCCGGATGTTGACCTCGGCCCAGACACTATTTTCACTACCATGCCAGATACGGTTAAACTAACACCAGGTGCAGGTTATGCAA
>CAZJDA010000015.1:17017-85077 GCA_964544705.1 uncultured Bacteroidales bacterium
ATGCAGATACTACCAATAACTCCTATAGTAAGGATATTGAAGTTTTCGGTTTCCCAGATGTTGACCTTGGCCCGGATACCATTTTCACTACCATGCCAGATACGGTTAAACTAACACCAGGTGCAGGTTATGCAAGTTATAATTGGCAAGATGGTTCAACCAATGATACACTTTTTGTCACCTATCCCGGCTCGGCCAACTATTACGTGGAAGTAACTGATAGCAACACATGTCCGGGTAGTGACACGGTTAGAATTATTACCAAAGACATAAGTATCAGTGATATTGTATCACCAGTTTCCTCGTGTGAATTAACCGGTTCCGAAGTCATAAGTATCAAAATCCGCAACAATAGCGCTGATACACTATTTGCGGGAGCATCACTACAGGCCGGTTATACGCTTGATGGAACAAACTCACAACTGGAAGATATCGTTTTAGCATCAAACCTTTACCCGGATAGTACCTTTGAGCATAGTTTTTCTCAAACCATAGACCTTTCATCAATAGGCATATACAACTTAGAAACAAGGGTTGCATACTTATGGGATGCAGATACTACCAATAACTCCTATAGTAAGGATATTGAAGTTTTCGGTTTCCCGGATGTTGACCTTGGGCCTGATACCATCATAACAGCTCAACCCGATACGATGGTTTTAGATCCAGGAAGCGGTTATAGCTCTTATACATGGCAAGATGGCTCAACAGCACAAACATACACACCATCAGGAAACTATTCAGCATGGTACAAGGTTATCGTTACAAATAACGGAGGTTGTCCCGGTAGTGATTCAATATTTATTTATACCAATGATATTGCTGTTTCTGCAATTACATCCCCGGCCTCTGGTTGTGAACTTTCGAGCGAAGAAACCATAACTTTAGAACTAATGAATAATGGGCCGGATACACTTAAAGAACAAAAAGAAATCATTCTTAGCCTTAGTGTTGATGATTCAGGAATCATTACAGATACTTTAGTAATCAACAATGATGTGCTTCCCGGTGATGTTACCACATTTAGTTTTGCAGAAAGTTTTGATATGAGCGATGTTGGTAGTTATAATATCGAGGTGTTTAAACATACCCCGGATGTAAATAATTTCAATGATACTCTTTATGTAACGGTATTTCATTATGGCTATCCTTCTGTTGATATTGGCCCTGATTCCATTTTAACATCCCAACCCGATACCATCTTATTGGATGCAGGCCAAGGTTTTGCTACGTATCAATGGCAAGATGGCTCAAGTTCTCAAACTTATGATGTTGAAGATTTTGGAATGTATTGGGTAATTGTTACAGACAACAACGGGTGCAGTGCATCTGATACAAGTATAGTAAAGCTAGCCGAGGGTATAAAGCAGCTCGCTTCAAAAGGAATCAAAGTGAAAATTTATCCCAACCCGGTAAAAAATTATTTATATGTACAAATAGAAAATAATTTACAGCCCACTAATCTTAAGATGCAACTCTTTAACAATGCCTCTAATATGGTATGGAAAAAAGATGTTTTTGTTGAAAAGAAACACGAAGAACAAATCGATTTTGGTTCATATAGTAAAGGTGTATACTATTTAAGAATAGCAGGTAAAGAATTCAATAAAATAATAGAAGTGGTGAAATAATATTTCTAGCCCTGGGAATTCGCTATCCTCGCTTTTATTGAATGCTAATGCATTATCCTTGCTGGATGCAGGTTAAAAAAGTTAAGCCTCCACGCACAAGGCCAGCTTTGGCCCCGCCATTTTTCCGGGCCTGATACACTGCTACCTGCATCAATCCCAGCTGCATTAGGATTTACAACAGGCATTGAAATTGTTGCGTTTGGATTACCTTTTACTTTTCGCTTAGCCATAGTGAATAATTTTTAAGAACAGGACTGAATGTTTGATGCTGTAAATTCTCATATCCGGGATAAGAATAAGACAAATATTCTTTCACCATTATTGTTTACAAGACATTCAGCAGCAATACTTCCCGACGGGCTTAATCCTCATTTTCAATATATGGATAAAACACCATAAAAAAGACTGCTTACGTTCAAGTTCTCCGCTAAGTTATACATTTTTTCGTTTTTGACACGACAATGGTCGCTTGCAGTCACATATTAGGAAAATCAAATTCCAATTGAGTACCACCGGTTGTATTATTATGGTGTGGAAAATTGCTTATCGAAATGCCTAATAGTCGTATGGCTTTGCCTTCAAGGTCTACATTCATGAGTAATTCTTCTGAATATAAGATAATAATAGGTAGTGTTTTTATTACTGAATTTATGGTTTTGCTACGTGTAATAATCTCAAAATCATGAAACTTGATCTTCACAGTAATGGTTTTTCCATATAGTTTGTATTTTTTTACTCTATTAAAAAGCCTTTCAGCAATTTCATGCAAACTGTTCTTTATATCTTCTACCTTTACCAAGTCTTCTAAAAAAGTATTCTCCGCTCCCACTGACTTCCTGCTCCTTGATGGGTTTACCACTCTTTCATCAATACCCCTTACAATATTGTAATAGAAAACGCCATGCTTACCAAAAAGCTTTATCAATTTGTATTTATCGTAACGTTTGAGGTCTTTTCCTGTTTCTATCCCTAATTTATGCAAGCGCTCTGCAGTTTTTTTTCCAATACCATAAAATTTTTCAACTGGAAGTTCTTCCAAGAATTTTTCGGCTTTCCCGGGCGTAATCAAATAGAAGCCATCAGGTTTGTCATAGTCAGAGGCTATTTTTGCCAGGAATTTATTATAAGATACACCGGCCGATGCCGTTAAATTGGTTTTGTTCTTGACTTTTTTCTTGATCTCTTTAGCAATGATAGTAGCCGAAGGCATATTGATCTTATTCTCTGTAACATCAAGGTAGGCTTCATCCAAGGAAAGCGGTTCAACAAGGTCTGTATATTCAAGGAAAATTCCCCTTATTTCATTAGATATGGATTTGTATACGTCAAATCTTGGTTTCACAAATAGGAGGTGTGAGCATTTTCTTAGGGCTGTTTTTGAAGGCATAGCCGAATGAACACCATACTTCCGTGCTTCATAACTTGCAGCGGCAACTACGCCTCGTTTAGCAGCGCCTCCAACAGCAACAGGTTTTCCTCTTAATGCCGGATTATCGCGTTGCTCTATAGAGGCAAAAAATGCATCCATATCTATATGTATGATCTTTCTTACAACCACAAGCAAATATACTGGTAATATTGAAGAAAAAAAACTGGAATTTGCTTAAAATATTGATAATAATACCTAAATAATTTTCCAGGATTAAAAAACTTTCCTATCTTTGCACGCTGAAAAATCCTGCAATGGTAAGTAAGTGGCTCTTTAGCATGAGAACGGCTTTTCAAGAAGTTTATTTTAAGAAAAACCATTTTTTTAATTTTTTTATTATAAGTTATTGGTTTTAAAAAATAAACTTGTACCTTTGCAGTCCCCAAAATTGAGGGTGGTCAAAAATACAGAATTATCAACAAAAATAGCAGATATGCCAACGATACAACAGTTAGTTCGTAAAGGAAGGAAAAAAATGGTTGAGAAAAGCAAGTCTCCTGCTTTGGATTCATGCCCTCAACGCAGAGGTGTTTGTACTAGGGTTTATACTACAACACCTAAAAAACCTAACTCTGCCATGAGAAAAGTTGCCAGGGTTAGACTAACTAACGGGAAAGAAGTAAACTCATATATACCCGGCGAAGGACACAACTTACAAGAGCACTCTATTGTACTTATCAGGGGTGGAAGAGTAAAAGACCTTCCCGGCGTTAGATACCATATTATCAGGGGTGCCTTAGATACAGCAGGTGTTGAAGGCAGGTTACAAAGAAGATCTAAATACGGAACCAAGAGGCCTAAGAAATAAATAAAATTTTGTAAAAATGAGGAAAAGCAGTCCAAAAAAGAGAATTATATTACCAGATCCTAAGTATAACGATACTTTGGTAACAAAATTCGTGAATAACCTTATGTTAGAAGGCAAAAAAAACCAAGCCTTCCATATCTTTTATGATGCTATGGATATAGTTTCTGAAAAAACCGGCGAAAATGGTTTAGAAGTCTGGAAAAAAGCCCTTGCTAATGTTACTCCCTCTGTTGAGGTGAAGAGCCGAAGAATTGGTGGCGCTACTTTTCAAATTCCTTCCGAAATTAGGCCTGGCAGGAAAATGTCTATCGGTATGAAGAACCTTATCAGTTTTGCAAGGAAAAGACATGAAAAATCTATGGGGCATAAACTCGCTGGAGAAATTGTAGCTGCCTACAAAGAAGAAGGTTCCGCCTTTAAAAGAAAAGAAGATACCCATAGAATGGCAGATGCTAACAAAGCATTCTCACATTTTCGGTTTTAATAGATTATTAAATGATAAATTATAAAAATAAAAAGGTATAATACATAATGACAAATAATCTAAAATATACGCGTAATATTGGTATCATGGCGCATATAGATGCGGGTAAGACCACTACGACAGAGCGTATTTTGTATTATACTGGTAGAAATTATAAAATAGGCGAAGTACATGATGGCGCTGCCACAATGGACTGGATGGTGCAAGAACAAGAACGGGGTATCACTATCACTTCGGCTGCTACTACTACTTTTTGGAAACATAAAGACGAAGATTATAAAATTAATATTATAGATACCCCCGGACACGTTGATTTTACCGTTGAGGTAGAACGCTCATTAAGAGTTTTAGACGGCTGTATAGCTGTCTTTTGTGCTGTTGGAGGTGTTGAACCCCAATCAGAAACGGTTTGGAGACAAGCAGATAGATACCATGTACCCCGGATTAGTTTTGTGAACAAAATGGATAGAGCAGGAGCTGACTTCTTTAATGTAATAAAACAAATTAAAGAAAGACTTGGAGCTACTCCAGTGCCTATTCAAATCCCTATTGGCGCAGAAGATGATTTTACCGGTGTTATTGATCTTATATCTAACAAGGCATACCAATGGAATGAAGACAATTATGGTATGACTTATGAAGAGATCGAGATACCCGATGATATGAAAGAAATGGCAAGCAATTACAGGAATGCTTTGATTGAAGGTGTTGCTGAAGAAAGTGATGAATTGCTGGAAAAATTCATGGAAGATGCTAATTCAATCACTGATGATCTTATCATTGATGCCATTAGAAAAGCAACCCTCGAATTAAGAATTACCCCATTACTCTGCGGTGCCGCTTTTAAAAACAAAGGAGTGCAGCGATTGCTCGATGCAATTATTGATTTCTTACCCAGCCCTCTCGATGTTCCCGCCATAGAAGGAGTGAATCCAAAAACAGAAAAGCCCGATAAACGAACAGCCAACAAAGAAGAACCTTTTGCTGCATTAGCATTTAAAATTGCTACCGATCCTTACGTAGGACGTATCGCATTTTTTAGGGTATATTCCGGTGAATTAGAAGCAGGAAGTTATATCCTGAATGCCAACACAGGGAAAAAAGAAAGAATTTCCAGGATTATGCAAATGCATGCTAACAAGCAAAATCCACTCAAAAAAATATCCGCAGGAGATATTGGAGCGGCTGTTGGTTTTAAAAATATACGTACCGGCGACACATTATGTAACGAAAAGCACCCTATTGTTCTTGAATCAATATCCTTTCCTGAGCCTGTTATCGGTGTTGCCGTTGAACCAAAAACACAAGCTGATATCGATAAATTAACCATGGCCTTGGCAAAACTAGCCGAAGAAGACCCTACCTTCCACGTGAAAACAGATAACGATAGCGGGCAAACCATCATTAGTGGAATGGGTGAGCTTCATCTCGATATCCTCTTAGACAGGCTAAAAAGAGAGTTTAAAGTAATTTGTAACCAAGGCGCACCCCAAGTTTCATATAAAGAAGCCATTGAAAATACAGTTAAACATAAAGAAGTATATAAAAAGCAAACTGGTGGTAGAGGAAAATTTGCTGACATTGAAGTGGAATTATCACCTGCTGATGATAATATAAAAGGACTTCAATTTATTGATGAAATTAGAGGTGGTAATATTCCTAAAGAATTTATCCCGGCTATAGAAAAAGGTTTTAAATCTTCTATGCATAATGGAGTACTAGCAGGATATCCACTGGATAGCCTTAAAGTAAGGCTATTAGATGGCTCTTTCCATAGTGTTGATTCCGATTCATTATCTTTTGAAATAGCTGCACGTATAGCCTTTAAAGAAGCTTGTAAAAAGGCTAAAACTGTTTTGTTAGAGCCGATAATGAAGTTAGAGATTATTACACCCGAGGAATTTCTTGGTGATGTAAATAGTGATCTTAACCGTAGAAGAGGCGAGATAGAAGGGATTGATTCAAAAGCTGCCGGGCAGGTGATCAAGGCGAAAGTACCATTAGCCGAAATGTTTGGCTATGTTACCGACCTTAGAACCATTACATCTGGCAGGGCTAATTCAACTATGGAATTTTCACATTATGCCAAAGTACCGAAAGATATTGCTGAGAAAGTTATATATAAAGCAACAGGGAAAGTTGTATATAATTAGTTAAACAACTAAAAATTTTTAAAGTGAGTCAAAAGATTAGAATAAAATTAAAGTCGTACGATTACAACTTGGTTGATAAATCAGCTGAAAAGATTGTAAAAACTGTAAAGTCTACAGGTGCAGTAGTTAGTGGTCCTATACCATTACCAACGAGAAAAAACATTTATACTGTACTGCGTTCAACTTTTGTAAACAAAAAATCCAGGGAGCAATTTGAGCTTTCTACATACAAAAGATTATTAGACATTTACAGTTCTACATCCAAAACAGTTGATGCACTGATGAAATTGGAACTGCCAAGTGGAGTTGAAGTAGAGATAAAAGTATAAAAGGATAAGACCATGTCAGGACTAATAGGAAAAAAAATTGGGATGACCAGTATGTTTGATGCCTCTGGTAAACAAATACCATGCACGGTTATACAAGCTGGTCCTTGTGTAGTAACACAAGTAAAAACAAAGAAGAACGATGGCTACGAGGCCATACAACTCGCTTACGAGGAACAAAAGGAATCAAAGGTAAAAAAGGCTTTGCAAGGCCACTTTAAAAAAGCCAAAACAGCGCCTAAAAAGGTTTTGGCCGAATTTACCCGTTTTGAAGAGCAAAAGAGCTATGGAGATACTTTACTAGTTGATGTATTCTTTGAAGGAGAATTTATTGATGTTGTGGGTACTTCAAAGGGGAAAGGTTTCCAGGGTGTTGTTAAACGTCATAATTTTGCTGGTGTTAATGATCAAACCCACGGCCAGCACAACAGGAATAGGGCTCCTGGTGCTATTGGCGCATCTTCTTATCCTTCTAGAGTTTTTAAAGGGATGAGAATGGCTGGCCGCCAAGGCGGAAATAGGGTGAAAATGATCAACCTTAAAGTTATGAAGATCTTAAAGGAAAAAGATTTAATTATTGTTAAAGGATCTGTTCCAGGTGCAAAAGGTTCATATTTAATTTTAGAGAGATGGAGTTAAAAGTTTATAATATACAAGGTAAAGAAACCGATAAAAAGGTTAATCTGAAAGACACGATCTTTGGTATTCAACCCAATGACCATGCCATATATCTTGCCGTTAAGCAATATAGGGCAAATAATCGTCAAGGTACACATAAAGCCAGGGAAAGAGCTGACATAAGTGGAAGTACAAGAAAAATCAAACGTCAAAAAGGTACTGGTACTGCTCGTGCAGGTAGTATTAAATCACCTATTTTTAGAGGTGGAGGAACAGTTTTTGGCCCCAGGCCAAAAGATTATAGCTTTAAGTTAAACAAGAAACTTAAAAAGCTTGCAAGAAATTCCGCACTTTCATACAAGGCCAAAGAAAAAAGCCTTACAATTGTGGAAGACTTTGATCTTGATGCTCCAAAAACCAGGAATTATACTGATTTTCTTAATAATTTCGAGTTAACTGACAAAAAAACATTATTAATTCTTTCAAAACCAAATAAAAATGTATCTTTGTCGTCCCGAAATTTACAAGATGCTAGGGTTATATTAGCCTCTAAATTAAACACTTATGATATCTTAAATGCCAGTCATATTTTATTGGCAGAAAGTTCAATTCCAGAAATAGAAAAAATTTGTTAAGCAGAAAATATAGAAGTGATGGATATACTTATTAAACCGGTGGTTACAGAAAAGATGACAAAACTTAGCGAACAATTAAATCGCTATGCTTTTATCGTCCACAAAAACGCTAACAAGATCGAGATAAAAAAAGCTGTTGAAGAAATGTACGACGTTAGTGTTGAAGCTGTTAATACAATGCGATACACTGGAAAAACACAATCCAGGTTTACCAAAACCGGCATTATTACTGGCAAAACAAATGCTTATAAAAAGGCTATTGTTACTGTAGCCGAGGGAGAAGTAATTGATTTTTATAGCAATATATAAAAGCGAAGATTAGAAATGGCTTTAAAAAAATTAAAACCAACAACAGCAGGGCAGCGTTACAAAATGATCAATACTTTTGATGATATCACTGCCTCCAAGCCTGAAAAGAGTTTAATGGTTGGTAAAAGCAAATCAGGTGGAAGAAACAAACAAGGCCGGATGACCATGAGATATATCGGTGGTGGACACAAAAAGAAATACCGTATTATCGATTTTAAAAGAGATAAAGACGGGATACCGGCTACTGTAAAGACAATTGAGTATGACCCTAACAGGTCTGCAAGAATAGCATTATTGTATTATGCAGATGGTGAAAAAAGATATATTGTGGCACCTCAAGGTTTGAATATTGGCGATAAACTATTATCAGGAAAAGATGCCGCTCCCAATGTTGGAAATAATCTTTTTTTAAACCAAATTCCTTTAGGAAGTATCATTCATAATATTGAACTTCGTCCTGGCGAAGGTGGTACACTCGCGAGAAGTGCCGGTTCTTATGCCCAGCTTATGTCGAGGGAAGGAAAATATGCACATATTAAATTACCTTCTGGCGAAACAAGAATGATTCTTCTTACATGTAAAGCTTCTATTGGTACAGTTTCTAATGGTGATCATATCCACGAATTGTCTGGAAAAGCTGGAAGAAGCAGGTGGCAAGGAAGAAGGCCAAGAACAAGAGGTGTTGTGATGAATCCTGTTGACCATCCAATGGGCGGTGGCGAAGGTAAATCCTCCGGTGGCCATCCTAGGTCTAGGAAAGGTTTACCTGCTAAAGGATTTAAAACACGTGCCAAGAAAAAGGCTTCTAACAAGTACATTGTAGAAAGACGTAAGAAATAATTTTTATAATTTAGATAGATTATGAGTCGATCAATAAAAAAAGGACCTTTTATTCATTACAAATTGGAGCGCAAAGTTCTTGAAGCCCAAAAATCTAAAAAGAAAACCGTGGTAAAAACATGGTCAAGGGCTTCAATGATATCACCCGATTTTGTTGGACAGACTATCGCTGTTCATAATGGCAATAAATTCATCCCAGTGTATATTACTGAGAACATGGTAGGACACAAACTGGGCGAATTTGCACCTACAAGGATATATAGGGGGCATGCCGGTAACAAAGATAAAGGCAAGAAATAAAGAAAAAATTCTTAAAAAATGGGTTCAAGAAAAAGAATTACTGCAGAAAAATTGAAAGAAGAGCGCAAAAATAAATATTTTGCCAAACTGAATAATTGCCCTACATCTCCAAGAAAGATGAGGCTTATAGCTGACCTTATCAGGGGAATGGATGTAGATAAAGCATTGCATGTGTTAAAACATAACCCGAAAGAAGCATCAGGAAGAATGGAAAAATTGCTTCTTTCTGCAATTTCAAACTGGCAAAATAAAAATGAAGGCGTGAGAATGGAAGAAAGCAACCTTTTTGTTGCAGAAGTATACGTTGACAGCGCCAGGCAATTGAAAAGGCTTAGGCCAGCTCCTCAAGGTAGGGCACACAGGATAAGAAAGCGCTCTAACCATGTTACACTTATTATTGACAGTAGAATTGAAGAAGTTGAAGACGAATCTTAAATATATACAATAGATGGGACAAAAAGTTAATCCTATAGGAAATCGTTTAGGTTTTATTAAAGGCTGGGATTCCAACTGGTTTGGTGGTAGGGATTTTGGACCAAAAATCATAGAAGACGAAAAAATAAGGAAATACCTCAATGCCCGTTTGGCAAAAGCCGGTATTGCTAACATAATTATTGAAAGAACACTTAAGCTTGTTACCATTACCATCAATACTGCCAGGCCAGGTATCATTATTGGAAAAGGCGGTAAGGAAGTGGACCAACTAAAAGAGGAGTTGAAAAAATTAACCTCTAAAGAAGTTCAAATCAATATTTCCGAGATCAAAAGGCCGGAGCTTAGCGCTGTTATCGTTGCTAATACCATCGCCAAACAAATAGAAGGAAGAATATCTTTTAGAAGGGCTGTTAAAACAGCTATTGCCTCAACTATGAGAATGGGCGCTTCTGGTATTAAAGTTATTGTTTCTGGTAGGCTTGGTGGCGCTGAAATGGCACGTAGCGAGCAATACAAAGAAGGTCGTATACCTTTGCACACATTTAGGGCGGATATTGATTATTCAAATTGTGAAGCCCATACAACTTATGGTAGAATAGGTATAAAAGTTTGGATATGTAAAGGATATGTTTATGGCAAAAGAGACCTTTCGCCAGTTGTGGAAAAAAGCAGCAGTCAAAAGCAAAGCAAAGGAAGAGCCAGGAAAAGAAAATAAAATGTTTAGTAGCAATCATTAAATAATAATATAATGTTACAGCCAAAGAAAACTAAATTTAGAAGACAACAGAAGGGACGAATGAAAGGCAATGCCAAAAATGGTACCGAACTGGCATTTGGTTCTTTTGGCATTAAAGCCTTAGAAGAAGTATGGATAACAGGAAGGCAGATAGAGGCAGCTCGTCAGGCGGTTACACGTTATATGAAAAGAGAAGGCCAAATCTGGATCAGGATATTTCCAGATAAACCTGTTACCAAAAAGCCAGCCGAGGTCAGAATGGGTAAAGGTAAAGGAGCTCCCGAGTATTTCGTTGCTAGGGTGCAACCAGGGAGAATTCTTTTTGAAGCTGAAGGTGTTCCCGTGAAAGTTGCCAAAGAAGCTATGCGCCTCGCTGCTCAAAAGCTTCCAATAAAAACTAAATTTATTGTTCGTAGAGATTATGTTGAAGAATCTATAATTCAAAAGTAATGAAGAATAACGTGATTACAGAAATGTCTACACCTGAACTACAGGAAAGACTGGAAGAAGAGAAGAAACAGCTTACCAGGTTAAAATTGAACCATGCTGTTTCACCATTGGAAAACCCGATGAAACTCAAGTTTTATCGAAAAACCATTGCGAGAATGCAGACAGAACTTAGGAAAAGAGAGTTAGAAGAAATAAAGAATAAACAATAATATATTGAGATGGAGACACTAGAGAATAAAAGAAATCTCAGGAAAGTAAGAGTAGGCATTGTTGTCAGTAATAAAATGGATAAATCCATCGTGGTGGCTGTTCAACGTAAAGAAAGACACCCCATGTACGGGAAATTTGTGCGTAAAACATCCAAGTTTATGGCACATGATAGCGAAAATGCCTGTAATATTGGTGATAAGGTTTCTATTACTGAAACCCGGCCACTAAGCAAAAATAAATGTTGGAGATTAACTGAAATTTTAGAAAGAGCTAAATAATATGATACAGCAAGAATCAAGATTATCGGTAGCTGACAACAGCGGTGCAAAAGAAGTTCTTTGTGTTAGGGTATTAGGTGGTACAAAGAAAAAATACGCAACCATTGGTGATACTATTGTTGTTACGGTAAAGAATGCTTTACCATCAGGCAACATTAAAAAAGGTACTGTATCTAAAGCAGTTGTTGTTAGAACAAAAAAAGAGATCCGTAGAAATGATGGTTCTTACATTCGTTTTGACGAAAATGCATGCGTTTTGCTCACTGGTACAGACGAAATGAGAGGTACACGTATTTTTGGACCTATTGCCAGGGAACTACGTGAAAAGAAATTTATGAAAATTATTTCATTGGCACCTGAAGTGCTTTAATAATAAAGTATAGATATTATGCAAAAAAAGGTACATGTTAAAAAGGGAGACACCGTAAAAGTTATTACAGGTGAATCTAAAGGGCAGGAAGGTAAAGTACTTAAAGTACTTCTGGAAGACAACAAAGCACTTGTAGAAGGAGTGAACATGGTGTCTAAACATACAAAACCTAACGCCCAAAATACACAGGGCGGTATCGTGAAAAAAGAAGCACCTGTGCATTTATCCAATTTAATGGTTATTGATTCTGATGGGAACCCCACCAGGATTGGTAGAAGATTGGAAGATGGAAAGTTAGTTCGTTATTCAAAAAAATCCGGGGAGGTAATTAAGTAATGAGTTATACGCCGCGACTAAAAGAAAAATATCAAAAAGAAATTGTTCCTGCTTTAACCAAGCAATTTGGTTATAATAACAGGATGCAAGTGCCCAAATTGGTTAAAATTAATCTTAACCAAGGTGTTGGAACTGCTATTACAGACAAAAAAGTGATTGAAGTAGCATTAGAAGAAATGACTCAAGTTACTGGACAAAAAGCTGTTCCCACAAAAGCCAAAAAGGACATCTCCAATTTTAAATTGAGAAAAGGAATGCCTATTGGTGTACGGGTTACCTTAAGAAGAAGCCAAATGTACGAATTTCTTGACAGGCTTATCTCAGTGTCATTACCTCGTATTAGGGATTTTAGAGGTATCAATGATAAAGGTTTTGATGGCCAAGGAAATTATACTTTCGGCATACCTGAACAGATTATATTTCCCGAAATAGTTATTGATAAAGTTAACAGGCTCAATGGTATGGACATCACTTTTGTGACTACTGCTAAAAACGATAAAGAAGCCTTAGCTTTATTAAAAGAATTTGGTTTACCATTTAAAAATCAATAAAATCGATATAAAGTATGGCTAAAGAATCAATGAAAGCCCGTGAAAGGAAAAGACAAAAACTCGTTGAAAAATACGCAAAAAAGCGGGCAGAGCTTAAAGCAGCCGGCGATTACGAAGCACTGCAAAAGCTTCCTAAAAACTCTTCCTACGTGCGTTTGCACAATAGATGTAAACTTACCGGCAGGCCTAGAGGTTATATGAGGCAATTTGGTATTTCACGTATCAATTTTAGGGAAATGGCTTCTCAAGGCTTACTCCCAGGTGTGAAAAAAGCCAGTTGGTAATATTTTGATTGTAGAGTAATAAGTTTAAAGAGATATAAAGATGACTGACCCGATTTCAGATTATTTAACAAGAATAAGAAATGCTATAATGGCTAAAAAGCGAGTCGTGGAAATCCCGGCTTCTAATATGAAAAAGGCCATTACAAAGATATTGTTTGAGAAAGGCTATATCTTGAACTTCAAATTTGAAGATGACGAGCTACAAGGCACAATTAAAATAGCCCTTAAATATCATCCTGTTACCAAGGTTTCTTCTATCAACAAGTTGGAAAGAGTCAGCAGGCCGGGCTTAAGGAAGTATGTGAATAAGGATGAGGTACCAAGAGTTATGAATGGCCTTGGTGTTGCCGTTATCTCTACTTCTATGGGGGTAATCACCGACAAAGAGGCTAGGAAAGAGCAGGTAGGTGGTGAAGTATTATGTTATATAAGTTAATAAGGAGGTTTAATAATGTCACGTATTGGAAGTTATCCTATAGCAATACCTGGTGGAGTTGAAATAAAAGTTTCAAAATCCAATGAAGTAAACGTTAAGGGGCCACAAGGTGAACTCAATCAAACGATTGACCCTTCAATAAAAATTACCCTTGAAGAGAATAGTATCCGCCTTGACAGGCAGGATGAATCCAAAGAACAGAAATCACTTCATGGGCTATACAGGTCACTAATAGCCAATATGATAGAAGGTGTTTCAAAAGGATTTGAAAAGGAATTGGAACTCGTTGGTGTTGGTTACAGGGCAAGTAATAACGGCCAAATTTTAGAATTGGCGCTTGGTTATTCGCATACCATTTACATTCAACTACCCCCAGAAATTGAGGTAGAAGCTAAAACAGAAAGAGGTAAAAACCCGTATATTAAATTGAAATCTGCTGATAAACAATTAGTAGGGCATGTTGCGGCAAAAATTCGCTCTTTCCGTAAACCAGAACCGTTTAAAGGTAAAGGAATTAAATACAAGGGCGAATATATCAGGAGAAAAGCAGGTAAAGCTGCCGCTGCTGCTAAATAATGATTAAAAGTACAGGAAAATGGCTACAGATAAAAAAACATTAAGAAGAAGTAAGATCAAACAGAGGGTTCGGAAAAAAACTAAGGGTACACCTGGAAAACCGAGGCTGTCTGTTTTTAAAAGCAACAGGCAAATTTATGCCCAAATTATTGATGATGTTAACGGTAAAACGCTTACCTCTGGATCATCTCAAAATAAAGAAATTGCTGCGCAAGAAGGTAATAAAACAGCAAAAGCTGCAATGGTAGGCAAAATTATTGCCGAACAAGCGAAAGAAGCTGGTATAGAAAATATTATTTTTGACCGCAACGGTTATAGATATCACGGTAGAGTTAAAGCATTGGCAGAAGCTGCCAGAAAAGGTGGACTTAAATTTTAATCAATATGGCAAATATTAATAGTACAGTTAAGAGAGTTAAATCCAGTGAAATTGAATTTAAAGACAGGTTGGTAAGCATACAACGTGTTACAAAAGTTACCAAAGGTGGTAGGACTTTTAGCTTTTCAGCCATTGTTGTTGTTGGTAATGAAAAAGGTGTTGTTGGCTATGGCCTGGGCAAAGCAAAAGAAGTAACTTCTGCTATTGCTAAAGGTATTGACGATGCTAAGAAAAACCTTATTAAAGTTCCTATAATTAACGGTACTTTACCCCACGAACAAGATGGCAAATATAGTGGCGCTTATGTCCTAATAAAACCTGCCGCTCACGGTACAGGTGTTATTGCAGGAGGAGCCATGAGGGCTGTGCTTGAAAGTGTTGGAGTTACTGACGTGCTTGCCAAATCTAAAGGTTCTTCTAACCCGCATAGCGTGGTTAAAGCTACCATAGATGCATTGGTTAAAATGAAAGACCCATACACTGTAGCGCAACTTAGAGGTGTTAGTTTAGATAAAGTATTTAACGGCTAATAGTATTGAATGTTATGGAAAAGCTTAGGATTACCCAAATTAAAAGTGGCATTGACAGGCCAAAAAGACAAAAACTTACCCTCCAGGCCTTGGGTATTAAAAGAATGAACAGGCCCATTGAAGTAGATGGTTCACCACAAGTGAAAGGAATGATAGAAAAAGTGAAGCATTTGCTAAAAGTTGAAGAAGTTAAATAATTTTGTATCATATTCGTATAATCTATTATAATTATGGACTTAAGTAATTTGAAACCTAATGAAGGTGCTGTTAAGAAAAAAATGAGAATTGGCAGAGGTGAAGGATCAGGTAAAGGCGGTACCGCAACCAGGGGACATAAAGGTGCCAAATCACGCTCGGGATATTCCAAAAAACTGGGCTTTGAAGGTGGTCAAATGCCCCTTTACAGGAGAGTACCTAAGTATGGGTTTAAAAACATTAACAGGGTAGAATTTACCGGCGTTAATATTGATACCCTTCAAAAATTAGCAGAAAATAAAAATTTAACCGAAATAGACAATAAAACATTGTACGACAATGGATTGGTTGGTAAAAAGGATAAGGTGAAGATCCTGGGTAGGGGCGAACTAAAATCCAAGTTAGAGGTTAAAGCACACGCATTTTCTGCAACAGCAGCCAAAGCAATAGAAGACAATGGTGGAAAAGTTATAAAAATTGAGGATTAATGAAAAAATTTATTCAGACCCTAAGGAACATCTATAAAATAGAAGATTTAAGAGCCAGGATTCTATATACCCTTGGTATTATTCTTATTTACCGTTTAGGTACAAGAATTGTATTACCGGGTATTGACCCTGAATCTCTTACCGCACTTGAAGCTACAACCTCAGGTGGTGTGCTTGGTTTACTCAATATGTTTTCAGGGGGCGGTTTTTCTAATGCCTCTGTTTTTGCATTAGGAATTATGCCTTATATTTCTGCTTCCATTGTTATCCAACTTTTGGGAATGGCTATACCTTATTTCCAAAAATTGCAGAAAGAAGGTGAAAGTGGTAGGAAAAAGATCAACCAAATCACTCGTTATCTAACGGTTTTTATCACCGCCGCGCAAGCCCCAGGCTACCTGAGAAGTTATCTTATCAATTATCTTCCCAATGAAGCCATTTATCCCTTTAACCCGGCTGTGAGTTCCCCACCATTGTTTTTCTGGGTATCATCAATAGTTATCCTGGTTTCTGGAACAATGTTTATTATGTGGCTTGGTGAAAGAATTACAGATAAAGGAATTGGTAACGGTATATCACTGATAATCATGATAGGTATTATCGCGAACTTGCCTTTTGCCCTGTTTTCAGAATTCTTTTCAAAAATGGAAGAGCAGGGAGGAGGCCTGGTATTTTTCCTTGTCGAAATTGTCATACTGATAGGAGTAGTAATACTTACCATACTCCTGGTGCAGGGAACAAGGCGTATTCCTGTGCAGTTTGCCAAGAGAATTGTTGGCAACAAACAATATGGTGGCGTAAGGCAGTATATACCACTTAAAGTTAATGCTGCCGGTGTTATGCCCATTATATTTGCCCAAGCAATTATGTTTATCCCAATCACCGTAGCTGGTTTCGCCAGTTCTGATACAATGTCTGGATTTGCGGCTGCTTTCGCTGATTATACAGGATTTTGGTATAATTTTGTATTCGCGGTATTAATTATATTGTTTACATATTTTTATACAGCCATTACTGTTAATCCTAAACAAATGGCAGAGGATATGAAACGAAACGGTGGTTTTATTCCTGGGGTTAAACCCGGAAGAAAAACTGCAGAGTTTATTGATACAGTTATGTCAAGGATAACCTTGCCGGGGTCATTATTCCTTGCTTTTGTAGCTATTATGCCGGCACTGGTTAGCCTTATTGGTGTTACCAGCCAATTTGCACAATTCTACGGGGGAACATCACTGTTGATTCTCGTTGGTGTTGTGCTGGATACTTTGCAACAGATAGAAAGTCATCTCATGATGAGGCACTATGATGGACTTACCAAGTCGGGAAGAATTAAGGGGCGTTCATCATCAGCAATGGGTATGGCAGGTTAATTTTTTTAGGTTTGATGATTCATCATAGAACAGAAGAAGAAATAGAAATATTACGAGAAAATGCACTACTGGTTAGCAAAACCTTGGCCGAAGTTGCCAAAAATATTCAACCAGGAGTACAATTAATAAAACTCGATAAAATAGCAGAAACGTTCATTAAAGATCATGGCGCCGAGCCGGGCTTCAAAGGGTATAAAGGGTTTCCCAACACATTGTGTTTATCAGTAAACGATGTGGTAGTACACGGAATACCCACCAACGATGAGGTTGTGAGAGAAGGTGATATCCTTTCGGTTGATTGCGGTACGTATTTCAAAGGCTATTATGGTGATACCGCTTTTACCTTTCCCGTAGGAGAAGTAAAAGAAGAGGTTCGTAAACTATTAGAAAGAACTAGGGAATCATTATTTAGAGCTATTGACGTAGCAGTGATCGGCAAAAGGGTTGGAGATATTGGACATGCAGTCCAAAATTTTGTTGAAGGCTTTGGTTATACCGTTGTTAGAGATTTGGTAGGACATGGAATTGGGAAAAAAATGCATGAATCGCCTGAGGTACCAAATTATGGGCGCAGGGGGCATGGTTCAAAACTCGAAAATGGCATGGTACTCTGTATTGAACCTATGATTAACCTCGGCAAACGCAATGTAGTGCAAGACAACGACGGTTGGACTATCAGGACAGCAGACGGAAAACCTTCGGCACATTACGAGCTCACAGTAGCCATTAATAAACATAAAGCTGATGTTTTATCTACTTTTGATTTTATTGACGAAATATTAAATAATAAAAATTAATCAATGGCAAAACAAGCATCTATAGAACAAGATGGAACTGTAATTGAATCATTAGGCAATGCTATGTTCAGGGTAGAGTTGGAAAACGGGCATATTATTACAGCTCATATTTCCGGTAAAATGCGTATGCATTATATTAAAATATTACCAGGCGATAGAGTTAAAATTGAAATGTCGCCTTACGATTTAACAAAAGGAAGAATTTCATACAGGTATAAATAAAAACATATAATAACCATGAAAGTACGAGCATCAGTTAAGAAAAGAAGTAGCGACTGTAAAGTTATTCGCCGTAAAGGCAGAGTTTATGTTATTAATAAAAAGAACCCTAAGCTAAAACAACGCCAGGGATAATTAAATAGTAAATAATAAAAAAATAATCATATGGCAAGAATAGCTGGTGTAGATTTACCAAAAAACAAAAGAGGAGAAATTGGCTTAACGTATATCTTCGGAATAGGAAGAAGCACAGCCCAAAAAATCCTCACCAAAGCCGAAATTGACTGGAATATCAAAGTTAATGATTGGACAGATGAACAATTAACCAAGATTAGGAATCTTATCAATGATGAATATAAGGTAGAAGGTGCCTTACGTTCTGAAGTACAAATGGATATCAAAAGGTTAAAAGATATTGGCAGTTACAGGGGAATTAGGCATCGTATTGGATTACCCGTTAGAGGGCAAAAAACCAAGAACAATTCCCGTACCCGGAAAGGGAGGAAAAAAACTGTTGCCAATAAGAAAAAAGCACCAAAAGGTTAAAATTTACACTTTTAATTTAGTAGTAAATTATAGATACGATATAATTGGAAATTAATTATGGCTAAGACAACAAAAACAAGATCATCAAAAAAAAGAAAAGTTAAAGTTGAAGCGGTGGGTCAGGCACATATCTTTGCTTCTTTTAACAATGTTATTGTAACCCTAACTAATAGCGATGGACAAGTTATCTCTTGGTCCTCGGCGGGTAAAATGGGATTTAGAGGATCAAAGAAGAATACACCATATGCAGCGCAGATGGCTGCAGAAGATTGTGCTAAAATAGCTTACGACCTTGGGCTCAGAAAAGTTAAGGTTTACGTTAAAGGACCTGGAGCCGGTAGAGAATCTGCAATTCGTACAATCCATTCAGCAGGTGTTGAAGTATCCGAAATTATTGATATTACACCTTTACCTCATAATGGGTGTCGTCCTCCCAAAAGGAGAAGAGTGTAATAATTTTGCAATGTTGATAAATTAAATTTAAGATTAAATATGGCTAGATATACAGGACCAAAAACGAAAATTGCCAGAAAATTCAAAGACCCTATCTTCGGGCCGGATAAAAGCTATGAAAAAAAGAACTATCCACCCGGACAGCATGGCAATACTAAAAGGCGTAGAAAACAATCAGAATACGGCCTTCAGCTACAAGAAAAGCAAAAAGCAAAATATACATACGGCATCTTGGAAAGGCAATTCCTTAACGTGTTTAAGAAAGCTTCCAGGAAAAAAGGTGTTACCGGTGAATTGCTTCTTCAATTGATAGAAGCTAGATTAGACAATGTGGTATACAGGATGGGTATTGCCCCTTCTAGAAGAGCTGCCAGGCAATTGGTATCTCATAGGCATATTACTGTAAACCAGCAAATTGTTAATGTACCTTCTTTTAGCCTTAAACCCGGCGATATTATCAGTATTAGGGAAAAATCAAAGTCTTTGGAAGTAATCTCTGAAGCCATTGCCGGTAGAAGCAACAAATATTCTTGGCTCGAGTGGGACGACAGCCAAATGGCTGGGAAATTCGTTAACTATCCACAAAGAGACGAAATTCCAGAAAATATCAAAGAGCAGCTAATTGTGGAATTGTATTCTAAGTAATAAGCAAATAATTGTATTTATGGCGATATTAGATTTTCAGAAACCGGATAAGGTCATCATGCTTGAATCGAACCAATACAAAGGTTCGTTCGAATTCAGGCCACTTGAACCTGGGTATGGTATTACAATAGGTAATGCTTTGCGTAGGATACTTATATCTTCCCTTGAAGGTTATGCAATAACTTCCGTGAAAATTGACGGCGTAGACCATGAATTTTCTGTCATCAAAGGTGTTGTTGAGGATGTTACGGAACTTATTCTCAACCTGAAACAAGTGAGGTTTAAAAAACAGGTGGAAGATGTGGACAACGAAAAAGTTACCGTTGAGATCACAGGCCAAGAAATATTTAAAGCAGGTGACATCAATAAGTTTCTTTCCGGTTTCCAAGTTTTGAATCCTGACACTATAATATGCAGGATGGAACCAAAAGTGAAACTTAAAATTGAAATGAACATCTGTAAAGGTAGAGGATATGTACCAGCCGATGAAAACAAAAACTCCGGTGATGAAATCGGTATTATCCCTATCGACTCTATTCATACCCCGATAAAAAATGTTACTTTCGACATTGAAAACTACAGGGTAGAACAAAAAACAGACTACGAAAAGTTGGTTATTAACCTACTTACCGATGGTTCTGTTGAACCTAAAGAAGCTTTAAAAGAAGCAGCAAAAATTCTTATCCATCATTTTATGCTGTTCTCTGATGAAAAAATTACCCTCGATACCGAGGAAAAATCAGAAACAGAAGAGTTCGATGAAACTTCATTGCATATGAGGCAACTTCTAAAAACCAAACTGGTTGATATGGACCTCTCTGTTAGGGCACTTAACTGCCTTAAAGCTGCTGAAGTTGAAACACTGGGCGACCTTGTTTCTTATAATAAGATGGACTTGCTTAAATTTAGGAATTTTGGTAAGAAATCCTTGGCCGAGCTGGAAGAACTGGTTAAATCAAAAGGCCTGGAGTTTGGAATGAACCTTTCAAAATATAAATTAGATAAGGAATAATTGATATGAGACATCAAAAGAATTTTAACCACTTAAGCCGTAAGAGAGGGCACAGGAAAGCTATGATGGCCAATATGGCTTGTTCGCTTATCAAACATAAAAGAATTAATACGACTGTTGCCAAAGCTAAAGCGCTTAGAACCTATATAGAACCTTTAATAACGAAATCTAAAGACGATTCTACACACTCTAGAAGAATTGTTTTTAAATATTTGCAAGATAAACATGCCGTTAACGAGCTTTTTCGTGAAGTTTCAGAAAAAGTTGCGCAAAGGCCAGGAGGGTATACTCGCATCCTTAAAACCGGCAACAGGCTTGGGGATAATGCAGAAATGTGTTTTATTGAATTGGTAGACTATAACGAGCTGATGCTTGCACAAAAAGAAGAAAAAGACAAGGCTAAGAAAACTACTAGGAGAGGTAGAAGACGTGGCGGAAAGAAAAAAGACAGCGAAACAACAGCTCAGACGCAACAGCAAGTAAAAGAACAACCTGCTGATGAAACCGAAACCAAGATAGAAACTACAGAACAGCCTAAAGCAGAAAAAGAAACTGAAGCCAAAACAGAAACTGCTGAAGCTCCTGAAAAAGAAGCTAAGAAGGAAGAAGCTAATAAGGAAGAAGAGGCAAAGAAGGAAGAACCTCAAGCAAAAAAAGAAGAAAAGACAGAAGATAAAAAGGAAGGCGATAAGTCTAAAGAGTGATGAGTTAGTTTTTTTGTATCATGGTGTTAAAGGGCAGATGGTTGTTAATCTGCCCTTTTTGTTTTTATTGGATTTTTTATATTCTCTATGGCCTCTGCATTTGTTCCAAATGAAAACACTATATTAATTATGGGAGCGGCAATAATTTGCTGTTATTTGGTTCCTGGGTATTTTTTGAAATACGCTAAAGAATAGTAATATGTAGTGTTTGTAAGAAAACTCCACGTTTTTCAGTCTTTGATAAGAAAACGTCAAAGGCAAGGCTTTCGAAGTTTTTTAAAACCAAGGAGCCCCGAGAGAATTGTTCGGGATGACTGTTTCAAAAAACGAGTATAACGCAGTATTTGGCGTTTTCTTGCAAAGACTAATTAGGGATAATATTCTTGTAATGTTCGTACCTATCCAGTATGTCATGAACAAAATTATAGGTTTCTTCACCACGGCAATATCCGTATTTAACTACATCATCACGAAAATACCTGGGATTTGATTTTTGCATAAGGTAATATTCCGTATTATTGAACCAAACTTCGGGATTTTTACCATATTTCTCAGCCAATTTCATGGCATCAATAATATGCCCAAAACCACAATTATATGAGGCAAGAATAAACTTAACCCTTTCATTGGTATCCTTGATATCTTTGGCGAAAAACTCATCTAACCAATCAATGAATTTAACCCCGGCAGCCATATTTTGTTCAGGATTGTATAGGTTCCTGCAACCAAATCTCCTAGCGGTAGGGGGCATTAGTTGCATAAGCCCTTTAGCGCCGGCCCAGGAAGTAAGGTTTGGTTTGAATCTTGATTCTTGGTAAATGAGTGATGCCAACAATCTCCAATCCCAGTTGATCTTTTTTGAATAATGTTTTATTAATGAATCATATTGGGATACTTTTCCTCCTTTTTTAGAGTAAAACTCGCTTTCAACAATTCTAATAGAGCGTTTGTTTTTAAAATATTTCCTAAACAAATAGGCAAATTTCCGGGTTTTCTTAAATTCTACTAACCATTCATTAATGGCCATCCGCAGGGAGTCGGCTCCCTTTTGCACAGCCCAAGCAAGATTTTGCGGAAAACTAATAGCTGTTTTCACATCAATATTTGAATAATATGTGCTATTGACCAGACCAACGTGCTCATCAGCAACAGTATAATCGATGTCGCCTTTAGCAACCATAGAAATAAGTGTTTCCATATCATGTTCTGATTCAACAATATGGATACTGTCGCCTATTTCATCAGATAAACTATGCAGCCTTTCATAAAAAGAAGATTTTTTTTGTATATGTATTGTTTTGCCGCCAATATTTATTTGGTTCCTTATTAATGTGTCTTTTAGTTCCCTATAAGACATCTGCCGCCAATTTTCGGGTTTCTTTTGCACCAACACCTGCCGGGTTTGAGAATAAGGAATAGCAAAATCTACCATTTGTGTCCTATCCTTAGTAATAGTCAAATCCATGGCAATTAGATCACATTTACTGGAAAAGAGACATGCATAGGATTTCTCCAGGTCATTACTCACGTAAATATCAAGTTTTACGCCTAAATACTCACAAAAATTTTTAAGAAGTTCGTATTGGTAACCCATAGGAGTGCCACGGTAAATAAAATAATTGGTAGAATTGTAATCTGTTGCAGCCGTCAATTTACCCTCTTTAAGAACTTTACTTAAAACTTTCACTTCCTTCTTTAAAGGATCTTTTGTGATGTTTTCATTCCTGATAATAAATATGATTAATAAAATGGTGAGAATGAGAATTATGACAGAAACAATGTTGTTGGTTTTCATCCGTGGATTTTTCGCCTTCTTCGTTTTAACCATAATGAATTTTTTCAATTTGAATCCAATTTACAAAAAATATTCATTATAAAAAAATTTTCTACCTTGTATCACAACTAATTTTATCGCATTATATAATCATTTAACATTATAATTGATTATATCACAAAAAGTTAGTATAATATTTCTTTGATTCTATTTTCTTCAAAAAAAAATTTCTCGTTTGAATGAAAAAAATGAAATTTGTAAAAATTTTATAATTATGAAAAAAATACAACTGGCAATATTCACACTACTTCTACTTTCAATAAAAATAATTTTTAGCCAAAATTATGAACTTGTAAATAAGAATGGGGAATTTCAAATAATTAATAATGAACCTGGTGAAAAAAAAACCATTCCAAAGGAAATAGGGAAAAGCCTCAAGGGTTACACCACAGCATCTGTTTCGGGTAATGGAAACTATATCGCGTTTTTTAAAAACAATAAACTATATTTAGCAGACCAAAAAAACAACACCATCAACGAATTAATGGCCTTATACAAAGACAATGAAGCTGTTTCGCAATTGAAATGGTGGGGAGGTAATAAAAAACTGGCTTTCGTTAATATTAATACGAAACGCTATCCCAACAAAACCAAGCTATTTTTATTAACTATTGAAAACGGGCAACTTAAGAAAAAAGAAAAATTCAATGTTGCAGTTGAATATAAGATGACAGGTGATGGTTTGGCGAATGCAAACTTTGTTTTTCACGGTGAATCTATTCAATATGAGCTGGGTAAAGAAGACCATTACCAAGGAATAGTATTGTACGAAAGGTATATCCATTTTGGCAAACCGGCGAAAGGAAAAAACTATGAAATCGTTAAGTATGCCACAGCCTTACCAGCAGAAGAAATATATGTTATTATTGATAATAAGGGAAATCAGCTTCAATTACCGGAAGAAATACAAAAAGCATTGTTCTCTCCTACCCTGTATGACATTACACCGGATAATAAATACCTCATATATAGTTGCTACAACAAGAATATTGAAATTAAAAGCTACAACTTTGAATCAGGAAATACCGAGTATCTTATGTCGTTATATAAAGATAATGACGGTACTTCAGGTATTATTTGGAATGAAACTGGGGATAAAATGGCATTTGTTAATGTCAACCAGGAAGAATATCCTCAAATGTGTAAGATCTTTGTATTGGAGATAAAAGATGGAAGTGTTATTGATAAACAGAAATTTGACGCTCCTGTATTTTTCCATTGCGGTGCCTCATGCTACCCCGAAATGCAGCACTTTAAATTCATCAACAATAAAACCATTCAATATAAAAGGCATGAGATGATAGACGAAAGGCCCGGGGAAATAGAAACCATTACAATCAATTAATAACAAGCAAGTTCATTGTTGAAATACATAAAACATGAATAAAACTTATACCAAATATAACATTACCCAAAATTTTAAACGAATGAGATATTTTTTTGATGAGATTATTGAACGCGAAGGAACCAACGCTGTAAAATACGACCTGAGAAAACAAATTTTCGGTAAAAAGGATATACTTCCCATGTGGGTTGCTGATATGGATTTTAAAACCCCGGATTTCATCATTGATGCCATAAAACAAAGGTTAAACCACGAAATTTTGGGATACTCCATTAAACCGGATTCTTATTATCAATCGATAATCCAGTGGTATAAGCGAAGGCATGGCTGGAGCATTAAAAAAGATTGGATCCTATTTTCACCCGGTGTGGTGCCGGCGCTAAGCATGATCGTGGAGACTTTCACAAAGCCGGGTGATGAATGCATTGTTCAAACACCGGTATACTTCCCTTTTTTCTCTTGCATAGAGGGAAATGAGAGGAAACTGGTATACAACCCGTTAAAACTAAAAGACGGCAGGTATTTTATGGATTTGGAAGATCTAAAACAAAAGATCACACCCGCTACAAAAATGCTATTTCTTTGCAACCCGCATAATCCCGGTGGTAGCGCTTGGAAAAAGGACGAGTTGAAAGAATTAGCAAAAATATGCTTAGAGAACAACATTTTAGTTCTTGCAGATGAGATACACTGCGATTTGGTGTTTAAACCTTCAAAATATATTCCTTTTGCAACAATAAGCGATGAAGCAGCAAATATCGCAATAACCACCAACGCCCCGAGCAAAACATTCAATATGGCTGGGCTTTCCACTTCATCAGTGATTATCTCTAACAGGGAGTTGCGGCAAAAATTCATGAAAAAGTTAGATACAACACATTTATATATTGGGAATATTTTTGGCAATGTAGCTTTGGAAGCAGCTTATAATCATGGTGATGAATGGTTGGAACAATTACTCGATTATATTGAATCAAATATCGATTATGCCATTGAATTTTTCTCTTCTCATATTTCCAAAATAACCCCGATCCGCCCCGAAGCAACCTATTTATTATGGTTGGATTGTAGAGAATTGGAGATGAGTAATACCCAGCTAAAAAACTTTATGGTAGAAAAAGCCGGGGTTGGAATGAACGACGGTGCAAGTTTTGGCAAGGAAGGAGAAGGGTTTCAACGGATGAATGTTGCCTGCCCTCGTGCTATATTAAAGAAATCTTTACAGAAAATAAAAAAAGCGGTGGATGAAGTTTAGGGCGCTAAAATTTCATCCATCCGCTTTAGCTTAAAAAATCCTTTGATTATATTTTATTATTCTATAAGTATGGTTGTTCTTGTTAATACCATAACATCTTTATAGACTTCAAGATAATAAACTCCACTTGATAAAAAACTTATGTTTATTTTATTCCCTCTAAATTTCTTTGAACTTATGTACTTTCCATTAAAGTCAAAGATATTGGCCACTAAAACTTCATCATCAAATTCACTGTGGAAATCAAAGTAAACAATACCTGCAGACGGGTTTGGATAGACATTAATCCATTTATCGAGTTTAGTTTTTGGTATTGCCGAGGTTCCATCATATTCATCAGCTCCAATATCAATAATGCTATTATAAATTCTTGTATTACCATCAATATCCACTTCATCGGCTCCAGGAGAATAATTGGGATCGCCGGCATCTATGGCTGGAGAACCTTGTTGCAAATGAATATTGGGATTGGGAATGGCATCGTTTGCAAACAATGGGTCACCAAAGAGTGAGTTTTCATCCTGTCCTGTAGCATTTTGATAATCCGTTAACCCGGTATATGAATCCCCATCCCAATAGAATTCAATATTTGAAACTCCATCAACACAATAAAACAGGTTGTAATCCAATAACAGGTTGTAATAATCGCTGTCAAGGACAATAGCATGGTTTTGTGATGTAGTAAAGAAGATGTTATTGAATATTTCAGCATCCTCAAAATATGTAAGATACAGTTCTCCGCTATAAGTCCCACTATAATCATTTTTCAATAAAGTGTTGTTTGAAATGGAGATATTGCTTACCATTCCCGAACCGCCGGGATAATCAAATCCGCCTAATGCAATTCCTGCCACTTCATTGTTATAAAACACGTTGTTTCTTACGATAATATTTTCTGCTGATTTACCCATATTCTCGCAACCGATCTCTATTCCGTAACCATTATTATAGCTATAATTGTTTTCGATGATAAGGTCTCTAGCGCCATCCACATAAATCCCGCCAGAAGTAGCATAACCTGCTAAACAGTTATAAATGATATTGCCACTAATGATGCCATTGCGTGCTTGGTCGTTAGCCGGATCAGGACATGTACCTTCGTGCCCGATCAGATCAATGCCTATGTTAGTATTATCATAGATGATGTTATCCATAACATGAAAACCATCCACGTTGCCATTCACTGCAACAACCTCGCTATAACCTGTCATGCAATCATATACGGTATTTCCTGATATTTCGATGTCAGTAATAGGGACATCAGGGTTAGTACCATAAACAATAATGGGTTGTGAATTGGTGTTTTCATTCACAGGTGCATTTGGATCGGAAGAGAAGTTAATATCATGAATCATATTATTGGTAATACCAATATTAGAGCAATTGTTTTCAACCAGGATACCTTGGGCATCTATCATCTCATTGTTGGCAATTATTAACCCTGTAATAATAATATATTCCTGGTCGTATATCTCTATTACGGCTTCTTGGGTCGTAATTCCAGAACCATCAATCACAACTTGGCCTTCATCGTAATTGCTGATAGTAATAAAATTGCTTTCGCTTCCTGATTCATTAATTTGAACCTTTTCATTGTAAATACCTTCCATGATAAGAAGGTTATCGCCCGGTTGCAATTGGTCTACCCCGTATTGGATGGTTTCCCATGGTTCGGCAAAAGTACCTGGATTGGAGTTTTGCCCGTTTTCTGAAACGTAGTAAGTGTTTTGGGCTAATATTGATAATGAAAACAAAATGCTCAATAACGAAAAAATTGTTGATTTCATGGTTAAATATTTTTGATTATCCTATAAAACTACAAAAAAATCAATTTAAAAAATAAATTCCTTATATTAATTTAAAAAATCATACTAGAAATATAACCAATGTGCTGAAAATGATTGCTTGGAAAATTCAATTGCCGGCGAAGGTATCTTAATTGTATTGAGTAAAAAAAACAAGCTTTTTACAAATTTTGAACGCGTTTTAAATTTTTCAAAATCAATATCCGGGGACAAATATAATTGGGGTGTTCTTTCGAATCTTGGTATAACTCTTCCTTCAATTTCCTTAGGATTTTCACTTCCTCCAATCATCCCTTTTGCACTATAACCAAATGCAAGATTCAACCAATTGGGGATTTTATTTTGTTTGGTAAAACTATACACATTAAAAGACAACCAATAAGTTTGCCCATTATAATCCTTAATGATTTGCTCTCCAAAATTTTTACCGAGAAGTCCTGGGTTGTACTGTGGGTATTTTGTTTGGTGAAAAGAATATTTCATCCTGATCTTTTGCTCACTCCATGCTAGCTCCTGTGAAATAAAAAGGGCAGCACCGCTTGTATTGGCAATAAGGTCTCCTGGAGATGCACCCCATTCGGCAGAGAAGCCATCCAAGATTTCTATATTGGTTAAGTAAAGTAATGCTACTCCCCCGGCATACCAAACAGACTTCTTTTCATTTACACCTGCCCATCTATATAGTCTGTGTCCTAATGCTGCCGCCTGGTATGCTGAATAACTATGACCGATTTTATCCATTTGCAGCCAGTTGTTGTTATCATTATAAAAATGAAACGAGGAGCGTGGATAATTCTTATACCACAAGTTATTGAGCATGAAAAGCGAACCACTATAGAGGGCTGCTTCGGAAATGATAACCGTTCTAACCCTGGATTTATTGACACGATTACTATCTGCAAAATGAGTTGTTTGTTGCGAAAAAGAAATATGCTGCACTACCAAAAAAAGCAATGCTAAAGTTATGCACTTAGTATATTTCATGGAAATATTGTTACAACAAACTATTCAATTTCACCTTGAAAAGAGGCTTTAAATTTTTCCCATTCCATATTACGATGGGCGTCCTCGCCAAAAAACTTAATAACTGTTTCAAAATCCTTTTTTTGAATATACCCTTTAACCACAGTAAGCATCTCAAATTTTTCATTCAGAAAAACATAAGATGGATAAGACATTTTTCCTTGCAACAAAGCAATGGCAAGCTGGTGCGAAGACCTTCTTCCATGAGGATTTGGATTAACATATTGTTTCCCTGAGAAAGTAATGGTATCATTTTGTTCTGCATCCATTTTTACCGGGTAATAATTTTCATTGAGATATTTTGCAATGATAGGATTTTTAAACGTAGTAGCATCCATTTTTTTGCACCACCCGCACCAATCCGTATAAATATCTATAAAAACTTTTTTAGGATTCTTTTTACCCATTTTAACAGCTTCTTCAAAAGAATACCAATTAATACTTTTATCTTGGGCATTCAAAGTATTAAGGATCATGTAAAAGAAAACTATACTAACAATGATTTTTTTTTTCATAAACAAGCGCTATTTTAAGGATTTGGTAAATTTTATAACATAAATAGATTTCAAATATAAAAATATATATAGATAAATTTAAATGAAATTATAAAGCAAGCTCGATTTTTATGTATTTGATATACTATGGACAACCTCCTATCCTATTTTGCAGGCCTTTTAAAAAACACAAAAATAATTAATACCAAGCAGCAAACCGATAATATACCAATAACCAATTTATACGTATTTAATTGTACCTGGTATTCATTTTTTATTTCATTGACCCTTGTAAGTTCTTCTGAAATTTCTTCTGGAACCTGGTTTCCATATTTTACTTCATCCATTTCCTTCATATATTCGGTTATTTGGAGGGAGTCTTTAAGTTGGTAGTGCTTTAGCAAGTTATCATAAGCTTTTTTATATTCATTATTCTTATCATAAGCTTTTGCAAGTTGCAAATACAGGGCAAGTTGCTCGTTTTTGGCTTTAATGCTTTTTGCCAATTCAAGCGCTTCAATAAAATAATTTATCGCTTTTTCATATTGGTTTCTTTCTGCGATATTGCTCCCAATAGCCGTTAAAGTTTCTGCAATTTTCTTTTTATTGCCTAATTCCTCGAACATTTGCAACGCTTGGAAGTAATAGTTCTCGGCTGTTAGAAAATTATTTTGTCTTTCATTTACTTGCCCTATAGTAATAAGACATGATGCCATGCCAGCTTTATCTTTAATTTCTTCTCTTATGCTTAATCCCTTGTTCAAGTACTTTAAAGCGCTTGAATAATCATCGATATCATAATATACATCGCCCATATTCTTGTATATCATGCCTTGATAATAAAGGTTACTATGCTTTTTGGCCAAAGCAAGCGCTTTATCATAGTTTTCCAGGGCCTTTTTTATCAATTGTTGCTCAAAGCATATCACGCCCAAATTATTAAAACCATCTATCATTTCATTTTCAACATTCAATTTTTGATAAATATTAAGCGCCTTGGTATAGCTTGTATAAGCCAATTTATGTTTCCCGGTATGATGGTATATGTTTCCCATGTTATTATAACTATCTGCAACGCCCATTGAGTCATTCCTCAAAAGATCCATCATGTACGACTTTTTATAATATTCGAGGGCTTTGTCGTAGTTGCTTTTGCTATAATAAATTAACCCAATATTGTTATAATTGGCCGAAACACAACTGCTGTCATTAGCCATTAATGCTGACCCTAAAGAATGTTGGAACATATTCTTTGCCTTATCAAGGTTTCCCATGAAATAATAGACAATACCCTTATTCTTCTCTGATAATGCTTCACCTTTTAAGTCTTTTTTCCTTTTTGCAATTTCTAAGGCTTTGTCAATGTATTCCAAAGCTTTGTTTGGCTGGTTATTCCAATATTTTTGTGCAAGCTCGTTATACAGGAATATCTTTTCATGGGGATTAGCTTTTTCAAGCTCTTTTTCTATCGTTTTAATATCTTTATTCGCCTGGGCGATGAGTGAAATAGAAAAAAATATTACAACGTGCAATAATAATATGATAATGAATTTATTATGCTTCATTCTTATGTTTTTCTTTTAATGAATAGATAAATAAGGTTTCAGCTTATTATAGAGGGTTTCGTGCACCAAAGCTGATTTCATAATATCACTTGTTTTTTTATATTTACCATGACTCTGCCTGTATTTAACAATTGACCTTGCCACATAATAATCAATATAAGGATGTTGTTTTAATTCATCAATGGTACAAGTGTTAATATTGATCTTTTTTAATTGCTTTTCTCCAACTTTTAATTGCGATTTGATTTGATCATATAATTCCTTTTCAATACCCCAAACATCCATTATTTGTTCTTTTTGTGCAAATCCCCCTAATAATTCCCTGTATTTTACGATACGGTTTGAATACACTTCCCCTATTCCTTTTAGTTTTCTAAAAGCAAGGCTATCAGCAGAATTCATATCAATTACCAGGTTTTTGTATGATTTTTCATAACTAGGTGCCTGCTCATTATTGGTATCCTTATCATCATGCTTTTCCTTTGGTATTAAAATGTATGGCTCAATAATTTTATATTCTTCATCGGAGATGCTATAGATTTTTTTTACGTCCTCCTTTTTATAAAATCTTCCTCCTTTAGAAACATAATTCTCAATTACATTCACCTGTTTTTCAGAAAAACCCAGCTTCAGCCATTTCTCTCTTGGCAAATTGTTGGGGTTAAAAAAGAAAGGTTGAATTTTTCTTTTTGCTGAAGATCCATCAATATCATTGTAGTCAAACGACTCTTTACTATCATGTTTCTTTTTAGAAAAATATCGTTTACTAGCATATTGTTGTTTCTTCTTCTCTTCTATAAGTTCCTGGCCTTTTATAAATTTTGTTATTTCGTCATTAAAATCCGAATAGTTGGTTTTTGAAGGAGAGGTAAATTGTTTATAAAGACTAGGGGCAATAATAACAATGAATAATATGATAAGCAAAACGATTATCCCATTTCTTTCAGATTTACTGAACTGGAAATATTCGTTGAGCTTTTTCATAAAAATTCAGCTTTAAGTTGCTTTGGTGTATTAGTTTTTTTTTACAAATATTGTTAAATTAAAACAAAACAACATGAATTTCTCATGCTTTTTTTTGCAGGCTATTAATTATCCGACTCAAATTTTTTCTTAAGTGTAATATAACCGGGATATTGCATTAATTTCTTGCCAACTTTTATGGTCGGTTTGATCTTAATTTTTACTTGGGATTCGTCCTTACCAGCATCTGCGATATTTAATGCAAGGTTAAAAATAGCTTTGGCAGATTTTTGGGTAAAAAATCTCTTCAAGTTGGTCTTTGCTTGTAAAGAAATAGTCTCTGTTCCATTGTTGGGCGCTATCTCTATACGTTCATCTAAGCTGCCTTTAAAAAGCTCAACATCATCCAAAACCACTAACCATTCCAGTTGATTAATAGCTGCCTTATGTTTATTGGGGTTTTTGGCAATGATATCCAGGGTAAAAGATAATAGCATATCGCCTTGCAACGCACTGGCCGTAATTTTGCCTGTATTAATAAAACCCAGGTCAGCAAAAGAATTTATATTGCTAATATCAACTCCTGCAAACTGGGAGTTCTTTACTTTCCCAATTTTAAATTCGCATTCTGCCAATGTTTTTGCCTCCTTGTATTGACAACAACTGGCAAGTATAAATAACAAAAAAAGCAATAGATGTTGAAACCGTTTCATTGTTGTTTATTTTTTGATGTTTCTTTTCTTTTAAGCCAAAGACTAAAATCTATGTTTAAATAGTCTTGCAATTCTATTATATCATCTTGAAATCTGTCCAATAGTTGGTTGTATGTTTCGGGTTGGAGCGGAGCTCTTTTGGCAGGCATCCTGTTAAGGGCATTTATCTTCCTTATCAATCCTGTATTCAATGTAAATTTTTTTTGGATAGCACCAATAACAGGTGCATGCCTCAAGTACAGGTTTAATCTATGTAAAGCTTTGTATTTAGGCGCTTCATGCTGGTTCATTCTTTTAAAGACGGGTGTAAATTCTTCCAATTCTAAAAAGTTTAAAACCTCTGAATAGACTTTACCGATGTTTTTAATGAAATCATCAAAAATGATCACTTTTATTTGTTCTTTAGGAAATACAGCATAGTAATTTTTCAAATATTGGGTGTATTTGGCATATTCTGAATAGAATAGCCCCTCGGGTCGATTACAATACCTGGGGATACGCTTTCCCTCTCTCCTATCATCTTCTGCATTTAATGCTTCAATAAAATCCTCTATTACTTCTACATTTCCATCAATTAAATATTGGCCATGAAGAGAGTAAAGCATATCAATGGGATTTCTTAGCATAAATATTAATTTTGCAGATGGGTTATAATCGTAAATATTTTTAGGTGCTTTAAGTGAATATAGATAAAAAGGGGAAGCATCACAAGTAAGCTTTTGGTTTTTATTTTTATATAAATTATGGTATTCCATAATGGAACCAATAGGTTTTGCTCCTTTATGATCTGTATTAAAAAAGTTAGGTTCTTTTAATTTAGGAACATAGTTCCCAGGATGTTGACCGAGATAATTAAAAAGTGAGCTTGTGCCGCATTTGGGGGCACCAGCAATAAAACAGTTGACTTTTATGGCTTCATCTATACTCATTATGACTTTATCATTCATTAAATATTACTAAATAAAAAAATTCCAAAAGCCCAATTTCTTTTTCACATAGACTAATGAAATAAGGTTAATAAAAATCATACTAACCATATTTGCAAGAGCTGCACCATTGATTCCCATATTGGGTATTAATATTAAATTCAATATAATATTTAAAGCACCTCCTACCAATACAATAATACAATATGTAGATTGGTTCCCTGTCATATTCAATAGCCAGCCAACAGAACCTGTAGCAGCATTTACCAATTTACCTATTGAAATATATATAAGAGCTACAAAACCCATTAAAAAACTTTCACCAAAGAAAAGCAATATCGGTTTTCCAAAAATAATCAAAATGAGTGTAACCGGTAAAGAAAACACAAAGATTACTAATGTAGCAGACTTACTATTGCTTCTTAGCTTATCAAATTGTTTGCTTGTGTAATAAGTAGAAAAATTTCCTGCTGATACGCTATTAATAGCAAGTAACATAAAGGTTATTAAATTGGTAAGCCTGTTCACAATATGATAAACCCCAACATGACTTTCATCTAAATAATAACTCAAAATAAAAATATCGGTTGTACTCAGAAGGACAGCACTAGCGGCGGTTAAGAACATAGGAAGCGCCATTTTTCTAATATAGCTATCTTTTTCTACTTTAATCCTGTCAACTGTTCTTTGACTGGCCTTAGAACTATATAAAAAAGATGTACCCAAAATAAACAATAATAAAAAGCAAAATAAAACAATATAAATGGGTAAGTCGGATGAAGCAATGAAGTAACCTAATAAAACAAGAAAAATAACTTTTATCGTATTGGTAGTTATTGAAATTGCGGCAAATATCTTTATTTTTTTAAGTGCTTTAAATGCAGATTCATTAAGCAATTGTAAAGTAAAAGGTAATAAGAAAATGGCGGATAGTTTAACATATAATTCCAAATGTGGCTTACCGAAAAAAGTATCAGCAATAAAAGCTGCATTAAAAAAAACTACAAGGCTTAAAATAAAGGTATTAATAAGAACCAATTTGAATATTTGTTTATATATGGCTTTTGAAGAAGCCTGAGAATATTTAACCTGGTGTTCGGGTATTAGCTTAAGAGTAGCTATATTTAAACCTGAAAGGCCAAAAACTGCAACAAAATTAAGTATACTGGTTATAAGGGCTAAAATACCAACGATATTCGCACCATAAACTTTGGCAACTATATAATTGAGTATCAAATTGGTTATTACAGTCCATACCTGGGAGAAAAATATCAATCCTCCACTTTTTAAGACGTATATGAATTCCTTGTCGCTCTGTAGCTTAAACAGGTAGTGTGATAGTTTCCTTCTCATTATCTAAACAAATGGCTATTGGTTATTTAAAATTTTCAAGTAAAGTGTATAAAACTTGCCTGCAATTACTTCATTGCTAAAATGATTTATAGCATAATCCCTTATTGTAGAAGGATCGTAACTTTCTATGTTATCAAGCATAAAGGTTAATTTTTCAATAAAGCGGTCTTCATCCTTCACTTCAGAAAGCAAACCTAAATCCTTGTTGAAAAACTCTGATATTCCGCCAACATCAGTCGAAAGGACAGGTACACCACAAGAAAAACTCTCTAGTATCACAACAGGTAAATTCTCGTAATTGCTGAACATGACCATGATCTGCGATTGCTGTAAGGCTTTTATTAGTTTTTCATTCTCCAACAAACCTGTAAAAGAAACAAACTTGTTGTAAATACCCAGTTTTTTTGCATAATCTACCAAATTGTTAAAATCGATTCCATCACCAACAAAAACAAACTCAAAATCCTGCCTTAATCCTGATAATTTTTTAACAATTCTCAATAATCCTGAAATATTCTTAGAACGATCCTCAAAGCAAGAAATATGTATGATTCGTTTTTTAGCAGGAATAGATTTGTTTTCTTGAAGGGTAAATTTATTTACATCCACAACGTTAGGGGTAATGTAATAAAGGTTTTTAAGCCCATGCGAAAGCATTGCCTTTTTTAGGTTAGATGTAACGGTCGTTATACACTCAGCCTTTTTAACAACCTTTTTTGTAATTAATTTCCTGGCCCAACCCCGGTAGCGTCCTGTGCTTTTTAAATACCTTGACCAATGCTCAGTGATTAAATATGGAATGTTGTGTTTTCTTTTTAACAGCAAAGCAAATATCCCTGCCCGCGTTAAAACATTAACATGCGCTATATTTGGTTTTCCATGGTTTTTATAAACAATTTTATACCCCTTAAAACAAGCTTTAAAATACCTGTATCCATTGACAAATGTTTTAATTGCAGGAATTTGGCTTCTTTTGTAAAAAACACGGTAAGTTATAATACCATCTTCCGTATTTTTACAAACATCATAGGTTTTTTTATTTTTAGAAGGATAGGGAAAAACGAATAAAACAACAGCGAGGTTTATTTTTGGTAAAATTGCTTCTATATGTCTTTTAATAAATAACCCAAGCATACTGTCGCCGGGGTATGGATACCATGCAGGCAAATATAATATGAAGGGTTTGTTTTTTTCCAATCCAGTATATTAGTTTTGGCAAAAGTAATAAAAGTATAGGAAAATAAGGCTTCAATAATTTTGCAGAAATTATAAAAGTATTTATATTTGCAATCCGTTTTTAAATGGTGGATGTAGCTCAGTAGGTTAGAGCGTCAGATTGTGGTTCTGAAAGTCGTGGGTTCGAATCCCATCTTCCACCCAAATCAAAGCCAATGGGTTGATTTTCAGCCTGTTGGCTTTTGCAATAATGTGTTTGCGTCAGTTTCTGCGTCAGTAATTCAAATCTTTAAATTTGTGAAAGCCCCTAATGACCATAAAATATATCCTTTCAGAAAAGCCACGCTAAATAATTGCAATGGCGACATTAAAAAAAGATGGTACATCTCTTTTTACGTTTGGGACGTAAGAAAAAACAAACGAGTATAACGCAGTATTTGGCGTTTTCTTGCAAAGACTACCTAAAAGCATTGTTCAGTATGCTTGTAGACAGAGAAATAATTAAAGAAAATCCGTTTAAGGGTATTAAAAAGCAAAAAGAAGTAATAACAAAGCAAAATATAGCTTTTACTGATAAGGAAATGGAATTACTAAAAAATTCTATTTGCCATCAAGACAAAGAATTATGGCTATTGTATCAGCCCCCTAAATCATCGCACTGGATTCTAAATAATTAGTAATTATGCAAATTATTAAAATAACCATTGGAATCAACCATCAAGGTGCGCCGGCCCGGAAAAATGGCGGGGATAGGGCTGGCCTTGCGCACGGAAGCTTCATTTTTCCTTGGCTTTTTTTTACTTTTTGTGTCAAGACAAAAAGAAAATTCATTATATTCGTCATATAAATTATGCAGCACGTTAACAACACATACCAATCATCCTCCCACCCCGGCAATGTCCGCGTAACCTCCAAATGTACTGGAGCTATGCAGATCATGAGCTAAACATCAAAAAAAAACGGGGAGTATGAGTATTACATTTTTAAGTATCTTATCTCTGTTGGGAGATGGGTAAAAGAAAGTAGTAGGTTAAAACTGCATGATGCCAATATGGATGTAACGTTTTATATGGCTATTACAGGGAAAAACGAATTACGAAGTTTGATTTTACCGGGAGATTACGAAGCACTAAAATTTTACAAAATAACAAATAACACAATAACAAACTATAGAAATGCATCAGAAGTTTATTAACTTAAACATAGCAGGTAAAATAATACAGTGCTTGCTATTTCCGAGTAAACTGAATGTTTTTTAACATATGGTATTAGAACCAATAAATGAGTTTAACAGGCCAACATTGAAAAAGGCTTGGCAAGATTAAGGAATACATAAATATTATGGTTTTTACATTACACCTGAAAAGAATATACCGCATACTTGGAGAAATTGGCCTAATAAGGGCAATATTCCTTTTAAGTATTTTTGCTGCCCTGTGCTGGGGATTGTTCAAAACCATAGTATTTTACCCACCCAAGCACATACCTTTTTTAATACTGGTATTACTTATTACCTCGCTTCATCTTGGAAGAAACGATAAAATATTTGTGCGGCTTGCAGGAATCAATCGCTCCAGGTTATTTCTTATTCAATACCTTACTATTTTAGCTCCATTTATTATAGCTTATTTATTTGCAAATTCATTTTTTTATGCACTAACCCTTCTTGTCACTCCTTTTCTTATCGCACCGGTCAACTTTACCATCCAACCCGTTAAATTGAATACTTTAAACTTGAATTTTATGCCTCCCAATGCTTTTGAATGGAAAAGCGGTATAAGAAAAAACTTTTTTCTTTTATTGATAGTTTATTTGTCTATATTGATTTTTTCTGTGCATTATATTGCATTGGTTGCAGGTGTTATTATCCAAGGATTGATCGTTACAACGTTTTATTATGAATGCGAACCACCATTTATCTTGTTGGCCGGTAAAAGAAGCGCCGGTAAATTTTTAGCAAACAAGATCAAAGAATCTTCATCCATATTCCTTGTTGTCATTTCTCCATTCCTCGCTTTATCTATCATCTTACATTTGCATAATATAATCTTCATACTCACTGCTGTTATTGTAGCGTTTATCATCATTAGCTTTGCAATAGCCCTAAAATACGCCTTATATTTTCCGGGTGCAAACCTAAAATACAACGCAATCATTATATCATTTATCATGGTATGCTTCTTCTTTCCTTTTCTTATGCCTTTGCCCCTAATTTTTTTGATCATTTATTATGGTAAAGCTGTTAAAAATTTAAAAAACATATTGTATGCTTATCATTAACCGTTTATCTGTAGAAAGAGGCAACAACAAAATACTGGAAAACCTTTCCCAGGCAATGGAACCTGGTAAAATTCATGGTATTGTTGGTTTGAATGGAGCTGGAAAGACTACATTGTTAGAAACCCTGTTTGGATTTCTAAAACCAAAAGAGGGAAGCATAAAACTTAACAACGAAATCTTCACCAATAAAAAAGCTGCTTACCTTGACGCACATCCTTTTTTTTATTCCAGGATAACAGGGTTGGATTATTTGCGCATCTTTCAAAAGCAAAACAAAACATTTGATATAGAAAAATGGGGAGATTTATATAACCTTCCCCTTAATAAACTCGTTGAGCAGTATTCTTCAGGGATGAAGAAAAAACTAGCTTTTTTGGCCACTATGTCATTTGATAGGCCTGTTTACTTACTTGATGAGCCTTTTAATTCTATGGACATGGAAACTGTTGAAATCACCAAAACGGTTTTTAAAAGATTAAAAGCAAAGGATAAGATCATAATCCTTACAAGCCATATCCTTGAAAGTATGACAGCTATTTGTGATGAGATTTACGTTCTTTCGGGGGGTAAGTTCCAAAAGAAATATAGTAAAATGGATTTTGATAAACTAGCCCCAGGGGTGTTCAGTTTGCTTCGTGAGAGCAATGAAATCATGGTCAATGAACTATTATAAATCTTGTGGTTTCCACGTAGAAATACTTTTGTAAATTTGTGATCCTATAAAAACCATTTAATTATGAAGAAAAAAAGAGTTTTGGTATTAACCGGTGGAGGCGATTGCCCGGGATTGAATGCTGTGATACGTTCTATTGTCAGGCGGGCAGAAAAAACTGACGATTGGGAAGTGATAGGCAGTATTCGTTCTTTTGATGGGGTCTTGAACGAACCGATGGAAATAAAAGTGCTTAGCAGTGAAGAGGTTGCAGGAATACACTTTAGAGGGGGAACAATTTTAAAAACTACCACCAAGGGCGGCCCTTTTGCCTGGCCCATAAAAAATCCCGATGGAACTTGGGGCGCTGCAGATAGGTCGGAAGAACTTCTCAGAAGGCTTCAATATCTTGGTGTAGAGGCTGTTATCAATATTGGTGGGGATGGCTCTCAAAAAATATCCCAACGATTATATGAAATGGGGCTCAATATTATTGGTGTGCCAAAAACCATTGATAATGACTTATCAGCTACTGATTTTACCTTTGGATTCCAAACTGCCGTGCAAATAGCAACGGAATCTGTTGATAAACTCGTAACTACGGCAGCCAGCCATAGCAGGATCATGATTATGGAAGTGATGGGACGCTCAGCCGGTTGGATCGCTTTGCATTCTGCCATTGGAGGTGGCGCTGATGTTTGCATCATCCCGGAAATACCTTACGATCCGCAAAAGATCCTTAAAAGCCTTAAAAACCGTTTCCGAGATGGAAAAGATTTTGCCATTGTGGTAATAGCAGAAGGCGCCAAATCTATTCATGGCTCCACGGTAACGAAAGAAAACAAAGAAGTTGGTAACCAAAACATTCGCTTTGGTGGCGTTGCCAACCAATTGGAACAAGAATTAAAAGATTTGGATATAGGTCACGACACCAGGGTAACCATACTTGGGCATCTACAGCGTGGAGGTGTGCCTATTGCTTACGATAGGGTATTAGCATCCCAGTTTGGTGTGAAAGCATTTGAAATGGTACTGGATGAAAAATTCGGGCAAATGGTTGCTTACCGCCATCCTGATATTATTGGAGTTCCGTTTACTGAGGCAATTAGCAATTATAATTTCGTGGACAAAAATTCCGATATTATTAAAACAGCTAGAGGGCTTGGTATTTCTTTAGGAGATGAGTAAGAGTTTTCATTTCCCTTGGCATTCCTTGATCTTCTTAAAATCATCCTTCAGAAACCTCGGTTCATTACCTGCACCTGTAATATGTCCCCCGGAGTATAATAGTTTCCCGTTCTCCGCTGCAATTACAAATTTCCAACAGTTCATAAAAGGTTTATCTGGGTCAACAGGTTGGATAAGATGTAAAAAAGCTACTCCATGCTTTCCCTTCATAATAGCTTCTTTAAGCTCGCTTATTTCAACCAATTTCACAGGATGTGTGTAGTACATCTGAATTTTCTTTACATCATTCACGTCTTTGTCCAGTTGGCCTTTCATGAGCCACAATTCATAATTTTTGATATCCTCCGAGCAAACACCATATAAATTTTGCAATGTAACACCAGTCTCTAACGATTGTTCTACGTGGTTTTGCATAAACCTAAGAAACCCTTCTAATTTGTATAAGTAACCGGATTCTTTAGCTCCTACATAGGATAGCGGAATGGAGCCAAGATCGGGCATGTAATTGATATGTTTTTTATCTCTCCCCAAGACAAAATTCAAAATGTTGTACTTGTTCATTTTCATCCCTTCATTAAGAACTGCCTCAGAAAACATAATAAACGAATACCGATTGCTTTTTCGCCTTTTTTCGAAAACATCCTTTGTGATATATTCGTATGGAGTAATATGCCATACGCTATCCATAGCCTCTTTCATTTCTATATTGAATGCCGAAAATTCGTTTCCGTCAAGAACAACACATGTTTTTGAATGTAAAAAATCTTCTATCTGCTCTTTATTGGCAGGCTTTACTTGGGCAACAACAAGGTTTGTAGCCAAAATAAATGCAACAATGATTAACTTCCTCATATTTCAATACCTTTATAAAATAAAACAACCAACCGGGAAAACGATTGGTTGTTAATGAATATTGTATATTCCTTTTAACGAATTTTTCTCAAATCTTTTTTCAAAAGCGCATCCGGCCTATTATCATTAACGCTGTGTTGATTAATATAATAAAGGTCACCTTGGGTAGACATCAACATCTTTATCGTATTTCCCCTATTAAGTCTTTTGATACCGGCAATCTTATAAAGAAAAACAACGTCTTCTCTTTGCTCATCAATGGCTTTTTTCAACTCTTTTGATGTAATAATTTTTACTTTATGTGGGTAAACATCTTTTATTTTTTCTATGGTATTGATATCCGGCTCCAGTTCTTCCTTCTGCAACCATAATTCTTTATTATGGATTTTACCTGATTGGTCGTTGTAATGCTTTATCAGTTTAGCTGCCGATATATCAGGGTGTTTCCTAATATATTGGATGTTTTTTTGTGTAAATTGAATAACACTAGCCAATTTATAATATGATGGTGACATGTCGTACATTTCAAAAATTACAGGCACAGAGCCGAGGTCAGGCATGCGGTTGAGGTCTTTTGAAACACCACCAAGAACAAGGTTAAGCAATTTAAAAGTCATGGATTCCTTTTTATGAACCACTTTTAAGGTAGATAACACAAGAAAAGAATATTCATCTTTCATTGCATATTTCTCGAATTCATCAGGTTCAATAAAATCGTAAGGGGTAATAGTCCAGTGCTCTTTAATGGTTTCCTGGATCACGTTGTCATAATCAGACAGCATATCCCTTGTTAGGACAACAAGTGTTTTTGTCCTGAAGAATTGGTTCACTTCCTTTTCGTTAGCAACCTTTAATTGCCCAAAAGAAACTGAAACAAAAACCAATGAGATTAGTAAAACAAATATTCTTTTCATGATTAAAAATTTTGAGGTTATGGTAAACAAATATATAAATCATTTTGTAATTTTTTGTTTATTATAGGAAATTTGTACGCTATTTTTATCAACACTGAAGGCAAAGTTTAAAGACTTTTACCCAAAGGGCTTATTCAACTAAAGATTTTTATAAATTTGCTGCGAAATGTTAAAATCAAAGGTAAAACATAAAAAAAAACGGCCTGTTTCTCCAGGAAACCATTCCTGGAGAAGGTTTAAAAAAAATAAACTGGCCATATTATCCCTGTTTATTGTAGGTTTTGCCTTGCTTATTTCAATTTCCGGCTACCTTATTACCCCTGATTCCTCGCCCTTTGCAAATGAACAGCATTTGGAACTCACTACTCAACCACCCGGCTTCTCGGTAAATATGCTTAGGGTGAAGAAAAATAGCCATATTGAACAAAGAAGTTTTTTCCAAAGAATGATCTGGGGAGAAGAAAAGCCTTATAGGCCTATTCCATGTTATGATTATAAGTTTAAGAACGATTCTATCATCATCGAGGAATATACTGGCTTGCCTGGGAATGACGGCAGATTAATTGGTTTTCATTTGGCAGACGTAGCCTATTCAATTCAGAAAGTAGGCCAAGAAATATCAAAACAAGAGGAGCAAATTGTTTTTACTACGATTGATGGGCAAGAGCACCAGAAAAGCATCAAGGCGCTCAAGGATAAAATACAGCAAGAACACTTGGCTAAAAAAACATTTATCCTCGGCACCGACCGGTTTGGCCGCGACCTCCTTAGTCAATTGATGATTGGAACCAGGGTGTCTTTGTCCGTGGGATTTGTTTCTGTTATCATTTCCTTGTTCGTAGGCATTTTTATCGGTTCTCTTGGTGGATATTTTGGAGGGAGAACCGATGACTTCGTAATGTGGCTGATCAACGTGGTGTGGTCTATACCCAGCTTATTACTGGTTATTGCCATTACGTTTGCACTGGGAAAAGGATTTTGGCAAGTATTTATTGCCATTGGCCTCACTATGTGGGTGGAAGTGGCAAGGGTTGTAAGGGGACAAGTGATCAGCATCAAACAAAAAGAATTTGTTGAAGCTTCAAAAGCTTTAGGATATAATAGTTCCAGGATCATAAGCAAGCACATTTTGCCTAATATCATGGGGCCTGTTATCGTGATCTCTGCTGCAAATTTTGCAACAGCCATACTCATAGAAGCAGGGCTCAGTTTCCTGGGAATAGGAGTGCAGCCGCCCATGCCTTCATGGGGAACCATGATAAAAGAACATTACGCGTATATCGTGCTTGATCAAGCTTATTTGGCAGTATTGCCGGGAGTGGCCATCATGCTTATGGTGTTGTCTTTTATGCTTATTGGAAACGGGCTCAGGGATGCCCTTGACACAAAAACAATTTAAAAGATTTTTTATGGTACGAATATTTACAACAACGGTTTACATTTTATTCTTCAGCATGGGAATTTTGGCACAAGACCATTTTGAGTACCCAAGAGTGCTTGATAACAAAGAATACCAAAACATGAAAGAAGTAATTGATGTACATCCCAAGCTTATCAATTATTTCTCTTGTATCCCCGATTCTTTTCGTATGAAGCTGGATACGCTATACAACGACACCACCGTGTTATTTTTCCCGGAGGATTCTTCTGTTTTTGGTTACTGGGATATCAAAGAAATCCATGAGAAAAAATTTGATTTTTCATATGTTTTGGATACGCTTGCCATACCGCTTGTTGATAGTGTCAATACTTATGTTCACCCGTGGCATGGGCCAGTAACTTCCCGTTTTGGTAGAAGGCGCTACAGGTATCATTATGGCACGGATGTAAACCTTGTTACCGGCGATTCAGTGAGGAGCGCTTTTAGCGGTAAAGTTAGGATTTCACGTTACAGTCGATCATATGGCCACGTGGTGGTTGTGAGGCATGATAATGGTTTGGAGACTTTATATGCACACCTTTCTAAAAAATTGGTAGATACCAATCAAACTGTAAAAGCCGGTCAATGTGTTGGATTGGGTGGTAACACGGGGCGCTCTTATGGCAGTCATCTGCACTTTGAGATCAGGTACTTGGATGAACCCATTAATCCAGAAGAAGTGATTGATTTTAAAATCGGTAAACTCAAAAGTGATACCATGCTATTGTGTGCCGATACTTATGATTATATGGACGAGGTAAGAGAACTTATGAAGATCAAATGGCACGTAATAAGGAGAGGCGATACCCTGTCTCATATTGCTTTGCGTTATGGCACCTCAATAAGTAAGTTGTGCAGTCTAAACGGTATAAGGCGCAGCACAATCCTAAGAATTGGAAAGAGATTACGGTTTAGATAAAAGCAAACAAGTCTATCATATTTCACAAAATGTTTTAACCCCATGATCTCGATAAATATAGTTTGGATATCGGGGCATTGCATATTTACTCTTGTTAGAAATCTACTGGCAGTTCTGCAATGATAACTGCTGGAGACCCTTTTTTTACTGCTATGCACAGTAAAAGTGCCTGGTTTAATTTTAGCAGATGCGAAAAGTTTACTTCGGCAGAGAATGGATTCCAGCAAATTGGTATAGAAATTTCTATAGTCAATTTGTCAAAAAAAACGAAATATTGTTTGATTATGCCGGGTATTTTTTGTAAATTGGTAGAAATTATCCAAATAAATATTTACTAACCACATAATACGGAGGAAAAATTATGCAAACATTTATTTTATTAACCAAATTATCACCTGAACTGGCATCAAAGATGAAAAACCGCGAAAAGATTGGTCGTAGCTGGCTGGAACAAGTTAAAGAAAAATGCCCGGAAGTAAAATTTAAAGATCATTATTTTATTTTAGGCCAATACGATTTTGTTGATATTTACGAAGCCCCTAACGTGGAAGTAGCTACCAAGGTATCTATGATAAGCCGCCAGCATGGTGCATTGCATGCTGAAAGCCTGCCGGCTGTGCCTTACAAACGTTTTCTTGAATTGGCTGATGAGATATAGTTCTCCAGGCAATAGGCATTAAAAAAAGGCCGGATATAAACACCGGCCTTTTTTTAAGTTTAGTCTTACACGTTTTTTTTATTCAATAATAATCTTTTGATAAAAATCGGTTTCTTTAGCTGTATCAATCTTAATAATATAGATGCCTTTTTGTAAACCAGAAATATCGATCAAATTTGTTTTTTTCTCAAGCCATGAAGAATAAACGGTTCGGCCTGTTACATCAAGAAGTTTCATCAATTTACCTTCAATAGGTTCCTTATTCAATATAATTGTTAAATGATCCTTGGCTGGATTAGGGAAAATTTTGAATTTTTGATTTTTTATTATGCCGGTTCCAGTATATTCTTCTACTGTAATATCATCAAGGCAAATGCCTTCGCCACCATTTGCAATGCCTTCAAAAGCAATATAATACGTGGACGAGGTTGAGGGCAAGACAATATACTCTTGCAACCAATCGGCTGTTGATTCTGTATAATGTTCTAATAGGTTCCATTCACCGTCAGTGCTGTTTTTATAATATACTTTCAATTCATCTTGTATAGAAATGAAATCTTCTTGTGTGTGCCAGAAATTCAAAAAAGCTTCATCAAAACTACTTAGGTCCATCATAGGTAATACCAGTATTGTTTGTGAATTTTGCGTTCCGGTTTTCTTGAAGAGCATGTTATTTATTCCAGAATGTGCATTGCCAGGGCTGCTATAGCCGTTTCCAGTTTCAATAATCCAATTTTCGCTACCCGAAATATATTCTTGCGTCCAGCAAAGCGGCATGGATGGTGAACTTTCAAAATCTTCCGTATAGGGAAATTCATTAACGGCTAGGCATTCTGTAGAGAAATTCATTTCACCGCCATAGCCCAGTCCATTCGCATTTATTGCGTAAGCTTTGAAATAATAGGTGGAACTATGATCTAATCCAGAAAGCGAAATGTTAAATTCACCGTTTGTAACCAAGGGGTCTGTAGCTATTTGATCAACATTGCTTCCACCAATAAACGGGTTAGGGTCTGTAGAATAAACAATGCCACTCTCAGTAACAGGGTCTCCAAAATCGTTTGTTATTTCCCCGGTAACATCAGCGCTGTTTGTAGAAATATTTTGGGCTTGGAGAGTATTTACATAAGGAGCGTAGCTGCCAGAGAGTTCTAATTCGGACTCCCATAATCCTCTTCCATAGGTTGAAGCCCTGAGCCTGCTATTGGGTGGATTGCTCATATCATAATAAATTTCTAATTCTGTAACAACAACATTGGGTAACCCATTGCTATAGATTGTCCAGTCGGCGTTACCATTTTTGTAATATACGCCAAAATCCGTTGCTGCATATAGGTCAATTGTTGATGATTCGAGCTTATTTTGAATAACACAATTTACAGGTATTGAAGGTAAGCCGGTGGAGATATTATTCCAAGTAGCGCCACCGTTAGTGGTTTCATAAACACCATCATTATTATAACCGCTTAAAGCAACCCATGCTGTATTAGGATCGTTGTTTTTAACACTGATATATTTTATGGATGATGAAGAGGTAGGCAATCCTGAAGTAATATTCTCCCAGTTGGTTCCTCCATCGGTCGTTCTTTTTATGCTTGAATATGTTGCAGCATATATCACCTCCGAGTTAGATGGCGCAATAGCAAGCGATTGAAGCTGTCCGCCAAAACTGCCTATACCGGTAAAGCTATTCCCTTGGTCAGTGGATTTCCAAAGATTACTGTAACCAACATACAGGGTATTGGGGTCATTAGGATCCAATGTGTAGGGCGTTACCCATGCTCCTGATGCTCCGCCTGGGATATTGCCTGAGATATTACTTGCATTATTCCATTCATTATATGTCCTGTATATTTGTCCATAATACAAGCTACCAAACTGCGTGTTCTCATCGGTATAATCAATGATACATTCCATTCCATCACCGCCAAGCACATCTTCCCATCCATTAGAAGAATAATATTTGGTCCCGTTATCTTGTAGCCCATTGATCGTGGATTCTTCATCAGTTTGAGAAACGCTTAACCTGTATATCTGGCTTATGATCATGCCATTAGTGAGGTCTGTCCAGTTGGTTCCGTCATTGGTAATATATACTCCACCATCGTTACATTCAAATAATACGGATTGGTCTCTTCTAAATTCCAAGTAATGTTTATCAGCATGGACTGCTTGCACAAGGTCACCTGACCAGTGATTCACGATTTCCCAGTTATAGCCTCCATCAGTAGACCTCCAAGTGTTTACTCCCCCGCAATAAACTACATCACCGTCATTTGGGTCAGCAGCAAGCGCCAGATCGTACCATCCTTGTCCGCCACCCCCTGAGCCTGATGCATCCCAAGTTAATAGATTGGCATCATCAAAAATAAGGCTGAAGTTAACTCCATAGTCAGTTGATTTAAATATCCCGTGCAACCCGCTTGAGGTATTTGAAACTATAGCATAAACAACCTCGGGTTGGTCTTGGCTAACAGCTAATTCAACCCTGCTTTGGCAAGTCAATGATATTTGCCAATTCACTCCACCATCTGTTGTTTTGTATATATAGCCATATCTCGTCCCCCCGTATATAATATCCGGGTCAGTAGGGCAAAACTCCATATCGATAAATTCAGTCGTATAAAGTTGGCTCCAATCATCACCTCCGTTGGTAGTTTTGTAAACTCCATCAGAAGTTGCTGCCAATATGGTTTGATCGTCATTGGGATGCAACAGCATCCTGTTAACAGTTTCTCCATCTGCAAGGCTAAAAGTCAACCCCGTAGGATTCCATGTTGTACCTCCGTCAGTTGATTTCAAAACTCCATTGCTATGATTGTCGTAAGCATCCCTATCTCCTGATCCAATATAAATAGTGTTAGACGTTTCATAATCTGAGGGAATAACAATAGCGCTAATACCGATAACATCGTTATTGTCGGTAAGAACAGTCCAAGAACTTCCTCCATCAGTGGTTTCCCAAAGGCCCCCGGCGGGCGCTCCAATCCAAAAGATGTCATCATTACTGGGATGGAAAGCAATGGTATTAATCCTTCCTATCCCGGCATATCCGCCTGTTGAGCTATTTGTTCCAAGTGTAACCCAGTTTCCTCCATCCTTGGTATAGTCTCCATTTTTTGCAACATATTTGTGAAACTCCTCCGGTGCAGAAGTTTTTGGGAATGCTCCAGTTTGTGGATCAACCCTGGATTCCCAGAAATATTCCCAGCGCTTAAACTGCTTCCATCCACAAGCTTTTTGCTTGTTGCCTTTAGAATCTTTGTACCAGCCATTCTCAATATCGTAAGGTTGCCAGTACTTTTTAAAAGCTTTTTGGTGATCTTTTAAGGTTAAATCTTTTTTGTCCGTTGGCAGGTATTTGTTCCACGGTTGTGAAAAAGCAAAATTACCTGCAACAAAGCCCAGGGCTAAAAGTAAAACAATTTTTTTCATGCTTTTTTAATTTTTTTTGGCAATGTTTTGATTTGGTATACATTTTAATCATCTTAAACATTGCCTGTTTCATGCTAATTGAATTTGGTGTATGGTTATAAATAATTGGATTTTCAAATGTAATGATTCTATAAGGGTTTAACAACTATTATCAACGAACGTATATTAATCAACAATAAACGGTAATTTTTTAACAATAAGTTTAAATTCTGTAATTTTCCGATATTTATTGAATAATGATGTAAGGTTTTGAAATTCAAATCAATAAAACCACTAATGGTATTGATGTCTGTTTGGTTTTTAAAACCGGCAATAAAAATATCCCCGTTTATGGTGTTGATATTTAGTGAGATATCTTTTGGGATACTCACTTCAAAATCCATATGCATTTCCAGGTTATAGACATCAATTTTGTAATCACCATCTTCGTCCTCTCTTACGGTGAATTTGTTGTTGCGTGGTTCTTTCATGCTTTTTCCTGTGATAATCATTAAGCAGGTTTCTTGCCATGATTGCATGTTTTATTGTTTAGCTGTTTTTATTAAGTGCTTTCATTAATGGATACCGATGTAATATGGAAAGGTTACAAGGAGGTGATTTTTTTTGTTTGTTATAAGCTCAAACCGTTTTATGGAATAAACATAACTAAATTGTTGAACATTAGATTTTCAGAATATAATCCATAAAATTATCCTTTTTATGGTTCTTGTTTCTATGTCATTATATGAATTTAACAAGCTTTTAGGAAATTTTACTTGCACATTGGGGTTCCACTTAATTTCGTAAGCATGCATTTTGCCATCGTATTCCTCTATGTAATCAACTTCTTGATGATGTCCATAATATTTTTTTTGAATCAAAATAGTATAAAATTATAATGAGAAATCCACATTCCTCATAGTTCCAACAATGAAGAATGTGGATTTAATGGATTTTATACCTACATTCGTTAAAAATAACTTTCCTGGATTTTCTTTTACTCCTCAATATCCAGTAATTCCACTTCAAATATGAGTGTGCTGTATGGTTTTATGTCAGGGCCGGCTCCTCTTTCGCCGTATCCTAACTCATAAGGGATATAGAGTTTCCATTTTCCGCCCACTTTCATCAGTTGCAATGCTTCTGTCCATCCTTTAATTACTTGTGATACACCAAATGTAGCAGGTTCTCCCCTTTCATAAGAGCTGTCGAATACAGTGCCGTCAATCAGGGTGCCTTTGTAATGTACTTTTACTTTGCTGTCTGCCGTTGGGGATTCTCCAGTTCCCTCTGTAAGGATTTCGTATTGCAAACCGGATTCAGTGACTTTTACTTCTTCTCTTTTGGCATTTTCTTCAAGAAATTCTTGGCCTTTTGCTATAGCTTCTTCACTGCCTTTTTCTTGCAATTTTTGAAAATAGTCCTGGATAATTACTTTAGCTTTTTCTACAGGGATTTTCAAGTCTTCTTCTTCCATAGTGGTTTCAAAGGCATCAAAAAGAGCTTTATAATTCAAAGTTCCTTCTTCAATATTGGCAGGTTTCAATTGGTCAGCCATCATAATACCCAAAGAATAACTTATGGAATCCTCATGTGTTTTAAGTTTCTGGCTAAAAATGTTACCACTCAATACCATGGTAAGCGCTGTTAAAATCAAAATGCTTGTTTTTTTCATGAAATGTTTTTTTTAATTCGTATGCTTGCAAATATAGGTTTATTTTCCAAAACCCAATAAAATGTTTGCAAAAGCTTTAAGATTTTTTAATATGCACATCCCTCTGTGGAAAAGGGATGTGGATTTTGTTATCGCGAAAAGCATCACTGATGTAAAACCGGAGGTCGCTTTTAATATTTTCAATAAAAAAGGAGCGTTCTACCCAGAAATAAAGCTGAAAAACGAGTGAAGAATCTCCAAAATCATAAAACCGGACAAAAGGGCTTGGCGTTTTGGAAACGCCTTCGTGTTTGGCTGCACAATCCAAAAGAACTTTTTCAACTAACTTAACATCAGACCCATAAGCTACACCGACTTGCACATAAAAACGGGTGCTTCTTTCCATGTGGCTCCAGTTGATGATGCTGTCGTTTACGAAATTGGAATTGGGAACGATCATAATGATGTTATCCCTTGTCCTAATTTTTGAAGTTCGCAGCCCAATGCTGAGAACCCTTCCAACGGTACCATCGTCAAGCTGAATAACATCGCTCACTTTTAGGTTTCTTTCAACAAGAGTAATAATGCCAGATGCAAGGTCGCTAAATAATTGTTGAATTCCAAGACCAACACCAACAAGTAAAGCAGCTACACTTGCAAGAAGTATAGTAATCTTCACCCCAAAAGTGTCAAGGACAAGAACAATAATGATAACCCATATAAAATACTTGATTATAGAAAAGATAGACCATCCTGTACCCTTGTCAAGCTTGTTTTTCTTTACCATTCGCTTGAAAATGCTTCTTAATATGCGTGTTATGATAATGGCAACTACTATAATAAAAAGAGACAGCAAGATATCGTAAACATTAATTAAGAAATGCTTAGATTCGATGATGGTATAATTGAGAAGCTCTTTAAAATTGATGGAATAACTCGTCTTTAAGAAACAAAGTTATAAATTTTTATATCACTGAAGGGTGCTAATTTTTACTATTTTCAATAATCTTAACCAATTCTTCCATTTTTATTGTATTTAACTTTTCTTGTTCAATCCAAATACATGGTAAAACAGGGTTTGGGTTCGAACGGTCTCCATTAGCTCTAATGAACATTGCAGAAGGTATCCAGCAAGATATTCCTGAATTGGGTAGTCGTACTGCCAAAATTTCGCCAAGTTCATTTACAACTGCTCCACTTGGTTGGCCAACAATAGTTGCCAGGTCAAAATCTTCGATAGCATTAGCCATCATATTTGCACTGCTAAAAACACCATTGTTGATAACAACATAAACTGGGCCTTCATATCTTAAATCATTGCTGCCTGGTTGTTTAATTTTTGTTGAGTGTTCAATAAATCCACCATCTTTTTTGATATTATTTTTTAAATACTCTACCGGGAAATAAGAGTATAGATGGGGTATATTAAAAGATCCAATTAATACCTGGAGTTTCTCGTAGAATTCAATGGGTTCCAATGCTTGGCAACTTTTTATTTCATTAGCAATACTATCTATCTTTGTTTTATGTCCAAAAATATAAGGATTTGGCGCAATGGCTTCAATATTTGCTAAGAAATAATTTATATCATCATTAATTTGTTCATGATTTAATGTGCTATTAATTAATTTTGTTTGTGTTCTTTTAGATACTATTTTTCCGATTGAACAACTATTTAATAGTATCGCAAATAGTAAAAAATAAAGCATTGGTTTTATTAGTTCTTTAATCATCATTCTTTGTTTGTAGTTTATAAATAATACTTTACTGGATTGAATTAAAAAAGCACAAATTCTTTTTGATTAAAAGTAAAAATTCAATATGTTTTTTTGTTATTAGCCTACAAAAGTATATTTTTTTGCTTTATAAAAGAGAAATTTTTGGAGGAATTTATTGTTAGTGTATATTTTTATATCCTTATAAGAAGGCTTTTGCATTTTTCTAAAACACCTAATTGTTGACAAAAAAGAATTTTTAAAAGTCTTTTGCATACTACCTGAATTTCGTATACTTAAAATCTCCGCTACCTTTTACCTGGCTCTTTGAAAACTTATAAGGGCCTTCAAATTCTGCATATTTAAAATCGGCATAACCAAAAAACTCTGCACCACTAAAATCCACACCGTGAGAAAAATCGGTGTATTTGAATATAGCATCGTCTTCAAAGGCCACACTTGAGAAGTGATAGGCAATATTCGTTCTTTTGATGGGGTCTTGAACGAATCGATGGAAATAAAGGTGCTGAGCAGCGAAGAAGTTGCTGGAATACACTTTAGAGGTGGAACCATTTTAAAAACTACCACTAAGGGCTGCCCTTTTGCCTGGCCGATAAAAAATCCCGATGAAACTTGGGATGCAGCAGATAGGTTGAGAGAACTTCTCATAAGACTTCAATATCTTGGTGTAGAAGATGCTATCAATATTGGCGGGGATAGCTCCTACGTCCGGCTTTTAGTAAGTTAGGACAAGTAGAAAATGCATAATATTCCATAAAAAATCAGCCTGCTGGTATAACAACAGGCTGATTTTTGTATTGTTTGATTTAAAAAAGCTACTTGCTCACTTTTTTCGCTATCTCTTTAAAGGCATCCGGGTGATTCATGGCCATATCTGCCAAAACCTTCCTGTTGATGTCAATATTATTGGCTTTAAGTTTGCCCATAAATTCTGAATAAGACATACCATGCAGCCTAGCTGCGGCGTTGATCCGTGCTATCCATAAACGTCTAAACATACGCTTTTTGGCTTTTCGGTCGCGATATGCATATGTTAATCCTTTTTCATAGGCATTTTTTGCTACTGTCCACACGTTGTTTTTCGCGCCCCAATAGCCTTTGGTTTGTTTTAAAACCTTTTTCCTTTTTCTTCTTGTTGCTACTTTGTTTGCTGCTCTTGGCATAATTTTCAATTTTTTTGTTTAAGCGTTCTTTTACAAGAATCTTACGGCTCAAACAATGGTTTGTAATTTTTTTAAACTTAACCTTAATTAATAGGAAAGATTATTTGCCGCTTAAAAGCTCTTTCATCCTTTTTTCGTCAGCTTTATGCACTAATGTAAAATGTGCAAGTTTGCGCTTTCTTTTTGTTGACTTTTTTGTAAGAATGTGGCTTTTGTAAGCATGCTTTCTCTTTAACTTCCCTGTGCTAGTAACTCCAAAACGTTTTTTAGCACTGGATTTTGTCTTCAGTTTCGGCATCTCTTCTCATTTTTATACTAAATTTAACAAATATATTAATCGGGGCTATTTCCCCGGTGCTTTCTTTGGCGCTAAAAGCATGATCATCCTTTTGCCTTCCATCTTGGGCAATTGCTCAACTTTAGCATATTCTTCCAGTTCCTGGGCCAGTTTTAGCAGGATAAATTCTCCTTTTTCCTTATAGATGATAGACCGGCCTTTAAAAAAAACATCTGCTTTAACTTTAGCACCATCCTGGAGAAATTTTTTGGCATGGTTTTTTTTAAAGTTAAAATCATGCTCGTCGGTATTTGGCCCAAAACGAATCTCTTTAACAACAACTTTCGCTGTTTTCGCTTTTAGTTCTTTTTGTTTCTTTTTCTTGTCATAAAGAAATTTCTTGTAATCAATGATCTTACATACCGGTGGACTTGCTTTGGGTGAAATTTCTACCAGGTCTAGTTCCTTTTCATCAGCCATTTGCCTGGCCTCATTAGTGGGATAAATTCCCTGTTCAACGTTATCACCCACAAGGCGTACCATTGGTACCCTGATTCTTTCATTGATTCGGTATGGCTCTTCCCTTTTTCTTGGTGGCCTTCTCCTGTTTGAACGTGGTTTATGTCCTAGTGCTGCTATATTTAAATCCTCCTTAATTTAGTTAGACCTGATTTCTATTTAAAAGTTGCTTAATCTCATCATTGATTTTTTTGGCGAATTCTTCTGTTGTACTTTTTCCAATATCTCCTTCGCCGTGTTTTCTCACTGAAACGGTTCCCTCTTTCTCTTCTTTTTCGCCAACAATAATCATGTAAGGAATTTTCTTGACTTCGGCATCACGAATTTTCCTCCCAGTTTTTTCATTTCTATAGTCAATAAAACTGCGAATATCGGAATTATTTAATAAATTGAAAACTTTTTCGGCATATTTTTCATATTTTTCGCTGATAGGCAATATTGCAACTTGCCCAGGAGTGAGCCATAAGGGAAAATTACCACCGCAATGTTCAAGCAATACTGCTACAAAACGTTCCATCGAACCAAAAGGAGCCCTGTGTATCATAACAGGCCTGTGTTTTAGGTTATCACTACCTGTATATTCCAGTTCAAACCTGTCTGGTAAGTTATAATCTACTTGTATAGTTCCTAGTTGCCATTTTCTATTCAACGCATCTTTTACCATAAAGTCGAGCTTAGGCCCATAAAATGCAGCTTCCCCGTATTCGGTAATGGCATTAAGCCCTTTTTCTGCTGTAGCTTCTATAATAGCGTTTTCAGCTCTTTCCCAGTTTTCATCCGTACCAATGTATTTTTTCTTGTCCTTGGGATCTCTTAAAGAGATTTGTACCTCGTAGTTATTGAATTCGAGAGTCTTGAAGATATACAAGATGATATCAATCACTTTGATGAACTCTTCTTTCAATTGGTCTGGACGGCAAAAAATATGTGCATCGTCTTGTGTGAAGCCCCTTACCCTAGTAAGTCCGTGTAATTCACCACTTTGTTCATACCTGTAAACCGTGCCAAACTCTGCATACCTAATAGGTAAGTCTTTATAAGAATGCGGTGAACTTTTGAATATCTCGCAATGATGGGGGCAGTTCATCGGTTTTAAAAGGAATTCTTCGCCTTCTGCTGGTGTTTTAATAGGTTTGAAAGAATCTTCTCCATATTTGGCATAATGACCAGAAGTAACCCAAAGTTCCTTTTGCCCGATATGAGGTGTTATAACTTGTTCATAACCATACTCTCTTTGAACTTTTTTGAGGAAATTTTCCAATTTTTCCCTAAGAAGAGCGCCTTTAGGAAGCCATAAGGGAAGGCCTTGTCCAACGCTTTGAGAAAAGGTGAACAATTCCAGTTCTTTTCCCAATTTACGATGATCACGTTTCTTGGCTTCTTCGAGCATTTCAAGGTACTCGTTAAGTTCTTTTTTCTTGGGGAAAGTGATGCCATAAATCCTTGTAAGCATTTTGTTATTTTCATCTCCCCTCCAATAAGCGCCTGCCACGTTAAGCAGCTTTATGGCTTTAATATATCCTGTATGAGGAATATGAGGGCCACGGCAAAGGTCTACAAAAGTACCGGATTCATATAGGGTAATTTGCCCGTCTTCAAGTTCATTAATAAGCTCTACTTTGTATTCATCACCTTTTTCTTTGTATAGCTTTAGTGCATCTTTCTTGGATATTTCTCTTCTTTGAAATTCTTGCTTGCTTTTAGCAATTTCCATCATTTTCTTTTCAATATGTGGCAAATCTTCGGCTGTAATGGTTCTATCGCCGGGGTCGATATCATAATAAAATCCATTTTCAATATTTGGCCCTATACCAAATTTAACACCAGGGAATAACTGTTCTATAGCTTCTGCCATGATGTGCGCTGAAGAGTGCCACATAGTAGCTTTGCCTTCATCATTTTGCCAAGTATACAGTTTTAAGGAAGCATCTTCATTAATGGGCAAGGTTGCATCTTGTACATGCCCGTTAACTTTTGCACTTAAAACATTCCTAGCCAAACCTTCGCTAATATCTTTGGCAACATCAAGAGCTGTAACACCCTCTTGGTATTCACGTTGTGAATTATCTGGTAATGTAATTGTTATCATATAGCTATATTTTGCTCAATTGCCCATAATAAAGGGTACTTAAAACATAATTTCAAAAATGGCTGCAAAGTTAATGATTTATTTTGAAAACTGGAAACATGAATAAATTAGGGTTCCAGGAAAAGGTTATATATATTGGATTTATATATATATATATTTAGGGTGCTAAAAAAATCTTTAAGCACCCTAAATACTTTTCATACCAATGTTTTACGAAATATAAATTGCTAAACAATGATGTTACCCGTTAACCATGTTCTTATAAAGTTGAAAATTTTCGTTATCAAAGCAAACAAATAAAACTTTTTCGATGGTTTCATCATTTTCCAGGATTTTTTTCACTTCATTAAAAGCGATCATGGCCGCCAGTTGTTTAGGAAACCTATAAACACCTGTGCTAATATTAGGAAACGCAATAGATTTTACATCATTTTTTGCGGCAAGCGCAAGGCTGTTTTTATAACAATCTGCAAGTAATTCTTCCTCCTTTTGATTTCCACCATGCCAAACTGGACCTACTGTATGAATTACATATTCGGCAGGTAAATTATATGCGTTTGTTATTTTTGCTTTTCCGGTTTCACATCCATTAAGTTTCCTGCATTCTTTAAGAAGTTCTGGCCCTGCAGCTTTATGGATAGCGCCATCTACGCCCCCACCTCCTAATAAAGTGTTATTTGCTGCATTAACGATTGCATCAACCTCTATCTTTGTTATATCTCCTTGTAAAACAGTTATTTTTGAATTGTTTGTCATATTAACTCCACTTTTTCGTTGTTTTAATAATAGTTTAATGTATAATAAAATTATATAGAAGAACCCTTTCTTATTAAAAAATCAAGATTCTTGCAAAATTATAAATAAAATCACTATGAAGCTATACTTTTCTTACAAAAAGCTGCGCTGTTTCGTACTTAATTACTTCAATTTTTTGGCCTTTATCTATGTAGCCTGAAATAGCAGTAGCATCATAAATTTCGTTTTCTATTTCAACTTTGCCGGAAGGCCGCAGCATGGTATGAGTGATTCCTTGTTGGCCGATCATAACTTTATAAGTATTATCAGCCGATGTATAACCATCTTCTTTTTGCTGAATGTCTTGTAAAGCCAAGTGTTTAAATTTAGATGTTGTAAACAGCTTTCTACTCACATAAAAAGAAAGAATAAGGGCAAGGAAAAAAGATATAATGACAATAAAGAAAGACTGAACAATAGCATCGCCATTCACATAAGAAAAATCAAACCCGATATTATCAACCATGCTAAGGACAAGGCCACCCACTACAAGGATAATACCAGCAATACCGGCAACACCAAATCCCGGTATCACGAATAATTCAACACCAATAAGGACAAGCCCACCGATAAAAAGCAATATTTCCCAGTTCTCTGCCAGTCCTTCAACATATAATGGCGCAAAATAAAAAAGTGCACCTATAATAGCAATAGCAAGTGCAAAACCAATTCCCGGGGATTGCAATTCAAAGTATATTCCTCCAATAATCATCATGATTAAAATGCTGCTAATTACTGGGCTGATTAAAAAATTGATAAACTTGTCCATTCCTGTGAGATGTTGCTTTTTCAGCTCATAGTTTTCGATATTACATTTTTTTAGCACATCTTCAATATTGTTTGCTTTTGCTTCGCAATACCCATGTTTTAAGGCTTCGGTAGCCGTGAAAGTAAGGACTTTACCCGAATCCGAAACATTTTCAATATATATAGACGATTCAACCATAGCTTCAGCAATCTTTGGGTCTCTGCCTTTGGTTTCGGCGGTAGACCGCATCATAGAACGCATAAATGACTGGTATTTATCGGGCATGGGCTCTCCTTGCTGGCTTACAACTGTTGCTGCACCAATGCTTGCACCCGGGCGCATATAAATGCTATCGCAAGCAATAGAGATCAAAGCGCCGGCAGAAGCTGCGTTATTATCAATAAATACAAATACAGGTATGGAAGAGTTTAATATTTTTGTTCTTATTGAATCAGCCGCATCAAGAGTGCCGCCATAGGTATTCATATGTATAATAATTATGTCTGCATTCATTTTATTGGCTTCGTCAAAAGCCTTTTTTGTAAGCCTCCAAACAGGCTTTGCTATCATATCCTTAATTTCATAAGTATATACCAGCAATTTTTTATCCTCATCAATCTTTCCTTTGCCTGTTGCATTTACCGTAGTTTGTAAGCCATTTACCGGGCTAAAATTCATCAATAAAAAAATCAATACCAGTTTAAGTAAAGCCTTCATTTATAATCAATTTAATAAAAATTCGTATACTTTAACGTAAAATAGAATCTCTTTATTTTACTTGGATAAAAATATATATAAATATTCAATAAGACAAATATTGATGCCATTTTTGCATAAAGGACAATATTATCAAATTATATTTTTTCTCATTAGTGTATAATTTATATTTTTACGAATAATTTTATCAAAACAAGAAAATGCACGAAAAAATACTGGTTTTAGATTTTGGCTCGCAATATACTCAGCTCATAGCCAGGAGAGTAAGAGAATTTAATGTTTATTGTGAAATTCATCCTTGTGATAAAATCCCCATCATTGATAATTTGACCAAGGGTATTATCCTTTCAGGCAGTCCTTTCTCTGTTAGGGATGATAATGCACCCCGAATAGACCTTGAAAATATTAAAGGGAAAGCCCCTATATTAGGCGTTTGTTTTGGAGCACAGCTTATGGCACATACTATAGGAGGCGCTGTTAGTGCATCAGAAACTAGGGAATATGGTAGGGCAAGACTTTCTTATCTAAAAAATGATTGTGAATTGCTTAAAGGGATGGATTTACAAACCCAAGTATGGATGTCGCATGGAGATACCATTACACAATTGCCAGGTAACTCAGAGATTGTTGCAAGCACTAACGATGTGAAAATTGCAGGGTTTCGCTTTACCGACAAAAAATTTTATGGAATACAGTTCCACCCTGAGGTTTATCATACAGAACAAGGTAAGGTCTTATTAAGAAATTTTATTGTTGATATTTGTGGATGCAGTCAAACCTGGACTGCCGAAGCTTATGCAGATACTACCATTAAAGAACTAAAAGAGAAGCTTGGTAACGACAAAGTAGTTATGGGTTTATCAGGTGGAGTAGATTCAACAGTAGCTTCAATACTCCTGCATAAAGCCATTGGGGATAACTTGCATTGCATCTTTGTGGACAACGGATTGCTTCGAAAAAATGAATACCAGGAAGTTTTGGAATCCTATAAAAATATGGGCTTAAACGTAAAAGGTGTAGAAGTAAGTGATATATTTCTTTTTAAGCTTAATGGCGTATCAGACCCGGAGAAAAAAAGGAAAATCATTGGGAAACTCTTTATAGATGTATTTAATGCACAGGCAAAAAAAATCAGCAATGTAAAATGGCTTGGACAAGGAACCATCTACCCGGATGTAATTGAATCATTGTCAGTAAAAGGCCCCTCTGCTACAATCAAGTCACATCATAATGTTGGTGGCTTACCTGGGAACATGAACCTCCACATTGTAGAGCCTTTAAGGTACCTATTTAAAGATGAAGTACGCGAAGTGGGAAGAACCCTTGGTATTGACAAGCGATTCATAGAACGCCACCCGTTCCCAGGCCCTGGGTTATCCATCAGGATACTTGGAGATCTTACTCCTGGTAAAGTAAAAATTTTACAAGAAGCTGACTACATATATATCAACGCGTTAAAAGAAGAAGGACTTTATGACAAGGTATGGCAAGCCGGGGCAATACTTTTGCCCGTGCAGTCTGTTGGTGTTATGGGAGATGAACGTACTTATGAAAATACTGTATGTTTAAGAGCTGTAACCTCAACCGATGGCATGACAGCCGACTGGGCACACCTGCCCTACGATTTCCTTGCTAAAGTCTCTAACCAAATCATAAATAGGGTGAAAGGTGTTAACAGGGTTGTTTATGATATTAGCTCTAAGCCCCCGGCAACAATTGAATGGGAATAACATGAAAAAGCTTAAATCACTAATTATGAAAACCAATTATTTTTACCTAAAATTAATCTTGCTTTTTTTTGCTCTCTTAGTTACTTCTGCTTCTATGGCTCAAAAAACTATAGAAAAATCCGAAGAAATCACAACCATAGATGGCAAAAGCTACTATTTACATAAAGTAAAAAGAAAACAAACACTTTTTTCTATTTCCAAAGCTTATGATGTTGCCATTGAAAAGATTAAAGCTGCTAATAAAGAAGAACTAAAGGACGGTTTGAAGGCAAGAACTGTTTTGAAAATCCCCGTTGCAAAAAAAATTATTTTGCATGAAGTTGCAAAAAAAGAAACCGTTTACGGAATTGCAAAAGAATATGGTATTACTGTTAAAGAACTTGTTGAAGCCAATCCCATTCTATCTAACGGGCTTAAATATGGCCAGGTAATCAAAGTTCCTGTAAATATAAGCAAAGACACGTCTAAACTAGCTACAAATGATACCATCCTTAATATTGATAAAAAAGATACGATTATTCCTGACTCCTTGTTAACCAAAGCAATAAAAGACACAACAATTCCATTTAATTGCGATAGCGCAAGAAAAAAAGAAAAATACAAAATGGGTATAATGGTCCCTTTTTATACAGACGAACTTTTTAAGATCGACTTCACACAAAAAAATGCTAAACGCAAATTTTTCAAACCCTTTACCTTTGCACCCTTTTATGAAGGGGTGCTTATTGCTCTTGACAGCCTGGAAAAAGCAGGATTAAAATTGGTTGTTAATGTTTATGATGTTGCTGATGATACTGCCCAAATAAAAAAAGTTATAAATGACCCTAGCTTCAAAAATATAGATTTGGTTATTGGCCCTTTTTATCCCGATATGATAAATTATTTATCTCAACATACTACAAATGAAAACATGAAAATCATATCACCGCTTTCTAATGATACCAAACTATATGGTAATTCAAATGTTTTCCAGGTTAGGGCTTCAAAAAAAACACATTTGCAACAGTTGCTCAGTTTTATTGTTGATAACCATGCTGATGAAAACATTATCATAGTGCATGACGATAGCAAAAGGTCCAAGTCCATTTTTAACATCATACAAAAAGTTGCAAATGATACATGCAAAAACAACCAGGTTAAAGGCTTTCAATATACTGAGGTAATATTTAAAGATTTTTTTAAAGAAGACAAGCTTGATGAAGAAGAAGTGGAAATAACTTCTATTAAAAACATTATAGATACCTTATCAGAAGAAAAGAAGAATGTTATTTTTCCTTTGATCATGCAAAAAAACTATGCTGTTGACTTTATTAACAAGCTTAACCTGATGGATGACAGCTTAAAAGAGAACGTGATTCTTTTTGGGCTTCCCACATGGAAAAATATTGAGTCTCTTGACTATGAGAAGATGGAAAACCTGGAAACCCATATATCAACTACTTCATTTATTGATTATGATGAAGAAAAAGTAAAACGATTTGTGCGCAAATACCGCTCACAGTATAAAACCGAACCAAAACTTTATGCATTCCTCGGGTATGATATTACGTTGTATTTTTTACGGGCCTTGCAGGAATACGGGGTAGATTTTGACAAATGTTTGGAAAACATCAATAATGACTTGCTTTCCATTAAACCTTATTTTACCAGCAAAGGGCAAAAGCACGGTTTCGAAAATGCTCATATCTTCATTTTTAAATACAAAAACTACGAAAAAGTGGATGTTAAGGAACAAATGAAAATGGAAAAGGTGTTTGGCAAGAAATCCCTTCGAAAAGAAAAAAAAGCGCCAGAAATTAATTAGCAATTAAATCTCTATAAGTTAGTAAAAAATCATCCAAAAAAAATCCAGGGAATCTTTTTGAGTAAGCTATACCTGGATTTTTACTTCAATTTTGAAAGGATTGCTAATTTCCAATTAAAATGATCCCGCTCCAGTCAATAGGTAGCCCGTCCTTCTTGATCATCTCCAACTTCGCTTTCTGTAATGCTTGCGAATAACTATTGCCTTCCAAATAATAACGGTAAAAAGTAAACATAAGTTCCTTGGTTTTTTGATCATGAATCTTCCATAAAGAAACAATGATATTGGGCACACCGCTATAAATAAAACCACGTGGTAAAGCAAATACACCCTCTGCTTCAAAAATCTTCCCTATCCCGCTCTTGCATGCGCTTAATACCACCAAGTCATTATTAAGTCCTAAACTATATATTTCTTTTAGAAAAAGAAAACCATCGTTTTCATTCTCGTTATTTACGGATGAAAAAGATTTTTGGCTGAAAAACAGCCCTGAACGTTCTTCATTATTATTGTCAGAAATTCCATGGGTTGCAATATGTACAATTTTTTTACCGGGGGCATTTTCCCTGAAATTCCTTTCAGTAGCCTCAGAACCTTTATAAACAGGATATTTCCAACCTTTATCTTCAAACAACCGTGAAATATTCTCCACTTCACTTATAGAATAAGGTAAAGCAGACAAGCTCATTGCTCCTTCACCTGTTATGCCTTCTTCTTCTAACAATGAAGCAGAACGGTAAAGGTTATTTTCAGCGATCTCGGCAATATCGTTATCCAAAAAACCAGGTGCAAATAAAGCTATCGACCTGGCTGCTTCTGATTGATTTTCCTTGTCCAGGCTGCGCACATATAATGAAGCAGAATAATTATACGAAATATGATGGCTTTCTACCAGCATCTTATTGGTGGAAGGGACTTGCAATACCTCAAAAGGAATATTAAACAACATGGAATAAGGCAAAATAACCAGTTTTTCCTTATCCTTAACTTTAGGATAGACACTTTTAAGTAAATAACCAGTGAGCCTACCATTCAAGCTAGTTGACCCGGTTTTGATCTCCCTGGAAAAACGCTTTATATTCTCGTTAAATTCATCATCAATATCAACAATATCAATATTTTTGGATGTTGATGTAAAAGAAAAAATATACAGTTCATCATTCCCAATAATATATTCTATAATGGCAGTATTATCATCAAGGTTGCCGGTCAAATCCTTAATATCAACCTGGAAATCAGACAACGACACACTTGAATGTTGAGGCGTTTCATTTTTGACACGCTCGTTTTCTATCATTAAGCTTAAGCGGGCATCAAACAAGGCTCTTTCAATAGAATCGATCTGGGCCTTGTTGTTGCTCTCTTTAATTATATCGTACTCCTTTTCAATTTGTGAAAGTGCCATTTCTCTTGCTTGTTTTTCATCGCTTTCATCCCCGGGGGCGCTTTTGTACTTTTCTAAACGCTTTATTTGGTAAACCAGTAATTTTGTTTTGCTAGATGAAGCAAAATGATAAGCAGAATTGAAATATTTTTCATCACCTGTGTTTTCATAAAGCACCAGGGAATTACTCACAGCCTCGTTGTAAAAGCTCCTGTTTATCTCGTTATGGGTCATCATATCTTCATCTAACCAGCTCTGTTGTTGGATATTCATTAATGTATCGCAAGAAAAAAAATGCTTATGAGCCAATTTCAACCATTTGATGTTATTGTCTTGTGCATATAAATCTAAAAGAATCTCAATTTTCCATTGTAAATGCTGGATGGTGACCGTAGCATTTAAATTATTGGAGATCTTGGGCAAAAAGCTCACTTGTTTATCATTCGGATACTGGGAAAAATCTGTCATTAAGGCTTTTTGAGCATATTCTAAGGCTTTTTTATATTGCTCCTGCTCTTTATATGCTTCCGAGATCATCATATAAGAATGCCCTATCCTATGGCCTTTTTCGCCAAAAAGGGCTTTTTGTTTATCAATACATTGGCTGCGATAATAAATAGCCGAATCATATTGGCCTTTCTCTAAGAACCATTGAGCTTTTAAACCGTCTACAACAGAAACCTGGTAGGAGTTTTCTGCAAACAATTTACTTGAAATATTATCTGCTATGGAAACAAATTTTCCCATTCTTTCCAAGCTATCCATTTCCATATAATTGGAAGCATGATTAACACTTAAAGCCAAGGTAAAAGTAGAATCATCCTTGTTTTTTGGAGAAAATGTTTGATAAGCATAATTGAATTTTTTGGCCGCTTCTTCGCGCTTCTTTTGATTTGTGAGGCTCATACCCATGTACATATTTAGCACGGCTATATCTTTATGGCTGGTAAGGTCGCTTTTTTGATAGTTCTTTTCCGCTTGCTCCAAGATCTCGTATCCAAACAAAGGATTTACCAAAAACATAACTTGCCCAAGGTTGCCTTGTACTCTCGCCAAGGCATAAGGATCACCCAAATCCCTGTATATATTGAATGTTTTTTGTAAATTTTGATAAACGTTTGGGTTTCCCATAAATATATAAGCTTCGGTAAGCATTTGGTAGCATCTGCCAAGTTCTTCTTTGCTCGGGTTTTCTATGTTTTCTAATATTTTCTTATGCTTATGGATTACATTTACTGCTTTAACTAAAGCACGATTGCGCAAGTAAATCTTCCCGCTTACTTCCAGTAGTTTTCTATAACTAGCAGAAGTTGTGTCTATATATGCAGGCACCTTTTTTAAAGCAGTTTCCAATAATTGGCCGGTTCTCATGCCTTGCCGCATAGAAGTATATTTTTCACCCATAGCTACTACCTCATCGATATATTGTTGCCAAGAAGAATTCTCTTCCAGCAATTCAAGCTTATTCATCGATACCTTAACGGCACTGTCCAATAATCCTTTTTGTATTAATAACACCTTTTCATTTTCCAATTGAGATAGATTGACGCTGTCTTTTTTATCCAATTGCTGAGCCTTTGTAAATAAAGAGAAGAAAAATAAAGTAATAATTAAAAATGTTCCGTTTTTCATATCTATCATTGATTTTTAATATTTTGCAAAATTATTATAAAATATTCATTTAGAAGGCATAAATCCAAATTGAAAAATACAATACACAATAATTGACCCTTGTATTCATTTATAGTAATATAATGTTAATAATAAATAATTATTATAAAACCATACCCTTAAGCAATAGAATTTTATATAATTTTGCAAAAATAAGTGAAGGTAAAAACAATGGAATTTAAACTCAATACAATCCCGGAAGCTATTAAGGATATTAAAGAAGGTAAGTTGGTTATTGTAGTAGATGATGAAAACCGCGAGAACGAGGGAGATTTTATCACTGCAGCAGAAAACATTACGCCTGGTATCGTTAATTTCATGGCCAAGCATGGCAGGGGCCTTATATGCACTCCATTAACAGAAGAAAGATGCGAAGAGCTTAACTTAGACCTGATGGTAGCTAAAAACACTTCATCGCATGAAACGCCATTTACTGTTTCTGTTGATTTAATAGGACATGGATGCACAACAGGTATTTCCGCGGCAGATAGGGCTAAAACCATTAGGGCGCTTGTTGATGAAAGCACAAAACCCACTGACTTAGGACGGCCCGGGCACATTTTCCCACTAAAAGCAAAAAAAAGCGGTGTACTCAGAAGAGCCGGACATACTGAAGCAACCATCGACCTGGCCAGGTTAGCAGGTTTTAAACCCGCCGGAGCTTTGGTTGAGATCATGAATGAAGACGGCACCATGGCTAGGTTGCCCGAACTAATGGAGATAGCTGGAAAATTCAACCTTAAAATTGTTACAATAAAAGACCTTATAGCCTATAGAATTAAAAACGAAAGCCTCATAAAAAGAGAGGTACAAGTTCATATGCCTACCGATTACGGCGAATTTGAATTGATAGGCTTTAGGCAGATCACCAATGATACGGAACATATAGCTTTGATAAAAGGAGAATGGAAAGAAGACGAACCCATCCTTGTTAGGGTGCACTCTTCTTGCGTTACCGGTGATGTATTCGCATCCAGGAAATGTGATTGTGGTTCTCAACTGCATAAAGCCATGCAAATGGTGAATGATGAAGGAAAAGGGATTATTATTTACCTTAACCAAGAAGGCCGAGGCATAGGCCTGATGAACAAGTTAAAAGCATACCACCTCCAAGAAAGCGGCTATGATACTGTAGAAGCCAACGAAAAACTCGGTTTTCAACCCGATGAAAGAGATTATGGTATTGGCGCTCAGATTATCAGGGATTTGGGAGCAAGGAAAATAAAACTAATATCCAATAATCCAACAAAAAAAGCCGGTATAGCCGGCTATGGAATTGAAATAACGGAAAATGTGCCTATAAGGATAAAACCCAATAAATTTAACGAGTTTTATCTACGCACCAAAAAGGAAAAAATGGGACATAACTTATAAAAATTTTTTATATTTAAAAACAAAACTTTACTATTATGAAAAGATTTTACAATTACTTGGCATTTATGGCGATTTTTGGCATCATCATAGCCTTTTCGCAATGCAATGATAATGATGACGATGATTCCGTTATAGAAGATGTTGACAAACTCACAGCTTTAAAAAACGTAGAATTCACCTATGACAGCATGAGCTATGCTATTGGGTTGCCAGAAGGCGCCTTGGAAAGCGGCAAACCTTTTGATTCACTTGTTGCTCAAGACTCTGCAAAGTATACCAATCCCGAAAATTATTCCATCACATTTGTGGCTAATATGTTAGCCGATAACACAAAGGAAGATGCACGTGATGCAAAATTTGACGGTATGGATGTAAACATTATCCTGGACACCAACGATCAATCACCCTTAGAAACAAAAGCAGATGAATTCGAGGTAAAAAAGAATGAAACAAAACCCGTAACTGCCAAAGATTCTGTTAACCTAAGTACACATCGTCTACCCGGGTTATATTTCTTCCAACAGGTTGTTTCCGGCGAAGACTTAGCTACAATCCTATTCCCCGTGCTAAAATATAGCATTGGAAGTGAGAATGGAACCATTGAAGTTCCAGAAATGCATAAAGATGTTCCTACAAGGGCATCTGAAGATATGAAAGGATTTTTACAAGGCCTCCTTGATTCCGGCGTTTTTGATGAACCGGTGGAAGAAAAATAAATAAAACACTGATTGTAAAAAAAACCTTCCAGCTTAGCTATGTTGGAAGGTTTTTTTTGTTTCAATACAAATTGATATTTGAAAACCTTCCAGGGTTTTTAACCAGTTAGCTATCTCCCCGGCCTTCAAACGTTATAATTACAAAACAAGGTGCAAAAAATTTAGGAATGGCTGGAGTAATACCGAGTAGTGTTCAATAAAGAATTTTAAAACAACAGAAACTAAAATGCTATTGAACAATAATAATTATTTATCTTTGTTGTATAAAAAATATACCAAACTATGAATTTAGAGCAATTAAGGCAAAAAATGCATACTTACATAGAACATGCAGATGAAAAAATATTGCGAATGATGAATGCTATAGCCAATGAGTATTCCCAGGAAAACGATGACGAAGTCGTAGGCTATCTTTTAGGCCAACCTATTACAAAAAAACAAATGCTTAAAGAATTAAAAGAAGCAGAGGCAGAAATAGAAAGAGGCGAATATATAACAATAGAAGAATTGGAAAAAGAAGCTAAGGAATGGTAATCAAAAGAGACAAGGTTGTAATATCAGCAAAAGCAAAAGAATCTATAAAAAGAATAGTTGAATACCTAAAAGAAGAAGCAAGCCTTAAAATCGCAGACAAAGTAAGAAAAGGAATAATAGAAGAATGCAAAAATCTAAAAAACTTTGCAGGTTATTCAAAAGAGAGATCCCTAGAAAAACAACCTGGAAATTATCGATCCATACATAAGTGGGATTATATTATTATTTATACTATTACAGAAAAAGAAGTAAGAGTTTTGAACATAACCCATGCTTCGATGCACCCGGTTACAAGAAAAGTAAATTAATCAGCTCCCTAAAAATCATGCTTCATTTTTCCTTGACTTTTTTGTTTCTTTTTGTGCTAAGACAAAAAGAAAATAATATAAAAGAACCATTCTACTATTTCCGCCGATGCAGGCTAACCACAAGAAAAACAAACCACCAGATCGGCGGGAGATATTTTTCATTATATCAATTTCTACCAAGATTTCATCCCTGCCGGGACTTATTGCCAGGAAAAGTGACGGAATATTTAGTGAAATTTTACAACAGTTAATATTTGCATCTCTAAAAAAGAAGGTTGCTACAATCAACAGTCAAAATTTTATTTACAAAACCAAATGCAGTTAGCAAATCCATAAAACACAAGAAAAATAGCAGAACTGTTAGCTACCCAGGTGCGCCGGCCCGGAAAAATGGCGAGGACAGGGCTGGCATTGCGCGTGGAAGCTTCATTTTTCCTTGGCTTTTTTGTTTCTTTTTGTGCCAAGACAAAAAGAAAATTATATAAAAAACCATTCCACAATTCTCGCCGATGCAGGCTAACCACAACAAAAACAAACCACCAGATCGGCGGGGATATTC